>JADGAR010000030.1 GCA_015231915.1 Magnetococcales bacterium
TGTGTAGGGAGACGGCCCGCCCGGTCACGTCTTGGACGACCGCCACCAATGCCGGGAATCGTCCGATCTCGCGCCCGTCTTGCCAATAGGGCAACGCGGGATGACACCGCACCACCTCCGGCCCCGGCAAATCGGCCAGGATCCCATCCAAGCCGCGCGCTTTCATGTAGCGGCGGGCTGGTTCCGCGCCAGGGTGGTCAAGCGGGAGTGATGCCTTCCAGGTGGCGCGCAATCGTGCTTTTGCTTGGTGGTCAGCGGTTGAGGGTGCATGTCTGGCGGGTGTCGGTCGCGCCGTGGCCCGATTCCGGGGGGTGGATCGCTCCGATTCCCACCGCCACCCGGCATCACGCGCCAGCTTGAAAAGCGACTTGATGCCGATGCCGCCCCCCTCCCGGATGCTTCGCCAAGTGTCGCGGGTGTCGGCGGGGTTGTACGATCCGCCGCCCCGGCTCCAATGGGCGAACAGGTGGAATCCCTCCTGGTCGCCAAGCGCATCCTTGAGTGCCGCAGCGACGGTGAACCAGGTTTGCCGGTCGCATCCAGGATCGATTGCGGCCATCGCCGATTCGATTTCTGGCAGGGTGGGGGGTTGCCCACGGGGGTCTGGCGCGGTATAATGCGTGCATGATGCATTTCCCCCGCCCGGCCCGCCAGCCGGGCTTTTTCGTTCGTCCATGGCCCCATCCCCGTGATGGGAGTTGTTGTTCATGGCTGACCCTGTCAACCAGTCGCCTGCCCAGGGAATTGACCCGGACCTTTCATGGCAGCATGGAAAGCTTCCTCGATTTCACTTTCGGTCCAATAACGGATATTATTGATAATTGTTGGTTGCGGTATAACTCCGCGTTTGATCATGCGCCACAACGTGGCATTGCTGATACCACCAAGCCGTTTGCAAAGATCGCCAGCTTTCACCCGTGACTGCAACATTTTTTCCTCCTGAAAAGTGAATGGTCATCGCACTGACCGGACGATATCATCCACTTTCGAAATGCTGCAATATGATGCTGAAGCGTTATTACATTGAAAAAAAAATACGAAGATTATTTCAAGCGCGTTCAAGAGCGTTCAAGAGCGTTCAAGCGCGTTCAAATACGTTCAAGCATGTCCGTAAGGTGTGTCAATTTTTTCGTGGGGATGCGTCAAAGGCTGGTGGAGGTATCCGGCTTTGTCTGAACCGGTCAGGGCATGCAAACAATACTTCGGGATGGTGTTGCGCAATCCACAACAACGAAGCAGCGGTCCCGGAAGGCATCCGGAACAGGAGGATTATGACAATCCCATGCGACTCTGGATCTCCTTCACATCGCCAGCCGCAAACGCTCTATCAGGAATTCCGGCGCAAGGTCCGCGCCGTTGGCCCATACGATGGTGCCGATTTCCCGGTCCACATGTACCGTGGCGAAAACAGTCTTGTCCTGCAAGGGAGCGAACATCTCCCCCCACAGCTCCGGCTCAAGCTCCACCTCTCCCGAAGCGCCGTTGTCAAATGCCAGCCAAAGACGGTATTCGCCAAGATATTTTACCTCATTCACATGCGGCATGGCCGTTACTCCAACCGGCGGGGATCAGGCCAGCAACGCTTCAGGGTGGCGTTGCGCAATCCTCAATAGAGAGGCAGCAGCCCCGGAAGGTTTCCGCCTGCCTTGCTCCCATTCCTGGACAGTGCGGACGCTGACGCCAAGAATTCCGGCAAAGGCTGATTGGGACAATTCCATGCGGCCCCGGATCTCCTTCACGTCACCAGGAATATCCACCGTCACGGACTTTCCCTGTCCGGCCTTGATGGCCCGGACGCCTTCAAGCAACTCCTGACCGATATCGCGTTTGCTCATATTTCTTCGATCTCCTGTTTCAGCAGTTTCAACACCCCGGCGGGGATATTGTCCGTTTCGTTCTTGGCGTAGATGGTCAGCAACCAAATTTCACCTCTCTGGGTCACCCAATAGTAGATCACCCTGACACCACCGCGTTTCCCACGCTCATGGACTCCCCAACGCATCTTGCGGATTCCCCCGCTTCCGGGGATGACATCGCCAGTGCAGGGGTGTAACGCCAAGGACCATTGCAGCGCCGCGTATTCCGCATCGTCCAGATAGTCATGGACCAGCTTGGTGAAGC
The DNA here is from genome assembly GCA_015231915.1 of Magnetococcales bacterium. Lineage (GTDB taxonomy): Bacteria > Pseudomonadota > Magnetococcia > Magnetococcales > Magnetaquicoccaceae > Magnetaquiglobus. Next base: position 2,122 of record JADGAR010000030.1, read on the forward strand.
CGGGTGCCTCAATGAAAGTAACGTTCAAAGTATACGGCATTGACGGAACTCCACGCAAACGGAATCGATCAACTGCCCGCCTTCCTCACGGGCATCATGACCACGTTGCCATCCGCCTGCCCCGTGACGATGGCTTGCAGCCGCTTGCCCCATGCATCGAGCGCGGCCCGCTTTTCAGCGTCGTAACTGTGCCGATCACAAACCGCCGTCACGCCACGTTCAACGTGGTTGAGGATCTTGGACACCACCAGACGGGAAATCCCCATGCCGGTCATCAGGCTGGCCGCCGTGCGTCTCAAGTCATGGGGGGTGAACTGGCCGATGCCGAATTGCTCCTGGTTCCGCCGCACCGCATGATCAACGCTGGTTTCGGCCACATGCTGGCCGGCCACGCGGGAAGGGAATAGCCAAGGAGAGTCCCCAGAAATGGCCTTGATACGTTCCAGGATCTCCAAGGCTTGCACGGAGAGGGGAACGCGGTGCGCCATCTTGTTCTTCGATTCGTCCACCGGGATGGTCCACATCTTCCCGGCAAGGTCGAAGTCATTCCAGGATGCGGCCAGCACCTCCCCCTTGCGGGTTGCGGTGAGCAATTGCAGCTTCAACGCCAGCCGGGAACCATCGGACATGCTCGCCTGGTCCAGACCGTTCCAGAAGGTCCGGATCTCGTCAGGGGAAAGCACACGCTCCCGTTGCACCTCCTGGACGGGTGGCCTTATTCCCGCACACGGGGAGACATCCACGATCCCGCGTTCTACGGCCCAATTGAACATCTTGCGGATGCAGGCAAACGTCCTGTTCGTGGTGATGGTCGCGCCCCGGTCTTGCAGATCGTCCAGGAGGGTGATGATATCCCGCTTGGTGACATCCTTGGCCTTCCGCTTGCCCCATCGGGGAACAACGTCCTTGTGGAGCATCCGGGCATCTTCCGGCCATGTGCGCTTGCGCGGCTTGGCCCATCGTTCGATGTACTCCTCAACCAGTTGGACAATGGTCGCGGTCTGTTCTTCCTTGCGCTTGCTTTCTTCGGCCTTGCGTTCCTGTTCCTCCTGCCATTCGACCGGATCCACTCCCCGTTCCAGGCTGGCCCGCAATTTCGCGCATGCCTCCTTGGCTTCTTTCAGCCCCATGCCGGGATAAACCCCAAGACTGACGCGCCGTTTTTTTCCCTGGAATGTGTAAATGAACTGCCATGTTTTGGTTCCCGATGGAGCAACCCGGACGGCAAATCCGTCCGTTTCTCGCACATCATACCTTAGCGGCTTGATTTCCAAATTTTGAATAAATCGATCCGTGAATCTCGCCATATCCGTTACTCCTCATGTGGCATCCGTTGCTTTCGCGTGGGTTCCTCTATGGGTTCCTTTTGATGCTGGCAATTGGTGATTTGCCTTGAAACGACATGCAATGAAGCATAATGTATAATATTGCAATTTTCAAGATATTTTTTGCATGTTTCGGGCATTTCATGAGCGTTCAAGGGAGCCAGGAAAGTGCTATTATGGATGGATTCCTAATCCGTAGGCCTTGCGTTCAAATCGCGCCAGGGAGACAAAATTTTACATTATACTTCAACATGTCAGCAATTTGTTAGCATTCATTTTTGTGTTGCGCATATCGCCTGTGTGAGAGTTCATGTGTGACTTTTGCCTGGCCGAAGGCATCCTCCACCTGCTGCCCCAGCCTCGGCAGCAGGTCCAGCCCGGAGCCGGTGCGGTCCAGGCAGTTGAGGGGGCTGGGGGGTGATGGCGATGATCTTCCGCCACCGCTCGCAGACCTGGTAGCGGTTGACGAAGGTCTGGAGGCTCAAGGTCGGGACGAGCAGCGCCTTGGCCGCGTTGACCATGGCATACAGCAGGCAGGCCCCGTCCAGCCCAACCTGCGGGAAGATCGTGAGTGCCATCTGCTTCTCATCGGTGCCTGTCCATTGTGATGCAAAACAAGACTACGCAATTAAAATATAAAATTTATTTATGGGCGCGTCAACGATTTTAGTTAATGATGGGACACAGGAAAAAGATTCGCTTGCCCATTGGGGGGTTGGCACCTATCATCCATGCTGAGCACATCCTGTTGCCCAGTACGGTTTCAGATGAGCACGACCGGGAATGGTATCTCCACGCCGTTGGCAGGAGACAGTCCATGTCCCTCACGACATGCGAGGTTCTCCATGGATGCATCAACCCCGATTTCTTCCGACGCATTGTTGCACGAGGCCGTGACCCGCATCGTTCATGAGGCCGACCCGGAACGGGTAATCCTGTTTGGTTCCCGTGCCAGGGGGGAGGATCGCGAGGATTCGGATATGGATTTGCTGGTGGTGGCCTCGGAAGAAACCATTCGCCAGCATGGAAGAAGACGCTTGTTGGCACGTTTCTGGTCGATCATGGGACGGATGCCCATCTCGTTTGATTTCCTGCTGTTTTCCCCCGCAGAAATTGCTCATTGGCAGAACAGTGTCAACCATGTGGTCTGTCGAGCCGTGCGGGAAGGCAAGGTGGTGTATGAGCGGCCACGACCATGCTCGTGCCTTGCTGGCGTTGGCCAACGATGATTTGAAAGCCTGCCGCAGGATGGTGCGGGATGTGGAGGATTTCTCCGACGCCATTTTCGGGTTTCACATCCAACAGGCCATCGAGAAGGCTTTCAAGGCATGGCTTGCGCGGGCATTGACATTAACTCTGAAATCGAGTATCTTATTTATTATTGACCTGTTTCTCCCCCTTGAAAAAGAATACATATTATCATGACACAACATCAGAATCTCTGTACGCATTTGTTTCAAATATTACAAAACAATAAAGAAAAAATTATTGAAACATGGAAAAACAATATCCTTGCGCTACCAGACAACCCAACCTTGGTACGGATGCGCACCGAACAGTTGCAGGAACAGATTACCGGCCTGTTCGAATCGCTGCTGGTGGCGTTCCAGAAAGACAACGAATTGGAGATCCACCGCCGGGAACTCCGGGAAGCCAAACAATTCCTGCAAGATATCAGTGAATTGCGCGCAAAACAGGGATTTACGCCCACGGAAACGGCAATGTTCGTTTTCTCCCTCAAGGATGCCCTGCTGCCCGTGCTGCAGGAGTCCTTTGCCCACGACCGGGAACAGCTGACCAGGGCCGTGATCAGCATCTATCAGATGATCGACAAACTGGGTCTGGTGACTTTCGAAAGCTTTGTGGCGACCCGCGAGAAGGTCATTCGCGATCAAAGCCGCAACCTGGTGGAACTGGCGGAATCCGCCAACCGGAGCAAAAGCTTTTTCCTGGCATCCATGAGCCACGAAATCCGCACGCCCATACATGTGATTTCCGGGATCGGATCCCTGCTGGCCGACTCACGACTCGACGAACGTCAACACGAGTACGTGGCCACGATCAACCAGGCATGCGAGGGATTGCTCGGCCTGATCAACGACATTCTGGACCTCTCCAAGATCGAGGCGGGTCAATTCGAATTGGAGCACGCTCCGCTCGCACTGCGCAGCCTGTTTGCCGAAACGGTGGGCATACTGGCACTGCGCGCCAAGGACAAAAACCTGCGACTGGATTGGCAGGTGGACGACGATGTGCCAACCACGATTCTGGGAGACCAGGACCGGTTGCGACAGATCCTGCTCAACCTGCTCGGCAATGCCATCAAGTTTACCGACAATGGGGAAATTCGGATACACGCGGCACGCAAGGGACAGGAACTGCTGGTGAGCGTGACCGATAACGGCGGGGGAATTCCGCAAGAACGCCTGGAGATCATCTTCTCCCCTTATGTACAAATCGACTCCGGGCAAGGCCGCAAAAAGGGCGGAACCGGACTCGGATTAACCATCTGCCGCCAGTTGGTGGAAAAAATGGGTGGTCGGATCTGGGTGGAAAGCACACTGGGCAAGGGCAGCACATTTCAGTTCACGCTGCCCATTGATGCCATCACCCCGATGCCACCCGCCGAGGCGAAGCCCGAACACAGGACGGAGGATTGGCCATCCCGATCCGAAGATCGGGCAGCACGGATTCTTCTGGCCGAGGATGAACCAGCCAACAGAATGATCCTTAAGGCATTTCTAAAAAATACCCCTTGGCGGATCGATGCGGTCAAGGACGGGAGCGAAGCGTTCCTGCAATTCACCCGCGAACGGTACGACCTGGTCTTGCTGGATGTGGAAATGCCGGTCATGGACGGCTATACCGCAGCCAGGGCGATCCGGAACTGGGAACAGAACAACGGCCAACCCCGCACCCCGATCATGGCATTGACGGCCCATGCCATGCGCGACCACCGTGAACGCAGCCTGGAAGCCGGCTGTGATCATCATCTGACCAAACCCATCCGCAAGGAACGCCTGATTCAGGAGATTCGGGAAATTCTGCTTCCCACCACCTCTTGAAATGACGCATGTGCATGACCATATCGATGATCGAAAGGAGACATGCCATGATCATCAATCCTTATGCCATCGATCCGGAACAGGTTCTTTCGCGCAAGGCGGGCAATCTCTTGCAAACCCTCGCCGCGCTTGCCGGCATGACCGGTCTGCTCTCCCTGGTGGGATGGACCCTGGGGGGAGAGGAAGGGGTGTGGTGGAGCCTGGGGGTCTCCCTGCTGGTCAATCTCCTCGCCCCGGGCATGGCCCCCTCCCTGACCCTGCGCCTGGCTGGAGCGCGTCGGATCGATGCCAGCGTTTGGCCCGATCTGCACCGGATGGTGGCCCACCTTGCCCGGCGCGCCCATCTGAAGACGATTCCACAACTCTATTACTTGCCGACCCCGATTCCCAACGCCATGGCTGTCGTTGCCAAAGGAGAGGCCGCAGTGGCGCTTTCGGACGGAGTGCTGCGCCGACTCAACGCCCATGAACTGCAAGCCGTGCTGGCCCATGAAATCAGCCATATCAAGAATGAAGACACCCAGGTGATGGCGCTGGCCGACGCCTTCCGCCGTCTGACCCTGATGCTGGCCAACCTGGGACAGATCCTGCTTGTGCTGCTGCTTCCCTTTGCGCTCGCCGAGGGAAGAAGCGTCCTGCCCCTGCTGTTGCTGCTCGTGACGGCCCCCACACTGAGCGCTTTGCTGCAACTTTCGATCTCCCGTACCCGCGAGTTCGCCGCCGACCTGGATGCCGCCGACCTGACCGGCAATCCACGCGCCCTCGCCAGTGCCCTGCGTCGTATCGACTCCCCGTCGTCGCGGACACTTTTCGACCGACTCCTGTTCCCACTGGGGCATCCGAAGGAACCGGGCTGGCTGCGTACCCACCCGGAAACGGAAGAACGGGTGCGTCGACTGCTGGAACTGGAACAGCGCCACATCCTGGTGCAAAGATCGGGTATTTGGCCAGTCTCGACCGGATTTTGATGTCAATTCGGCGGAACCGCCCATGGCAAAAAACACCCCCGCCTCTTCTGATCACGAAGGCGGGGGCATGGCGGTTTCATTTGGCGATGTTCACCAGTGTCGGGCGCAACAACCGCCCATTGAGCAGATAACCCGTCTGCAGTTCCTGGACAACGCTGCCGGATTCGGCTTCGGCGTCATCCACCTGCGTGATGGCCTGATGCAGGTTCGGATCGAATGGTTTCTTGAGTGCCTCGATCTTTTCGATACCATGTCTGGCAAAGGTTCCTGCCAAGTCTTTTTCTATTAATTCAACACCTTGTACCAATGATTGCCACAGCGACGGATTCTCCCCGGCGTCGCTCAGATTGGCGCGGATGGCAGTCAAAGCCCGCTCCACATTGTCGGCCAGGGTGAGAAGATCCCGGGCAAACCCAGCCAGGGCGAATTTCCGCGCCTTCTCCATCTCCCGCTCGGTACGCTTGCGCAGGTTGTCCATCTCCGCCAGGGCGGTCAGGTGGTCTTTGCGCCTTGCCTCGGATCGTTCCTGTTCTCGTACCAACTCCTGCTCCAAACTCTTGATCCGCTCTTCAGGGGCTGATTCCGCTTCGACACTCTTTTCCCCATCCCCGGAATCCGCAGTGGACTCCAGCAGCACGGACAAGGCTTCTTCGGCGGCCAAGGCGTCCTCCTGGGCACCCTCCACGGTTGCAACCGAGGACGCCTTGGCGCTTGATTCTTTATGCTGTTCCATGATGACCTCCACAGTTTGATTCAATTGGCAATGGGAGCGCGGCACGCGGATTCTGCTTGCAAAAAACTCCCCCTGCCAAACCATGGCAGGGGGAGTCTTGCTTGCAAGAAACCCGTTACGACCCGGATCATGCGGCCCTGGAATCGGACTTCACCTCTTCGTACTCGGCGTTCACCGCATCGTCGTGACAGCTTCCGCTCGAACAGGACCCGGTTCCACACGAACCGTGATGGGCGGCACCATGGGCAGGGGAGCCTGCGTAGACCGCTTCCCCCAGTTTCATGGAGGCTGTCATCAACGCCTGGATCCTGGATTCGATGGCTTCGGCACTGTTGCCATTCATGACGCTCTTGAGATCCTGGAGGGCCTTGTCGATGCTCTTTCTCGTCGCCTCATCCACCTTGTCGCCATGTTCCGCCAGGCTCTTCCCGGTGGCATGGACCAGGGAGTCGGCCTGATTGCGGGCATCGATCAGCCGGCGTTTTCTGGCATCCTCATCGGCGTGCGCCTTGGCCTCACGCACCATCTTGTCGATTTCCGCTTCGGTCAGGCCGCCTGAGGCTTCAATGCGTATGGACTGCGCCTTGCCGGTGCCCAGATCCCTGGCAGAGACCTGCACCAGGCCGTTGGCATCGATGTCAAAGGTGACCTCGATCTGGGGCATGCCGCGAGGGGCCGGGGCGATCCCCTCCAGGTTGAACTGGCCGAGGAGCTTGTTGTCCGCGAACATCGCCCGCTCGCCCTGAGCCACCCGCACCGTCACGGCGGGCTGATTGTCCGCAGCGGTGGAGAAAATCTGGGACTTTTTGGTCGGGATGGTGGTGTTCTTGTCGATCAGCCTGGTGAACACCTGCCCCATGGTCTCGATACCCAGGCTCAAAGGGGTCACGTCCAGCAACAGCACGTCCTTGACATCGCCCTTGAGAACGCCACCCTGAATCGCCGCGCCGATGGCCACCACCTCGTCGGGGTTCACTCCCTTGTGTGGCTCCTTGCCGAAGAACTCGGTCACCACCTGCTGCACCTTCGGCATGCGGGTCATGCCGCCCACCAGCACCACTTCATCGATCTGGGCGGTGGCAATGCCGGCGTCCTTCAGCGCTGTCCGGCACGGCTCCAGGGTGCGTTGGATCAGGCCATCCACCAGGGATTCCAGTTTGGCGCGGGTCAGATTGACATTGAGGTGCTTCGGACCACTGGCATCGGCGGTGATGAACGGAAGATTCACATCGGTTCGGGAACTGTTGGACAGTTCGATCTTGGCCTTTTCCGCCGCCTCCTTGAGGCGCTGCAGGGCCATGGTATCCTTGCGCAGATCGATACCGTTCTCCTTGTGGAACTCATTGGCCAAATGGTCGATGATGGCCTTGTCGAAATCCTCGCCGCCCAGGAAGGTATCGCCGTTGGTGGCCTTGACTTCGAACACCCCATCGCCAATCTCCAGGACCGAGACATCGAAGGTGCCGCCGCCCAGATCGTAGACGACGATGGTGCGACCGCCCTTCTTGTCGAGGCCATAGGCGAGAGATGCCGCCGTAGGCTCGTTGATGATGCGCAGAACATTCAAACCGGCGATCTTGCCGGCGTCCTTGGTGGCCTGGCGTTGGGCGTCATTGAAATAGGCCGGAACGGTGATCACCGCGTCGGTGATCTTTTCTCCCAGGTGATCCTCGGCGGTCTGTTTCATTTTTCCCAGAATCATGGCCGAGACTTCGGAGGGGCTGATCTTGCGTCCGTCCACCTCCACCCAGGCGTCGCCGTTGTCCGCCTTGACGATTTTGTAGGGGACCAGATCCCGATCCTTTTTGATCATGGGATCGTCGAAACGGCGGCCAATCAACCGCTTGATGGCAAACAGGGAGTTGGTGGGATTGGTCACCGCCTGCCGTTTGGCGGCCTGTCCAACGAGCCTCTCGCCACCTTTGGCGAACGCCACCATGGAAGGGGTGGTGCGCGCTCCTTCGCTGTTTTCGATCACCTTTGGATTGCCGCCTTCGATGACCGCCACGCAGGAGTTGGTGGTCCCCAGGTCGATGCCAATAACTTTACTCATAGCAATTCTCCTATCCTTTTCTCGATGTGAATTGGATCATGTTGTCTGTTCGGTTCTGACGGGTTGAATATAGGAAGCGATTTTCCGGATTTCAAGAAGGGGGGGGAATTTTTTCGCACCGGGACGCCGACATGCCAATACGGCAAAGAATGATAGATTTTTGAACATGTTGTGCGCAGATCAAAAAAAATCGCCAACCCTCTTGCAAACGAAAAAATCGCCTCCTATCTCATTGCGCAAGGTGGCCGTCCACTCCTTCAAACAACATCTGCTCATGTCAAAGGAGGCACAAAATGTCCATGCTTGTTCCCCACGATCCATTCCGGCAATTCCGTTCGCTTCAGAACGAGATCAATCGCCTGTTCGAACGGGATATCGACCCCGCCAATGGCCAACTCACCGCCTGGCCCATGCGGGTGGACATCCGCGAGGATGCGAACCAGATCGTCATCAAGGCCGACGTTCCCGGCATGGAGCAGAAGGAGATCAGCGTCAACGTCGAAAACAACCATTTGACCATCTCCGGCGAGCGCAAATTCGAGGACGAGGCCAACCAGGAGAACTATCATCGCATCGAGCGGGCTTATGGCCGGTTCAGCCGTTCGTTTTCGCTGCCCAATACCACCGACACCGGCAAGATCAGCGCCACCTACAAGAACGGCGTATTGGAGGTGACCCTGCCCAAACTGGAAAAGGCCAAACCCCGTGCCATCCAGGTGCAGGTCAATTGAACGCGACCGGGTTGACCGGTCTGGGAGTGGCGTCCCGTGCCGCACGCACTCCATGGCAGGCGACAGAGCCGATCCGGTTCACATACCGGATCGGTCTGCAACGACAAAGGCTTGGCTTGAGGATCGAGACATGGAAAGGAATGCTTTTATCAATTTTCTGAGCAACGTTTCTTCCAGACTGCCCATTCAGGCCGAAGGGGGATTCCCGGGAGCTTTCGGGCAATGGTTCGAAAAGGATCTCCCCTGGATCCGGACGGAATGGCCGGATCGATTTTCCGTTCCGGCCAGCCTGCGGGAATCGCGAATCTGGCTTTTTTTGACCGCCCCCGTCATCTGGTCGGTGTCCATTCCACTGCTCCTGCTGGACCTGATGGCGACCCTTTATCAAACGATCTGCTTTCCCGTTTACGGCATTCCAACCGTGGACCGGTCGGAATTCGTGATCATGGACCGGCACAAACTGGCCTATCTCAACTGGCTTGAAAAACTCAACTGCGTCTATTGCGGCTATGGCAACGGCGTTCTGGCTTATGTACGGGAGATCGCCAGCCGTACCGAAGAACGATGGTGCCCCATCAAACATGCCAAAACACCAAGAGACACCCATCCAAGATATATCCATTTTGCGGAGTATGGTGACGAAAAAGATTATCTTGACAAGAAATCAAAACAATAGCAGAACCCGTCACAAGGAGGCTTCCTGCCTCGTGAAACGGGTAAACCGGTACAACGCCTGCACCAGCTCGGACGCCATGAGCCGTTTGCGCAACTCCTCCTTGGCCCAGGCATCGTGGAACTCCAGGGGGGAATAGTCATCGGTCAGCAGCAGGGCCGGCACTCCGGGGGGGAAATGATACCGTCGCGCCAAAAAGCGGTTGACGATCTCCAGGGCATTGCCATGCACCGGCCTGCCGTTCACAAGGGCGTGATCCGGCTCACGCAAAGGACCATCATAGGCCATGACGATCACATTGCCGATCGACGTATCCTCCGCATCGAACAGCGGAACCACCTCCACCTGGTCGAATACCCGCCGCAAGGTATGCAACACCGATGGAACCATGGGATGGCCAGGACGCAAGGTGCCAATGAGATTCATAAAAAAAACCCCGCCCGGTCGCAGGCGCGCCTTGACCAGACCCATGGCCTCCCGGTCGAGGAGATGACCGGGGGTGGTCTCTCCGGAAAAGGCATCCATCACCACCAGGTCATAACGCCCCTTGCCGGAAGCGAGAAAATGACGGGCATCGGCCAGATGCACCCGCTGGTCGGGCCGAAAGGCAAAATGGCGTGCGGCCAGTTCCACGATCACCGGATCGATCTCCACCACCTCCACTGCGATCCGGTTTTTCTCCAGACAGCGCGGCACCAACCCGGCCCCCAGCCCGATGACCAGGGCATCGGCGGCGGACGGGGCGATCAGTTCGCTCAGGAAACAAAGGAAGTAGGGATAGGTCGTCACCGACAGCCCCCCCGGCTCCACCCCCCCCTGATTGAGACCGTCGATCAGCAACAGCCGCTGCCGATCCGCCCCGTTTTCCACATCCACCACCTTGATGTGACCGTAAAACGAATGGCGCGACTCCACCACCCGCACCCCGCTCCCGTCGGAAAGGGTGAACGCCACCGGCTCCTCCCCGGCCAGCCAGCCGGGAACCGCCAGCAAGGCAAACGTCAAGCGCGCCGTGGAACGCCGCGCCCGCCACAGACAGGCCACCCCGAGCAGCACCAGCAAGGTTCCGCCAAGCTGAAAAATCCGCTCCACCCCAAAGGCGGGAATCAGGAAAAAACCGGTCGCCACCGTCCCCGCCACGCTGCCCAGGGTGGAAATGGCGGTCAACCCCCCCACCACCCGGCCCAACCGCTCCCGTTCCGGGGCCGCGATCTTGACGATCAGCGGCGTGACACACCCCAGCGCCACCAGCGGCGGCCCGAACAGCGCCAACGTGCTCATCAAGGCGCCAAGCCGCAACCCCAGGAAATGCGAGGCGCTCAGCACCACCCCCTTCCACAGCGGCAGACCCAACACCAACCCGCCGGCCAGCAGCAACGGCCAGCCCAACACCTGTTCCGCCTCCCCCCGATCCGCCAGACGCCCCCCGAGCAGATACCCCCCCGCCAAAGCCAGCAGCGTCACCGTGATCAGGGAGGTCCAGACATACAGACCCACCCCGTAATACGGCCCCACCACCCGGGAACCCAGGATCTCGATCATCATGACCAAAGCGCCGCTCAACCCGGTCACCCACCATAAAAAACCCATCGACATCCCCATCCCGATAAAATTGTGCTATCCTGCAACCCGATTCGGTTGACACCCTGCCCCACGGAGAATGCCCGCGTGCCCACCCCCGCTTCGGCCATGCGTCACTACCAGGAGGCCACCCGGCTGCTGGCCCGCAACGACCCGCAACGGGCCGAAGCCGCCTATCGCCAGGCGATCCGGGCGGATCCCGGCCTGGCGCCCGCCCTCAACGACCTGAGCCTGCTTTTGAAAAAGCAACAACGCTTCGCCGAGGCCGAGACCCTGCTGATACGCGCCAGCCACCTCCTGCCCGGCCACCCCATGATCATGACCAATCTGGGCAACCTCTACAACGACTGGCAACGCTGGGACGAGGCCATGCGCGTCTACGCGGAACAACTGCGCCTGACGCCCGATCACCTGGAGGCCCGCTACAACCTGGCCCTCGCCCTGCACCGCCAACACCGCGATCCGGAAGCCGAAACCGCCTACCTGGACGTGCTGCGCCGCCATCCCGATCACTGGGAGGCGCTCCTCAATCTGGGGGTCCTGCGGCACCAGCGGCAGGCGTTCCGGGAGGCCGAGGCCGCCTATCGACGCGCCGCAGCCCTGCGTCCGGACCACCCCGACCTGGCCTGGAACCTGGCGCTTCTCCTGCTCGCCCAGGGCCGCTTCGCCGAGGGGTGGCCCCTCCACGAGGCCCGCCATCACCCCGGCAAGCAATACCGCACCGCCATCCCCATCCAGGCGCCGTTTCCCAAATGGCAAGGGGAGGCGCTCCACGGACGCTCCCTGCTGATCGTCACCGAACAGGGGTTCGGCGATCAGATTCAGTTCTGCCGCTACCTGCCGCTGCTCAAGGCCAGGGGCGCCAGCCGCATCACCCTGCTGGCCCCCTCCCCCCTGCTCCCCCTGTTCGCCACGCTGGACGGCGTGGACCAGATCCTGGACAAAGACGCCCCCTTGCCCGCCCACGACTTCTGGACCTTTCCCCTCTCCCTGCCCTGGCATTTTGGGACCACGCCGGAGACCATTCCTGCCGTCCTTCCCTATTTGCGTGCCTCCGGGGAGCGCCTCGCCCGCTGGCGACCGGTCATGGCCGACCTGCCCGGTCTGCGCGTTGGGCTGGTCTGGCGGGGCGATCCCCGCCACCCGCGCGATCACCTGCGTTCCCTGCCGGACCCTGCCATCCTTCACCCGCTGTGGGAGGTGCCCGGCGTCTCCTTCGTCAGCCTGCAAAAGGACGACGGGCCTCCATTCCCCCCCGACCGGCCCTTGTGGCAGCCGGGCGACGCGCTGCGCGACTTCGCGGACACGGCGGCGCTCATCTTGCTGCTGGATCTGGTCATCACCATCGATTCCGCCGTGGCCCATCTGGCCGGGGCGCTGGGCAAACCCTGCTGGGTGATGCTGCCCGCGCACGGCTGCGACTGGCGCTGGATGCTCGCCCCTGCCCACTCCCCCTGGTATCCGGACGTGATGCGCCTGTGGCGGCAATCCACCGCCGGCGATTGGGAAGAGCCGGTACGCCAGATCACCCGCGCGCTGCGACAGCGTGCCGCAGCAGCCGATCGATGAGATCCACAGTGCGCAGGAACCGATGGTTGAACGCATGAAAAATCGCTGCGGTATTGGCGAAACACCCCATGCGGCCATCCAGATGACGCGCCAGAATCAGCAGAATCTCCCGTGCGGAGAGGGTGCGCAACCAGGCGGCCTGACCGGCGAACCGGTTGCCGGGGGATGGCGCGGCCCCCTCCAACAACAGCCGCATGGCCACCTTGTCGAACTCCTGACCGGTACAGCGTTCCTCTTCGCCCAACAGCAGGCGCAGCCGGTCACCGTGCAAGGGCGCGGACGGGGCGTACATGGACCAGTCGATGATCCGGAGGGCACCCTGCGGATCGGCCAGCAGATGCCCAGGCTGCAGATCCCCATGGGCGAAGGCGCATGCCACCGGCTCATCCCCGAGAAATGCCTCCAGTTCCGCATGCAATGGCAGCCGATCATTGAAATCCAGAAACGATTCCAGATGCGGACAATCCAATAGCGCCTTTGCGGGCATCGACACCACACCTGCCTGCTGCAACGCGAAAAACGGCTCCAGTAACGCCAGGTCGGGCTGTTCTTCGCCAGCCAGCCATCCGATCGCCTGCACCGGCACCCCGTTCACCTCCAGGCAGCGCATCCATGGCAAAAAATCCCGCAGCCCCCCTTCCCGCTCCGCCCGCTCCACCACCATGGCCTCATGGCGCAACCGCCGGGCCGCAAAAGGCGCGGTGGGAATCTTGTACAGGGTGCGATCCGTTCTGACCACCACGACGCTCTTGTGATTGCGGTTCTCGATGGCCCGGATGGCCAAACCGCGCTCCTGATTGGCGGCCAGCACGCTTTCCACAAAACCGGGCACACCCGCATTGGAGCGAATCAGAAAGGAGTGGGGCAAACTCCGGCGCAAACCGCCTTCCAGCCAATCCCGCCAGGGCGTCTGGGCCGGATGAATGGCCACGATGTCCCGATAATCCGGGTCCGGGGTGGCAAAACCGATATCGGCGAAACCGGCCTCCTCGAGCAGGGTGCGATAGCCGTCCCGGCTGTAGGTATAGGTGCGATAGGGTTTCTGCCTGCGCCGCATGGAAACCCGGTCGGCCAGGGAACGGGGCAGGAGGGTTGCGTACTCGAGTTCGGTGTGTTCGTCCGGCAGGCCGCGAAAATAGACCCATCCGTAACGGTGCTCGATGCCGATGAAAATCTGACCGCCACTCTTGAGCACCCGGCGCGCCTCCCGCAGGAAGGCAAGCTGCACCTCTCGCGGATCCCCGCTGGTCAGGTATTCCGGGATCCACTCCAACACCCCGTTCAAGACCACGAGATCGAGACTGCGATCCCGAAACGGCAGGAACACCCCATCCCCGCCATGCAGACAGGTGATGTTGCGCTCTCCGGTCCTTTGACAGAAATGGAGACTTTCATAGGTCATGTCCATCGAAAAGACATGACCGACAAAATGGGACATGAATTTCGTCAGATTGCCCCAGCCCGCGCCATAATCCAGCACCACCGCATCGGGATGCAACCGGCACAAAATGGTCCCGACACCCCGATTGTGATCCAGGGCGTAGAAGTCGTACTTCCATTGCAGTTCCTGCTTGAAGACCTGGTAGCAGCTTCTGTGGATATCCTCGGAACGATTGATCCGCTGCAGTGCCTCCCTGGGCATCTTTTCGCGGAAATAGAACTCCCGGTTGGCGGTCAACCGGAAAATGCCGTTTTCATCCCTGGCAAAGACGAACCCGCACGTCTGGCAACAGGCCTCCCTGATCTCCCCCCGGCAGGCGGGACAGGCAAACAACGGCTCCAAATCGTTTTCGGCATTCATTTCGACTCCCCTCGCCACGGTCAAACCATCACCCTAAGATCTGCTCCGCGCAGACCTCATGCAACGCCACCCATTCCGGAGAGGCTTGCAACTGCGGATACGGGATCGTATCGTCTCCCATCGGGAACACTATCAACCCGCAAGGCGCAAAAATCAATGATCCCGTTGCCGAAGAGCATGCCGGGGCTGTGGACCCCTCCTTTCACGGTGGCCCTGTCCGGAGGAACGGAGAGGGAGCGGGCCGTGTTGCAGGATGCCCTGACCGGTGGCGATGGGATGATCGTGACCAACCCCCGGCTGTACCGTCCGGACGCGGTGCTGTTTCTGGACGAAGGTGCCCATCCGGGGGGACGCGCGCCGGGAGTGAATCTGGCGCGGATCCCGTCAGAGGAGCGCGTCGAGGCGGCCCAGACATTTTTGTTCTCCCTGCCGGTGTTTGCGCGCCGGTTGTGCCGCAAGGCGTCAGGCCGGGCGAAGTTCGGGGCGCTGTGGATCGCCACCCGCGACCGGCACTACAAATTCGCCTGCACGCCGGAGGCGCGCCAGGAACTGGCTCATGCCGTGGCCGTCATGGGCCGCGTTGCCTCCCGGGACGCGCACGGGTGCGTGCCGGAGATCCATCTGGCCAGGGAGGACCTTCTGGTCACCCGCCGTTACCCGCCCCTCGATCTCGCGGCCCATGGCGAGGCGGTCGCGGCCTGTCTGGAGGGCAATCTTTCCCGGCGACGGGACCGCCCGACATCCCTGTGGGCGGTGGCCCACTCCCCGATCCTGGAGGCCACCTTCGGCAAGGAGCCTGGATATGCCGCCTGCCAGACGGCCTTGCAGGCCATTCCCGTCCAGCCCGGATTCGCCCATCGGGATTTCCATGCCGACAATCTGCTGTGGGACGCCGACCGCGCGCGGATGGTGGTGGTGGATTGGGGGGATGCGCGGGAGGATTCCTGTTGCTGGTTCGATCTGTTGAATCTGGTTTTTTTCCGGCTTGCCGTCTTGTCCGGCCTGCGGCAACTGGAGGCGGTCCAGGCGTGGCGGCAGGCGGGTGACGCGCTCCTGCCCGCCGGGGATCCGGTCGCGCGATTGCTGGCGCGTCACTCCGGGGAGATCACGCCGGCATTGGTGGCCGCCTATCTGTTGGATTACATCGCCGTGGACCTGAACAAATGGTCCCCCAAGGAGAGGCGTCGCAAACGTCCGAAATACGGGAACTACCTCGCCCTGGCCACAACCCTCGTCGGAGGATCGTGAACTCATGAAAGCAATGCAGCGATTCTGCGGGGCAGTGCTGACCGCGTGGATGATGTTGACCGGAACCGCCCTGGCCAATGACGGCATTGGCGAGTTGGGGATTGGCGGGGTCGTGGCCGGCAAGACCGATCGGGTGCATCTGCGCAAGGAGGTATTGGAGGTGGGGATCGACCGGATCAAGGTCGCCTACGAGTTCATCAACCGCAGCGACGCTCCCATCACCCTGCCGGTCATGTTTCCCCTGCCCCGTTATGGCCCACTGGCAGAGGAGAACCGGTATCACGGGGAACCGGAGGCGTTTTCGGTGCGGATCGATGGTGTGCGTCGGGAGCATCGCACCCATGTACGGGCCATCCACTGCCCGCGCAGCGTGGTGGAGACCCCTTGCCGGGAGGTGACCGGCGTGCTGAAAAAGATCGGTCTCACGGATCGTCAGATGGCGCATTTTCCCCCCGAGGCATCGCCATTCGCCTTTTTGCGCCATGAATTTCCCAAGCCCCTGTCTCGGGATCAGGTGGAGGCATTGCGCAAGCAGGGGCTGCTGGAGATGCCGCAAGAACAGGATGGCTCTCCCATGCCGTTGTGGGAGGTGGAGGTCACCTATTTGTGGGAGGTGACCTTTCCCCCGCGCCAGGTGGTGGGGGTCGAGCATGTTTACCGTCCCTTCCCCTCCCGTGGCGGTGCGGCGATGCACGATGAGGCGGCCTTGCGGGAGCGATTCTGCGCCGACAAGGGGATTCTCGCCTTTTGGAACCGGATCGCTCCGGCGGATCGTTTCGATGCCGGGCCAAGCATCGAATACATTCTGACCACGGCCAACACCTGGGCGGGTCCGATTGAGGATTTCACCCTGATTCTGAAGAAAACGACGCCGAAAGAGCTGATCTCGTTATGCTTTCCCGGAACCGCCACCCGCATCGACCCGCTCACGCTGGAGTTCCGGCTGAAGGATTTCAAACCGAAGCGGGAGTTGAGCGTGTTGTTTTTGAACGGGCTTGGTTCCGACATCCGGGGCAAGGGTCAGCCACCGGCGCTGGCCTATGAGCAGGAGTGAGCGCGGGTTCAGGCAATCTTTGTCACCGTAACGGTCAATTCCCCCTCGGCCAAGCGCACGCGCAGGGTGGCGCCCGGATGGGTCATGGCGGGAGCACGGAGGAGGCGGCCCTGATCATCCCATACCAGGGCATAGCCGCGCGCAAGAACCTGAACGGGTGAAATCGCCTCCAAACGGACCTGCAGCAGACGCAGCCTTTCCCACTGGTTGGCCAGACGGGCGTTCGCGAGGTCCGTCAAACGGGTTTGGGCACGCAGCAACCGGGCTTCCCGCTGAGCCAGGGTGCGACCGGTCGGCCAGGCGTTCAGGCGAGAAAGCAGATGGACGGAGGTCTGGCGACGTCGTTGCAGCAGGGCGCGCATGGCAAGGTGCAGGCGCTGCTCCAGTTCGTCGCAACGCAAACGGCCCTGCTCGATGCGGCGTCCAGGATGAATCAGGCGGCCTCGCAACTGTGTCAAGCGCTCTTTCCGACGGGTCAATCCGGTGGCGGCCACCCGAAGCAAACGCGCGCGCAAGGCATCGAGCCTGGCCATCAACACGGCTTTCTCCGGCATGGCCAGTTCCGCAGCAGCGGACGGGGTGGAGGCGCGGGCGTCCGCCGCCAGATCGGCCAGGGTGACATCGATTTCATGGCCCACCGCCGAAATGACCGGAATGGGCGAAGCGGCAATGGCCCGCACCACGCTCTCATGGTTGAACGGGGCCAGATCCTCGGCGGAACCGCCGCCACGACCGCACAGGATCACCTCTGCGCGACCATCCCGCATCAGCAGGGTCAGGGCGGAGACGATCTCTTCCGCCGCCCCCTCCCCCTGCACGCGGGCGTGGGCCAGGATCAAATGAAAGTTGGCGAACCGGCGCTCCAAAGTGCGGGTGATGTCATGGATGGCGGCCCCCGACGCCGAGGTGACCACCCCCACGGCAGCGGGCAACATGGGGAGCGGACGTTTGCGGGCAGGATCGAACAGCCCCTCGCCGGCAAGTCTGGCATGCAGGGCGAGCATCCGCTCCCGTTCGCCGCCGGCCCCCTCCAGCCGCAGCCCCTCGACGATGAGTTGATACTCCCCGCGCGGGACATAAAGGGCGATGCGTCCGGTGACAACCACGGACTCCCCGCCCTTGGGCAGGTTGGCGATGCGCAGGCGGTTGCCCCGCCAGATCACCGCCCGGATGCGGGACCCGGCATCCATGAGCACGAAATAGATGTGACCCGACGGATGGATCTTCCAGTCGGCCACCTCGCCGCGCACCTGCAGATAGGGAAAACCGTTCTCCACCATCTCCCGGATTGCCTCGTTGAGCCGGGTGACGGTCAGGCAGTCGCCGATACCAGTCATGGCATCACCCGATGACCCCCTTCAGGCGATCCAGATCGGGACGACTCCCCAGACAGAGGATCTCCTCGTCTCCGGCGAATCGGTAGTCGGGCATCGGGTTGAGGCTCAAGTCCCCGCCGGAGGGCTGCACCGCCACCACCGTACAGGCGAAATTGCTGCGCAGCATGGCGTTGCGCAGACTCTTGCCCCTCAGGAAGGAACGCATGGGGACATGAATGCGCTCCAGTTCCAGGTTGAGGTAGTTCATGGGCGTCTGGGCGAAATCCCCCACCTGCTGCCGCATGATGTCGAGCTGCTCCCGAAACCCGAGACAGATCAGCACGTCCCCGGCAGAAAAACGCGCCTTCGAATCCAGCTTGAACACCACTTTGCGCTCATGCACCATCCCCACCAACTGCACCCGGTAGTGGGAGCGGAATTCGGCATCCTCGAGTTGGACGCCGATCAGGGAGGATTTGGGTCCCACCCAAATCTGGGCCATTTCCAGCTTGCCGATGACATTGTCGATGGCAATCTGGCGGGCGGCCTGCTTCAACCGTTCCAGATCCAGCTTGTGACCGAGACAGATCAGGACATCCCCGGCGATCAGGCGGTAATCCGGCGGCGGGGTATGCAGCATCTTCACGCCCTGGGAGAGGATCCCGACCACATAGGCGTTGTATTCCTCCCGGAGCCGGGAGTCACGCAACAGGGTGAAATCGAACACCGCCCCGGGGGTGATGACGATCTCCTCCACCACCAGATCGGCATACCCCTGGTTGAGGGCGAGATTGAGAAACTGGAGGGCATTGGGACGAATGGCGGTCTGCGCCAGGTGCTGTCCGGCGTTCTGATAGGGGGAGACCACCCGATCCGCGCCGATGCGCAACAGGCGCTGCTCCGAGTTCGACTGGTTGCCGCAGGCCACCACGAAACATTTGGGGTTGATCTCCCGCGCCATCATGATGATGTAGACATTGGTCGCCTCGTTGAGGATGGTGCTGATCACTCCGGCGGCGCTGGACAGGCGCGCCCGTTCCCAGGTGCGGGATTCGTTGACATCCCCGCGAATGGCGATCCACCCCTCGGCCAGGGCGAGATCCACCCGCTCCTGATCGGAGTCGATGGCGATGAACGTCCGCTGTTCCGAGAGCAGACTCTGGCAGGTGAACTGCCCCAAGGCCTGCAGACCACAAACGATGAAGTGGTTCTGCAACCGGGCGATCTTTTGCTCCATGTGGTACTCCTTGAGGTTGAATACGCGATCCGTGAATACCGAAACGATGAGCGAAGTCAGCATGACGGTCACCGCCATGCCCATCAGCACGCCCAGCGAGGCGATGAAACGGCCCGTATCGGTCACCGGTGTGATATCCCCATAGCCGACCGTGGTGATGGTGATGATGGTCCAGTAGACCGCATCACCAAGAGTTTTTACACGTTCATTGACATTATGCTCCACAATGAAAAAGGCAATCGCGGTCATTCCCCAGATGGTGAGCGCCGCATAAAGCAGGGAGACCATCTCGTAACTGCGCTCGCCGATGATGTTGGAAAAAAAACTGACCCGCCGGGAGTAACGGAACAGTTTCAGCAGATGCAACACGCGCAGAGTATGGAAAGCAGGCCACAGCGGCAGGATCGCCACCAGATCCACCAGGGAGGACGGTCGCGACATCCAGCGCAATTTGTTGAGCAGGGCGAAGGAGAGACCATGCAGGATTTCGACGGGACGCCTGTCCTGGTAATGGCTGCGATGGTATGCCACCACGGCGGCGCGGTAATCCTCGCGCAGGGAGGTGTTGACCCACCAGCGCAGCAGGTATTCCACCGCGAACAGAGCGGTCACCAGATCGCCAAAGGTCGTGAAGCTGGCCTGCAGCGGCGTACCGGCGCTTTGCACCTCCAGCACCAACAGCCAGATCGAGAGGCACACCAGCAGGATCATGGCGTAATGATAATAAACCCGGTAAGGAGAGCCAGGCTCTTCCATGTACCATTGGAGACGCCGCTTGGCGCCCTGCAACCGCATACTCCATGCACTCATGCGCGTCTGCCGCCACCTCGGGGATAGGGATGGATACCGGCTTGGCAGCATAGCATAGCCGGCCTGGCGGATGCACAGACCTTTTTTCACATTATCAATCAATTGAATTGCAATTCACATGACACGCCCCTCAGATCTCCGCTTCGAAGCCGCTGCCCAACCCCATGGCGCGCGCGCGTTCGGCGCGCATCTCCGTTTCCGGCAGTTTGGCCAGATCCAGGGAGTGCAGCGGCAGCTCGGCGACGATCAGGGCGCGGCGCAGATCGCCGATGCTGGCGCGCAACTCCGTCAAGGCGGCTTCGTCGCGGGCCGCGATGGCCACCCGCAACAGCCCCTCCCCATACGCCAGGCGCGCCTGCACCATCCCCAGCCGGGTCATGTTCAGGGAGAGCAGAACCGACTGCAGCCGCTCCTTGCCGGATTTGCGCCCACGCTCCTTTTCCCGCTCCTCGCGCCAGATCGCCTCGCCCACCCCGCCCTCATGCATCCAGAACAGGCGATATCCCAGCAACACGGAACCATCCTCCGGCGTGGCCACCTGCGGCAGGAGATGCTGCATCGCCAGGGCGTCGCCGAGCATCCGCAACCCGGAACGTACACTGCCCAGTTCCGCCGCATCCACCTGGCCGGGGCGCGCGGGATTCGGCTCCAGTTCCACCGCCGCCTGCCGCAACCGCGCAACCGAGCGCATCACCTCCCGAGGATCGCTGTTCTCCAGCAAACGCGCCAAACGGGTCACATCCCCCTTCAGCAGCCCCTCCAGGGAGAGATCGGGCAGCGCCTCGCGCGCCACCTCGGCCAGCGGCGCGCGTCCGGCCAGCAGACCGGAAGCGGGACGCAACAAAGACTGCAACAGATCCGGCGCCCGCAGCAAGCCGCGCGACGCCGACCGCGCCAGGGAGGCCGCTGCCGCCGAGTCGCTGGAGAGCAGACGCAAGGTCACTTCCGGGACCAGACGCAACACCTCGAGCGTGACCTGGTCGCCGACACGCAATGCCTGTCCGCCGGTGAAAGCAAAACCGCTGCCATTGGGAAAACGCACGATGCCTTGACCGTCAGGAGAGGCCTGACTGATGCGGCCCGACAGCAGCCTGCCTTCGGTCAATGGGGGGGGAGAAGCGGGCGACGGGGTGGGAGCAGTGGGATCGACGGGTCCGTTCAACACGCCGGAAACGATCATGGCCACCCCGCGCCCTGTGAGGTATCAGGAGAAATCGTCCATGTTCCTGCCAAGCCGCTTCAGGAGACTGACCTCCTCGACCGCCAGGCCGGTTTCGTTGACGACCCGTTCCTCGTCCACGCCGTTGGCCAGCAACAACCGGGCCTCACGGTAGGCATCCGACATGCTGGAACCGCCGCCGCCGGTCATGACATCGCCCATCTTGCCCATGGTCCCACCGGACATCGGACGGGAGAGAAACCGCAAGTCGGCCTGAATGCCCTGCAAATCCTTGCGCAATTGTTCCGGTATGGCGGAGATGGCCGATTCGAAGCGCTCCTCGAAGGCCGCGATCTCACGTCGCATCATGCTCATGTACTCGGAGGGATCCAGGGATTCCACCTCCGGCTCCGCGCGCGTCAGCTTCAGTTCTTCCCGCAGCTTCTGAATCTGCAGAAAGACCAGCGTCAGCGCCAGATAGAGCGTTGCGAAACACACAACCACCATCAGATTCCAAAGATTCATGTGAGTCTCCCCAATACCCGACGCATTTTTGCCCGCATGCGCATGGCGGCCTTACTGTGCAATTGGGAGATGCGCGATTCGGTCAATCCGAGCACCTCGCCGATTTCACTCATGGTCAACTCCTCGAAATAATACAGGCTCACCACCAGGCGTTCCTTCTCCGGCAATGCCGTGATCGCCTCCGACAACGACAGCCGCAACTGGCTCAGACCGATGCTGTCCACCGGATCCACGGTATCCGGGTCGGCCAGGATTTCCAGAACGTCCCACTCCTCCTCATCGATGGAGGGACGCAGATCGTCGAAAGAGAGGATGGAAATCCCGCGCACTGCATCCAGGTTACGATAAAATTCGTTCAGCGTCATCCCCAGATGCGAGGCCACCTCCTCGTCTTCCACCGCCTTGCCGTGCACGCCTTCCAGCATCAGATAGGCGTCCTGAATCTGGGAGGCGGTCTGCCGGACGGCACGCGGGACCCAGTCCATGGAACGCAGTTCGTCCAGGATGGCCCCCCGCACACGGAATTCGGCGTAGGTCTGAAACTTGATGCCCCGGTGGGGATCGAATTTGGCGATGGCGTCCATCAGACCCAGGATGCCCACCTGGATCAGGTCGTCGATCTCCACCGACTGGGGCAGCTTCATGGAGATCCGGTTGGCCACGTATTTGACGATCGGGGCGTATTTCAGGATCACCTCGTCGCGGGTCATCCCCTCCCAGAGGCTGCCCTGATCCTTGTCTGGGGAGTTCTTGTGGTGTTCCGCCTTGCCGGCCATGACGGCCCCGCTGATCATGAGGTTTCCTGCTGCCCGGAATCCTTCAGCAGCCTCCTCCAGAAAAAGATCATGCGGCCCTCCTCCTGACGCCGCTCCCGCCACAGGCGCATCAGGTTGTCGGCGAGACGAGCGAAGGAGCGGGTGACGGGGGAATCGGGATGGGCGACCGAAACCGGTTTCTTCTGCCGTACCGACTGGGCCAGCAGCGTGTCCTCCGGGATGAAGCCGACATAGTTGAGGCCGATGTTCAGGAACTTGTCCGCCACCTGGGAGAGGGTGCGATAGACATCCTTGGCCTCGCTCTCATCGCGCACCTGATTGACCACCAGATCGAACTGGGAGGCGCGATGGTTCAGAAAGAGGACCTTCATCAGGGCGTAGGCGTCCGTGACGCTGGTGGGATCCGGCGTGGCGACGATCATGATCCGTTCCACGGCCAGCACGAAGAAGCGCACGTTTTCGGAGATCCCGGCCCCGGTATCCACCAGGACCACGTCGAACTCGGCGTTCCAGTTGTCGATGGAATCCATCAGGACCAGCTTCTGCTCCTCGGTGAGGGCGGAAAGCCCGGCGACCCCCGAGGCAGCGGGCAGGACGGTGATCCCTTCCGGGCCGTCGATGGCCACCTGATCGAGGGTCAGATGCCCTTCCAGCACGTCCTGAATGGTATGGGCCGGCTGTTGCAGGCCCAACACCACGTCGATGTTGGCCAACCCCAGATCGGCATCGATCAGCAGGACCTTCATCCCCTGGCGGGCGTACTGGATGGCGAGATTGACGGTCACCAGGGTCTTGCCCACCCCCCCCTTGCCGCTGGTGATGGCGAGGGTGTGCGGCACCCTCCTCTGGGAGAGTTCGTTGCGGACGTGGGGCGCGGGCAGCGACCCTTCCGTATGGGCGCTTGCCTTGCGGCGTGCCAGTTCCTTCAATGTGGCGACTTGATTGTCCAGGTCCTTGATCATATCACCCCCGCTTCACCGCAAACCCCTGATGGGGGTTGCCCGGCAAGCACGGATCAAAAAGGTGGATTCCTATTACCGATTCAAAGCAAGTTTCATTCCAATTCATTGATCCAGGTCCCGTTCCTCGAGAAACCAGCGTGCCATGGTCTTTGGGGACATCCAGCCGAGATTTTCCGGCACCCGCTGTCCGTCGGTGTACATGGTCAGCGGCAGACCGGCACGCACGGCCACGTTCAAAATCCCGCCATAGGTGACGGTCTCGTCCAGTTTGGTGAAGATCAATCCCGTGGGCTTGAGCACGGAAAAGCGACGGTAGATCGCCTGCTGTTCCGTTTCGCGCACGTTGGCCGCCATGGTCAGGATCACCTCCCGGTCGTCTCCCATGATGGGGAGCAGTCCGGCAGTGGAGTTGACCTGGCGGCGATTGTAGGGACTGGAGCCGACGGTATCCACCAACACGAAGTCACAGCGATTCAGGGAGTGGAGACCGGCCTTGACCTCCGACAGGGTGCGCGCCACCACCAGCCGCACCTGCAACAGTTTGGCGTAGGTCTCGAGCTGGGCCACGGCCCCGACGCGGAAGGTATCCAGGGTGATCATCCCCACCGAACGCTGCCGGTTGAGAATCAAATCGGCAGCGAGCTTGGCCAGGGTGGTGGTCTTGCCCACCCCGGTCGGCCCCACCAGCACGATGACCCGGGACTTGCCATCCAGGGGATCGCGGAACTTCAAGGTGCGCATGAAGGCCACATCCAGGCCGCGCTCCTTGCCGGACTGGTCCATCATGGCGACCTTGCGGGCAATCGGCTCCTCGACGCCATGCATCAGGAGGGTGCCATAATGGCGCTTGCCCATCACGTCCAGGCCGGAGGCATCCCCCAGCACCGGATAGTCCGCAGGCAGTTCCCCCAGGGACATGGGCAGATCCGACACCGTATCCTCGCTCTCCCTGGGCAGGGGGATCTCCCTGGCCGAAGGGGCAGCAGGGGGAGGTGGCGGCGAGGCACTCCGTTCGACACGGGGCCTGGGTTCCGGGGCGCGGGGCTTGCTCTCCATGGAGGGACGCTCGATGGGATCGTCCACCACCGCCGAAAAACGCCCGCCGGAAGCAGCCGTCGCTGCAGGGCTGGGACAGGCCGTCACCTCGATCAGGGTGCGACCCAGGGCCATCCCGGGACCGCCCTTCTCGCGGACGCTCTTGGTGGACAAGATCACGGCATCCGGTCCCAACTGCTCCTTGACGATCTGGAGCGCCTCGCGCATGTCTCGCGCCTGAAATTTCGAAATGTTCATGTACGGTCAAATCCTTGACTGTCTGAGGCCATGCCCGCCATTCAGGAGAGCGTCACCGTGCCCAGGGACTGCACGGGAATATTGGTTGGAATCTCGTTTTGCGAAAGCACCGCCAAATGGGGGATGACCGCCTCCGCCGCCTGTTTGAAGAACGGTCGTGCCCGTGCTCCGGTGATGATCACCGGCTGCTGCACATGCGCGGCGATGCGGTCCACGGACTCCCGGATGCGCGCCATCAAAAGCCCGGCTGCGCGCGGGGCCAGGGAGAGATAGGAACCGTACTCCCCGTCCACGATGGCCTCGTTGACCAGGTTTTCGGCGTCCGCGCCCAGGATCAGGGCAGAGAGCCGGCCATCGTCGTCCAGATAGCGGGTCACCAGGGAGCGGGCCAGGGACTGACGGGTCAGCTCCACGAGTTGCGCCGGCTGTTTGACCACCCGCGCGTAATCGGAGATGGTCTCCAGGATCGTGCTCATGTCGCGAATGGAGACCCGTTCCCGCAGCAGGCCCTGCAACACCTTCTGGAGGGTCCCCAGGGTGATGATGTGGGGAATCAGCTCCTCCACCAGCTTGGGCTGGGTCTTGGCGGTCAGGTCCAGCAGGCTCTGCACCTCCTGGCGGTTGAGCATCTCGTGGGCATGGTTGTGGATCAACTCGGTGATATGGGTCGCCAGGACCGTGGCCGGATCCACCACGGTATAGCCCATCATTTCGGCGCGCTCCCGGTCGTTGGGGGAGATCCAGAGGGCGGGCAGGCCGAAGGCCGGTTCGGTGGTGGGGGTGCCATCGATGCGACCGGTGACGGCGCCGCCTTCCATGGCCAGATAATGGGAGGTCTTGAGTTCCCCGCGACCCACCTCCACGCCCCGGATCATGAAGGCATACTCGCCGGGCCGGAACTGGAGATTGTCCTTGATGTGGATCGGCGGGACCACGAAGCCCATGTCCGAGGCGAACTGCTTGCGGATGGAGCGGATCTTGTCCAGGAGCGTCCCCTGCTGGCTCTCGTCCACCAAAGAGATCAGGCCGTAGCCGACATCCAGCCTGAGGAGATCCAGGGAAAGAAAGCTCTCGATCGGCTCCTCGGCCATGGCCTCGGTCTGGGCGCGCATGGTTTCGGAGCGCGCGGTGACCTGTTCGGCCTTCTCGAGCTTCTTGAAGAGCAGATAGGACCAGCCGCCCAGCAGGATGGACAGGATGGCGAACGGCACGGTGGGCATGCCCGGCATGATGGCGAACAGACCCAGCACCCCGGCGCTCAACAGGATGACCCGTGGCTGGGCAGTGATCTGACCGCCCACATGCTCGCCGAGATTCTCGTCCGATGAGGCGCGGGTGACCAGGAAACCGGCTGCCGTGGAGATGACCAGGGCCGGAATCTGGGCCACCAGGCCGTCGCCCACGGTGAGGATGGTGTAGATGTTGGCCGAATCGGCTGCGGAAAGCCCGTGCTGACCGACACCGATGATGAAACCGCCGATGATGTTGATGAAGGTGATGATGATCGCCGCCACCGCATCCCCGCGCACGAACTTCGAGGCACCGTCCATGGCCCCGAAGAACTCGGATTCCTGCTCGATCTCCTTGCGGCGGGCCTTGGCCTCGCTTTCGGAGATGAGGCCGGAGTTGAGATCCGCGTCGATGGCCATCTGCTTGCCGGGCATTTTGTCCAGAGTGAAGCGTGCCGCCACCTCCGCGATGCGCCCGGCACCCTTGGTGATGACCACGAAGTTGATGATCACCAGGATGCCGAAGATGATCATCCCGACCACGGGATTGCCACCCACCACGAACTGACCGAACGAGCGGATCACCTCGCCCGCCGCTGCCTCACCCTCGCCGCCGTGCAGGAGGATCACCCGGGTGACGGCGATATTGAGGGCCAGCCGGAACAGGGTGGAGATGAGCAGAATGCTCGGGAACGAAGAAAAATCCAGCGGTTTGTGGACATAAACGGTCGTCAGCAGGATGACGATACCGAGCGAAATGTTGACGGACAGAAAAATATCCAGCAGCCACGGGGGCAAGGGAATGATCATGATCGCCAGGATCGAGATCACGCCAGCCGCCATCAAAATATCGCTGAATCCGCTGAATCTCTTGAAATACCGAGACATCTTCCGTACCCTCTCTCCATGTGAACGCCCCCATCCCAACGGCGCGGGGCATCGAATGAGTCATCGAGCAATTTTTATGCCTTGTTCATCTACCCGAAATCCGCGACAATGGGGCCAAGGCAGCGTTTTTTTTCGTTTACCATTCACCAACTTGCCGAGCGGACTTCTTCACGATGAACGCCACCCAACCCACTCCCCAATCGGTCGGCATCGTCCGGACGGAATACGTTGACCTGTTCACGGACGGCCAATCCTCCCTGGCGCTGGATTGCGGCGCCACGCTGGCCCCGGTGCGGGTGGCCTACGAGACCTATGGCAGCCTGAACGCGGAGAAAAGCAACGGGATTCTCATCTGCCATGCCCTGTCGGGCAACGCCCATGCCGCCGGTCGCCACCACGAAAACGACCGCAAACCCGGATGGTGGGACAACTTCATCGGGCCGGGCAAACCCTTCGACACCGACCGTTTTTTCGTCATATGCAGCAACAATCTGGGCGGCTGCGACGGCACCACCGGCCCGTCCAGCATCAACCCGGCAACCGGACGCCCCTTTGGCCTGAGCTTTCCGATGATCACCATTGCCGACATGGCGCGGCTGCAAAAGGCGCTGATCGATCATCTGGAGATCCCCCAACTGATGGTCGTGGCAGGGGGATCGATGGGGGGGATGATCGCCCTGCAATGGGGACTGGATTTTCCGGACGCCATGCGGGCGGTGATCGTCATCGCCTCCACCCCGCGCCTGTCGGCCCAGAACATCGCCTTCAACGCCGTGGCGCGCCAGGCCATCATGGTGGATCCCCATTTCAACGGCGGGAATTATTATGGGGAGGGGGTCGAGCGACCGGTCAACGGGCTGGCCCTGGCCCGCATGATCGCCCACATCACCTATCTGTCGGAAAAGGGGCTGCACGAAAAATTCGGTCGCCAACTGCAAGACCGCCAGCAGCTGTCATTCGGTTTCGAGCGGGACTTCGCGGTGGAGAGTTATCTTCACTATCAGGGATCGACCTTCGTAAAGAAGTTCGACGCCAACACCTACCTTTACATCACCAAGGCCATGGACTATTTCGATCCCTTCCCGGATCCGGAGACCACGGCCAGGCGTTTGCTCGCCTTCAATGCCCGACTGCTGGTGATCAGCTTCGACACCGACTGGCGGTTCGACACCTCCCGCTCCAAAGAGCTGGTAAAGATGCTCAACTGGCACAAAAAGACCGTGACTTTTGAGCAATTCCGCTCG
This sequence comes from Magnetococcales bacterium, assembly GCA_015231915.1. Lineage (GTDB taxonomy): Bacteria > Pseudomonadota > Magnetococcia > Magnetococcales > Magnetaquicoccaceae > Magnetaquiglobus. Next base: position 30,362 of record JADGAR010000030.1, read on the forward strand.
ATCCACGGCCACGACGCCTTTCTGATCGACGACCCGCACTACATGGAGTCGCTGGGATCGTTCCTCAAGCGGCTGCTGCTGGAGATCCGCCACCCCAAGGCGGCCCTGCCCTGATATCGCTCAACGCTCCGGCGGACAGGTGCCCGGATCGCTCAGAAAGGCCCCGATGCCGGCGGATTGCAGGCGGGTCAGATAGCACTGGTAATGGGGGATCCAGGCGCGGGGCCGGGTATCGGCCAGGATGCCGGGGACATTGTTGACATCGGCGGCCCCGACCTCGATCCGATCGATCGACAGCCCCTCCAAAAAGGCATGCAGCAGGAGCATGTCGGTAACAAAGGTGGCCACATGGCCAGGATCGCAGGTCGGCCTGGCATCGATGGATCGGCAGTTGTCGAGGGCGGCGAGGATGCCGGCGTCATCCAGTGTGCTCAGCCGGCGGATGGCCTCGGCGAGCGCCCGTCGTCCGAAGCCGTTCTCGTCCACCTCCCCGCCGGCGGGGGCGAGCAGGCGCAGGACGGGGTGGATCTCCCTGACCACTGTGGAGCTGATCGCCGTGACGCGCAAGCCCTTCCCCAGCCGTTCGCGGGCCGCAGTCACCTCCTGATCGAGGATTTTTATGGTTTGTTGCCATGCCCCCTCGCCCACCGGATTGGGGGCACAGTTGGGATCGGCGAGTTGTTTGACCGATTGGCAAAACCTTTTGCGCCAGGATTTCTGGCCAAGGGGCGCCCCCCAGCCATTCCGCAGGCTGGCGAACTGCATGCTGCCGCCGCCGATATCGAGGACGAAGGGGGTTTGCAGCCTTTCTTTCAGGATGCGTTGCGCGGCAAGATAGGCATAGCCTCCCTCCACCTCCTGGGGGATGACGAAAAAGTGGACCCCGGTGCGCTGCCGGAAGGTGGCCAGGGTGGCGGCCACATCGGTCGGCCTGCCCTTTTCCATGGCATGGCGCCAGGCGGAATACCCCCCCGCCACGGCGGCGCAACTCCCCGACACGCCGATCTCTTTCGGCAACTCCCGGAAGGCGGCGATGCTGGCCTCGTTGGTGACGTCGATGCGGTTGTCTGGCCAGACATCCTCCAGGTAGTCGATCTTGACCCTGGCGATTTTTTCCAGATGGTCCGCCCCGGCCCGCACCCCGGAGGAGCCGACATCGAAGCCGACGAGACAACCCTCCCCCGCCCCCGCAGCCAGGGGCATGAGCAGCAGCCACAGGCAGACGGGCAATTGCCAGAAAAACGGGAGCCACCTCCCCGGATCAACGACGCTGACGGGTTGCATCTTGCCTCCTGTTGCGACTCACACTGGAATGTTGGATGGCAAATCAATGCCAAATGCATGCCAATACAATCCCCCACCAACCGGGTCCCGCACTTTGACAGACTGGAAAAAAAACCATAAAATAAAGCCTTTTCCACAAAATCACCCACTTCGCCACAAGGAGTCCCCATGGAGATCAAGGAGATTCTCGCCCGCACGGTCTATGGCCAATCCCTCTCCCAGGAGGAGGCGCGCTGGATGATGGAGCGCATCATGTCCGGCGAGGTGACCGATGCCCAGATCGGCGCCTATCTGACCGCGCTGCGCATGAAAGGCGAAACCGTGGACGAGATCGCCGGATCGGCGCAAGCCATGCGGGCCAAGGCGCTGCGGGTGAACGCCGGAGAAGGCGTGGTGGTGGATACCTGCGGAACCGGCGGCGACGGACTGGGCACCTTCAACATCTCCACCACCGTCGCCTTCATCGTCGCAGCCTGCGGGGTGACGGTCGCCAAGCACGGCAACCGCTCCATCACCTCGAAAAGCGGCTCGGCAGACGTGCTGCTCGCCCTGGGCGTGAACATCGACCTGGAACCCCCCATGGTGGAACGCTGCCTGCGCGAGGCGGGGGTGGGCTTCCTCTTCGCCCCCCGCCATCACGGGGCCATGAAACACGCCATGGGACCGCGCCGGGAACTCGGTTTTTTCACCATTTTCAATCTTCTTGGACCACTGACCAATCCGGCGGGAGCCGCACGGCAACTGATCGGGGTGTTCCACGAAAAATGGGTCGAACCCGTGGCCCGCACCCTCGGACGCCTGGGATCGCAACGCGCCATGGTGGTCCACGGCCTGGACGGCCTGGACGAAATCACCACCACCGGCACGACGCGCATCGCCCAACTCCACCCCGACGGCACGATCACCACCCTCATGCTGGAACCGGAAACCGTCGGCATCCGCCGCACCGCGCCCTCCGAACTGAAAGGAGGCGACGCTGCCTGCAACGCCGACATCACCCGCCGGATTCTGAACGGAGAACAAGGGCCGCATCGGGACATCGCCCTGCTCAACGCCGCAGCGGCCCTGATGGTGGCCGACAAGGCGCAGGATCTCACCGACGGCATCCGGCTGGCCGCCAATGCCGTGGACTCCGGCCAGGCCATGGAACGCCTGACCCGCCTCGTTTTTCTCTCCCATTCGCCAAAAGATCCCTGAGACCCGCCATGGCCGACATTCTCGACACCATCATGGCCCGCAAACGCGAAGAGGTGACCGCCGCCCGCCGCCTGCGCCCCGAATCCCAACTGCTGGCCGACTGCCGTGGCACCCCCCCGCCACGCGGCTTCGCCCGCGCCCTGCAAGAACGGGTATATGCAGAAGAACCCGCCGTGATCGCCGAGGTCAAACTGGCCTCTCCCTCCAAGGGACGCATCCACCCGGCGCATCTCCCCTTCCACCCCGATGCCATCGCGCAAGGATACGCCGACAATGGCGCAACCTGCATCTCGTGCCTGACCGACCGGGATTTCTTCCAGGGAGACGGCGCCTTTGTCGCCCGCATCCGCGAGCGGGTTTTCCTGCCAGTCTTGCGCAAGGATTTCCTTTATGATCCGTACCAGATCGCCGAATCCCGCTGGCTGGGCGCGGACGCCGTGCTCCTCATCATGGCCGCCCTGGAGCGCAACCAGGCCCTGGAACTGGAAGCCGCAGCCCGGGAACTGGGCATGGATGTCCTGGTGGAAGTCCACGACGAGGCCGAACTGGAACTGGCACATGACCTCGTCACCCCGCTGATCGGGATCAACAACCGCAATCTCAAGACCTTCGTCACCGACCTGGCCACCACGTTCCGGCTGTCCCGCCGGGTGGAACCGCAACGGATCGTGGTGGCGGAAAGCGGCATCCGCGACGCGCACGACGTGCGCGCCCTGATGGAACATCGGGTGTTCGCCCTGCTCATCGGGGAATCCTTCATGAAGGAGGCCGACCCCGGCGCCGCCCTGGGCCGCCTGTTGCAAAATCATGCGACACCATGAAAAAATCATTTAACCCCGCACGGGTTTCTGCCGATGAATTTACCATGGGAGTGAAAGCTTTCTTGTCGTGAGGAGTACCTGCTCATGATCAACGCACTGCAAAACAATACCAACAACGTTCCTCCACCCGCCCCCGAGGAACAGCGCAACGCCGCGCCATCCCCGCCCCCTCCGGAAGGAGCGCCCCGGCAGGACATTGTCTCCATCCAATCCCTCGCCGCCCAGATGGAAAAGGCGCGTCGGGCTGCCGAGGAGAGCCAAAAGGAAGCGACGCCCTCCACCGGAACCGCCGGAGGCTCCGGGCAACGCGAACCCCTGGAGGTCGAGGTGGAACGACATGTCCGCCTGGCACGCACCGCCCCGGTGGCGGTCACCCGCTACCTGATGGCCATGCAGGACAGCCAAAGCGATCCCTGGGCGGATCACACCGGCGCCGTGAACATTCGGGCCTGACGGATCTCGGCCAGGACCGTGTCGTCCGCTTCCGCCGCTTCGCGCGCGTTCAACAGGTCGCAAGCCATGCCTGCGGCCAGCCGATCCCCTGGGCTGGCCGCGCGCGCGATTCTGCCCAAACTCCAGGCCGCGTGACCCCGCACCAGGGGCGAGGCGTGCGCCAGCAATCCCGCCAACAAAGCGATGCGCTCCGGATGTTCGGCATGGCCCAGGGCCACGGCCACATTGCGCAGGAAGCGAATCCGTCCCAGACGCCGCAAAGGGGTGTCGCCGAACAGATGCCCGAACCGCTCCTCGTCCAGGGTGGCCCATACCTCCCACGCCGCACCGGACAGCTCCGGACGGGGCAGGAACTCCACCCGGCGGGCAACCGGAGCGAAGCGGTTCCATGGGCAGCCCGCCAGGCACGCGTCGCAGCCGAAAACCCGCGTCCCCATCGCCTCGCGCATGTCAAGGGGGATGGCCCCTTTGCTCTCGACAGTCCAGTAGGCCAGACAGCGCGAGGCATCCAGCCGGTAAGGCTCGCGCAGGGCATCGGTGGGACAGGCGGACAGACAGGCGTCACAGTCGCCGCAATGCCCCCCGTCCGGCGCGTCCGGAGGGAGCGGCAGGCCGATGAGCAATTCCGCCAGCATCAGCCAACAGCCGAACTCCCGTGTCGCCAGCAGGGCGTTCTTTCCCTGCCACCCCAGCCCGGCTGCCACCGCCAGCGGCTTTTCCATGAGCGGAGCGCTGTCCACGCACACCCGCATGGCCACCGGATGCCCCACTTTTTCCGTCAGCCATGCCCCGAGATCTTGCACCCCCCTTTGCAACAGATCATGATAATCCGCGTGGCAAGCGTAGGTGGCAAACGCCTCGGGCCGCAACGGCGGACACTGATTGACCCCCAGCACCAGGATCACCCCGGTCCCGGCCATGAGGGAGACGGGATCGATCCGGGAATCCGGACGCCGCGCCATCCAGGACATGCCGCCATGCCAGCCACGGGCGAGCCAGGTGGCCAGATACTCCCCACGGGGAGGAGGCCGGGGTGCGGCGAAACCGGCCACATCGAATCCGCTGGCCAAGGCATGGGCGCGCAAGGACTCTTTCAGTTCCACCCAAGGATTGCTAAACTGGTTCATCTGCATTTTCAACCGGGAAGTGGACCATGATACCTCTGGAACCCTATTATGAACTCTCCGATGCCGAACTGGATACCCGGATTGGCGTGGCCAAGGCAACCCTGGGAGAACGGTGTGTGATTCTCGGCCATCACTATCAGCGCGAAGAGGTCTACAAGTTCGCCGACCTGACCGGTGATTCGCTGAAGCTCTCCCGACTGGCTTCGGCGCGCACCCAGGCCGAATACATCGTCTTCTGCGGCGTCCACTTCATGGCCGAGGTGGCGGACATTCTCTCCGCGCCACACCAGACCGTGCTCCTCCCCGACCTGGCCGCCGGCTGCTCCATGGCCGACATGGCCGATCTGGCCAGGGTGAAAACCGCCTGGCGCGCCCTGGGCGGGGTGATGGACGTGGAAAGCAGCGTCACACCAATCACTTACGTCAACTCCATGGCCGATCTCAAGGGCTTTTGCGGAGAACACGGCGGGGTGGTCTGCACCTCCTCCAACGCGGTCAAGGTCCTCTCCCGCTCCTTCGCGCAACGGGAGAAGGTATTGTTCTTTCCGGATCAGCACCTGGGACGCATCAGCGCCTTCACCCTGGGGGTCGGCCTGGACGAAATGGTGGTGTGGAATCCGGAACGGGAACTGGGCGGCCATGACCCGGAAACGCTGCGTCGCGCCAAGGTGATCCTGTGGGACGGCTACTGCTCGGTGCATCAGATGTTCCGACCGGCCCACGTGGAACTCTTCCGCTCCCGGATTCCGGGCATCCAGGTGATTGTCCATCCCGAATGCGACTTCGAGGTGTGCCGCATGGCCGATCATCTCGGCTCCACGGAGATCATCCAGCAGACGATCCGGGATGCCCCCGCCGGGACGCAGTGGGCCATCGGCACGGAATTGAACCTGGTCAACCGACTCAAGAACGAAATGCCGGACAAGGGCATCCATTTCCTGTGTCCCACGATCTGCATGTGCTCGACCATGTTCCGCATCGATGCCCAACACCTGTGCTGGACCATGGAAAATCTGGCGCAAGGCGAGGTGGTGAACAGCATTTCCGTGCCGGAGCGGGAAGCGGCTTCCGCCCGGGTGGCGCTCAACCGCATGCTGGAGATCGCCTGATGACCACCCTGGATGCGGCCATCGCCCTGGCGGTCGATGCCCACAAGGGCCAGACGGACAAGGTGGGACAACCCTACATCCTCCACCCCATGCGGCTGATGCTGCGCCTGGACGGGGAGGAGGAACGGATCGTCGCGATCCTGCACGACGTGGTGGAAGACACCCATGTCACCCTGGACGACTTGCGGGCCATGGGTTTTTCTCCGACGGTGATCGAGGCCCTCGACCGGCTCACCCATCGCCCGGAAGAGTCCTATGACGACTATCTCGCGCGCATCCTTCCCCATCCTTTGGCCCGCAAGGTCAAACTGCTGGACCTGGAAGACAACATGGACATCCGCCGACTGGATCACCAGTGCCAGGAGAACGACTGGCTGCGGCTGAAAAAATACCGCACCGCCTGGGCCAGATTGCGGGGTCTGCCGCTGGCATGACGCACAAGGTCTTCCGCGACGCGGTGCACAACATGATCTCCCTGCACCGGGAACGGGAAGGTCCGGCTGAGGATCCGGCGGAATGGGGCGACGGCATGCTGCTGGATCTCATCGATCTGGCGCCCATGCAGCGTCTCAGGCGCATCCGCCAGTTGGGTCCGGCGGCGCGGGTTTACCCATGCGCGGAGCACTCCCGTTTTTCCCACTCCCTGGGGGTGATGCATCTGGCCAAACGGATCCTGGCCACCCTCGCCCCGGCCCATGCGCTCTCCCGCGAGGAGATGTTGCAGGTCAAGGTGGCGGCGTTGTTCCATGACATCGGCCATGGTCCCTACTCCCATGTCTTCGATCACCTGCACGCCGGTCTGGAGAGCCACGAGGCGCGGGGCTGGCGGATCGTCGCGGGGTGGGAGCCGATCCGGGAGACGATCCGGCGTCATTGCGTTCGCCTGGGGCTGGAGGAGGCGTCCTTTCTGCACGGCCTGGCCGGGGTGTGGGGCCGCGTCGAGGGCAGCGCAGCCGCCGGTTTCGGGCGCCAGGTGATCTCCAGCCAGTTGGATGCCGACCGGATGGATTACCTGTTGCGGGACGCCCATTTCACCGGGGTCGGCTATGGCCGTTACGACCTGGAGTGGCTGTTGCACAGTCTGCGGGTGCGCGCCATCGACGGGGTGGCGCGGTTGTGCGTGGATCTCTCCAAGGGACCCGCCGCCCTGGAGAGTTACGTGGCGGCCCGCGACGACATGTACCGTCAGGTTTACGACCACAAGACGGTGCGTGCCCTGGAGGCGTTGCTGATCCACATTTTCCGGCTGCTGGACCACTTGATGGGCACGGAGGGGCTGCCCGACGGTTCGCCACCGGTGCTGCGGCGGTTTCTGGAGATCCTGGGGGGGGGCGGCGCGTTGCCGCTGGAGGATTTCCTGCGCCTGGACGACATGGTGCTGGATTATGCCCTGGGCCACTGGGCCGAGCTTGCGCCCCGCTCTCCCATGCAGGCCGAACTGCGTTGGAAATGCCGCCTGTTCCGGGACCGAGGCCCGATTTACCGGCGGATCTCCTGGCGGATGGAGGGCCGGCAGACCGATGTCATCCACGACCCGGCCATCGCGGATCGGGTGGACGAATGCCTCCGCAGGCATGGCGAGGAAAAACTGCGGGTACCAGACGCGGAAAGCGGAACGACCATCGACTTGCCCTTGCGGTTGCTGGCGCTGGTGGACCGGCTGGAGCGGGCGCCGTATGCCCATCTTCAGTACGCGGTGGGACGCGCGGACCCGGTCCTGGTGAGCGACGGACCCGGCCCTCCCCGGCCCGCAGAGGAGGTTTCGCCCCGGATTCATTTTCTGGGGGGATGCCGGCGTCGGGTGGCAAGGGTATTCGTCGATCCCAGGGTGGCAGGGGAAGTGACGGAACTTTTGCGCGGCTTCTTTGCCGAATGGATGTGAAATGACCTTTTTACCATTTATGTTGTTATTTGCCTGGTATCAATGGAGTGTCATGGGACCCCTGGCCATCGACGAGAATGTCCTGTTGCGCCTGTCGGACCAGACGGCGGTGACCCGGGAGGAACTGGTGCAAACCTTGTCCCGGCATCGGGTGGTGCTGATCGGCGAGGCCCACGACAACCCGGCCCATCATGAGGTGCAATTGACCCTGATCCGGGAGTTGCGGGCCAGGCGACCGGCAATGGTGGTGGCCATGGAGATGTTTCCCGGCCACCTGCAGCCGCAACTGGACCGCTGGGTTGCCGGGGAACTGGAGGAAGAGGCCTTTCTGGACGCGGTGGAGTGGTATTTCACCTGGGGCTTCGACGCCGGACTCTATCTGCCCATATTGCGTTACGCCAGAGAGGAGCGGATTCCGTTGCTGGCCATGAACACCCGGCGCGACAACGTGACGCAGGTGCGCAAGAAGGGGCTGGCCGGGGTGGAGATCGAACTGAGGGACACTCTGCCGCCGGTCTGTCCCGCGACGCCGGCCTACCGGATGATGCTGGAGGAGGTGTTCAATGCCCATCCCATGATGTCGCACAGCGGCAAGTTCGATCATTTTGTCGAGGCGCAGGGGGTGTGGGACAGCGTGATGGCCGACCGCATCAAGCGGTGGAGCGACGCCCATCCGGACGACCTGGTGGTGGGGCTGGCGGGGAACGGTCATCTGCTGGGCGGTCATGGCATTGTGCATCAACTGCGGGGACGCGGCGTGACCGACATCGTGACCCTGCTGCCCTGGAGCGGCGCGGAATCCCGCATCGACCGGGATGCCGGCGACTTCGCCTGGGGGACTCCCGCCACCCCGGAGCCCCCTCCTCCGGTGCAACTGGGCATCACCATGGACGACAAGGAGCCGGCAAAGGTGTTGGTCACCATGGTCATGCCCGACTCCCTGGCCGAACGGATGGGGCTGCGCGCCGGGGATCGCCTGCTGGCGCTCAACGGCCAGCCGCTGACATCCCGCCACGCCCTGGCCAGGAGGGTCCGGGGGCTGTCGCCCGGCACGGAGTTGATGTTGCGGGTGGAACGGGAGGGGCGGGAAGAAGAGTTGCGCCATGCGATCCCATGAGCTAAGGACGAGTTCGACACCCCATGGCAACAATACGAGGAGGAACGGAACATGCCATACATAACGAGCGTGGAACGCATCGGCGAGGCCAAAGGCAGGGAAGCCGGACTTCAGGAAGGCCATCAGACAGGTTTGCAAAAAGGCAAGGCGGAAACGCTGCTGCAACTTCTGCAATTGCGTTTCGGAACACTCCCCAAAGAGATCATGAACAAAGTAAACTCTGCCGGACTGGAGGAGTTGAGCGCCTGGACCGCTCGCATTCTGGATGCCAAAACCTTGCAAGCCGTCTTCCAATGAGTTCCCGCGTCTCCGGCGCCATGAAAACGGGCATGGTTGACGGATCCCTCACCGATTTGCTAGGCTGATTGAGGATCCGGCCACGATCCATAGTCACGAACCGCGGATTTTTGCGATTTTTCACAAGGAATCACGATGTCCAAGCACGGTCTGCCCGAGAAACAGGGGCTGTACGATCCCGCACTGGAACACGACGCCTGCGGCGTCGGCTTTGTCGCCCGGATCAACGGCCAGAAAAGCCACGACGTGGTACGCATGGGACTCAACGTCCTGGTCAACCTGACCCATCGGGGCGCGGCGGGCGCCGATCCCCTCACCGGCGACGGCGCCGGTATCATGATCCAAATCCCCGATGCCTTCCTGCGGGCGCAAACCGCGAAGCTCTCCATCCAGCTCCCCCCGGAAGGGGATTACGGCGTGGGCATGATCTTTTTGCCCAAGGACAAGGATCTGCGCGCCTCCTGCGAACGACTGGTGGAACAGATGACCGCCGAGGAAGGACAACTCTTCCTGGGGTGGCGCAATGTCCCGATCAGCCGCCAGGCCCGCATCGGCTTCACGGCCAAGGGCGCGGAACCGGTCATCCGCCAGGCCTTCGTCGGCGTGCGCAACCGTCCCGCCAACGCCGACCCCATGTGGCTGGAACGCAAGCTCTACATCATCCGCCGCCGGGTCGAGAACGCCGTGCTCGGCTATGGTCGGGAAGAGGTCAAATCCTTCTACATTTCCAGCTTTTCCTGCCGCACCCTGGTCTACAAAGGGATGTTTCTGGCCGAGCAGGTGCGCGCCTACTACCCGGATCTCTCCGACCAGACCCTGACGACCGCCTTCGCCATGGTCCACCAGCGTTACTCCACCAACACCTTTCCCACCTGGGGACTGGCCCATCCCTTCCGCATGATCTGCCACAACGGCGAAATCAACACCCTGCGCGGCAACATCAACTGGATGCGCGCCCGCGAAGCGGCGCTCGCCTCGGATCTCTTCGGCGAGGATATCAAAAAACTCTTTCCCATCGTCCCGGAAGGGCTGTCCGACTCCGCCAGTTTCGACCGCGCCCTGGAATTCCTGGTCATCAGCGGTCGCTCCCTGCCCCACGCCATGATGATGATGATCCCCGAAGCCTGGGAGAATCACCAGCAGATGGAGGACGACCGCAAGGCCTTCTACCAGTATCACGGCGCCCTGATGGAACCCTGGGACGGCCCCGCCGCCGTTGCCTTCACGGATGGTCGCTACATCGGCGCCACCCTCGACCGCAACGGCCTGCGCCCGGCCCGCTACCTGGTCACCAAGAGCGGCCTGTGCGTCATGGCCTCCGAGGCCGGCACCATCCCCTTCCCCCCCGAAGAGGAGGTCAAACTGGGACGCCTCCAGCCGGGCCGCATGTTCGTCATCGACCTCATGGAAGGCCGCATCATCGACGACGCCGAAATCAAGGCCTCCATGATTGCGCGGCAACCCTACCGTCAATGGCTCGACGATCACCTCAAGCAGCTTTCCACCCTTGCCGACGGCGGCCCGGAACGGCAGGATACCCAGCCTTTGCGCCTGCGCCAGCGCATCCTCGGCTATACCGAGGAAGATCTCTCGATGTTGCTGACCCCCATGGCCAACGAGGCCCAGGAACCGGTCGGCGCCATGGGCAACGACGCCGCCCTGGCGGTACTCTCCGACCGTCCGGTGCTGTTGTTCAACTATTTCAAGCAGCTCTTCGCCCAGGTGACCAATCCGGCCATCGATCCCATCCGCGAAGAGCTGGTCATGAGTCTTTTCACCCAACTCGGCCCGGTGGGCAACCTCCTGGAAGAGACCCCCAAACACGTGGCCCGCATCTGGCTGCCCCACCCGATCCTTACCAACGCCGAACTGGAAAAGATCCGCGTCATCGACAGCGACGGACTCCGCGCGCGCACCCTTTCCACCCTCTTCGACGCGGAGGATGGCGAGGATGCCATGAAAAACGCCCTCTCGCTCCTCTTCGAGGAGGTCTCCAACGCCGTGGAGGACGGCATCAGCCTGATCATCCTCAGCGATCGGGGCGTCGGACCCCGCCAGGCGACGATTCCCTCCCTGCTGGCGGTTTCTTCCGTGCATCACCACCTGATCCGCTCCGGCACCCGGGGCGCGGCCAGCATCATCCTGGAGACCGGCGAGGCCCGCGAGGTCTCCCAATTCGCCCTGCTGCTCGGCTACGGCGCGGGGGCGATCAACCCCTATCTGGCCTACGAAACCCTCGACGACCTGGCCGGGCGCGGTCTGCTCCAGGAGGGGATCACCCCGGAAAAGGCCAGGTACAACTACATCAAGGCCATCGGCAAGGGCCTTTTGAAAATCTTCTCCAAAATGGGGATCTCCACCCTGCGCAGCTACTGCGGGGCACAGATCTTCGAGGCCATCGGCCTCAACCGGCGTTTCCTGGAACGGCACTTCACCGGGACCTTCTCGCGCCTGGACGGCGTGGGCATGAGCGGCATCGCCAGGGAGACCCTCGCCCGTCACAAGCGCGCCCTGGTCGGCATCACCGGCATGCGCGAACTGCTGGACGTGGGCGGCGACTACAAATTTCGCCACGACGGCGAGCGCCACATGTGGACTCCGGAGACCATCGCCAGGCTCCAGCAGGCCACCCGCGAGGACAATTTCAAGCTCTACCGGGAGTTCGCCCGCCTGATCAACGACCAGGACCGGGCGCAATGCACCCTGCGCGGCCTGTTCCAGCTCAAGGAGGCCGACGAACCGCTGGCCATCAACGAAGTGGAACCCGCCTCCGCCATCGTCAAGCGGTTCGTGACCGGGGCCATGTCCTTCGGCTCCATCTCCAAGGAGGCCCACGAGACCATGGCCATCGCCATGAATCGCCTGGGCGGACGCTCCAACACCGGCGAGGGGGGCGAGGATCCGGCGCGCTTTTTGCCCCGGCCCAACGGCGACCTGGCCCGCAGCGCCATCAAGCAGGTCGCGGCGGGACGGTTCGGGGTCACCAGCCACTACCTGGCCAACTCCGACGAGATGCAGATCAAGATCTGTCAGGGGGCCAAGCCCGGCGAGGGGGGGCAACTCCCCGGCCACAAGGTCACCGAGACCATCGCCCGCACCCGCAACACCACGCCGGGCGTGACCCTCATCAGCCCGCCGCCCCACCATGACATCTACTCCATCGAGGATCTCGCCCAGTTGATCTTCGACCTCAAGAACGTCAATCCCCGCGCCCGGGTCTCGGTCAAGCTGGTCTCCGAGGTGGGGGTGGGGACCGTGGCGGCTGGGGTTGCCAAGGGACACGCGGACATGATTCTCATCTCCGGCGGGGATGGGGGCACCGGGGCCAGTCCGCTGAGTTCCATCAAGCACGCTGGCGCTCCCTGGGAACTCGGTCTGGCCGAGACCCAGCAGACCCTGGTGCTCAACGACCTGCGGGGCCGGGTCCGCCTGCAGACCGACGGTCAGCTGCGCACCGGTCGCGACGTGGTGGTGGCCGCCCTGCTGGGGGCCGAGGAGTTCGGTTTCGCCACCGCGCCCCTGGTGGTGATGGGGTGCGTCATGATGCGCAAGTGCCATCTGGACACCTGTCCGGTGGGGGTGGCCACCCAGTCTTTGGAGCTGCGCAAGAAGTTCCTGGGACAGGCGCAGCATCTGGTCAACTACTTCTATTTCGTGGCCAACGAGGCCCGGGAGATCATGGCCCGCATGGGATTTCGCACCATCGACGAGATGGTCGGCCAGTCGGGTCACCTGCTGGTGAACGAGGCGATCACCCATTGGAAGTCCAAGGGGCTTGATCTCACGCCGCTGCTGGAAAAACCGGACGCCCCCTCCAACATTGCGACCCGCTGCGTGCAGACGCAGGATCACGGCATCGACAAGGTGTTGGACCACCAGTTGCTGGATCTGGCGAAACGGGTCTTCGAGAATCTGCGGCCCATCGAGATCCGCCTGCCGATCCAGAATACCGATCGCACCGTGGGCGCCATGCTGGGCGGGGAGATCTCCCGGCTGTTCGGCGCGGTGGGGCTGCCCAAGGATTCCATCAAGTGTTACTTCGAGGGGGTG
>JADGAR010000031.1 GCA_015231915.1 Magnetococcales bacterium
CGCAGCAGCACCCGGTCCATGGGGTGCCGGTCTGGGTCACCTCCCACTGGGAGAACCAGGCGGGCATCGGCAGCGACCTCCTGGGCCGCCTCAAGGAGATGGAAAAACGGATTCCCGGCGAGACCTTCGGCATCTCCACCCATCCCTACCGACAGGTGGGGGATGCCTCGCCCAGGATCCGCATGCCCGGAGCCACCACCTGGGACAGCGGCACCCCCTGGATCGGCTGGGCGGTCTACCCGAAGGATCCCTTGTGGAACCTGGAACTCCCCAAGGATTGGACCGAGGAGGGCGACCAGAAAAACGACGGCTGGCTGGGACTCCCGTTGACCGTGGTGTTGAGCGAATCGGTGTTTGCCGAGGGCTTCAACTACGAATCCTACAAGGAGGCGGTACAACCGATCCTGCGTCAGAAAAAGCTGCGCCGTCTGCCGGACCAGCCGCCGGGGAATTCGTTGCGCAACGCCCTGGACGCCATCTGGCTGGATGTGGGCATCGGCAATGCCGAGGAACTGGTCCCGTTCCGGGTGCGTTGGGTGCATCACATCCCGGCGATGGAAAAGGTGGCGTTCCTGTTTCCGCTGACCACCTATCACGCCTTGCTGGCGGCCTTTCACTATCCGGAGATCCGCTTCGATGTCAAATCCAAGGGGATGGGCGACCAGGAGGAGTACCGGCGTCTCACTGCGGCATCCTATCCCCGTGGCGAGATCACGGCTCATGCCCAGTGTCTTCAGGAGGAACTGACGAAATCCGGCCTGCTGGGGCTGCCCAAGATCCCGGAGGATCGCTGCCCGCGCCCGACCCTGCCTGCCGCCGCCCCCTTGCAGCGCCAGTTGGGCGGCGAGGAGGGGTGGGACGTGATCAATCATGACGACAACCACCGTTTATGGCTGCCGTGTCACCGCCTGCCCCAGGACAACCCTCTGCGGGAGAGCCTCTGCCCCAATGGACGGCCCAAGGCCGGTCAACCGTTGATTCACGCCCCCTGGGACGTGACGGATTCGGGCACCTCGTTTGCGGCGGTGCGGGTCTACATGCCGGACCCCACCCGTCTGAGCAAGGGGATCCGCTCCCTGATGGCGGTTCGCACCCGGGATGGCCGACCGGCCTTCAACATCCACTCCATGTATCAGGACGCGCTCAACCGGTTCAATCTCTTGAGCGACCTGCTGGCCACCATGACCCCGGCCTATGCCATCACCTTCGGGATTTTTCTGGGCGCCTTGCTGTTGGCCCAGGCGGGCACGCTCATCGGTCACCGCAGGCATCATTACGGCATTCTGCTGAGTCGGGGCTTCACCTGGACGGGGATTTACGGCAAGTTGTTGTGGCAGATGCTCCTGGCCACCATCACCGCCGGGATTCTCGCGGTCTTCGGCATGATCCCGGCGTTGCGTTATCTGCTGGATGAAGGTTTGAAAAAAATCATCACCCGCTATCAGGACCTGCTGCCCCCCGGTTCCGACTTCGAGGCCCTGCCCCTCCCCTGGCAGGAGATTCTTTTCACCATTGGCCAGGTATACGCCGTGGTGGCCCTGGTGACGATCTTTCTGCTGTTTCGCCTGCCCCTGAGGGGAGACACCGCCCCCTCCGACCTGCTGCACGGCGAAGGCCTGGCCCCCAGGAGCGGCAGCCGGAAGAAAGAGGGATGACAACCGGAACGGCAGTCAACGCGAACCGATTTGGTGCTGCTCAAATGGATGTTGGGCAAGGTGACGGTTCGTCATCTCTGTAAAAGACTTGTCGCTCATGGAGATCAAACACCACTTGCACGAAGGCCGCCAATTGACGCATCCGTTCCGGATTCGGTTCCTTGTCAAATCCTTTTCATAGTTGTTTGCACCCTCTCAAGTTAAGAAAGGCGTTTCGCTCCCCCTTGAATGCGCATTGGTCTCAATCGTTCATGGCCTTGCCGAACGCCTCCCTGGCCTGGAACAGTTCCCGGCTCGCGGTCTGCATGGCACGATCTGCGGCGATCAGATTCTGCAAGGCCACGTCCACATCGGTGCCGCGCATCATCTCCATGATCTCCTCCACGTCCCGCTCCGAGCCATCCAGCAGGGTGATCTTCGTCAGGTCGCCCGTGAGAATGGCCATGCGATGCGTACAAAACGCGAACTCATCAGCCTGGGAACAGGAACAGGAGACCATCATGCTGGAACCCACCCGTCGGAACAGCAGTTCCAGGGGTTCACTCGCACCCTCTGATTCCCCGGATTCGTCAATGTTGTCCCGCACCACCAGGCGGACCTCCCGCACCGGGTTGTTCATGGCCTCGTAGTCCTCCACGGCCTTTTTCACGGACACATAAAAATGCTGATCGTCCATGGTTCCGGTCAAGCCGACCTTTTCGAGTTGCAGGTGGAATGGACGGGGCGCATCCGCCACCTTGACGTTGATGCCCGCCTCGCCAAGCTCCCGGTAAAGCTCGGCAAACCGTTGGGCAGCGGTGATGTCCATGTCGGTGATGGATTGCGCGTCAATCACAAGCCATTTCACCGGCGTGGGGGCATCGTTCACCAACTGCCGCAGACGGGTCATGACGTGCCGGGCATTGGCGAAGATTAGCGGCGCGTAAAGCCGGTAGATGATCAATCCCGGCAGACTCTCCCCGTTGTACCCTTCACCGCCGAGATCATGAAACTTCTTGCCGGGGCCGAGACGGCGCAGCACGGCATCTCCCGGACGGGAGATCTCCACGATCACGCCGATCAGGGAGATGAGCAGCCCCAACAGAATGCCGGGCACCACACCCGCCACCAGAATGGCGAGGATGACCATCAGAGCCATGAAGAACTCGAAACGGTCCATGCGGTAGAGATCCACCATGGCCTTGATTTCCAGCATGCCCATGGCGGTGACGATCAGGATTGATCCCAGAGCCACCTTGGGCAGTAAGGAGATCAGCCCGGTCAAATAGACCAGGAACAGCAGCAGACCCATTGCCGCCACCAGTTGCGCCACCTGGGTCTTGCCGCCAGTGGCATCCACGATCACCGTGCGGGAGGAACTGGCGGACACAGGAAAACCCTGCAACAGGCCGGCGCCGATGTTGGCCATGCCCAACGCGGTAAGTTCGCGATTGGGGTTGATCTCGTGCCGGTTTTTTTCCGCGAACGCCTGGGCCAGGAGGATGCCATCGGAAAAGGCGAGAAATGCGATGGCCATGGCGGCGGGAGCGAGCACCGGGATGTCCGACCAATGAAACAGAGGCAACACCGGCCCAGGAGTCCCTGAAGGGACATCTCCCACCAGGGCCACCCCCATCTCTCCAAAACCGAAATAGAGCGTCCCCAGGATGCCCAACGCCGATACCACCAGGGCACCGGGAATGCGCGGCGCCACGCGCCCTAGAATCACCATGAACAGGATCAGGGAAATGCCCACCAGAAATGTGGGACGGTGGGTATTATGCAGATTTTCTATAATCTGCCAGAGCAATGGAAAGAAATCCTCTCCCGTGGTCTTGATGGCAAACAGCTTGCCCAACTGGGTGGAAGCAAGGATCAGAGCGGCACCGTTCAGATAGCCAATCAGTACCGGACGGGAGAGAAAATCGGCGATGGTTCCCACCCGCAACCGTGCGGCCAGCAGCAGGATCACTCCGGACAAAAGCGCCAGGGTGGCAGCCAACTCCGGAATGCGCCCCGGATCTCCCGCCGCCAGAGGCAGGATGGCCGTTCCTGCCAGCAGGCCGATGGCGGCATCCGGTCCGGCGATAACCTGACGGGAGGAAGCAAAAAGCGCGAACCCCACGGATGCAGCCAGGGCGGCATAAAGACCGGTGATGGGCGGCATATGGACCAGTTCGGCATAGGCGATCACCGAAGGAATCATCACCACGCAGGCGCTCAGGCCAGCCACCAGGTCTCCAGGCAGATCGTTGAACCGGTAATGGCGCAGGGTTGCGAGCACGGGCAGCCATGACTCGGGATGGAACCGGGATGGCGAATGCGATCTGGTCATGACGAAATTCCTTAAAAAAACAATGTTGTCAACTGGACGGAGATCCAGGGGGCTTCTGGCAGTCCCCGTCAGATCTGCCCGCCCGTGAGCATGGCATTATACGGGAGTCTCCTTAAGCCAATCTGAACGGAATGGGGTTTGCAGAGCCTTATATTAGGCCGTTTCGGTCCCCGTTTATGCTTCTGGCAGCCTTTGTTCTTGATTCTGACTTTGACCCCTTTGGGCAACACATGCCAAGGGCGTCCCCTCTGGCGTACCGCTGTCAATAACAGCACCGACAAGCAGGTACAAAGTGGACAATTTTCCTGGAGGTGTCCATCCTCACCTTATCGATGCGGCTTTCTCGACAGCCATACTCCCGCGTTTCCAAGAACGCACATCTCCGGGCGCGATCCGAAACAGCGGATGAGCATCGGGGAAGGCAGTTGCCGACCACCGCGCCAGCGTCTCTGGATCGCGCGCCGTCAGTTTGCGTTGGAGATGCTGCCATTCGTGGAGTAGTTGGCCTTGCGTCTCCTCGATCTGTTCGAGTCCGGGTGGCTGGGTGATGCGCGTCAGGTCAAAACGGTAACCGCGTTCGTTGGCTTCCAGGTGGACGGCCAGCAAATAACCGGCGATGCTGGCCAGCGGGTCAGGTTGCTCCTGGAAACGCAGCAATTGCGGGTGGTGTCGATATCCGCGCGTCTCACCTCGCAGAACGGCTTGCGCCAACAACGCCTCGCGCCATAGGGCGACCAGGCCTTTGGCATCCAGGTATCGAGGGTGGAGCGTCCAGAGTCTCACGAATCGTTTGCCTCGGAGGCAGAAGAACCGCCAGAGTAGCTGACCTGTTTAGCGCGCCGGTTCAGCGGCGGCACGACTCCGTCCGCCGAACCGGTAATTATTTTGATATTTCTTCTTCGTTTGTAAGCACTCGCACTGACTATGCCGCCATCAGGCAAGGTCAAAACGGTCCAGGTTCATCACCTTCACCCAGGCCGCCACGAAGTCCCTAACGAGCCGCTCCCTGCCATCAGCACTGGCGTAGACCTCGGCATAGGCCCGCAACACCGAGTTGGAACCGAAGATCAGATCGTTGCGGGTGGCGACATGCTTCACCTTGCCGCTCTTCCTCTCCCTGCCTTCGAAGAGTTCTGCCTCGGCATCCACGGGCCTCCACTCCGTGCCCATGTCCAGCAGGTTGACGAAGAAGTCGTTGCTCAGCACGCCGATATTGTCGGTGAACACGCCGTGCTTGCTGCCGTCAAAGTTGGTGCCCAGCACCCGCAGCCCACCGACCAGCACGGTCAACTCGGGCCCGGTCAGCGTCAGCATCTGCGCCCGGTCGATCAGAAGGGCTTCGGTCGACACACCGATCTTGCTCTTGCTGTAGTTGCGAAAGCCATCTGCCACTGGCTCGAGCACAGCGAATGATTCGATATCGGTCTGAGCCTGCGTGGCATCCACGCGGCCCGGCGCGAACGGCACATCCATGGACACACCCGCTGCCTTGGCCGCTTGTTCCACGGCCACGTTGCCACCCAACACGATTACGTCGGCCAGCGAGACCTTCCCCGAAGCTTTCTGGATTTCCATCAGCTTGGGCAATGCCTGGACAGCAATCTGGTTGACAGCCCAGTCCTTTTGCGGGGCCAAGGCTAGGCGAGCACCGTTGGCTCCACCCCGTTTGTCACCGCCGCGGAATGTGGAGGCGGATGCCCAGGCCACGGACACCAGTTCACTCACGGACAAATCCGACGCCGCGATCCTCGCCTTGATGTCGGCGATGTCCGCCGACGTGGGTGCGTGGATAGCCGCCGGAAGCGGATCCTGCCAGATCAGGTCTTCCTTCGGCACTTCGGGGCCAAGGTAGCGCGCCTTCGGACCCATGTCGCGGTGGGTCAGCTTGAACCAGGCGCGGGCGAAGGCTTCTGCGAAGGATTGCGGGTCTTCCAGAAAGCGTTTGGAGATCTTGCCAAATTCCGCATCGAAGCGCAGCGTCAGATCGGTGGTCAGCATGGCAGGCTTGTGCATTTTGCCCGGCACATGGGCATCGGGAATGATCTCTGCCGCGTCCTTGGCGACCCATTGCTTGGCGCCGGCAGGCGACCGGGTGAGTTCCCATTCGTACTTGAACAGTATTTCAAAGAAGTTGTTGCTCCACAACGCAGGAGTCTTGGTCCAGGTTACTTCCAGGCCGCTGGAAATGGTGTCCTTGCCGTGGCCGCTGCCGTGGTCACTGATCCATCCCAGGCCCTGCGCCTCGATAGGCGCAGCTTCGGGTTCCGGCCCTTTGTGGGATTCCGGCGCGGCTCCATGGGCTTTGCCAAAGGTATGGCCACCGGCAATAAGGGCAACGATCTCTTCGTCGTTCATGGCCATGCGACCGAAGGTGGCACGAATGTCCTTGGCGGCGGCCAGGTAATCCCCACTGGCATTCGGACCTTCCGGGTTCACATAGATCAGGCCCATGTGGGTTGCGGCGAGGTTGTGGTCCAACTCGCGGTTGCCATGGAAGCGCTTGTCGTCGGCCAGCCACTTGGTCTCCGCTCCCCAGTTTACATCCATGTCCGGTTCCCAGACGTCCTCGCGACCTCCGGCGAAACCAAAGGTGCGAAAGCCCATGGATTCCAGCGCGACGTTGCCGGCCAGGATGAAGAGGTCGGCCCAGGAGATCCTCTGGCCGTATTTCTGCTTGACAGGCCAAAGCAGGCGGCGTGTCTTGTCGATATTGACGTTGTCCGGCCAGGAGTTGAGCGGTGCAAAGCGCTGCTGACCCCGACCTCCGCCGCCACGGCCATCGTGAATGCGGTAAGTTCCGGCTGCGTGCCATGCCATGCGGACCATCTGGGGACCGTAGTGTCCGAAGTCGGCGGGCCACCAGTCCTGGCTGTCCGTCATCAGCTTGACCAGGTCGGCCTTGAGCGCCCGGTAGTCAAGTTTTTTGAATTCTTCTGTGTAGCTGAATCTCTCGCCTAGCGGATCGGACTTATTCGAGTGCTGGTTCAGCAGGTCAACTCGCAACTGGTTCGGCCACCAGTCTTTGTTCGAGGCACCGCCGCCGGCGATGTGATGGAACGGACACTTTTCTTCGGTTGTCATGTTCTGATCTCCTCGCCATGCTTATTATTAATTTCAGGCAGATGTAATTAATTAAATTTAATAATCATACCTTAAATTATAAGATTATTTTTGCTTATCTAAAATTTTTCATGTTTGTTTTATATAATAACATCCCACGGATTCGTGGTCAACTTTCTCCTCATTTTGGCCGATGGCTGAATGAGCGGCACTGGGCTCCGACGATTCGCAAGATCCCCATCATGGCGTGAATCTGACCGACCAGTTTCGCCAGGGCATGGGAGGCAACATGTTGAAATGGAGAAGAGAGGCTATAAAGGAGAGGGTGGACGCCGAAAATGGCATTGGATAGGCGAGAACTGGTGCGGTGAGTTCTTTGACGCCGTTTGCCAACATTTGAATTTATTGGAATCTTTTTGCAGGGCGCGCCGGAGAGCGAATAACTAAAGAATACGAATGAAAACGAAATGGCGGAGAGAAAGGGATTCGAACCCTTGGTACCGGTTAGAGTACACACGCTTTCCAGGCGTGCACCTTCAACCACTCGGTCATCTCTCCGTGTGATCCGACATGTTGACCGGTTGGGGGAAGAAAGTCAATGGCAAAAATGATTCCTCGAAGGCCACGTCCGTCGGAATGGCCAACTCCTCCACCCGGCGCAGGTCGGCAGCCAGTTCCGGAAGGACAAGGCCATACCGCCGCTCCAACTCCCGCACCCCCTCGGCATCGCCGTCCCCCTGCAAACGCAAAATCCGCTCGGCCAAGGCACGCGACGCACTCTCCATCCGCTCCAGATCGGCGCGATAACGGCCCCCGGCAGTGCGGACAATCGCCCCCTGCTCGCGCAGATAATTAAAACGTATCAAATTGGCGCGCGCATGGGCACTCTCCGGCCCAAAACGGATCGCACGAAACAGCGAGGCGAATTCGGTCAGATAACGGGCCGTCTTCCCCTCGGACCCGGCCACCCGATCCAACGCCTCGTCCTGATCGCCCAGAAACAAAGAGAGCGCATCGGCCTTGCCCTCCTCCATCATCCAGGCATCCTCCCGCAAGGCATCGGTGACCGTCAGGCCGGAACCGTCCACCAGTTTCTTGATCCCCAGACCATGCGCCACCTCGTGAAACAGCGTATTGAGAAACAATGCCTCGAATGTGACATGGGCAAACGACTCCGCATCGAGCAGTTCACGGGCCATGGGCAACAGAATCCGCTCGAATTTGGCCCGCATGACGTTGCGCAACTGCAAACGCCGCGCCCCCTTTTGCAACTGCACCTCCTCGTCGTTGGGGAGATTGATGGCGATCGGTCGGGTGTGGGCCGCGTCCCCGGTCATGAGCAGGACATCGTATACCCCCAGATCCGACTCGGCCCCAGGCGTCTGCGCACGGTAGGCCGGCGGCACGGGCAGACGGCTCTGGTACTCCCCCAAACGCCGGGTGTAGCCCTCCAGACGCCGGTCCCACTCCCGGTCCCGGACCAGCAGCAGGGCCTCGTGGGCCGCCTTTACCCCCAGCAACCGGTCCTCATACGTCTCGACGGGTCCGATGATGAGATCCAGACGGTTGTCGCGCATCTCCATCCAGGCCATGTCGCTTGCCCGATAACGATCCGTCAACAAGGCCTCGGCACGCAACCGCAGATAGCGGGCCAGCCCGGCATCCCCGGCCAGATCGGCGGCGGCGCGCAAACGGGCGGCGGCCAGTTCATGAACAGGAGCAAAGGCCCGATGATAGGGCACGGCCTGCAGATGTCCGTCCGCCCCACGGACCACCACGGTATGGGGATCGGTCAGCAGTGGAGCGGCGACGGCGGCCTTTTCCAGTGCCTCGCGGGTCAAATCCGCCGGATAGAAATACCCCCCCGGACGAAAAACGGATCCCACAGCCAGGGCCGCCTCGCGCAACAGAGGCAACATCCGCCGCTCCCCGTCCGACAAACCGGTCAGATCGGCCTGCAGGGGAACGGTCACGAGACGCTCGACCGGCGCCTCGCCGGAAAAGCCCGCCACCGGCAGGATCAGCACCACGACCAACAACCACCAGCGCCACATGCCACCCCCCCTCACGCCAAGGTCAGGCTCGTCACCACCACCGCCTCGAGGATTTCGCACATCGCCCCGGCGGCATCGCCGGTAAAGCCGCCGAAACGGCGCATCAAACCGGCCTGCACCCCCCACCACGCCACCCCGCCTGCCAGCAGCGCCATCACCCCGGTCATCCCCCACACGGCCACCACCCCCGATGCACACCCCAGCACCACCCCCGCGCCAGCAACACGCGGCACGGCCCCGGCGGCCAGCGCCCCCATGCCGCTGGCCCGCAGATAAGGCATCCGCAAAAACATGCCGACCAGCCCAACCCGCGCCAGCAACAACGGCAAAAACAATACCGCCACCTCCCGACGCTCCAACAATACCTGCAACGCGGCGAACTTGAGCAGCAACACCAAGGTCACAGCCACCACTGCCGCCGGGCCGCTGTGGGGATCGCGCATGATCGCCAGGCCCCGCTCCCGATCCCCCAGACCGCCGATCCAGCCGTCGGCGGCATCCGCCAGTCCATCCAGATGCAGCCCGCCGGTCAGCCAAACCCAGACGATCAACACCAAACCGGCACCCACCATCGATGCCGCCACCGCATTCAGCCCCCAGGCCACCCCAGCCAGTATGCCTCCCAGCAACAAGCCCACCAGCGGATAACAAAGCACGGACATCCCCATCTCCCGTGCCGTGGCAGGCGCGCCATGCCAGGGCGCCGGGATGCGGGTCAACAACCCCACCGCGATCCACAACGGACGGATCATGGCGCCATCATTCCGCCGTGCTGACCCCGGCCTCGGCGAAGGTGGCCATTTCGGCATGCAGCGCACAGGCCAGACGCAACAAGGGAACCGCCACCGCGGATCCGCTCGCCTCGCCCAGACGCATGCCCAGTTCCAGCAGCGGCGTGGCCCCCAGGGCCTTCAACACCGCCTGATGACCAGGCTCCGCCGACTGGTGGGCGAAAATCAGCCAGGGCAGCACCTCCGGGCGCAACTGCACCGCCGCCAGCGCCGCCGTGGAGACGATGAATCCGTCCACCAGAACCGGCAACCCCCGCTGGGCTGCCGCAATGCAGGCCCCGGTCAAGGCCGCGATCTCGAACCCCCCCACCGCCGCCATGATCTCCAGGGGATGACGCAAATGCTTGCCATGATGCGCCAATGCCTGATCGATCACCTCGGCCTTGCGGGTCACCCCAGCCGGATTCAGTCCGGCCCCGGGACCGGCGATCAGGATCGCCGGCTGACGCAACAGCGCGCATACCATGGCCGCCGCCGCCGTGGTATTGCCGATCCCCATCTCCCCGCCAATGAACAGGTCACATCCCGTCTGGCTCGCCCGCGCCACGGCATCGGCTCCCGCCTGCAACGCCACCCGCAGTTCCTCCCGGTCCATGGCCGGATGCGCACGAAAATCCTTGGTCCCGGCCCCGGCGCGGCAGGAGATCACCCCCGGCAACGGACCCGGATCCCCGGCAGCCCCCACGTCCACCACCTCCAGCACCGCCCTCAGTTGCCGGGCCAATACCGAAATCGCCGCCCCGCCTCGGGAAAAATTGCGGATCATCTCCAGGGTCACCGATTGGGGAAAGGGCGACACCCCCGCCGCCGTCACCCCATGATCGCCGGCAAAAACCACGATGCGCACCCGCTCTGCCGTGGGCCGGTGTTTCCGCTGCAATCCGGCCAGCCGGATGGCGAGGTCTTCCAGCCGACCCAGGGAACCCGCTGGTTTGGTCAGTTGGTCCTGACGCCGGCGGGCATCTTCCACATGGGAAGCCGAAGGCGCGGCAATGGGGTCGTTCAGCCAGGATGGCATGATGGGGATTCTCCCTTCAGGGTCATGGGAAGACCGGCCACCATGAAGGTGACCCGGTCACATACGCGGGCCAGATCCTGATGCAATCGCCCGTTTTCATCGACGAAACGCCGGGTCAACCGTCCCATGGGCACCACACCCAGGCCGGTTTCATTGCCGACCAGCACCAGGGGGCCGGGCAACCCGGGCAGAATCCGGAACAAATGCTCTCTCTCGCGACGCAGCAACGCTTCCTCCGCGTCGGCCAGCAACAGATTGGACAGCCACACGGTCAGGCAATCCACGACCACCAGACGACCGGGCACGGCATGGGCGGCGACCAGCACCTCCCCCAGCCGCACCGGCTCCTCGACCACCAGCCAGGAGGCGGGACGCGCCTCCCGATGGCGCGCCACCCGCTCGGCCAACTCCTCATCCTCCTCCAGGCGGGTGGCGGTGGCGACCAGCACCACTTCCAGACCGCTCGCTTCCGCCAGCCGGCTGGCATGACCGCTCTTGCCGGAGCGCGCTCCCCCCAAAATCAGGTGAGCAGTCACACTCAATATTTCCCCAGGCAGTCCGGCCACCAGTGGATGACATCCTCGTCCTTGCGCGTCAGACCGCTGATCGGGCCGTCCTGGGAGATCACGAACGCCGCCGAACCGGGATAGTGCCCGACAAAGTTCACCGTGGCATGATGCCGGGTCCCGTATTTGGAGAAGAGTTCATGCCGGGAGAGCGATGCGGCCTGATTGTTCTTCCAGTAGATGATCTGCCTCTGCCAGATGGGCGCCGAGAGAAACGCTCCGAACGACAAGGGACGCAGGCGATCCGACAGGATCAGCGCCCCGTCCACGCATGTCAGTTGGGAGAGCAGTTCCGCGTGCTCGATCACTTTTCTCTTACATTCCAGAATGGTCTCGCCGATGATGCAGATGGTGGCCAGGGGATCGTTGGCCGCGATCTCCTGGCGATATTTCTCCTGCTTCTGTTCCATGGCGCACAGTTCGCCGAGGATGGAGGAGCCATCCGGGCTTTCGCTCAGGGAGTGCTTGGAGAGGATGCAGTGGGCCTCGGTATCGATGAACTCCGAGGGCAGCCAGACGATGATGCCGCCATGGCCCTTGCGTTCCACCTCGATGAGGAGATAATCGATGAAATCCCGGTAGGTTTGCCAGTATTTCGATCCCAGTTGACGGAATTCCGGATGCTGTTTGACCACCTCCAGAAAGCGCCACCCCATGATGCCGGAACTGAAATGGGTATGCACCGGTTCCAGGAAACGACCGCCCTTGAAACGGGCGATCAGGGTGTCCCCCTGGTAGATGGAGAGGGAACCGGTACGCTTGCAGATGATGGAGAGCGAATTCGGCGAGGGCTGCGCCAGGGGCAGGGGGTCGAAGCGGTTGCGTCCCCGATGGGTGGTGAAGATGGCGCACCAGATTTCCAGCGTGTCCGGATCCTGCTCGGCGGGGCAGACCGCCAGCACCGTGGTCTCCGGGTCGAGGGCCGGGGCGATCTTGACCAGGGAATCCACGGTCAGCGGTTGCCGTTGTCCCAACCGCAGGACGATGCTCTCGCCAGGGCGCCCCTTGTCCGGAAGCTCGGAAGGATCGATCAGCGCGACTCCGACCCGCACGGGGCGGTACTCATCCCGCTTCAACCCGGCCAAAAAGACCATCTCCATGATCGTGCGGACGTGCGAAAACAGCCGGGGATCGGAGGAAATGCCGACCTCTGGCCTCCATAACGTTATGATTTCTTCAATAATTTTCGGATCGAACAAGGGCGTGGAACTCCTGATGAAACGCTGGCGGCATCATGCAATCACCGGCTATCGTAACGCACAACGTAAGGATGTCAAGAACTCCCCGCATCCGGCCCCGGATCGGGCCTCAGCCAGCGTTGCAGCATGGCCAGGATCTCCCCTTTCCGCACCGGTTTGCTCAAAAAATCGTCCATCCCGGCTGCCAGACAGAGTTCCCGGTCGCCCTGCATGGCATTGGCGGTCAGGGCGATCACAGGGGTATGGCGACCGGGCAATTCCAGGGCGCGGAACTCACGGCAGGCGCGATAGCCATCCATTTCCGGCATCTGACAATCCATCAGCACCAGATCAAAGCGCTCCGCAGCCAGGATCCGCAAGGCGACGACTCCGTTCGACGCCACCTCGATCCGCTCACAGACGCTTTGCAACATCCCCCGGATGACCGCCTGATTGACCGAATCGTCCTCCACCAGCAACAGGCGAATCCCCGAAGGCCAGACGGCACTGGTCGCCGCGACCTCGGGTTTGGCCTCATCGGGTTGCGCCCCTGCGCCCGGCAGCATGGGGAGATCGACGCGAAACAGGCTCCCCTCCCCGAAGGCGCTCGACACCTCGATGGTTCCCCCCATCAGGCCGGCCAGGCTCCTGGTGATGGCCAGTCCCAGACCCGTCCCGCCGAACCGGCGGGCCATGGCGCCATCCACTTGCGAAAAGGCCTGAAACAGCAGCTCCCGGTTCTCCGGGCTGATGCCGATCCCGCTGTCGCGCACCTGGAAACAGAACCACAACCGTTCCCCTTCCTCCCGCGCACGGGTGACCGACACCTCCACGCCGCCGGTCTCAGTGAATTTGACGGCATTGGAAATCAGATTGGTCAGAATCTGCCGCAACCGCACCGGGTCGCCCCGCAGCAGCCGGGGCAGACCGTCGTGGGCGAACGCAAGCCCGATCCCTTTCCGGGCGGCCTGGGGCGCAAACAGGACGCGCAACTCCTCCAGCAGAACCACCGGATCGAAATCGCTCTCCCGCAGGGTCAGCTTGCCGGCTTCGATCTTGGAAAAATCGAGGATGTCGTTGATGATCACCAACAGGCCTTCCCCCGACCCGCGCAGGGTATCCAGGCGGGAACGGTGGGGTTCCGGCAGATTCAGTTCCGACAGCAGCTCGGCCATGCCCAGGATGCCGTTCAAGGGGTTGCGGATCTCGTGGCTCATGTTGGCCAGGAAGATGCTCTTGGCGCGATTGGCCGCCTCGGCAGCCTGCTTGGCGGCCTGCAGGGCGCGTTGGGCCTCCAACAGGTTGTAGAGATTGCGCACCCGCGCCAGGATGATCCGCGGCGCCGAGGGTTTGCGGATGTAATCCATGGCCCCCAGGGCAAGGCCCTTGTCCTCGTCCTGCGCTTCGGAGCGGGCGGTCAGAAAAATGACCGGAATTTCGGCCAGTTTCGGATGCGCCTTCATCTGCGCCAGGGTCTCGTAGCCGTCCATGACCGGCATCATGATGTCCAGCAGGACGATGTCGGGCCGCATCCGCTCCATGACCTGCAGCGCCATGACCCCATTGGTGGCCACCAGCACCCGGAAATGGGCATCCAGTCCCACCCGGATGATATCGATGTTTTCCGGCTGATCGTCCACCAGCAGGACGACGCCACGCTTGTCAGATTGCACCATCTCTCTCTTCCAGTTGTCGTTCCCAGGTCATCGCCGCCTCCTCGCCGCCCAGCCGCTCCGCGACCGTCTGGCACCAGCGGGCCAGGGGATCCGGTTCCGGACGGGGCGCCAATGCCGGAAACGCGCTTGGGGGCATGGCACGGCGCACCGCCAGAGCCATGGCCTCCAACTCCCGCGCGGCCTCCTCCAGGAGTCGCCGCGCCTCTTTCTTGCCGGTTTTCCCGCGTCCGGCGACCGCCAGCTTCGCGGACGGGCCGCCCGGATCGAGGGCGACCACCCGCTCCGCAACCTCCCGCCACGGTCGGCAGGCCGCTTCCAGGGCCGCCAACTCCGCGCGACTCGCCAGCAGTCGGCTGCGGCCAGCGGCCAGCAGGGCTGCCAGGGGCACCCCTTCCTCCTGCGGCACTTCCTGGACCACTTCCTCCGGTTCGGGTGCCGGTTCGGGTGCCGGTTCGGGTTCGGGTGCCGGCGTCTCCTCCACCGGGGTGCGCATGGCCTCCATGGCGACCAGCAACTCCCGGTTCTCCGCGAGCGCCTGCTCCAACTGCCCGTCGGTTCGATGTTGCCTGGTTTCCATCTCCGCCAGTACCGCCCTGGCCGCCCCACGCTCCACGGCGAACCGCCGTGCCAGCAGGAGCATCAGGCTCCCCAGGGCCAACCCCAGCAGCAACAGGTCCACGATGCCAGCCGGGACCGCCACGCCCTGCCCCTCAGGGGCAACGCGCAGCCGCAACCGTACCCCCAAAGCCTCCAGGGTGTCCAGCCCTGCCGGGGGGACGATCTCTTGCCAATCCCCCTGCTCCCCGTCCGGCGCCGGTGATGCGAACAGGGTGCGATCCCCGCTCACGACCGCATAGGCGAACCGTTCCCCGCCTCCGGACAAAAACGTGGCCAACATCCCGCCCAGGTCGCAACGGATCACCACCCCGCCACGGATCACATGCTCTGCCGCGATGACCTGGCCCAACAGCAGATGGCCGGACGCGTCGAACTCCGGGGGGGCGATGCCGGAAGCCAGCAGATTGGAGACCAGCGATACGTTCCCGAAATCCGGCGCCTCGTCCCGATCCGTGAACCAGGGCTTGCCGTCGGCGTCCAGCAGAACGAAAGCGGCGATGTGGCGACCCTCCGCGAATCCGGCGGCCAGTTGCGCCAGCCATGCGCTGCGGCCATCCCCTGCGGCCAGGGCCTCGGTCACCAGCGGGGAGTCGGTGAGCCTCTCCAGATCCCGCCGCAAGGCGGTGATCCCCCCTTCCAGCCGGCGCAACGCCTCCAACCCGCGCTCACGCAGCGCCCCGCTCCGCTCCTGGTGGAGCGCCTCCGCCCGCTCCATCCGCGCCACGACCAGCGCCAGCATCAGGAGCACCCCTGCCAGAACGACGCAACGCAACGGGTTCGCCATGGCTACCTCCCGGCCAGCGCCGTCACGACGCGGCCATCCTCCGTCATTCTCCCCAGGCGGTAGTCCGCCCCCCTCAAGGCGTCGCGGGGCCGGGTGGCAAAGGGCCGGTCGTAGCGACGGATCACCCCCTCATGCCCGCGCAGACGTTCCAGGGCAGCCCGCACGGCCCCGCGCTCCGGGGAGGCCCCGGCATCGCCGATGGCCCGTCCCAGCATGCGCGTCAGGTCATAGGCCTGCGCAAAGGCCGCGCCCCGCCGCAGGCTCTCCTCCGGCTCCATGCGCAGCGCGGCATGCTGCCTGCCCAGCAGTTGAATCCCGGCGGGCTGGCCGCCGGGCACCGACAAAAAGACCGTCCGGGGAAAGACCAGATCCATCTTCGCCAGCATGCGCGCCTGTTCTCCGGTCTGCGCCCCGTCCGGCACGCCCTGATGGGCCACCACCGGCAGATTCGGAAACCTGCCGATCAACTCCCGCAAAAACATCCGACTCGCCCCGGCGGGAGCGGCCAACAGCACCACCTCCGCACCGCTGGCACCCATGGCATCCACCTCTCTGGTGGCCGAGACCTGCCCCTTCTCCAGCCACCACACCCCGACGATCTCTCCCGCCCTGTCGTGCGCATGCCCACGCGCCATCCCGGCCAGCCGCCGCCCCCGCGGGGAGTTCTCCAGCACCAGCGCCATGCGCCGACCGCGCGCCAGGGCCGCCTCCACCAGATAAGGAACAGCCCAGCGGTCGTTCAGCCCCACGCGATACACCCCCTCCCCGGCAAGCTCCGGGCCGGAGGCCCAGGCGAACAGACAGGGCATGGACGAGCCTGCGCACCAGGCCGTCTCGGCTTCGGCCACCGTGTCGTCGTCCCCGCCGATCACCGCCACCAGCCGCTCCAGACCGGCAAAAAAACGCAGATTCTCCACCCCCCGGCGCGCCAGACCCGCATGATCACGGACCATCAGACGCAACGCCTGCCCACCGGGGGTCGCGCCGTTGATCTCGTCTATGGCCAATGCCACCCCCTGGGCAATCTCCAGGCCGAGCATGGCCCCCTCCCCGCTCAATTGGACATTCAGGCCCACCAGGATCCCATTCTCCTCCCGTGTGGCCAGCCGGTTCAGGAGGAACAGTTCTTCACTTTTGGCAATGAGATCAAAACCGATCATCTCCGCGAACCGACGCGGCAGGTGGGCCAGTTCCTGCAGGAACCGCTCCCGTTCCCCTGTGGTCAGGCGATGCACCCGCACCTTGGCCCGTTCGATGGTCGCAAGCCAGGCGGCCTCGCGGCGGGCGTTCTCCTCCCGCGCCCAGAGGGTCACCTCCCGCGCGGTCTCCCGGAGCAGACGTTGCCCTTCCCCGTCCAGTGCGGCCAGCCGCCGCCGGTTGATGGCCAACAGATACCCCTGCCAGGCATGACCGCTCAACGTCAGGTGGGAATAGACCTCGTGCAACCCCAGTTCGACGATGGACGACAGGGTGTTCTCCTGGGCGGCCACCACCCCATCCACCACCGCCCGCCGGCTGGCGTAGAACTCCATGGAGACCGGGGGTGCGCCCAACAGCCGGAACTGCTCTGCCACCATGCGATTCCTGGCCACCAATGTGGGGAGATCGGCGAAATCCCCCGGTGACCGGATGGGCCGTTTGGCGATGAAATGCCTCAAGCCGTTCTCCCAGATGGCCAGTCCCTCCAGGCCGAGACGCCGTGCCCTGGCCAGCAGGATGCGCCCCGCTTCCCCGTCCAGGGCATCGGCCAGCAACCGGTCGGAGGGAAAGAAGAAAGGCAAATCCAGGAGTTGCATGGCCGGAAGCGCCTGACCGAGTTCGCCGGTGGCAATCAAAGCCAGGTCCGGATTCCCCTCCCTGACCATCTCCAGCAACCCGGCCCCGGAACCGAATTCCTGCGCGGGCGGCAGGGTCAAATGCAACCGCCCCCCGGAGCGGGCCGTCACCTCCCCGGCATAACGCAGGGCCGCATCGTGGGCCAGGCTGCCCGGCGCGGCGATCACCCCCAGCACGAGACGGTTGTCGCGCGGGGGGGCAGCCGTCCCCCCCTCCACGCGGCCAACCAGCGACAGCAGCAGGAAAAACAACACTCCTTGCAAGGTTTTTGCCCGCATGGCGACCCCCTCAGGCCACGAAGCGCTCCCACAGGACGAGGCCCCAAACCAGCAACACGTTGAGCAGGGCCAGCAGCACGGCGGAGGATCCCAGGTCCTTGGCCCTGCCGGACAGGGGGTGATGCTCGGGTCCGATGCGGTCCACAACTGCCTCCAGGCCGGAGTTCAGAAGTTCGACCACCAGCACCAGCAGCAGGGAGCCAAGGAGCATCCCCCGCTGCACCGCGCCCTGCCCCAGCCACCATCCCGCCGGGACCAGGAACAGACAGAGCGCCAGTTCCTGGCGAAACGCCGCCTCGTTTTGCCAGGCGGCGCGGAACCCCAGCCAGGAATAGCCGGCGGCGTTCACCAGCCGGGTCCAGCCGGTGGCGCCGGGCTTCATGGCCACCCTCCTCGTGCCGATACGCAACTCATGTCAGTTCTCCCAGAAGCAGAAAGCGCCTCGCCATGAGCGCGGCGCGACGCGAAAAGACCAGTCCCACGTGCATCACCGGCAGGGTGGCATGCGCGGCTCCCGGCAGACGGGATTCGGCAACCGTCACCACCCCGTCGTTGGGTTTTTCCAGGTTCCACAGCAGATGGCTCCAGCCCATCGGGAGGGTGCCGGAGATCACTGCGGCCTGGCGTCCCTCGGGCAGGCGTACCGGGCGCGTGCCATCCAGCGCCAGCGCCATACTCCCCCCCAGCAAACGTGCCCCCAGGGGCCAGCGCGCCAGCCGCTGGGCGGAGATCGACCCCTGAAACGGACACCCCAGGGCCACCATTCTCCCAAGAGGGGCTTCCGGATGCAGTTCCAGCATGCGCAGCGCCACCAGTCCACCCAGGCTGTGACAAACCAGATGCAGGCTGCCGGGGGGAATCCCGTTCAATCCGGGTCCGAACTGTGCCTGCAGGAACGCCCACAGGGCTGCGGCGTTCTCCTCCAGGCCACGCCGCACCGTGGGGTACTGGAACAGCCAGGTCCGATAGCCCCAGTGGCACAGACGATGATCCAGCCATTTGAATTCCGCGCCGTTCATCCACAGGCCATGCACCAGCACCACGTTCTCCACCCCAGCATGCCTCCTTTCACGGCTGCCCGCAACCCGTCAACCCGGCCAACCGGCGGTACCGTTCCCCGGCGGGCAATGCCGCCAGCGCCTCTGCCTCCTGGTAGAACCAATCCAGTTCGCCTCCCTGCTCCTGCAGCAGCGCCAGAAAGGCCGGCACCCACCCGGAATAGAGATTCACGGCGAGCAGTTTGGCATTGTTGACCCCTTTGCTCCACCAGGGGTGCTCACGGCCCTCGCGGGCCGCCTCCTGCAGGATGGCCTGTTTGCGCTCCCGCATCTCCCCCGCAGGCAGCACCCGCGCGTAGAGTTCCGCAAGACGGACGCGGGTGCGGCCCACCCGTTCCAGAAACCGCTCCCGCCTGTCGATGTCCCGTCTGTAGGCCGCCAGGGCCGCTGCATCGCCCTGCCGCTCGAGCCACCGTTCCACCCCCACCCGGCTCACCGCATCGGCGAAGGCCTCGTTGAACGCGGTATCCCCTTTGAGATACAGCCGCTCGTGGGCCAGTTCATGGAACATCAGCCCCGCCAGGCGCGCCCTGGGCCACTCGATGTAGGTGTTGAGCAACGGATCGGCGAACCATCCCAGGGTGGAATAGGCCGGTACATCGGCATCATGCACGTCCAGCCCCTCGCGTCGCAACCCCTCTGCGAACGTTGCGGCATCCTCGCGCCGGAAATAACCGCGATAGGCCAGACAGCCGGTGAACGGAAAGCACCAGCTGCGGGGCGTCAACGAGAATTCCGGCGTGGCGTAGACCACCCAGGCCGCATACGGTCTGCCAAGATCCGCATAATCCCGGAAGGAGTCCCCGTGCGTCAACCCCAACTCCTCCACGGCGAAGCGCCGCAACCGATCCGCCAGTTCCAGCCGCGCCCGCAATGCCGGAGGGGTCTGCCCGTCCTCCAGCATTTCCGCCACCGGGCGGCGTCGGGCCAGCAGGTCCAGTTGCCCCTCCACCGCCTGCCGATAATAGGGCCACTCCGCGCATCCGCCCAGTAGCATCAACAAGAAAAATACAATAAAACGAAATAGCATGACGTTACATTAAATTAAGTCTACATGCTGAACCACATCACATGATTTTTTTAACAATCAGCTGCGATCATGACCACCAGGAATTACTTCAACCCTTGGAGGATCGATCATGAAACAAGACAAGAAAATCAGAATGGTCCAGAAATCGCTGCGCTTTCCCGAATCCCTCGCCGAATGGTTGGGCGACAAGGCCGAATCGGAACGACGTTCGTTCAATCAGATCGTCATCATGACGCTGGAGAGAATGCACACACAAGATCCTGGCATGCGCCAGGAGAGCAACTCCCCCTGACCGACCCATCCGATCGAACCGGATTCCCTCCTCCCCCGCACTGCCGGGGGAGGAGAACCACCCCGCGAGGAAACGACCATGCCGATACGCTTCATGGAATGCATGCCCAACGACGCAGGCCACACCCCCAACCCCTGGCGCAACCCACCCGATACCGGGGAACGCCTGCCCGGAGACCAGCCGCTGGCGAAGCTCCCGCCGCAAGAGATGATGCGGTTCCAGACCCGCCGGGAACGCGGTTGGGAAACCGCCTGCCCGCCCTCTACACCTTGAACTGACCCACCAGATCCTTCAAATGTTTGGCCATCTCCGTCATGCCGCTGGCACGCTGGTCGAGCAGGTTGGTGACGGCCTCCACCTGCCGCGCCTGGTCGTTGACCCCCGCCACGGCCCGGGAGATTTCGCCAGTGGCCGAGGCGGCCTCGGAGACGCTCCGGGTGATCTCTTCCGCGCCCTGGGAGGCGTGTTGCACATTCCTGGAGACTTCCGTCATCCCCAGGTTGGCCTGGGACATCCGGTTGCTCACATCCAGCATGCTGGAAAACACCACCATGATCTGGGAGGAACTCTCCCGGATCCTGCCGGCGGCGTCGCCAAGACGAGAGGTCACCTCGCCGGTCTCCCCGGCAGAGATGTCCATGGCCAGGGCCACCGACTCGGCGGCGGAGGATTGTGCGTTCACCGCACTGAGGATCTCGCCGTTGGCCTGGGCGATCCCCTCGATCAGATGCACCACATCGCGCACCTCCTCGGCCACGCTCCCGGCGTGCTGCTGGATGGACTGGACCTGTTCCTGGATCATCAAGGTGGCGTGACTGGTCTGTCTGGCCAACTCCTTCACCTCGTTGGCCACCACGGCGAAGCCCTTGCCGGCCTCCCCGGCCCCAGCCGCCTCGATGGAGGCATTCAAGGCGAGCATGTTGGTCTGCTCGGCGATGTTGGTGATCACCTCCACCACCGCGCCGATCTCGTGGGCGGAATTGGAGAGGTGGGTCATGACATCGCCGGAGGAACGAATCCGCTCCACCGCTTTCATGGAGACCCCGTCCGCATAGGCGCACCGATCCCGAACCGCGACGAAGGAGTCGTTCACCTCCTGGATGGAGACTGCGGCAGACTCCACGGAGTTGGCGGCGCGCCGGGCGCCATCCACCACGGCGCTCAATTCGCTGGTGACCTGCTCGGACACCTCCGCCACCCGGGACAGCACCCCTGCCGTCTCCTGGGCGGCATCCGCCACGGCATGGATCTCCCCTCCGGCCTGACCGCTCCCCGAGGCGATGCTGTGCAGATTGACGCTGGCCTCCTCCGCAGAGGCGGCGATCTGTACCATGGTGGCGCTCAACTCTTCCACCGAGGCCGCAGTGGTGGCGGATTGCTCCAGCAGGGTGGAGGCATTGCCGCGCATCTGGGTGGAGACCGTCGCCAGCTCGCCGGAGGCCTTTTCCAACTCCAGGGCGTTATCCCGCATCTTGCCCACCAGATCCCGCAAGGAGCCGACCATGCGGGTCATGGCGCGTCCCAACTGTCCCACCTCGTCCTCCTGGTGGAAATCCACGGCCACGCGCAGATCCCCCAGCGCCACCTGACTGGCGAACTGGTTGAGCGTGCCCACCGGCCCGCTGATCCGCCGGGTGATCACCACCGAGAAGACCCCGGCCAGCACACCCGCCACCACGGCCATGAGCAGCGCCATCAGCGACCGGCTTTTGGAATCCTCTCTGGTCCTGGCCTCGATCCGCTCCATTTCCGCCACGGCGGCGGCGACCTGCTCCTCGATGACCGGCTCCATGCGATGGGCCGCATCCCGCATCGTCTCGCTGATCGTGGCGATCCGCCCGGTCTGCTCCACCAGTGCCCGAAAGCTCTCGCCGTACTCGTGCAGATTGCGCAGAATCGGCTCCTGGACCTCCTTGGCGATGGCCGCATTCTGGACGTTTTTCGTCATTTTGGCCAGCACATCCAGGGTCTGTTTGACGTACTTCTCCTGACTGCGCAGCAGGAAATCCTTTTCGTGGCGGCGCATCATCAGCATGTCCTGCCAGATGCCGGGTATGTAGTGACCGTACAGGAGTTTCTCGAGATCGTGCGCCCGTTCGCTGATGAACAGATAGATCGGCTCGCCGAGTTGCTGGGAGATGTCCGGATTGCGAGCCGGCACATAGGCCGCAAAGGCCGCTGCGTAATCGTCCAGCGCCCGGCTCAGCTGCTCCTTCAACGGGGCGGAGAGCTGGGAGATGGCCAGGAAGCTCCGGAAAGAGGCCTCCTGGGCATGAAAGCCCTCCACGTATTTCTTCTTGCCCCGCACCACATAATCCTTCTCGCTGCGGCGCATGTCGCCCAGATCGATGACAAGCTGGGCCACGTCGAAATCGTGCAGGATCTTTTCGACCGCATGCACGGACTTGCGGAAACGGCCCTGCAGACCGGATTCGTGATCCAGCCCCTGGGTCTCCCAGGCCTTGACGATCTCCCGGAACGCGGCATGATAGCTGTCCATGAGTTCGCGCAGGCGCGCGGCCAGGTGCGCCCCGCTCTCGCCGCCGACCTCCTCCCGCAACGTCTCCAGGGCCTGGGTCTCCTTCCTGGCGGCTTGCACGGCCTCGTCCACCTTCTTGGCGTACTTGAGATCCTTGCGCGCCAGGAAGTCCTTTTCACCCCGCCGCGCCTCCAGCATGGCGACTTCGATCTTCACCAGGTGATCCTGGCGCGCATCGTATTCGTTGCGCAACGTCTCGTGGGATTCCAGGGTCAGAAACAGGGCACGGTGATATTGCGCCACCACCCCAAGAAACAGCAGGCCGGTGATCCCGAACGCGAACGCCAGCTTGCGACCGATCGCCAGATTCTTGAACCATTGCATTATATTCATAAACACTCCAATGGTACCTATTAAACATTATATTTTAAAATAACGGAAAACTGACAGACAAACCAAACGTCTTGCAAACCCACTGGCAGGATTGACGCAGCGCACATGGAGACCTCCCGGACGGATTGTTTTCCCCCTGTAACCGAAGTGTATCAAAATCCAACCCGGAATGCAAAATGCAAATCGGAATTTCACTCGTCTCTGGCGAAGCGATGGCGCAAATAATCCCAAACCACCGTCAGGCCGCCCAGCAGCACGAAGAGGCCGAACAGCACCATCAGCCCGGCCATGACGAGCGCGATCTTCTCCTGAAGGCCATACGGGAGCATGCGGGCCAATCGTTGCGAGGTGGTGAGGGCGCCGGGATGGGAGCCGCCGCCTTCCGGTGCGGTCAACACCCCCCAACCGATCAACGTCCCCACCGCGATGCACAAGCCACCGATCCCCACCCCCAGGCGGAACTTTTCCCAGTCCGGGGGGGGAGGTCTCCCACTGCGGATCGCTCGTCTGGTCATGAGAGGCGCGTGCGGGTGGGCAAGGATGGACCCGAACCGATAACAAGCGCACCGGCGTGCTCCGCACGACACGGCGTCTCCCGCAACCGCTTGCCATGCAGTATGCGGATCCGCTCCCGCAGGGCCTCGATGGTCGCTTCCTTGATATCGCTCAGGCGCAGGGTGCAGACCTTTTCTCCGGCAAGCGGCCCGCCACGCACGCCGCGCACCACGCCAGCCAACGGCAGGGAGGGACATTTGGGCTGGGTGAGGGTCAACTCGAGGCGACTCCCGACAACCAACTCCCCCCACTCGCGAGCGGGGAGAAAAACGAACTCCAGTTGGCCGGGGGTGAGCTTGACCACGCGGCCCTCACAGCCGCCCCGGTGGCTGCCGGTCACCCGGATGAGATCGTGCTCCACCACATCCGCGCCCAGATCGACCTGCGTCTCCTGCAGGATCGAGGCGCTCATGGTCACACCGAAGTTTTCGCCCTGATTGCGCAACTCGATGCCGATGCCGTGTTTGCCAATATGCACCACCCGGAATGAAAAGGTTTTTTTCTGTTCGAGCACGATCATGTGCAACAGGCCGGTACTGCCCTCCTGCACGCTTTGCGGGATGAATGCGGGGGCCAGAAATGCCCCGTTGAGGGAAACATCGCGGGTGACCCCGGCGAGGGATTTGCCGCCGGGGAATTCCAGTTCGACCCGGTACCGAAACCCCATCCGGTCATGGCGTCTGCGCGACCGCGCGGTCTGTTCGCCTGCTCCGTCCATCGGCCATATCCTCCGTTCAGGGGCGATGTGCAACCTCCCGCCGCCAGAGATGACCCCTGGCGGCGGGACGCGGATTCAACTCAAAGGCAACACGTTTTCCGCCTTGGGGCCTTTTTCGCCGGCCACCACGCTGAACTCCACGCGTTGTCCTTCGGTCAGGGTGCGGAACCCGGAACCGGAAATGGCGCTGAAATGGACAAAAACATCCCCCTTGCCACCCCCGCGCTCGATGAATCCAAAACCCTTGCCTTCATTGAACCACTTGACGGTCCCGGTCTCACGCTCTGCCATGACATTTCACTCCCAAAAAATAGCTGACTGATGGCAGAACGCTCTTGCAGCACGGGGACGATGCCTTGCTCTCGAAATACGACTGCCGACCCGATACCCACTGATACCACACACAACTCAACAAATCAACTCCACCAATGTCACGTCGTCTCCCTGCAAGCCACCCGCACGAAAATCGCGCAAGGCCTCCAGAATGCCCTCCAGGGGGCGATCTTCCCGGGCGATGGCGAGCAGCAGGGGTTCCAGGCGCTCCATGCCGAACTCTTCCCGATCCGGATTCTTCTCCTCGACCACCCCATCGGTGCAGACCATCACCCGATCCCCCGGTCGCACCTCCAGGAGGGTGCCGGGCTTGTCCGGGCGGTTGCGCACCCCCCTGGGCAGATGATCGGATTCCACCCTGACGAGCACCTCACCCTCACGCAGAACCAGCATCTCCGGCAGTGCGCAGTTCCAGACCAGCAGGCGATCCCGCGCCGGGTTCAGTTCCAGGAAACACCCCACCATGAACATGTGGGTGGGCAGTTGTTCGTAGAGAGAACGATTGACCTCCTGCAGGATCTCCTCCATCCCGCGCCCGGAACCGGTACGGGAATAGAAGATGTCCGAAACGATAGGCCCCGCCACCGCAGCGGTCAGGCCATGCCCGGTGAAATCCCCCAACACCAGGTGCCGCGCCCCGTCGGGACGCATGGCCGACAGCAGGATGTCCCCGGAGGCCTTCTCGGAGGGCGCCTGCAGATAACGCAGCCCGCGCCTGTCGAACTGCACGGAATTGCTCATGCGCGCCAGGATGTTCTCGATGGTCTGACGCTCATAACCGAGTTGTTCGTTCAACTCCTGCAATTTCCGGTAGGCGGCCCGCAACGATACGTGGGTGCGCACCCTGGCCCGCACCACCGGCGGACTCACCGGCTTGGTCAGATAATCCACCGCGCCCGCCTCGAACCCCTTGATCTCATCCCCGATCTCGGTCATGGAGGTGACGAAGATGACCGGAATCTCCCGGGTCTTCTCCTCCCCCTTGAGCCGGGTGCATACTTCGTAGCCATCCATGTCCGGCATCACGATATCCATCAGGATCAGATCCGGCACCTCCCGGTCGGCCACCTCCAGGGCCTCCCGCCCGCTTCTGGCGAACAGCACGTGGTAATCGAACTGCAGAATGGCGCGCAACAGGACCAGGTTGGCCTTCTCGTCGTCCACCAGCAGGACCGTGAACTCCTTCTCGGCTCTGGCTTGCTCCATTTCCCCCCTCCACCCCACCGGGTCACACGAGATTGATCGTGACAAGGACCTCGTTGCCCTTGCCACGATACTCCACATCATCGAAACACAACCCTGTGGCCATGGCGATCCCACGCCCGTGATTGTCGAAGGCACGGGCGGGATTGAAGTCCAGATAGGATTGCCAATCGAACCCCTGCCCCTGATCCCGGATCAACACCCGAATCGCATCATTCCGCCGTTCGAAAATCACCTCGACACGCCTGCTGGCATACTCCGGCAACCGCAGGCGACGCTCCACCTCGGCGTCCCATGCCCCGCGTTCGTTCAACTCCCCCTTCTCGTCGTAGGTGATGCCCAGATTGCCGTGCTCCACGGCATTCACCAGCATCTCGGTGAAACCCACCACCACCCGTTCCGGATCGGGACAGGCATTGGCCAGCAACTGCCCCAGATTGCGCGCATCCGGAATGGTCCGAAAAAAATAACGCGCATCATGCATCGTGGTCAGCGCCCGCATGGTCTGACTGATCTCCTGACGCAACCCCTTCTGCGCCACCACGCGGTCCAGGGCCGACATCACCACGGCCAGCAGGGTCTTGGGCACGATCGGCTTGGTCAGATAATAATAGGCCCCGGCGGCCAACCCCTCCTCGATATCCTCCGGATCGGTCCTGGCGGTCACGAATACCACGGGAATCCACTGGGTGCGGATATCGGACTTCAACCGACGGCAGACATCCAGGCCATCCAGATCCGGCATCATGATGTCCAGAAGAATCAGGTCCGGACCCTGACCGGCCAATTCCAAAGCGGCCTGGCCACTCTTGGCGAAGGCCAGATCGTACTGACCGCGCAGCAACTCACCGAGCAGTTTCAGGTTGACCGTCTCATCATCGACCAACAGGATCTTTTCTCTCATGCCCGCCCCCCACTTGACAACACATTGATCGGCAAACGGATCTCCACGGTGGTCATCCCCTCCTTCCCGGTATCCAAACGAATCTCCCCGCCATGGGTCCGCGCGATCAGGCTGGCGGAGTAGGTGCCAAGGCCCGTGCCGCGTTTTTTGCCGAAGGTGGCGAATTTCTCGAAAAAGCGCTCGCGGATCTCCGCAGGGACCCCCCCCCGGTTGTGAATGGCCACGATCACCTGCTGCGCGGCGCGGGCAAGGGATACCGACACCACCTCGCCCACCGGAGAGGCCTCGGCGGCGTTGCGGATCAGATTGGACAACATGGCGCGCAACAACAATTTATCTCCGGCCACCGGGAAGCGCTCGTTCGAATCCCCCTTGAGCAGACGACCTTCCACCCGCATTTCGAACCCGAGACGCTTGACGCGCAACAGATCGCCGATCTCGAAACGGATTCTGTCCAGGGCTTCCAGGAGATCGACGAGAGCGGGTTCGAAGAGGTAGGTCCCCTGCTCCATTTTGTAAAGATCCAGGGTGCGATTGATCTGCTCCAGAAGGTTGTAACCGGATTCGGCCACCATGCGCAGGAGCTTTTCCTGGGTGCTGTTGAGGGACAACTCCTCCAGCAGGATCTCCGGGACCGAGACGATGGTGTTCAGCGGACTCTTGAGGTCGTGGCGCATGATCTGCTCCACCACCTCGCGCTGCTGGGCGGCCTGGCGGAGTTCCTCGTTACGGCGCTCCAGTTCCCGACGGGCCTCCAGCAGGGAGAGTTGCGTCCTCACCCTGGCCAGCACGACCGGGCCGCTCACCGGCTTGGTGATGTAATCCACGGCCCCGGCGACAAACCCCCTGGTCTCGTCCTCCTCGCTGGTGCGCACAGTCACGAAAATGACCGGAATGTCCCGCGTGACGGGGTTGGCCTTGAGTTGTGAGCACACCTCGTAGCCATCCACCTCCGGGAGCATGATGTCGAGCAGGATCAGATCCGGCTGCTTTTCCGCCAGAGAGATGGCCACCCCG
This sequence comes from Magnetococcales bacterium, assembly GCA_015231915.1. GTDB lineage: Bacteria > Pseudomonadota > Magnetococcia > Magnetococcales > Magnetaquicoccaceae > Magnetaquiglobus. The sequence goes on from JADGAR010000031.1 coordinate 27,811, forward strand.
CCCGTCTTGGCGAACATCAGGTCGTAATCGTTCTGCAGGATTTCCCTGAGCAGCTTCAGGTTGGCGGTATCATCATCCACCAGCAGGATCTTTTGTCGCATCGGTTGCCCTCCGGTTCAAAATCACATCCATGGAATTGGCAATTTGCACCAAGGCATGCCTGGCAGCCTGCAATTCGAACTCATCCAGCAAGGTGGCGATGCGGTTGAACTCCCGCGCCTTATCGGTCCCCTCGAACACCCCCTTCAACTCGCGCAGCACCACCTCTGCGCCCAACGAATCCCCCTGATCCAGATAATGGGCCAGACGGCACAACTGATCCTGCTGCAACTGTCCCAGGCAAACCGGATCCAGCACCTTGCCGGCCCCCGGCGCCCCGCCACCGCCATCGCCCGCCAAGGGACCGAACGCCGAGGTCATCCGCAACGCCTCGCAGGAGGCCGAACCGTTGCCGGGGGCAATCTTGCACAACAAGGTAAAATAAAACACGCTGCCTTGATTGACAATGCTTTCCACCCAGATCCGCCCCCCCATCAACTCCACGAGACGCTTGCTGACCGCCAACCCCATGCCCGCGCCTCCATACCGCCTGGTCAGAGAGGCATCCCCCTGCACGAAGGGATCGAAAATCCGCACCCATTGATCCGGGGGCACCCCCACGCCGGTATCCCGTACCGAGAACTCCAGCCTGTTGAGCTCGCCGTGCCGTTCCCGCAGGGCGACACGCAGGGTCACGCTCCCCTGAGCGGTGAATTTCAGGGCGTTGTCCACCAGACAGATCAGCACCCGTTCCAGCTTGTCCCGATCCCCCAGCACCTCCCTGGGCACGCCCGGCTCCGGCTCGAAGGCGATTTCCAGATCCCGGGTCACGGCAGCCGAAGAGGCAAACTCCATCACCGGCGAAAACAGATCCCGCATCATGTCGAAGGCAGCGATCTCCGGGGTCTCCTGCCCCCGATCCAGCTTGGTGAACTCGAGGATGGAATTGATGATGCGCATCAGGGAACGGGAGGCGATCAGGACATGACCGAGCAGTTCCCGCGCCTTGGGAAGCTGCTCGGCGCGCAAGGCCATTTCCGTCATGCCTTGAATGGCGTTCATCGGGGTGCGGATCTCATGACCCATATTGGTCAGAAACTGGCTCTTGGCGCGATTGGCCGCCTCCGCGACATCCCTGGCGTCCCGCAGTTCCCTGGCCCGCAATTCCAGTTCCCGGTTGGATCGCTTCAACTGGGCATCCGTCTCCTCGCGGACGCGGATCTCGTTGCGCAAGGCCGCGTACTGCAACCGCAACCTCCGCCTGACCAGCACCAGCCCGCTCAGAAACGTCACCGCCACCACGCCGCAACCGGCAAACCCCCACGGCACCCAGCCCGGCACCACCTCCCGCTCCACCACCCCGAACCAGCGACTCAGGGCCTGGTAGTAGAAGGACCCCTTGTCCGCCTTCAACGCCTTGAGATGACGATCGATGATGGCCAGGGGACCGGCGCCGCCCCCCACGGGCGCCGCGAACCGCAACTCCGCCGGACAACAGACGATGGCGCTGCGCAGAATCGGAAACCGGTGCTCGTTGCTCAAACCGAAGGTCTTGGAGACGATGGCCGCATCCCCCCTGCCCGCCGCCAGGGCGGCCAACGCCTGCTCGTACTCCTCCACCGACTCGAACTGGTAACGAATCCCGAACCGCTTGAGCGTCTCCTGAAACTGCTGCGTATAGATGTCCGCCTCCATCCCGATGATCTTCTTGTCCTCCAGATCGAGCAGGGAACGAATGCGGCCTTGCGTGACATACAACTGGCCCCAGTTGGCCAGCACGGTTTCCTGGCTGTACTCCACCTGGCGGCTGCCGTCCCCCAGATAGGCGATGGCAGGCAACAGATCGATCTCCCCGCGGGTCACGCGCTCCAGGCCCTGTGCCCAGGTGCCGGGCACCATGGTCAGCACCCACCCCTCCTTGACGGCGATGTATTCCAACAGGTCGATGTAGAACCCGTTGGCCACCCCCCTGGCATCCATGTAGACCTGGGGGCTGTTCTGATAGACACCGACCCGCAGCGGTTCCACGGCATTCGCCACGGGTAGGTGCACCAGCAGCATCCACCCCAACAGCCAGAGATGCCAAACCTTGCGCATGGCCTCACACTCCCAAATCCACGCCGAGACCGCCGGCCATTTCCCGCACCAGGGTCAACGCCTGCTCCAGTTCCAGATCATCGGCAAGCTCCAGCAGACGATCCAGTTCTGCCTGGCGCAGGACACGCGACTCCTGGAAGAACCGCAACCCCTCCTCCACCGAGGAGATGTCCCCCAGGGAAAGCGAGTGGGCCAGGGCACACAACCGCTCCACGGCATGCGGATCCAGCCTGCCGTGACGCTCCTCCTGATCGTCTCCCTCCACCACCAACCCGATCACCCCCGGATGCTCCCGATCCGGCGGTTCCAGGGAGCGGCAGGAGGCGATCACCACCTCCAGCGCCCGCTCGAAATCGGCCACCAGATCCTCCAGCCTGAGGTGGCGCTTGGCCAGGGAGGCCAACAGGGCGTTCATGTCGCCCTGCTCCTCCTTGCGTTGGCGCAGGGCAGTATCCAGGGCCACGGCGGCGCTCTCCAGGCCGGTGGCCGCCATGGTGCCCGCCGCCCCCTTCAGGGCATGGGCCAGTGCCTTGGCCGCCTGGAGATCCCCCCGCGCCAAGGCGTCCCGCAGGGTGGCGCCATCCGTGGCGTGTTTGCGACCGAAACCGATCAAGGTCCCGCGATAGACCTCGGCATTGCCCCATTTCGCCAGTCCCGTGACCGCGTCGATGCCGGCCAGGCCACGCCATTCCGGGGGCAGATCCTCTCCTTCCATCTCCGTCATGCCCGCCTGCGGCTCTTCCGTGGCGACCCGCCCCACCCCCGGCGGGGCAACCTCCTCCATCACCGCCGCCAGACGCACGAATTCGATCGGTTTGGAGACATAACCATCCATGCCCGCCTCCAGACAGGCCTCCTGATCGCCCTTCATGGCGGCGGCGGTCATGGCGACGATGGGGATGCGGCGTCCGTCCCCGCGCGCCGCCTCCCGCTCCCGGATGGTGCGCGTGGCGGTCAAACCATCCATGTTGGGCATCTGGACATCCATCAGGATCAGATCGACGCCGCCCCGTTCCCAGGCGGCCAGCGCCTCGAGGCCATCGTTGGCCACCAGCACCCGATGGCCCTGGCGTTCGAGACGCAAAACGGCCAGGGTCGCGTTCGCTTCCATGTCCTCCACCAGCAACACGGTGAAAAGACGTTGCGGCGACTCGGTCATGGCCGCAGCGGACAGGCGCATGCGGCAGTTGCCGTCCGGGGCGACCGGCAGGGTGACCTCGAAATGGAAGGTGGACCCCTCCCCCACGCGACTGACGACCTGCAACCGCCCCCCCATGCGGGCCACGATCTCCCTGGCGATGGTCACCCCCAACCCGGTGCCGCCATAACAGCGGGTCGTGGAGACATCGGCCTGGGTGAAACTCTCGAAGATCGCCTCCAGACGATCCTCCGGGATGCCGATGCCGGTATCGCGCACCGCGCAGCGCAACCGGCACGCCTCTGGCGTGGCCGACAGGACCTGAACGGACAGGGTCACCTGGCCGCTCCTGGTGAACTTGATGGCATTGCCGGCCAGGTTCATCAGGACCTGACGCAGGCGGGTCGGATCCCCTTCCAGACAGGAGGGCAGGGCGGGATCCGCCTCCAGAGTCAGGGCCAACCCCTTGCGCCTGGCCGCGATATCCAGGGTGGCGATGGTCTCCTCCATCACCTGCCGCCAGTCGAAGGGGATCCGCTCCAGGACCATCCTGCCGCTTTCGATCTTGGAGAGATCGAGGATGTCGTTGATCAGGCCCAGCAGGGAACGGGCGGAATGGAGGACGATGCCCAGATGGCCTCGCTTGACCGGATCGTTCTCCATGTCGAGGAGCAGTTCGGACATGCCGATCACCGCATTCATCGGGGTGCGGATGTCGTGGCTCATGTTGGCCAGCAACCGGCTCTTGGCCTGATTGGCCAGTTCGGCGCTCTCCTTGGCGGCCAGGGCGCGCGCCGCCTGACGTTCCCCGGTCAGATCCCGTGAGTTGCCCACCGAACCATAGACGTTCCCGTCGGAGTCGCGCAACAGGCTGGCGGCGATCATGACCGGAAAAGGCTCGCCGTTCTTCTTGCGGCTGGTCACCTCGCCGGCGAAGAACCCCTTGGTGAGGATCTCCCTGCCAACGTGCTCGGCCTGAGCAGGGTCGGCGTAGAGACGATCCACGGAGAGGCCGCGCACCTCCTCCAGGGTGTAGCCGTAGGTGGTTTCGGCGGCCTTGTTGAACTCGATGATGCGACGATTTGCGTCGGTACCGATTATGCAGGTCATGGAAGAGTCGATGATGCCTCTGGCATGCTCCCGCTCCCGGAGCAAACGCTCCTGGGCCAGTTGCAGGGAACGCATCATCCGCGCCACTGCCCGTGCGGCCAGCAGGCCGAGGACGACCACCGGCAGGATCACGACGAACCAGGGCGCATCGAACAGGGCCAGGGATGCCACCAGGAAAAAAACGGCGACAGAACCGTTCCGCAAGGCGGTCATTCCCGGCAAGGCGGCAAGAGGGCGGGTGGGCAAGGTGGCGTGATCTCCCAAAGGATCCCAGGTAGATCACGATTATGGCAAAGAGTTGCGCGCATGCCAAGCGGGAAGGATGCCTGAAGCGCGGAAAAATCACCCGGCGATGCGCCGGGGTGCATGGTTGCACATCATTCGATTGCGAATGACACGTCTGTCAAGGCGTTGGGGAAACCGGTCACTTCCGGATCGTTTGGCAGGGATCTGAACAGGTATTGCGAAGTATTTGTTTTCATGCAGCCGGATCCATAATCAACGGAAAGAAACGATGTCCGTTCTGGCAGTCCATTGATCGGTAAATAATACACTTGATGACCATCCGGAGAGTTGACCAACATACCAGGCACTCCCTTTCCATACAAAAAAGCATTTCCAGTACAATCTGATGTTGCATAATAAAATGTTCCTCCTTTATTAAACGCATATTTACCTGTCATATAATCCAATTCAATCCCTATAATATACCCTTTTTTCGTAACAAACGAAACGCCGATACTTGAAAAAACCGTTCCCAATCCAACGAGGGATCCAATCATTTCATTATTATTTTTCAAAATAATTCTCAAACCAGCCGCACCTTTTATGTCATTGATTGCATTGTAAGCCTGTAAAAAATTTTCGTTAATTTCGGAAGATCGGATCGGCGTCCCCGCCGCGAAGGTATGGGGCACGGTCAGATCCGCAGCATGAACGGGCCACGGACAAGCGACACCCAGACAAACCGCGAGCATTGCAACGATTTTTTTCATTTAACCCCCCCTCCTGTCAAAAAAACAATCACATCCACGCATTCGCATTCCAGGCGGCACGATCCCACAACCCTGTCTTGCCCAGGTCATCATCGACAATCCTGCCGACCCCGACCGAAGTGGCCAGCACCCCGTTGACCGGATCGCTCAGGGTCACCCGGAACGTCTCATCCCCTTCATCCAGCGTATCCCCATGAATCGGCACCGCAATGCTCCTGCCGGTCTGACCCGGCGCAAACGTCACCACCCCGGCGGCGAAGGTGTAATCGCTGCCATTGGTGGCCGTGAGGTCGCTGGTGACCCAACTCACGGTCACGCTCTTTTGGCTGACGACGGAGAGCGTCACCGTGAACCCGATGCTGGCCGTGCCGGCATCCCCCTCGGTGGCGACCACATCCTGGATGGTGATTTCCGGGACGACATCCACCACCACCGGGGCTGGAGGCGTTGTGGATCCGGCGTCGCTGACGATTGGCGCGGGGACGGGCGGAGCGGGCAGGGACGCTTCGACAGTGGCGGGGTTTGGCGTCTCCCTGATCACGGGGGAATCCGAGGTGGTTTGCAGGCCGACCGGTTCGGCCCTGGGGGGCCTGTTGGCCGCCGCAGTCAACGTTTCCTTGGCGATTTCGCCCCTTTTGACCGCATCGGTCACCCTGGTCAACGCGCCAGTGGCGTCCTGAATGACCGTGGCACTCATCCCCCCTCTGGCCACCTCTCCCACGGTCAGATTCTCGAAGGAGGTCTTGGCGGCCAGAATGGCGCTGACGTCCGGGGCCAGGAGCACGGCGGTCTCCAGCGCCGCGATCCCCTGCTCCTTGAGGTTGCGGGAGACGGTCTTGGCCGCAAGCTTGTTGGTTGCGGCGGTCGGGTCCAGGGATGGCGTCACCATCGCCATGGATTCGCTCATGGCGCTCTTGACCGCATCGGCGCTCAACAGGCTGCCATCCTGCCGGGTCACGCGCAAGGCGTCCGCCACCACCTCCACCGCGACCATGGCGCTCTTGAGAGCCACCTGAGCCATGATCGCCGTGGTGTCGGCACCCGCCGGGGCGCTTGCTCGCAACGGGGCGCCATCCTTGCGGCCATCCATTGCGCCATCGGCCATGTCCTCGGCGACCACCGCGAAGAGTTTTTCCTGCTCGGTCGGGTCGCTGCCCGCAACCCGCCGGACCATCTCCCCCATGGCCTCGGACGCCACGGTTACCGAGGCGATGTTCTTGTCGGTGACAGGGGAGAAGATGGGATGGAAATCGTCCTGCTCGGCATCGATGCCAAAGCCGAAATTTTTGAGAATCGGGCCGGTGACCTTGTCCACATCCGCTTTGGAGACCTTGGCGAGGTCCCCCCCGGTGGCGGCAACCGCCGCCTTTTGAATGACGGTCGTGATGGGGGTGATGTTGGCGGTCGTCTGGTGGAGGTCGGTCACCAGCGAGGTCATGGTGGTGGCCAGAGGTTCTCCCGTGACCAGATCGGTTCCCCCGGCAACGGTCAACTGGAACGGGGGCACAGCGTTGGCGGCCACGTCGATCCTGTATTGCGCGTCATTGCCGCTCACGCCGGAGCCGACGTTTTTCCCGGTGCTGTCGGTCACCGTGACGACCGCCTGTTTGACCGGGCCTTCGATGACGGTCCCGGACAGGGTGACGGACGGGGTTGACGCGGATGAGGCGGCAGATCCTCCCCCGCCACCACATCCGGCCAGCGTCAGCATCATGGCAAACATGGCGATTTCCATCCGCGCCGCATTCCATCCGCGCATCATCGACAACGCCCCATAAGGCATGATTGCAAACTCCCTTGGCAATGATTCGCCAGACCCTTTATTTCAACCATTTTTAAAATTTGTTCATAATTTTTATAAAACAAACGAGACAATGCACGTCTTGCAATGCGATGAATCCTCCTGACAATCCCGATATCCGTATACATAATAGGATCGATTATATTGCACAAAACGGCAAGCAAAAAAATCATTGGAGAATATTTATATTAAAAATAATATTTATTAATATAGTTATTTTATAAAAAGCATATAATTACCGAATATATTACCTATACATATAACCCAATAAGGATTGACTCACAATGAAATTATTGACCGGGTGTTGACAACCATCAGGCAACATCGGTCGAAGACGCAAGATGCGCCCGGCCAGGGTCTGCCTTTTGCCGGGCGCATCTCGCCAATTTTCCAAAAGCGCTCCCCCGAACGCCGCCACCCTCCCTCACGACCCTTCCAGCACCGCCACCCGGGCCGCCAGGGCCTGATGCATGGCATGCAACTCCTGCAACGCCTTGATGAGCATGGGAACGAAAATGCTGTATTTTACCGATTTGGTGAACGTTCCCAGAAAATGCCTGACCAAGGGGCGGTTGGCTTCCGTTTCCCCCTCACCAGGCACCCAATCCGGATCCGGGATCAACTCGTAATCCGGGATGGACACCACCAAACCGGGAAAAATCGGCTCCAGTTCCTGCGCGATCACACCAATCTGCTTGAGAGAATCGCCGATCAGTCTGAAATTCCGCACCCGAACCGCCAGCAGATCCTCCAGCTTCGGCGTGGCGTCTGTAATGTTTTCCTTCAATTTTTCGTCTGAAAAAGATCCCCATGTATTGCTTTTATTGCGCGCAGATCCGTCACAGAAGATTTCCGCCTGCACCGTCGCGGTGCCGCCCGTGTCCGAATAGAACGCGGCAATGGCGTTGGTGCCGGTCCCGGCCCGATAAACACGCAACCCCAGGGAATCATCGGTGTTGTTGACATCGAGTTTCGCGGACGGGGATTGCGTGCCGATCCCCAGGCGTCCCGCAGCGGTTGCCGTCAGCAGGTAGGGATTGCCCGCAATCTGCGCCCCCTCCATCGCCAGTCCGGAGATCCACAAATACGCCCCAGAAGGCACACTGATGAAATAGACTCTCCACCGGGTTGCGGAAACCGTACCAGCCACCTGAAAGATGACGGCATCATCTCCCAACCCTCCGGTGGTCTTGCCCTGCGTCACGCTGTCTTGCACACAATTCGCGCTCCACGTTGTGATCGCCACATCACTCCAGGTGGTGCCATCGTCCGATTTTTGGACCTTGAAATAAACATTGTTCAAGGTATACCCGCCGTAAAGCTTGATCGTCCTGACGCGACGCGCATCGGGAAAAACAAAGCCAACCGCCGCCGGCAAGGTGGCGCCGTCAATATAGGCGGATGAAGCAGAACTGTGATCCGCATCACGCATGTTCGCAAGCGTCGGACTGCTTCCCCAACTTCCCAACGTCTGGATCGAACTGGCGGAACCCGTAATATCCTCCCAGACGTCCGCACCCGCCGGAACGCGACAATCCAAATGACCGACCGGACTGTTCGTGCCAATGCCCAGGCGCTGATTTGCCGCATCCCAATGCAGATTGGATGCGTCCTGAGCCGCCTTGCCGTCGGCACCGGCAAACACCACGCCTCCGGGCGTCAGGCCGGCAATGCCGCCGCCACTGCCGCCGAGACTGCCGACCGTCCAGTTCGTACCGCCATTCGTGGTCTTGAAAACCAACAGATACCGTGCGCCCAGGGTGGACAGATCCGGCGCGGTTCCGGTCGCCCACTCTCCTCCAGACGGCAAGGCGACACTCTTGGCCGAAGAGGCGTGTTGCGTGACAATCCAACTGACAGTGCCGCACACGCCGGATGCAGGTGGGTTGGAGATGGTCACCGAGGTGATGTTCTCGCTCAGGGTGGTGGTGAAGGCCCCGCCCAAGGTCATGTTCAAGGTGATCGCCCCGGAGGCGCTGGCAACCGGGGTGGCCACCGTGACATCAGGGCTGCCCTGGGCCATGAAGAGGCTCCAATAGGTGGTGGCCACGTTCGGTACGTCAATCGTGCTGTCCGTCGCCAGGATGCAAACATAGGTAGAGCCGTTGTACGAAACCACATCGTTGACCGCATAGGCAAGATTCGTATCCCACACCCCTCGCCAGGTCAGGCCACCGCCCTGCACGACCCAAATGCCATCACCGCGCAAGACCTTGTTCTGTTCCCCGGCCCCGGGAGCAGGAACAAAACCAATGGTGCCGTTCGTCCCCGCCGTGGCGCCAGCCATTTTCAACGCGCCCAGTTGCGTTTGGTTCAAGGTCCCCAATTGCGTGGTGGTCAACGCCGCCAGTTGCGTGGTGCTGAGCGCCGCATTGACCAGGGCGTACTGTGTGTGCGGATTTCCGGAAGCCAGACCGCCAAGGGCGTTGTGAGAGATCCCGCCGATGGCGGTGGTGGCAAGCGCCCCCACCGCCGTCGAACTCAAAGCTGCAAAGGCGGTGGTCGTACCGATATTGTCGATGCTCGCCACCTGCCCGGCGGAAAGATGATAACTCCCGGCCCCGGACACCCCCCCCAGCGCATCATGAGCCAACATCCCCAACTGGGTCGTGGTGATGGCCCCCAACTGCGTGGTGGTGAGCGCCGCGTTGACCAGGGCATATTGCGTGTGCGGATTACCGGAAGCCAGACCGCCAAGGGCGTTGTGAGAAATCCCGCCGATGGCGGTGGTGGCAAGCGCCCCCACCGCCGTCGCACTCAAAGCTGCAAAGGCGGTGGTCGTACCGATATTGTCGATGCTCGCCACCTGCCCGGCAGAAAGATGATAGCTCCCGGCCCCGGACACCCCCCCCAGCGCATCATGAGCCAACATCCCCAACTGGGTCGTGGTGATGGCCCCCAGCTGCGTGGTGGTGAGCGCCGCGTTGACCAGGGCGTATTGCGTGTGCGGATTACCGGAAGTCAGATCGCCGAGGGCATTGTGTGCCATTCCCCCAATGGCGGTGGTGGAAAGAAAACCGATCTGCGTGGTGGTCAGACTGGCCACCTGCGTGGTGGTGATGGTCGTGGGATCCCCGCCGCCCCCGCCACTCCCCGCCGGCCCTTGAGGTCCCACCGGACCCTGAATCTCCAACTGGTCCCACCAGGCCGGAGAGGTGGCCGGATCGTGACCGCTGCCCGCCTGAACGCAGACATACAGTTTTCCCGATTCGGCAACCACATCACCAGGCCCGTAACTGGTCCCGTTGACGTATGCCCCCTGGTACGCCGCGCCGAAATCGATGGCATCCCGGACCAGATCGAGTTGCCGCGTAATGGGGTTGAATTGAAATTGACTCATGACAGACCCCCTTATGCGTAAGTCAAAGTGGCGTGATCGGCCCAGACCTGATTGAAGGTCGCCAGTCCATCGACAAACAGGGTCGCAGTCGTGCCGTCCGCGAGAATGGCAACCCTCTTGATCAACCAGACCGGATCGCTTTCGGCGCTGCCCGGATAGGCCAAGCCCAGATAAATGTATTGCGTCGTGCCATCCATCACCGTATGGGAACGATCCGTCAACATGGCCAGGCCGTCCACGGCTGTCGAAAACTTTCTGTTCTGCAACTCTTTATAATTCATCATTGATTGCTCCGTTGAATGATAAACAGCTAAATGTTTGTCGCAACGAGGCTGATATTATTTTACAAATCCGTCATATTTAACGAGAAGGGGTTCAGTGAAGAATTCGAGTGACAAGCAGGCCAACTTGATGCATCATGCCATTAACAGCATCCCAAGCATTCACTTCAAGCAAAAGGATCAAAAATCATGAGCTTCGAACTGCCCCCCCTCCCCTACGCATCCAATGCCCTGGAACCCCACATCTCCGCAGAGACCCTGGCTTTCCACCACGGCAAGCACCATCAGACCTATGTCACCAACCTGAACAAACTGATCGAGGGAACGCCGAATCAAGAAAAATCACTGGAGGAGATCGTCAGAAGCGCCAGCGGAGGACTCTTCAACAACGCCGCACAAGTCTGGAACCATACCTTCTATTGGCACTGCCTGACCCCAGGCGGCGGCGGTACGCCGACCGGCCCCCTCGCGGAGGCCATCGACGCCACATTCGGCTCTTTTGCAAGCTTCAAGGAGAAATTCACCGCAACGGCAGTCGGCACCTTCGGGTCGGGCTGGGCATGGCTGGTCAAAAACCCGGATGGCACGCTGGAACTGATGAGCACCAGCAACGCCGGTTGCCCCCTGACCGAAGGCAAAACCCCATTGCTGACCTGCGATGTCTGGGAACACGCCTACTACGTGGATTACCGCAACGCGCGGCCCAAATACGTGGAAGCGTTCTGGAACCTGGTCAACTGGGAATTCGTGACCAAAAACTTCCTCGGTTGATCCGGCACCGGCAATGGTGAGCCGGTGACCCCGGCTTACCACTCCGCCAGACGCCATACTCCCAAATAGCGTCCGTAATCGGACTTGCCATCCTGGAGCATCCACAGGGGTTCCGGCAGGGAAAAGGGCGACGCGGTCAGATCGACCGGATGCCACTGACCGAGTTCGGAAACCGCGTTGGCCGCACCTGGAAAGGTGGTGGCGACAAGATGCGTTGCCCCGCTGCGCTGGAACTGCCGCAACGCCCGCACCCCCAACACGTTGGGCAAATGGGGCAAGGTATTGCGGCACAACACCGCATCCGCACGCGGCAATGCGTCGTGACAGATCTCCGCGACATTGAAAAAATGATTCTTGCGGTGCGCGAACAGCATCCGGTTCTGGGCGATCAGTTCCGGAACCACATCGAATCCCATATAAAGATCCAATTCCTCCGTCATCAGCCCCAGCCAGTTCAGATCCCCGCAACCGGCATCCAGCAGGGTGCGTACCCCAAGCCGTCGCCAGGTGTCGCGCAACAGGTCACGCAACCCGGCGGTGGCCCCCACCATGGAACCCGATCCGCTCCGTGTCTCGCGGGAACCCCACCGGTTCTCCCGATGGATGGCGGCAAAGACCTGCCGAATCTCCAAAGAGACCCCCCCGGTCGGAGGATGGGGCGGAAAACGACCGTCCGCAGCCCGCATGCCGATGTGACGCCGCCGCAAATCCACATCCGCATACCCCTGATACTCGGCCAGGGTGCGTACCGTGCCCAGACCATGGCGCTCGATATCCCGCAGCACCTCCGGATCGGTGGAAGGACGCACCTCCAACAGATGCTCCAGCCTGGCCACCGAAAGCTTCTGCAAGCGCCCCCAATCGACCTTGTGGTCGTCCCAATGCTTGCGACGCACCTGGTCCGAATAATTATGATACAAAATCACCCCATTCGGGCTGTAAAGATCATAACCGTGCGTCCACAGACGCACCGACATCGAAATCTCCTCGCCATGAAAATAAAGATAGGGATCATAGGGCACTTCCCGCACCATGGCACCCGGAGCGAACAACAACCCCCCGCCCACGAAGGCCGAAGGACGCGGCACCTCCGGACGGGCATCCAGGGCGACGTACTCCCCCTGGGGGACCAACACCCCATCCCGATTGAACTTCTTGGCCCGCAGATGGGGATAGCCGCGCACGAACCGCTCGTCAGGGGGTTCGAAGCGATTGGGATGCGTGGACAACACCGCCTTGGCCGAGGGACAGGTGCCAAGCATCCCGATCAACTGCTCGTCCCACCCCGGATCAAAACGGGTATGGCTGTCCACCTGCAAATAATAGTCCTCCCCCCGATAGAACTCCTCCTGAATCCGATGACGCGCCCAACAGGCCCCCCGGCTTTCGGCAACGTGAATCACCCGGCCACGTATCTGCCCGGCCCATTCCGCCGGAACACGCAGAAACGCTTCGCCATCCTCTTCCGGGACGATCTGCCACAACACCCCAACCCATACACGCCCCGGATCGGTCGCCTTGGCGAACAGATCACGCAGGGTCCAGGGACAATCGCTGTCACGATAACTGGCAATCGACACAAACACGGTTCCGGTTGCGGACATGCCCTCTGAGTGATCCTCCCTGACTGGAATGAACGACCTTGCCAACAAGGTTAACACGAGCCGCCGCTTGAAGGAACCCGACAGCGATGCTAGCCTGTGACGGCACCACTCCCCCTCGATCCCATGCTGCGGAAACCCTCCATGAATCCATTGCCCTGGCTACTGATTCTGCTCGCCCCCACCCCTGCCAATGCCCTGGATGCCCGCAACACATCCGCCCCAACCGCCACCCTGGAAAAAATCCGTCTGGTGGAACACCCCCCCTGTGGCGCAAATCAGCTCCGGGTCGAGGCGTTTTTCCGGGTCAAGGGGGTCGATCCCGCAGACCTCCTGATCGTACAGACCGATCCGCTCCGGGAGGTCACACGCACGCCGGTGCTCGGCATGGACCCGGAAGGACGCATCGTCCATGGCTACTGCGCGCCACGCGGGGAGCGCAAGTTGGTGGAAACCCGTTTCTTGACCGTCCAGGGGGAGTCCACGCCGGTCATCTCCCACCCGGTCTCCACCACACCGGACCAACCCGTCGAAAAGAGCACCACTCCCCTCCTGGGCATCCATCGCACCACCGGCTACATGCAGTTCGCCGACAAGCAGCAACCCGAAACAAAGGGCACCTGCTGCTGGCATCATGTCTACGTCAAGCATGGCTGGCAGGGCGCCACGGCAATCTCCGAGATCACCATCCCCATGCAATTCACCCCACTCCCCAAACCGGAAGGGCATCATCTCTATTTCATGCTCTATTCGGCCATCAACGAGATCAAGTTCTATCTCGGCCTGCAAACCAATCTGAAGCTGCGCGGCAAGGATCACGGCGTGGGAGCGATCTTCTCGCGCTGGGATTCCCAGGACCCGAAGGATCTCCACACCGTTCCGGGGGGCTTTCATGAAATCGGCGATTATGAAGGGCAATTCGTCAGCATCCGCAAACCAGTCAACCTGATGCCCGGCCCCATGGCCCTGCGGCTCTCCGCACGGCCCGACCCGGCAAGCGGCTCCCACGTCTGGCTGGATTTCACGCTGATCCAGCAAACCGACAGCGCCAAAATCGCGGAACCCATCGGCTCACTCCGCTTTCCAGGCCCGACGCTGCGCCTGAGCAAAAAACTCAAGATCGCGGTCGAAAGTTATTCCCTGCGCAGCGTCTCCCGCGCCAACAGCTGGCTGGTGCCCTTTTTCGACTGGTCCATCGCTGCACCGCTGATCAACGGCAAACCGGTCACCACCAAACCCGCAGTCGAATTCCCGGAACTGGCCCCCAGAATCCTTCGGGTCATGCAACGTCCGGATAACGGCGTTCGCATCCGCCGCTCAGGCCTGATCAATGCGGATGACCCCGCAGACCTGTTTGGTCCACCTGTGCCATGACGAAAAACGGCCCGGAAGAGAGACTCTTCCGGGCCGTGCCCAATTCAACCTTCCAGAACCACTACCACTCGATCTTGTCGATATTCTGGAACTGGATCACTTCACCGGTCTGGTTGAAAGTGATCGTTCCAGAGGCATCGTTCAGATTATCGAGCGCACCATGCTGGGTCGCATCCGTGACGGTCACGCTCTGGTCATCGACCTGCGCCGTCCACCCGCCATCGTAATGACCTGTCAAACTCACAGAGTGATCCGTCATGTCGATGATGTCGGTCCACTTGCCTCCCTGACCACCCTCGACAAACGCACTCTGTGCCGAACCAAAGATGAACAGGTCATTGCCGGCATCCCCATACATGGCGTCATCACCACCATTGCCAATCAGGGTGTCATTGCCCTTTTCACCATAGAGATGGTCATCTCCTTCCGTACCGACCAAGACATCCGCCTTGTTCGTTCCATGAAGGGTCACACCTTCTGTATGTTGGACCGACGGCGGTTTTTCCACTCCCGACGGCGGTTTTTCGGTCGCCGATGGCGGCTTGCTCGTGCCAGACGGCGGTTTCTGCGTCGCCGACGGCGGTTTCTGCGTCGCCGACGGCGGTTTTTCGGTCGCCGATGGCGGCTTGCTCGTGCCAGACGGCGGTTT
>JADGAR010000032.1 GCA_015231915.1 Magnetococcales bacterium
GGGCTTCGCCCTTGGATCCCACCAGGGGGATAATCCCCCTGGACCCCTAATAATGAAAACCGTGCATGCCAGATTCCACACGGAACACGGTTTAGCAGGATGAGGGATCAAAACATGTGCGGCATTATCGGTGTCATCGGCGAACGTAACGCCACCCCCATCCTGGTGGAAGGACTCAAACGACTCGAATACCGGGGATACGACTCAGCCGGCATCGCCGTCCTGGCCCGCAACGGGGACCTGCTCATCACCCGCTCCAAAGGCAAATTGATCCACCTGGAAGAAAAACTGGCAACGTCACCTGTGACCGGCTACGTCGGCATCGGCCATACCCGCTGGGCAACCCACGGCCCCCCCACCGAACAAAATGCCCACCCCCACCTCACACGCCGCACGGCAGTGGTCCATAACGGTATCATCGAAAACTACCAAGAACTGCGCCGGGAACTGCAAAACCAAGGGATTGTATTTGCCTCGGATACCGACACCGAAGTTATTCCACACCTCATCGACCGGGAACTGGATCAGGGCGTGCCACCCGCAACGGCAGTACGCATGGCCATGCGCCGCCTGCACGGCGCCTTCGCCCTGGGCGTGCTGATCCGCGACACAAACCTCCTCATCGCAGTACGCCGCGGCTCTCCCCTCATCCTCGGCCTGGGCGACGGAGAAAACTTCATCGCCTCGGATGCCACCCCACTGGTCCCCTATACCCGCCGCATGGTCTACCTGAACGACGATGACCTGGCAATCCTCACCCAGGAACGGGTTGACATCCTCGATATCAACGGCAATGCCGTCTCACGACCAATCAAAATCTCCCAGGTCAGCGCCGACCTCACCGACAAATGGCCCTATCGCCATTTCATGCAGAAAGAGATTTTCGAACAACCCACAGCCGTTGCGGAAACCCTGAAGGGATTGATCAATCCCTCGGAACAAACCGTGGACCTCCACGAAATGGAAGGCAACATCAATGCGTCACAGGTGGAAGCAGTCAATATCATCGCCTGCGGAACCTCCTACCACTCGGGACTGGTCGCAGCCTACTGGCTGGAATCCCTGGCCCACCTGCCGGTCAGCGTCCATATCGCCTCGGAATACCGCTACCGGGAACCCCCCTCCCTGCCAGGCGCCATCACCGTGGTGATCTCCCAAAGCGGCGAAACCGCCGATACCCTGGCCGCTCTGCGCTTTGCCCGCTCCCAGGGGGAGAAAGTCCTGGCCATCGTCAACGTGCCGGAATCCACCATGGCCCGAGAGGCGGACGCAGTCCTCTACACCCAGGCCGGCCCGGAAATCGGCGTGGCCTCGACCAAAGCCTTCACCACCCAACTGACCGTGCTGGCCTGCCTGACCCTCTCCCTCGCCCGCGCCAGAGGACGACTGAACCGGGAACAAGAAACAACATGGGTCGCGGAACTGGTGCGCATCCCGGCCCGCCTGGAACAGGTGCTGCTCCACGACGAGGCGGTGCAACGGATCGCAGGTCACTTCATGAATGCCAGAGGCTTTCTGTTCATGGGACGCGGCACCTGCTTTCCCATCGCCCTGGAAGGCGCATTGAAATTGAAGGAAATCTCCTACATCCACGCCGAAGGATACGCAGCCGGCGAAATGAAACATGGCCCCATCGCCCTCATCGACGCCCACCTGCCGGTGGTGGCGGTCGCCCCCAGAGATCCCCTGTTCGACAAACTTGTCAGCAACCTGGAAGAGGCCCGCGCCCGGGGCGGTCGCCTGGTGGTGATCACCACCGACTCCGACGCCCAACCCCCGTTCCGGGCCGATCATGTCATTCCCATGCCAGAGTGCGGCGCCCTGGCCGCCCCCATCCTCTACGTCGTGCCCCTGCAACTGCTCGCCTACCACATCGCCACCCTCAAGGGCACAGACGTGGACCAACCCCGCAACCTGGCCAAAAGCGTCACCGTGGAATAGTTACAGACGTACCACCTTGTTGCGCCCCGTGGACTTGGCCCGATACAAGGCCATGTCCGCCCGCTCCATCGCCTTCTCCATGGCCTCCCCAACCTGACGGCAGGCAATGCCGCAACTGATGGTCACGGTGCGCTCTGCCATGGGAGGGGCGAAACGCTGCCGCGCTACCCGCTCACGAATCCGCTCCGCCACATCGATGGCGATTTCATCTGGCGTTGCCATGAGAAACAGAAAAAATTCCTCCCCGCCCAGGCGTACCGGAATGTCCTCGTTGCGCACCCCTTCGGCCAGAATCCGCGCCACGATGCGCAACACTTCATCCCCCCTGGCATGCCCGTAAGTATCGTTGATCGATTTGAAATGATCGATGTCAAAGGCCAGAACCGTGATGGAGGCAGCAGGATCCCGGTCGTGAATGCGGCACAGACGGGCAAGGGCCTCGTGCATGTAATAACGGGTGTAAAGATTCGTGAGAGGATCGCGGATGGAACGTTCGTAGTTCCTTTTTTGCTCAATTTCCATGATTCGGAGAATGATCTCCCGCTCCAAGGCCACTCCCAGCGGGATGCTCAATTGCGTCAGGATGTGGGCCATCTCGTCATCCATGGTCAGCGTTCCGGTCAGCCGGAAGAGAACCACGGCCTGCACCAGATCGTTGTGCGGCGCGAAGAGGGGCAGCACCAGCCCCTGGGCGATCTCCACGTTTCCGGAGATGCCGGGGATGGCAGGATAGGGGGTGATGAGATAGGGACCGGCATGATTCCGTTGCCAGTGGTCGCGATGCATCCCCAGAAACGCCCGGCACTCCGGGGGAGGCGCGGCGATGACGCCATGAAAACCGTTTTCCGGGGCCAGGTGCAACGTCTCCCCGGTTTCGGTCAGGGCAAAGAACTCCAGATCGATGACCGGAATCAGGGGCTTCGCCAGTTCCAGAATGCGGCTGGCAACCTCGCTGAAATCCCGATGGATGACCAGCGAATGCAACATCTCCCGCAACATGCGGTTGAGATTGGAAAGACGCTGGTAGTCGGAATTGGTGCGCGTGAGCAAAAACAGCCCGCATTCGAGATTCTTGAGCGCCTGAAAAACCGTGTCGATCAGAGGCGGCTGCAGGATGGAGCCATGCTGGGGCGCGATGAGACGCAACGGCAGGCTTTCCAGATGGCTCAAGCCGTGCCGCAGAATCTCCTGGCTGGGCATGTAATGTTCATGAAAGGTCCGGATTCCCTCCAGGACGGTCTCATCACGGGCGAAAAGGGGGGTGTCGTGGGCGAGAGCGCCGAAAAGGTCGCTGGAAAACAGGGTCCCGGTGGCAGGATCGAAGGTGCAAAAGGCCCCGCTGAAATGCAGGTACGGCGTGAAGACAAATTGCAACTCCCGCCCGCCGAGATCCAGACGCCAGTTGCGTTGCTCGACACAGGCGAGGGGAAGGCGCTGCAGCGCCAGGTGCTTGAGCAGGGCATTGGCCCGCCAGTGGCTGAGGACCACGGCGTCCGCACGGGTCACGAGCTGGTCGAGCTGTGGAAGAATGCCGGTGATGTCCGGATCCTGATGGTGACAGATGAAATAGCGAATGCGCTCCAGGGGGATGACCTCCCGGATCTTGCGCAGGGTGGTGTCGAAGGTGAGCGCGGAACCGGGATCCAACAGCACCGATTGATCGCCGTGCTCGATCAGATAGCTGTGGCATTGAAAGGGGTCATCTGGAAAGTGGTGCCCAACCCACCAGATGCGCCAGGCAATCTCGATGGCATGTTCAAGGTCCGGTTGCGTCGTTGCGTGGGACATGGCTGGGCCTCGCTTCGGTTCGGGGATGTCAGGGTGTCATGCCAGAGGCACTCGCAGCGCTTCCGTCGGGATGGCGCCCGCGCGCAACAGGGTGACCCGTTCCCCCTCGACCCGCAGCAGGGTGGAAGGGAGTCCATCCGGTCGGATGGGACCGTCGATGACCAGCAGTTCCTCTTCCGGCCAGAGGGCGCGCACATCCTCGGCGCGGGTAGGGGTGGGCTGGCCGGAACGGTTGGCGCTGGTGGAGACCAGAGGTCGTTGCCACAGGGCCATCAGGGCCATCACCTGCGGGGCGGAAGAGACCCGCGCGGCAATGAAGCCGGTTCCCCCCGTCAAACAGGCTGCCAGATGCGACCGGGCAGGAAGCGCCAGGGTCAACGGCCCTGGCCAGAAACGCTCCATGAGGTCGCGCGCCACCGGGGAGGGGGGCAGGATCAACGGTTCCAGCCGTTCCAGATCCGGGACCAGCAGGATCAAACCCTTCGCCGGCGGGCGCCCCTTCATGGCCAGCAGACGCGCCATGGCCCCAGGATGATCCGGGTCGATCGACAGGCCGAAGAGGGTCTCCGTGGCCAGGGCGATCACCTCGCCCCGGCACAGGGCATCCACGGCAGCTCGTGACACGGCGGATCAGATCTCCCTCTGTTGCAGCCGCTCGTTCTTGAGGAGCACCTCTTCCGCCATCCTGGCCTTGTATTGCACCAGTTTTTCTTGCAGGTTGGCATCCTGCAAGGCCAGGATGCGCAGGGCGAACAGGGCGCCGTTTTTCGCCCCGGCCTTGCCAATGGCCATGGTGGCCACCGGAATGCCCCCCGGCATCTGCACGGTGGCCAGCAGGGCATCCATTCCCTGGAGTTCCGTGGCGGCCAAAGGGACGCCGATCACCGGCAAATTGGAGGTCGCGGCCACCACCCCGGCCAGATGCGCCGCCGCCCCGGCCCCGACGATCAGAATGCGCACCCCGCGACTTTGCGCCGATGACGCATACGCGTGGGTGCGTTCCGGCGTGCGGTGCGCCGAGGTGACCAGCATCTCGAAGGAAACATTGAACTCCTTGAGAACCTTGCCGGCCTCCTTCATCACCTCCCAGTCCGAATCGGACCCCATGAGGATCCCCACCAGGGGTGCGTCATTGATCATGGTTGTTTCTCCTAGGCCACGGCCCGATATCCGATGTCCCGGCGGAATTGAGCGCCCTCCCAGGCGATCCGCTCCACCGCCTCATAGGCCCGGCGTTGCGCCTCGGCAACCCCGTGCCCCAACGCCGTGACCCCCAGAACCCGTCCCCCGGAGGTCACGACCACGCCGTTCTCTTCGCGGGTTCCGGCATGAAACACCTGCACGTCCGGCAGCAGCGCGGCAGCTTCCAGACCGGTGATCGCATCCCCCTTCGGCGAGGATCCCGGATAGCCGCGAGCGGCCATCACCACGCACAGCGCCGCACGTTCGTCCCATTCCACCTGCATCCCCTCCAGAGAGCCATTGGCGCAGGCCAGCAAGAACGGCATGATATCGGATTGCATCCGCATGAGCAAAGGTTGGCATTCCGGGTCGCCGAAGCGCACGTTGAATTCCAGGACACGCAACGCCTCGCCATCGATCATCAGGCCGGCATAGAGAATGCCCCGGTAGGGATATCCTTCCGCCGCCATGGCACGCACCGTGGGCAGCAGAATCTCCTCCACCGCGCGTCGGGTCAAGGCCGGGGTCAGGCAGGGGGCCGGAGAGTAGGCCCCCATCCCCCCGGTATTGGGACCGCGATCCCCGTCGAAGATCGCCTTGTGATCCTGGGCGCCCGCCAGGGGCACCACCCGTTCCCCGTCCACGAAAGCAAGCAGCGACGCCTCCTCGCCGCGCAGAAAACCCTCCACCACCACCTCGTCGCCAGCCGTGCCGAACTCCCGTTGCACCATGATCCGTTCCACCGCCTCCATGGCTTCCTCCAGGGTGGCGCAAACGATTGCTCCCTTGCCGGCGGCCAGTCCGGAGGTCTTGACGACGATGGGCGCTCCCTGCGTTCGGATCCAGGCACGAGCCGCCTCCGCATCGCGAAAGGTCCGATAAGGTGCGGTGGGAATGGCATGCCGGGCCAAAAGATCCTTCATGAAGACCTTCGAGCCTTCCAGGGCCGCCGCCGCCCGCGACGGGCCGAACACCGCAATGCCCCTGGCCCGCAGGGCGTCGGAGAGTCCCAAAGTCAAAGGGGTTTCCGGTCCCACCACCACCAGATCCACCCGGTGTTCGTCGGCAAAATGGGTCAACGCCTCCACCTCCTCGACCCCGATCGGCACGCATTCGGCCAATGCCTTTATGCCCGGATTCCCCGGCGCGCACCACAAACGGCTCACCAGCGGGGAGCGGGCGATCTTCCAGGCCAGGGCGTGTTCCCGTCCGCCACCACCGATCAGCAATACCTTCATACCCATGCGCGTACTCCTTGTTGCAACCAAGATCTCATTTCACTGGACGACCCGTTTCGATTAATGCAAAACTGTGCGCGCAAGTCCAGTGTTTCAATGGCCATGACGTTTTTTCGCTCAGGATCGGACCAGACATGCGCATCCGCAAGTGGCTGATCGGTTTTCCCCAACTGGGGATCTTCTGGCTGGTGGTGATCCCGATCCTGATCGCCATCGACAAGATCACCATTTTCGAAACCTTCATCCACTGGGCGCGGCAACACAATGTCTGGTATCTGGGCAAGCTGGTCTCCGTCCTGATCCTTTCGCTGCTGCCGTTTCTGGTTTATCTTTCCTACTGGCTGTACCGCATGAACAAAACCTTGCGGGAAAACGTCACCACCATTGCCCGGCTCAACCAGCGCAATGACTGGCTGGCCTCGGCGGTGCGGCAGAGCGCGGATATGATCCTGATCACCGACGACCTCGGGATCGTCCGCTACGTCAATCCCGCGTTCGAGGCCCTCTCCGGCTACACCGAGGGGGAGGTGATCGGCCATGACGCCGGATTCCTGCGCAACAATCAGCACCCCCCGGCCTTCTATGACCGCATGGTCCAACGGCTGCAATCCGGGGAGAGCTGGCAAAACCGTTTCGTGACCCGGCGCAAGGACGGCTCCACCATGCATCTGGACCTGACGATTTCCCCCATCCGGAACCGGATGGGGCGGGTCACCCACTTCGTCGGCGCGGGCCGGGATGTCACCCGCGAGGAGGAACTGGGCTGGCAGTTGCGCAAATCCCAGCGCATGGAGTCCATCGGGGTGCTGGCCGGGGGGATTGCTCATGATTTCAATAATATCATGACCGCGATCCACTCCTATGCGGAGTTGGTCCTCGATGACGTGGAGACCAACAGCCAGGCCCACCACAACCTCAACGAGATCCTGGTGGCCGTGGTGCGGGCCAAGGAGGTGGTCAAGGGATTGTTGACCTTCAGCCGGCGGGACGAGGGGGAGCGGGCGCCCATCCTGCTGGGGCCGGTGCTCCGGGAGGCGATGAAGCTGTTGGATATCATGGCCCCGGACAGCGTGCGGGTCAACGTGCGGGTGGCCGGGGACGAGTGGCCGGTGCGGGCCGATTCCACCCGCATCTACCAGGTGATCATGAACCTGGGCAACAACGCGGCCCAGGCCATGTGGGAAAAGGGGGGCGTTCTGGAGGTGGAACTTTGCCGGGTGCTGGTGGACGAGGAGTGGATCGCCGGCAGCGTCCCGTTGGCGGGCATGGAAAGCGGCTGGTACATGCGGCTCATGGTGAAGGATACGGGGGTGGGGATCGAACCGGAGGTGCTGGAGCGCATTTTCGAGCCGTTTTTCACCACACGTGGCCTGGGCAAGGGGAGCGGGTTGGGGTTGTCGGTGGTCCATGGCATCGTGCAGGGCCACGACGGGCGGATCGTCGTGGAGAGCGAGGTGGGCAGGGGCAGCACTTTTTGGGTCTATTTTCCGGCGGTTCGGCCTTCGAGCGGGAGTGGGGATCATGCAACGGATTTTGATCATCGACGATGAACGGCAGGTGCGGGATGTTTTGCAGCAGATTCTGGATCGGGCCGGCTATCAAACCGAGGTGGCCGAGGACGGGGAGGAGGGGTTGCGCCGTTTTCGCGAGCAGCCCGCCGATCTGGTGATCACCGACATCCTCATGCCCGGCAAGGACGGCCTGGAGACCATCGAGGAGATGGTGCGGGATCACCCCGGTCTGCCGATCATCGCCATCTCGGGCGGCGGTCCCGGCGAGAAGGCCCAATTCGCCCTGGAGACCGCGCAGGTGTGCGGGGCCGGGCGCATCCTGGCCAAGCCCTTTTCCCGCCAGGAGATCCTGGCCATGGTGCGGGATGCCCTGGCGGGGGCGTCATGAAGGGGGAGGGGCCTTTTCCAGGGTTTTTGCGTACTTGGTAAAACTGTTCATGCAGCCGATCAGGATATGGATCAGGCCAGGGGTCCCGTCCAGAAAGCCCAGGCGCAGGCAATAGAACTTGACGAAGCGAAACAGCGGGCTGAAGAGCATCCGCGCCGCGCCGGGCCGTTTGCCGCAGGCGGCCAGCCGTTCGGCCTGCAGGGAGGTGTAGCGGTTCTGCTTGGCCAGGTAGGACTCCAGGGTTTGCGCCGATTCGTGGAGCAGGTCGCCGGTCAGGGTGCCGACCGGGACGGAGGCGGTCACCCCTTCGTGGATGGGATCGTCGCTCCAGCGGGCGTGGCCGCGATGAAAAAGGCGCAACTGCCAATCCGGATAACCCTCGCCGTGGCGCAACCAGCGGCCCAGGAAACGGTTGCAGCGGGGAAAACGGTAAGCCAAATGGCGAGGGGAGCGGAGTTCTTGTTGCATCTGCTCCTGCAGGGGTGGACTCAGGCGCTCGTCGGCGTCCAGGCAGAGCACCCAGTCGTTGCTGGCCAGGGAGACGGCCAATTGCTTCTGCCTGCCATAGCCCAGCCATTCCTGGTGGATGACCCGCGCCCCCCGTGCCTGCGCCAGCGCAACGGTGGCGTCCCGGCTGCCGGAGTCCACGATCAGGATTTCCGCAGCGAAGGGCACGGAGTCCAGACAGGCGGGCAGCCGGTCGGCTTCGTCCTGGGTGATGACGACCAGGGAGAGCGGGATCATGGGATCTCCTTCAGGGCGTTCCAGACCGATTCCGGATCGAGGGCGTCCAGGCAGGGGGGAATGGGACGCAAGGGACACTGGCGTGCGCGGCAGGGGGCCATGGGGCAGGGTCCGCTCAGGCGGCGCACGTGGCGTCCCACAATGCCGATGCGCGCCTCCGGGGTGGGGCCGTAGAGGCAGAGGGTCGGGGTGCCCAGGGCAGCGGCCAGATGCGCAGGACCGGAATCCACCGCCACCACCCCCCGCGCCCCGGCCAGGGTCGTGGCCAGCGCGTCCAGGTGCAGGCGAGGCAGAACCCGGCAAATGTCAGGGGCTGCGGCGCGGATGCGATGGGCGCGTTGCTCCTCCTCCGGATTGCCCCAGGGGAGCAGGACCGTGTTCCCCTCTGCTTGCGCGCGCCGGGCCAGGGCCTGCCAGTGGCTCTCCGGCCATTGCTTGCTGGCCCAGGTGGTGCCGTGCAGGAAGACCAGGTGCCCCCCGCCCGGCGTGGTCTGCCGCTGCCGCAAGCCGAAATCGGGGGGACCGTCGGGCGATGGGAGGTTCAAGGCGGCTGCGAACAGCAGTCGCAGCCGCTCCACGGCGTGCAGGTCGGTCGCAACAGGATGGCCGAAATGGTATAAAAAACCGCAGATCGCTTCCCTGGCGCTCGCTCGGTCGAAGCCGTGGCGGGGGGTGCCGGCCAGCAAGGCGAGGAGCGCGCTCTTGAACAGCAGTCCCTGGGCGTCCAGGATCAGGTCGTGACGATGGCGGGTCTCTTTGGCGAAATGTCGCAGAAAGGGGATAAGACGCCAGGGGCGGGCACGCAGGCGGCGCAGGGGCACCGGGATCACCCGTTCCACGTTGGGCGCCCAGGCGCCGATACTGGTAAAATTCTCCTCGATCGCCCAGTGGACCCTGGTGGCGGGTTGCAGGCGATGGAGGTCGCAGAGCGCGGGCAGGGTGTGAATGAGATCCCCCAGGGAGGAGGTCTTGATCAGGAGGATCTTCATGAGATCAGGTCGAGCACCCGTTGCGAGGGGATGGAATGGCTGGCGTTGGCAAAGGAGGCGGTCTCCTGCGGGGTCCAGAGGGATCCGTCCGGGCGGGCGCGCCAGCGGGCGTGAAGCCAGTTGTACTGCTCGGCGAACTCGTGAACCCAGGGGATGAAGGCGTCGTTGATCTTGCGGGTGAGGATGGCGACCCGGTCGGGATCGTCGCCGCCGGCAAGGGGGTCGATGGGTTCGCCGACGCGAAAGATGGCACGACCAGGCGCCTGGCGGGTGGCGATGATGGGGACCAGCGGCGTGCGGAAACGCATGGCCAGGCGCGCCGGACCGGGAAAGCACTGGGCGGGGATGCCGAGGTAGGGCGCAGTGACGGCCCCTTCGCGGGTATTGATGTCGGTCATGAAGCCCACCACCTTTTTTTCCTGGAAGGCGCGCATGATGTCGCGGGTGTTCTGGCGG
Organism: Magnetococcales bacterium; assembly: GCA_015231915.1. GTDB lineage: Bacteria > Pseudomonadota > Magnetococcia > Magnetococcales > Magnetaquicoccaceae > Magnetaquiglobus. The sequence continues at coordinate 10,238 of JADGAR010000032.1, forward strand.
GAGATCCATTCCACGCCGTAGCTGGCGCGCAACGCCATGAAGGTCTTTTCGCTCAGGGGGTTGTTGGCGTGGCGGTAGAGGATGGCGGCGGGGGAGGCGATGCTGGCCAGGCGCTTGAGTCCCGGTTCCCAGCAGCCGATATGCACGCCGCAGATGAGCACGCCGCGCCCCAGGGCGTGGGCCGCGCGCAGGCGTTCCGGGTGTTCGTCCTCGAACCCGATTTCATGGACGCGCATCCCCTCCATGTAGCTGTAGAAGATGTTCTCGAAGGCCAGGCGGGCCAGTCGCTGGCGTTGGGATTCGCTCAGATTGGGGCCGTAGACCAGGCGCAGGTTGGCGTTGGCCCAGGCCCATTCCGAGGCGAAAATGCGGGTGCCCACGCCAGAAAGCCAGCGCGCCTTGCGGTAGGCGGACGGGAACTCGCCGGAGCGGATCCAGGCGATCAGCCCCCGCAGCAGCAACCATTCTCCCCAATGGCCGGGTGTGTGTGACAAAATCTTCATGACATATCATGCACAAGCCCGCGCGGTTTATGCAAGTCTTGCCAGCGATCGGCTTGCGGCAAGGGTGCCTGCCGGTGTAAACTTTGATGCCATCCACCGACATCGCATGAGTCTCTTCCATGAGTCTTATCCACAGCAATTTTACCCAGATATGGAGTCAACTCCGGTTCAAGAAGCCGCATCTGCAGTATTTTCTCGAATCGATCCGCATCAGGAATCATCGCGGCATCGCCGACCTGCTGATTCCGTTTTCCTATCCGGTAACCGTGATCGCCGGACCCAATGGTTGCGGCAAATCGACCATTCTGTTCGCCTGTGCCTGCGCTTACGAGGTTCCTGGCGCGCGTACACACAGCCCGGCAAACCTCTTTCCTCATCTCAACGCGAGCAATGGCCACGCAATTGCCGATCCATTGGACAATCCGGTCTTCAGGTATCACTTTTTCGAGGATGGCGATCGGTTGTCCATGACCTGGAGCCGAAAGCGGGCCTGGAGTCGGAAGACCTATAAGGGCGGCACTCTCGTGCCACAGCCAAGGCGGGATCTGTATCTTCGCACCCTGGCCACTCTGACCAGTCCTGCCGAAGTGCGCGGCATATTGAGATTTGGCGGCAAGGATTGCACCCTGGAGGAACTGGATGCCGAATTGTTCTCCTTTGCCCACAGGGTGCTGCCATCTCGCTATCGGGGGTTCAAGCTGCTCAGTCTCAAGGGCAGGGACCTGCTGTTCGCGGAGCGCGAGGAGATCCCGGTCGCCTATTCGGAATACCACATGTCCGCCGGGGAACGTGCCCTGCTGCGTCTTTCCAAGGAGATCGCACTGTTGCGCAATGCCTTGATCCTGATCGACGAAGTGGAAGCCGGGCTGCATCCCCACACCCAGCAGCAGATGATGCTGGAGTTGCAGCGGCTGGCGCTGCGCAATGATCTGCAAATCATCGTCACCACACACAGCCCGGTGGTTCTGGACAGCGTGCCGCCCGAGGCGCGCATCTTTCTGGAGAGGACGGCGGAGAACGTGTCGGTACAGCCCGCCTATCGGGATATCATCCAGCGCGCTTTTTACGGACGGCCCCAGAAACGGCTCTCCGTTTTGTGCGAGGATGCGGTGGCCGAGGCGGTGATCCTGGGAGTGCTGGATCGCGTCATTCCGGTCATGCAACTCACCCCCGACGATATCACGGTGGGCCGGGACACCGGGAAGGAGCAGTTTCCTCAGCATGTGGAAGCCTTGGGCAAGTTCGGCATGCTGGACGAATTCCTGTTCGTGCTGGATGGGGATGCCCGCTCCATGACAGGCGCGCTCAATCAGGTCGCCGCACGGTTCAATTGGATCGTCAACCCGCTGTTCCTGCCCGGCACACACCCTCCGGAGGATTGGATCTACCGGACACTCGAGCAGTTCAGCGACCGTTACACCCAGGAATTGAGCGCGCCCAACCTCGCAGAATTGCTTCGGTATTTGCGCCAATACTTCGATAACGCTTCTGATCGTCCCGCCAACATCATGAAGGCCCGATTCGCTGCCCTTGCCCACGACCTGCAACGCCCACCCGAGGAGATCGCCCGTCTGGTGGCGCGCCTCGAATCGGAACGGGGGGAGATGAGGCGATTCGCCGAGGAGTTGCGCATGGCCATCTCCAACTGGCGCAGCCGCGTCAGCGGTTGAGGGCGTTTTTCACCTGTTCCGGGGTGATCTTGCGCAGGCAATCCAGATGGCCGAGGGGGCACTCCCGTTTGAAGCAGGGGGCGCAGGGCAGGCCCAGCGAGAGAATTTGCAGTCGTCCACCCAGGGGCGGGGTGTGGGCCGGATCCGAGGAGCCGAAGATGGCCACCCCGGGTCGATCCAGCGCGGCGGCCACGTGCATCAGGCCGGAGTCGTTGGTCACCACCGCATCGGCCAATGCCAGCACGTCCAGCGCCTCTTCCAACGCGATCCTGCCCGCCAGATTGATCGCTCCGGGCATCTCCCCGGCCAGGATCTCTTCGCCCAGGTCGGTCTCCTTGGCGGACCCCAACACCACCACCCGCCACCCTTCCATCGTCATGTCGTGCGCCAGACGGGTGAAAAAATCCACGGGCCAGCGTTTGGCCGGGCCGTATTCCGCGCCGGGACACAAGGCCAGCAGGGGGGCGGTGGTTTCCGTTCCGGCGAATCTGGCGAGGATGGCGTGTCCTGCCTCCGGGTCGGCGTGCAGGCGTGGCTGTGGCAGTGGATTCGGCAGGGAGGCGCCCTGGGGACGCGCGAGGACAGAAAAACGATCCACGGTGCGCGGCCAACGCCGTTTGTCCAGTCGGCGTGCGTCGTTGAGCAACCCGAAGCGCATCTCGCCCACGAAGCCGGTGCGCCTGGGGATCGCGGCAAACCAGGGTATCAGGGCCGATTTCAGGGAGTTGGGCAACACGATGGCCTGGCCGTATGCGCCACGCAACCCGCGTCCCAGATGCCAGCGCGTCGCCAGGCCCAACTCCCCATGCCCGACCGGCAACGGGATCGCCCGCCGCACTTCCGGCATGCGCGCCAGCAGAGGCAGGCTCCAGGGCGGGGCCAGGACATCGATGGCCACTCCGGGTTGATCTTGAGAGAGGATCCGCAACATCACCTGCGCCATCACCATGTCCCCCACCCAGGAGGGACCGATCACCAGAACCGCATCCCCTCCGGTCATGGAACCGGGCACGGCTCGGCCCGCAGATAGGCCCGGATTCCCTCCTCCAGGGTGTGGAACGGCGTGTCGTAGCCCACCGAGCGCAGGCGGTGGATGTCGGCGCGGGTGAAGTTTTGATATTTGGTTTGCAAGGCTTCCGGCATGGGAAAATAGTGAATCTCGCCGCGCCCCATTTCGCGGATGAGGATGCGGGCCACGTCGTTGAAGCTGCGGCTGACGCCGGTCCCGACATTGAAGATGCCATGGACCACCCCCCCCTCGGCCAGGAAGAGATTGACCTTGACCACATCCTCCACATGGATGAAATCCCGCTGCTGCTCTCCGGGGCCGTAACCGCCGCTCCCTTCGAACAGCCTGGCCACGCCGGTGGTGCGAATCTGGGTGGCCAGTTGATGCACCATGGAGGCCATGCGCCCCTTGTGACACTCGCGGGGGCCGTAGACATTGAAATAACGCAACCCGGCCACCGGGGCGGTGGCGCGGGGGAGCAGGCGCTGCACGTATTGATCGAACAGCAGCTTGGAGTAACCGTAGACGTTGAGGGGCTTTTCGTTGTCCGGATGCTCCCGGAAGGTGGAGGACCCTCCGTAGGTGGCGGCGCTGGAGGCGTAGATGAAGGGGAAGTTCTGCTCCAGGGCGAAGTGGAACAGCTCCTTGGAATAGGTGAAATTGTTTTCCATCATGTAGTGGCCGTCGGATTCCATGGTGTCGGAGCAGGCCCCCTGATGGAACAGGGCGCGGATGCGGACATTGCGGAACAGCCCGTTGCGGATGGCCTTGCGGAACTCCGAGATATCCATGTAATCGGCGATGGAGAGGTCGCGCAGGTTGAGGAACTTGTCTCCCTGTCTGAGGTCGTCCACCACCAGGATGTCGGTGTCGCCCCGGCGGTTGAGGACGTCCACGAGATTGGCGCCGATGAATCCGGCGCCTCCGGTCACGATGAACATGGTGCGGCTCCTTGCACGGATTGGATGTGTTGCATGATGGTGCTGCTGCTGCGCCCCTCCTCGAGGGGGATGAGTGCCACCCGGCAGCCCCAGGCCTTGCCTTCGGCGCCGCCCACCACTCCTTCTTCGGTGTAGTCAGCGCCCTTGGCCAGAATCGCGGGCCGCACCGCGCGGATCAGTTCCAGCGGGGTCGGCTCGTCGAAGAGAATCACCAGATCCACGGACTCCAGGGCGGCCAGGACGCGGGCGCGGTCCTCCTGGCGGATCACCGGACGGGCAGGCCCCTTGATGGCCCTGACCGAGCGGTCGGTGTTGAGTCCCACCACCAGTCGGGAGCCGAGTTTGCGGGCCTTTTCCAGGTAGGTGACGTGGCCGGCGTGCAACAGGTCGAAGCAGCCGTTGGTGAAGACGATGCGATCGCCCTTGTGCCGCCATCCCTCGATGATGGTCATGGCCGTTTCCTGGTTGCGGATTTTGTCGGCCTGGGCCAGGGCCGCCTCGGAGGAGAGGGCGGCGAGCAGTTCGTGCCGCTGGATCGGGGATGTCCCCACCTTGCCCACCACCACCCCGCCGGCGAGGTTGGCCAGATGGATGGCGTCCAGACGGGAAAAGCCGGCAGCGATGCCTGCCGCCAGCACTGCGATCACCGCGTCGCCTGCGCCGGAGACATCGAACACCTCCTTGGCCGTGGCCGGAATGCGTACCGGAGGCCGATCCGGTTCCAGCAGGGCGATGCCGAGTTCGCTCAGGGTGACGGTGAGGAAATCGGCCTGGATGCGGGCGCGCAGGGCCTCTCCGGAGGCGAGCAGGGTGTCGAGGTCGCCGCCCGGCATGGGAATGGCTTCGGCCAGTTCTCTGCGGTTGGGGGTGAGGGTGGAGGCCCCCCGGTATTTGGTATAGTCCATGCCTTTGGGGTCCACCAGCACCGGGACGCCGATGCGGCGGGCCGCCTGGATGATGGCCTGACAGACCGGTTCGGTGAGGGTCCCCTTGCCGTAGTCCGACAGGACCACGGCGCCTGGCAGGGGTTCCCGCTGGAGTTGGGCGAGGACTCCTGCCACAAAGGCGGTCCAGACCTCCTCGGCTGGGGGATGGGTTTCTTCGCGGTCCAGGCGCAGCATTTGTTGGCGCGAGCCGATGACTCGCGTCTTGACGATGGTGGGCCGGTCGTCGAGGACGTGAACCGCTGTCGTATCCACGCCGGCGCGTATCATGAGTTGTTTGAGGCGTTCCCCGTCCGGGTCGTTGCCCACCCAGCCGCAGATGCGCGGGACGATGCCGAGGTTGGCGAGGTTGACCGCGACATGGGCGGTGGCCCCGCAGGTTTCGGTTTCCCGAAGGATCCGCACCACCGGCACCGGTGCCTCCGGCGAGATGCGGGTGACCTCGCCCCAGATGTAGCGGTCCAGGATCAGGTCGCCGGCCACCAGGATGGGCCGGCCATGAAATCCGGCGGCCAGGGCGTTGCGGATGGCCGCCTGCTCTTGAAAATTCTCCATGCGATTCCTGTTGGCAAGTGCGATTGCGTGACCCGATCCAGATTACTCCCAATGCGCCCCAAAGGCAATCCAAATGGTGCGTGGATTCAGGGCAAGCGCATTTGAAATTGATAATCAATATATTTTATGTGCGCCAAATGATCATGAAATCGACATGGAAACTCACTACTGTCCGGTATCATAATTAAATAAAATCAATTTGTTATGCTTGTTTTTTTAGTTATCTTGTTAATTGATTTATTTATAGATATTTTCTCAAAAGGAATAACTGAAAAAATCTGTAGCAAAGTGTAGAGGGATGCGTCGATCTTGATGCGCTTTCTGATGATGGCAACCAGCACGTAGACGGACATTGCGGGATCTTCCGGCGGAAGCGTACCTGAGGGGGGTAAGAGGCGCCGTCACGGGAAGAGACACTGGGAAAACTGGTGGCCAAGGTGCACCGGTGGTTGCGATGATGGAGAGCGGTCAATTCCGCTTCATCAAGGATCTGGTGGCCCAGGAGCAGATCGACGATGCCGGTCTGGCCCGAGTGCGGCGCCTGACCCTGCTCGCTCTGGACATTATCGTCATCCTGGACGGGCGGCAGCCGGACGTGCTGACGTGGCGGGAGTTGAAGAATCCGTTTCCGATGGAATGGGAGCAGCAAAGGGAGAAGTGGGGGATGACTCATCCCGGCTGATCGGGCTTGGTGGGCTTGCGTCCTGGCTTTTGGGGCTTGAGAATCCGTTTCAGTTGGGTTTCCAGTTTGTCCAAAAACAGTTCACCGCCCAGGGGTCTTCCTGTTTGTTCGTGTCTGCGCAGGGTTTCCATGGTTTCATCAGCCAACCGGCTGGCCAGAAAGAGAGACCAATCCGGGACCAACTCCAGCATGGGTTTGGTTTTGACCAGCCTGTCGTCTTGCCCAGACAAATGAGCGCGTGCGCTACTCCATGGGTATTCTTCAGGCAAGGCGGTCAAACGTGCCCTTACCGGATTGAGTTCGACGTACCGGGTAGCGGCCAGAAGGTGCTCTTCGTCCAGAGGGAACGAAGCAAACCGGCCTTGCCAAAGATGCCCTCGCCATTTTTGGCGGAAATTGACATGCCGGGTGTAACGCCGGTGCGCCTCGCCGATGGCCAACCGCATGCTCTCCTCCGTCCGAGGCACAGCAATCAAGTGGACATGGTTGGGCATCAAACAGTAGGCCCAGATCTCCACCCCGAAACGCTCGCACCCCTCTGCCATCAGATCGAGATAGACCTGATAATCCTGCTCCACAAAAAAGGTCTGCTGCCTCCGATTGCCGCGTTGGGTGATGTGATGCGGCAATCCAGGAGCAACAACGCGAGCGATTCTGGCCATGAGACCATCATATCAGATTATGGCAATAAGGGAAATAGGTATGGTGTCACCGGATTTCGGAGGTAAGGTATGGTGTCACCGGATTTCGGAGGTATGGTGTCACCGGATTTCGGATTTCGTCCCCAATAAGGGAAATAGGTATGGTGTCACCGGATTTCCAATAAGGGAAATAGGTATGGTGTCACCGGATTTCGGATGCAATAAGGGAAATAGGTATGGTGTCACCGGATTTCGGATGGTGTCACCGGATTTCGCGAAATAGGTATGGTGTCACCGGATTTCGTAAATAGGTATGGTGTCACCGGATTTCGTCCCTGTCACCGGATTTCGTCCCTGGTGTCACCGGATTTCGTCCCGGATTTGGGACGGATTTCGGGATTTCGGTTTGGTGTCCCCGGATTTTGATCATTTCTTTAAATGAGAAAAATTATTAACTTTATCTAATAAATCTCCAATTGCATCAGAGTGCTGATCGCTGCATACATCATTAACTAAAAGATTGTTAAGTATGCTTCTTAGATCGTGATAATACCATTTATCTTTATTTTCAAAATTTTTCAAATTATTAAAAAATTTTAACAATTCCTCTGTTGTGCATGCATGTGATTCTTTGTCATACTCCTTAGATGAAAGAATTAACGCGTCTCGAATCTCTGGATTTCCAAACCATTTTTCACTGTATTGCTTCTCGAATCCATATTCAAGAGCAGATGAAACAATAAACTGATAATTACTATTAGATTTGTGACTAATTATTATTAAAGATGCTATTAAAGATGCAACAGCATTCCTTCTTTTGTCTTCATCTACATTAACAAGATCCTTTATCCTTGACAAAATGGCACGCTTCTTTCCGCTAGATAACGTTTGGTAACGATTTGCATCCATGTCACGCAATGTAGCTTTAATATCAGAAAGACTACCACTCGAAAAAATATCAGCCATTGATGTGTATGGTTGCAAAGATTTTGATAATGCAAAAATAAAATCATCTATATTGTTTATCCTATTTTTTCTTGGCTGTAAGCATTTTTTTATCAGTTCATCAATCGCAGTTGGAATTGTGTCATTAATGTCATTTAGTGGAGCATATTCACCGATAGATGGTCTTGATCCAGACAGACATTCATAAAGAACTACTCCTAAGGCATAAATATCATCTGAAGGTTCTGCAGACTCTCCTTTTTCTTGTTCTGCGGACATATATCCTGGCGAGCCTAAAGTTGTAATTGTGGGATATGTTTCAAGGTCTGTCTTGCTAAGAGATATCCCAAAATCTACCAAGTAGTAAGATTCAGAAACAGATGAATGAATGATATTTGATGGCTTGACGTCTCTATGTATAATATTATTGCTATGCGCACACCTAAGAGCGGAACATATATCTATCAACATTGACTTTGCTTGGTCCAAGGACATCGGTCCTCTCTCAACAAGATATTTCCTTAAATTTAAACCGTTAATTAGCTCAAAAATGATTTTAAACTCAGATGGTTCTGTTAATATGTCATAAATCGCAGGAACGTTTGGGTGTGATAATTTTGCAAGAGCTTTTGCCTCTCTAATAAATCTCGCTTTATCACTCTCAGATGGAGCTGATTTAAATAAGGGGTCAAGAGTTTTGATCGCGACATCTCTATCAAGCAATATGTCTTTTGCCTTAGAAATCTTTCCGAATCCTCCTTCCCCAATATTCTCTTCAATAATATTGAATCGAGACATTTAAATAACTCCATTAAACATAAAATTATCAAAGATTTCTCAAACTTTAGCCCAAATGCACCGTCCAGAAGTGTCATAGATCCAACCCGGCCCCACTTTCGAATCCTCCCCCCATTCTCCGCAACCAAGTTTCACATCAAACCAGTCCAGCATCAGAAGTCAATAATATTCTCCCAATATCATAACATTAAGTGGGTCCGTAATTTCCGGACTCACCCATAGCGGGTCCACAGGTTTTGCGCAATCGGGGGACACCATACACATTTCCCTTATCACATTTCCCTTATAGCTATAAATTTAATCCGAAATCGGGGGACACCATCCGAAATCGGGGGACACCATACACATTTCCCTTATAGCTATAAATTTAATCAAAATCGGGGGACACCATACACATTTCCCTTAATCAAAATCGGGGGACACCATACACATTTCCCTTATAGCTATAAATTTAATCAAAATCGGGGGACACCATACACATTTCCCTTATGGAAATCCGGGGACACCATACGCAATAGTGTCATAGTCCCACCCCGGCCCCACTTTCGAATCTGCCTCCCATTCTCCGCAACCAAGTTTCACATCGAACCAGTCCAGCATCAGGAGTCAATGATATTCTCCCAATATCATACCATTAAGTGGGTCCGTAATTTCCGGACCCACCCATAGCGGGTCCACAGGTTTTGGAGAATGTGGCCGGAGAGAGAATGATATCCGACCATTTCGACTCCCGCAAGTCCAAAATTCGACCAAGTGCGTTTTCGAACCGTCCCGCGTAACCATTGGAAACATTGGGATTTTTCAGCCTCACAAAACCCACCCCAAAACCCACTCCAGACACCGAGAAAACATCCTATCACAAAAATGGTGGGCCCACCAGGATTCGAACCTGGGACCGACCGGTTATGAGCCGGCGGCTCTGACCGCTGAGCTATAGGCCCATTGATGAAACCAACCTACGACTCCAGAAAACTCCGCAGCTTGCGTGAGCGGGTGGGGTGGCGCAGTTTGCGTAATGCCTTGGCCTCGATCTGACGAATCCGCTCTCGGGTTACGTGAAACTGTTTTCCCACCTCCTCCAGGGTGTGATCCGTATGCACCCCAATCCCGAAGCGCATCCGCAATACGTTCTCCTCACGATCCGTCAACGTCTTCAATACCCGGCCCGTCGTGTCCCGCAGGTTCGCCATGATCGCCAGCTCCGACGGAGAAAGCATCGATTTGTCCTCGATGAAATCCCCCAGATGCGAATCCTCTTCGTCACCTACAGGCGTCTCCAGCGAAATCGGCTCCTTGGCAATCTTCAAAACCTTGCGCACCTTGTCCAGGGACATCTCCATCCGCTCGGCAATCTCCTCCGGCGTCGGCTCGCGGCCCATCTCCTGCACCATCAAACGACTCGTCCGCACCAGCTTGTTGATCGTCTCGATCATGTGAACCGGTATCCGGATCGTCCGCGCCTGGTCGGCAATCGAACGGGTGATCGCCTGGCGGATCCACCACGTCGCATACGTCGAAAACTTGTACCCGCGACGCCACTCGAACTTGTCCACCGCCTTCATCAGGCCAATGTTCCCCTCCTGAATCAGATCCAAAAACTGCAAACCCCGGTTCGTGTACTTCTTCGCAATCGATATCACCAACCGCAGATTCGCCTCCACCATCTCCTTCTTCGCCCAGCTCGACTTGCGCTCCCCGGCGATGATCTGCTTGTTCGTGTTCTTCAGGTCCGTTACCGATTGCCCGGCCTCGGCCTCGATCTCCGAAATCCGATCCCGCAACGCGTACAACTCCTCGCGATGCTCGTAAAATTTCTGCCACGACGGCGAGGCGTGATTGGCAAATTTATCCACCCAACTCTTGCGCCCATCGCTCCCTTGATATTCCTTCAAAAAGGTCTTCTTCGGCACCCCGGCCAGCTCGGAAATCTTTAAAATCTCCATCTCGACTTCCCGAACACGCTCGACGTACTTCTTGAGAATCCGCACCATCCGGTCGATCTGCTTGAAGGAAAACTTCACCGATACCACAGACTTGACAATCCGTTCGCGACGATCCCGATAGCGCCTCCGCAACCGCTTGACCGCCACCATGTCGCCATCCAAACGACAACGCTCCTGCTCCACCCGAATGTCGTTCAAGGTGTTGTTGTCGGTCGCAATGGAATCGAAAATCGCCTGGGTCTGCTCCAGTAATTCCTGGATGCGCTGATTCTCCTCCTCGCTGGATTTCTTGATGCCCAGATCGCCTTCGCCGGAGAGAATCTCTGGACTGTCCTCGTCCGCCAGATCATCCGACTTGTCGTCCAGGTCATCCTCGTCCTCAGCGTCCTCCACCTCCTCGTCCATCTCCTGCGACGGGGCAGGGATGTCCAGAATGTCACGCAACGAAATCTGACCGCTGCGCAACTTCTCCGCCAGCAGAATGATCTCCTGAAACGTCACCGGCGAGTCGCAGATCGCCGAGATCACCTCGTTGCGTCCCGCCTCGATCCGCTGCGCAATCAGGATTTCTCCCTCACGGGTCAGCAGGTCCACCGAACCCATCTCACGCAAATACATCCGTACCGGATCGTCGGTCTTGCCGAGATCGATGTCCTCGATCCCGACTTCCGCGCCGCCACGCTTGCCGAAAAGATCCTCCTCGCCCTCAGGGTCCTCTCCGTCCAGATCAACGTCCATGTCCACATCCACGTCGTTCAACGGGATGGATTTGAGGGATGAAACGACCTCCGGCTCCTCCACAAGATGGATGCCCAAATCGTCCAGTACGGTCACGACGTCCTCAATCTGATCCGCAGCGTTGACGTTATGAGGCAGAACATCGTTGACTTCATCATAGGTCAAAAATCCGCGCTCTTTGCCCCTCTCGATCAACTGTTTCATCTGACCCAGTCTCGGATCCTCACCCATGTTTCCTGTCCACTTTTCCCAGATTGTTCATGTCCGCCCCAAGACCACTCGAGACTGCCGTAGTCAATGCACCCCTTCGCCCGCCTTTTTGTTGCAAAGCATCCGTTCTTCTTCCAGCTTCAAGGCGCAACAGCGCTTCAGCAGGGAGCCATCCTCGTCACCTTCCCGCTCCAGTCGCCGCATCAGCCGACCGCGTTCCAGGCGCAACGCCTTCAGGTGAAGGCTGACCAGGCACCCCTCGAACTCCTCTTCCGCCAGTTCCAGGGGTGTTTCCTCGGCGGCCAGTATCGACCGCGCGCGCAGGGACAACTCCCGGGTCGGAAATTGCTCCAGGGGCCAGCTCGACGGCGGGTCCGCAAATCCATGCCCCAACTCGATCATTTCGGTCAGCAGTTCCAGGAGTTGAGCGTTTTCCAGCTTCAGACGGCTCAACTCCTCTTCACGTTCCATCACCAGGCGCGGCTGCCGCAAAAGCAAAGCCAACAACGCCTGCTCGTGATTGCGCTCCATCACGGCAACCGCCCGCGTCGGGCGTTCCACCCGTCGCGCCATGGGCACGGGGGGGCGCGTCTCCGGCTCCAGGGCGTATTGCACCGGGATCTCCAGTCGTTGACCCAGGGTCTGCGCGTAAAGTTCCCGCAGCAAGGGATCCCTGATCCGCCCCAGCATCGGACGCGCCCGATGCGCCAGGGCCGCCCGGCCTTCCGGGGTGTGCAACTCCAGGCCGTTCCCCAGATGGCGCAGCAGAAATTCGATCGGCGAGACCCCCTTGCGCAGCCGGGCCGCAAACCCTTCCGCTCCCTCGCGCCGCACCACCTGATCCGGGTCCTCTCCCTTCGGCAAAAACAAAAATCCCACATGACGATCCGCGTCCAGACCGTCCAGGACCAGTTCCAGGGCGCGCCATGCCGCTTTTTCTCCCGCCGCATCCCCGTCGAAGCAGAAATGAATCCGGTGCGTCCGTTGCCACAACAGACGCAGATGCTCCGGGGTCATGGCCGTGCCCAGCGTGGCCACCGTGTGCTCCAGGCCGTGTTCCGCCAGGGACAGACGGTCCATGTACCCTTCCACCACGATGACGCCGCCCTCCTTGCGGATCGCCTCCTGGGCGGTATCCAGACCGTAGAGCAGCTTGCCCTTCTGAAACAGTTCGCTTTCCGGCGAGTTGAGGTATTTCGGCTCGCCGGCATCCAGAACGCGTCCCCCGAAGGCCACGCAGCGACCCTTGAGATCCGCGATGGGAAACATGAGCCGGTTGCGAAAGCGGTCGTACCACTTCTCCCCAGGCGCCTTGCGGGTCACCAGGCCCGCTTGGGCCAGCAGTTCCGCCGCCGCCTCCCCGCCGCCAAAACGATCCAGCACCTGGCTCCAGCCGGGTGGCGCGAAACCCAGGCCAAACCGCCTTGCGGTTTCCTCCTTCATCCCCCGTTCCGCCAGGTAGTGCCTGGCCCGCGCGCCCACCGGGGAGGCCAATCTCTCCTGGTAGAACCCCCGTGCCGCTGCCAGCAACTCCAGCAGCCGGTCCTGGGCCTGGCGTTTGCGGGCCGCTTCCGGGTCCTCCTGGCGGGTGTCCGGCAGGCGAATCCCCGCCTGACCCGCGAGCTCCTCTACCGCAGCGTTGAAATCGAGACTTTTCGATTTCATCACGAAATCGAAAAGATCCCCGCTCGCGCCGCAGCCGAAACACTTGTAGCCCCGATCCGGACGCACACTGAACGACGGGGTCTTTTCATTATGGAACGGGCACAGACCCAGCCAGTTGGCGCCCTGTTTCTTCAGGTGAACCTGACGACCCACCAACTCCAACAGATCGACCCGATCCCGAATCTGGTCGATCAAGCTTTCCGGATAGCGCGGCATGAGGACTCGGCTTTTTCAGGTTAACAGTTCATGTAACCCCAATATTGTGTTTTTGTCAAGTCTTTGGGATGCCAAATTTTCGTTGGCTGCCTACCGGCAGACCATCGGCCCGATGCGCGCGCCGCCCAGAATATGAACATGCAGGTGATCCACCTCCTGGCCACCGTGCGCCCGGGTATTGATCAGCGTGCGATAGCCGTTTTGCGCCACATTCAGCAGCCGCGCCACATGAGCCGTCCGTTCCAGGAGATGGCCGACAAGCTCCCGATCCGCCTCTTCCAGGTCGTCCATGCAGACGATATGCCGTTTGGGAATCACCAGGGCATGCACCGGGGCCTGGGGGTGGATGTCGAGAAAGGCCAGGACCAGATCATCCTCGTAAATTTTTTTTGACGGGATGGCGCCAGCCACGATCTTGCAGAAAATGCAGCTGTCCGACATGCGAGGATCTCCTTCAGGGGTTGGGAGGGGCAGGGGAGGCCGCGAACCGGCGTGCCAGCTCCTCCAGGATGGCTTCGGCGCCGATTCCCAGATGGGTCAGCATCACCAGGGTGTGAAACCACAAGTCTGCGGTTTCGTGGATGATGGCCTCGGTTTGGCCGTTCTTGGCGGCCAGCACGGTTTCGATCGCCTCTTCGCCGACTTTTTCCAGGATCCGGTCCAGACCCTGGGCATACAGTCGGGCCGTATACGAGGTGGCCGGATCGGCCTGGCGGCGCTCCTCCAGGCGTCTGCACAATTCGAACAGAATCGAGGCGTCGCTCATCAGGCGCCGTAGAGGGTGTTCGGATCGATTTCCGGGGCGGCGATCTCCTGCCAGCCCTCCTGCTGCGCCTCCAGATAGAAGCAGTTGCGTCGCCCCGTGTGGCAGGCCACCCCCACCTGATCCACCAGCAGCAGCAGGGCATCCCGGTCGCAATCGGTGCGGATGGCCCTGATTTTTTGGATTTGACCCGAGGTTTCGCCTTTTTTCCACAATTTCTGCCGGCTGCGCGACCAGTAGCAGGCCACGCCGCTTTTCAGGGTCTCCTCCAGAGAGGCGCGGTTCATCCAGGCCAGCATCAGGGTCTCGCCAGTGTCGTGCTGCTGGGCGATGGCCGGAATCAGTCCCTGTTCGTTGAATTTCAGTGCATCCACTAAAGACATCCCGGTCTCCTTCACAGGCGGACTTCCACACCGTGTGCCCGCAGATAGCTTTTGACCTCCGGGATGGTGTGTTGGCGAAAATGGAAGATGGAAGCGGCAAGAACCGCGTCGGCCCGCCCGGTTTGTAACCCTTCCAGCAGGTGGTGCATGGTGCCGACGCCGCCGGAGGCGATGACCGGAATGGTGACGGCATCGGCGATGGCGCCGGTCAATGGCAGGTCGTAGCCGATGCGGGAGCCGTCCCGGTCCATGGAGGTGAGCAGGATCTCGCCGGCCCCGTACTCCTCCATGCGTTTGGCCCAGTCGATGGCGTCCAGGCCGGTCGGCTTGCGTCCGCCGTGGGTGAAGATCTCCCAGCGTATGGGGTTTTGCCGCTCGTCGCGGGCCACGCATTTGGCGTCGATGGCCACCACGATGCACTGGGAGCCGAACTGGCTGGCCGCTTCGCGCACGAATTCCGGACGGAACACCGCCGCCGTGTTGATCCCCACCTTGTCCGCCCCGGCCTGCAGCATGCGCCGCACGTCTTCGTTGGTGCGGATGCCGCCGCCCACGGTCAGGGGGATGAAGACCTGTTCCGCCGTATGCCGCACCACTTCCAGGATGGTGTCGCGGTTTTCGTGGGAGGCGGTGATGTCCAGAAAGGTGAGTTCATCCGCCCCTTCCTCGTCGTAGCGGCGGGCCGCTTCCACCGGATCGCCGGCGTCGCGCAGGTTTTCGAATTGCACCCCCTTGACCACGCGGCCTTCGCGGACATCCAGGCAGGGAATGATGCGCTTGGCGAGCATTGTGTGAATTCCTGTTGCTTAAACTTTAGTTTTCGGAAAGCCAGGTGGCGGCGGTGCGGAACTCCAGCCTGCCGTCGTAGATGGCCTTGCCGGTGATCACCCCGGAGATGCGACCGCCGTTGGCAAAGGGACCGGCGTTGGCGTGGGCCTGGCGCACGTCCTCGAAGCAGGAGACCCCCCCGGAGAGGATGACCGGAATGGTGACTGCCTCGGCCAGGGCGCGGGTGGCGGCGATGTTGGGGCCGCTCAGGGCGCCGTCGCGGGAGATGTCCGTGAAGATGATCTCGGTGACCCCTGCGTCCTCGAAGCGGCGCGCCAGGTCGACGGCGCGGATGGTGGTGGTTTCCGACCAGCCTGCCACCGCCACGTAGCCGTCGCGGGCATCGATCCCCACGGCGATCCGACCGGGATAGTGCCGGCATGCCGTTTTCACCAGTTCCGGATTGCGGCAGGCGGCGGTCCCCAGGATGACGCGCCTGACCCCGGCGGTGACCCAGAAGGAGATGGTCTCCAGGGTGCGGATTCCGCCGCCGAGCTGCATGGGGATGGTGAGTACGGAAAGAATGGCCCGTACCGCTTCGGCATTGACCGGTTCGCCGGCGAAGGCGCCGTTGAGGTCCACCACGTGCAGCCGTTGGGCGCCTTGTTCCTGCCAGTGGCGGGCCATGGCGCGCGGGTCGTCGGAGTAGACCGTGGCCTGTTCCATTTCGCCCTGGAACAGGCGCACGCACTGACCGTTTTTCAGGTCGATCGCCGGGATGAGGATCATGGTGTTCAGGGTCTCCAAGCCACGAAATTTTTCAGAAGCCGCAAGCCCACCGCCTGGCTTTTTTCCGGGTGAAACTGGGTGCCGAACAGGTTGTCGTTGGCCACGGCGGCGGTGAAGGTCACGCCGTAATCGCTGACTGCCGCGACCATGCCGGGGTCGTCGGCCACCCCGTGATAGGAATGCACGAAGTAGAAGTGGGCATCCTGGGGGATCTCTTGCCACAGTGGGTGGGATCCGGTTTGCCGCACCCGGTTCCAGCCCATGTGGGGGGTTTTGAGGCAGCGGCCTTCCTGTCCGGGGGCGGGCATGGTCTTGGAAAACGGGATCACCCGTCCGGGGATGCGGTCCAGGCCGGAATGGATGCCGAATTCGTGTCCCTCGCCGAAGAGCAGTTGCATGCCCACGCAGATGCCCAGAAAGGGTTTGCCGGCCTGCATGTGGGTCAGGATCGGTCCGATCAGGCCGGCGGTTTCCAGGTTGTGGCGGCAGTCGGCGAAGGCCCCGACGCCGGGCAGTACCAGATGGCCGGCCTGCTGCACTGCGGCGGCCTCGCCGCTGACGCGCACCGTGGCACCGGCGGCTTCCAGGGCCTTGGCCACGGAACGGAGATTGCCGGAACCGTAATCGATGACGGTGATCATGGCGTCAGTGGACCATCAGGAGGTGGTACGTTGAATATCGGCGCCCAGGGCTTGCAGTTTTTCCTCGATTCTTTCATAGCCGCGGTCGATATGGTAGACCCGCGAAATGGTGGTGGCCCCGCGTGCGGCCAGGCCTGCCAGCACCAGGGAGGCCGAGGCGCGCAGGTCGGTGGCCATGACCGGGGCGCCCAGCAGGTGATCCACCCCATGGACTTCGGCGATGTTGCCATGCACACGGATGTCGGCACCGAGCCGTTGCAATTCGGAGACGTGCATGAAGCGGTTTTCGAAGACCGTTTCCGTGATGCGGCTGGTGCCTCTGGCGAGGCTGTTGAGAACCAGCATCTGGGCTTGCAGGTCGGTGGGAAAGCCGGGATAGGGACAGGTTTCCAGGTTGACCGGTCGCAGTTGTTCGGGGACATGGACGCGGATGCGGCCTGGTTCCGGAAGTTCCACGGCCATGCCGGCGTCCCGCATGATCTGGATGGGGGTTTCCAGTGCTTCGGGGTCGGTATCGGTGAGCAGGATGTCTCCGCCGGTGACTGCGGCGGCCACCATGAAGGTGGCGGTTTCGATGCGATCCGGGATGATGCGGTGTTCGGTGCCGTGGAGTTCGTCCACCCCGTCGATGACGAGGATCGAGCTGCCCAGTCCCTGGATGCGGGCGCCCATTTTGTTGAGGAAGATGGCCAGATCGGTCACTTCCGGTTCTCTGGCGGCGTTTTCCAGGATGGTGCGTCCCTTGGCCAGGGTGGCGGCCATCAGGAGGTTTTCCGTGCCGGTGACGGTGACCGGGTTCAGGATGATGTGCGCGCCGTGGAGGCGGTCGGCGCGGGCGCGGATGTAGCCTTCGTCGAGGGTGATCTCCGCGCCCATGGCGCGCAGGCCGTCGATATGGAGGTTGACCGGTCGGGAGCCGATGGCGCAGCCGCCTGGCAGGGAGATTTCCGCCATGCCGTGGCGGGCCACCAGGGGTCCCATCACCAGGATGGAGGCGCGCATGGTGCGCACCAGGTCGTAGGGGGCGCGAAAGTTGTTGACGCCGCTGTTGTCGATCTCCACCCCCAGGCGTTCGTCCACCGTGATGGCGGAGCCGTGCTGGCCGAGCAGTTCCAGCATGGTGGTGACATCCTTGAGGTGGGGAATGTTGGACAGGTGGATGCGCTCGCCCGTGAGCAAGGTCGCGGCGAGGGCGGGGAGCGTGGCATTCTTGGCGCCACTGATCGGGATTGTGCCTTTCAGGGCGTGTCCGCCCCTTACGATGATTTTGTCCATCCGGTCAGCATACCGGATGCCGGCCTGGCGGGCAAGGTTTCTTTGCGGGTTTTCAGGGCAATCGCATCGCAAAATCCATGGCAAGATTTTTTCTTCCTGTCAGGCAAATTTCAAATATTATTGTCATGCGTATTCAGGAGTTTCCATGGTGCGGACCGTCGAACACCTCTTCGAGGGTGCGCGCCATCAGGATGCGCGTGCTCCAGGTTTCCAGATGGGCCGGTTCGGCGGCTTCGATCCTGGCCTTGACCCATGCCGGAAGTTGGCCGAAGAGGTGTTGCAGTTGCCGCAACATCACCGCGCCTTCTCCCTTCAGGATACCTCTGGCTTCTCCCCTGGCTTCTCCCCTGGCTTCTCCCTTGACCAACAACTCTTGCGCATAAATGGACAGCATGGCGTGATCCTCCTGATGGGTGACGTGTACAATGATCTTTCGGACGGTCTCCTGCCGCACTTCCGGAAAGGTGGTGATCAGATAGAACACGACGGGGACCAGCAGTTCCGGGGCTTCCTGCAGGGCATCGGCGATCTGGCCGAGGGCGATTTCCTGTTCGCGTGGCGAGCGGGTACCGTATTTCAGGGCGAGAAAACCGGCGCGCAGGCGGGCGTGGCTGGAGAGATTGGGATCGGCGGTGGCGCTCAGGTCCACCAGAATATAGCGGACATTCAGCAGCCAGGGGTGGAGTTCCGGTTCGGCGCGGACCAAAGAGAGCAGGTCCGCCGGAAAGGACCATGGGGCGGCCCCGTGATAGACCACCATGGGGATCACTGCCGGCAGGAGATCCCATGCGTCGTCCATCTCGCGCACCGCCTGTTCGGCGACGGCCATTATTCCCCGCGTGACCTGCCACCCCACCTTGCGATCCGGGTAGCTCTTGTGTTCGACGAGGAGATGGACGAACAGAGAGTCGCCGTTGAGCAGGCGTACCCGGAACAGCTTGTCGGAAAGGAACTCCCCCATGGCATCGGGCACGAAGGAGCCTTCCACCGGTTCGGGGAGATCCGGGGCCAGTCTGCTCGCGACTTCCGGCGGCAATCTTTCGCGCAACAGGTGGGCCACACTCTCCGGGTGGGAGAAGAGGATCTTGAAGAGGCGATCATGCGGTCGGGCGATATCGAACAGAGGATCGTTCCGGTTTTGCAGTTCCGGCGTGCTCATCGACAAAGACTCCATGGGGGTGGACAACCGGCGATGGGGGTATTATTTTCCGGAACTGTTTGGGATGTCAAAGTTTTCGTCCATGGCGTCATTATCGTGCGGTCCGTGTCAAACGGATTCCGCATGCAATTGCCCTGAATTTCCCTTGACATGCCGACAATCGAACCACAAAGTTGGACCTTGCCGGGATGTGTTCGGGAATGGGTGATCCCATATGCCTGGAATTGTCGCGGCATGCCTTGTACGGATTGAAAAAAGCTTCTGTGAGAAGACTGAGTAGACGAAATCTCTATGGTTTTGCCTGGGATGGTCATCGTCTCTCGATCATTGACTCGACATCACGGCGCGCGGAGTCGAACGGATCATGGAAGTCGCACAGGTGCAATTCTGCCAGGGAGTCGTGGATCCCGTGCTCCTGGATTCATGGAGACAAGACGCGAGACCGTGCTGCTCGTCTATGACGAGCGGATCAACCTGCAGGTGTTGCAGGAGTTGTTGGAGCCGCATTACGAACTCCTGCTGGCCAAGAGTGGCGCACAGGCCCTGAACAGGATGGGGGTGGTGCCACCTCCCGATCTGATCCTGCTGGACATCATGATGCCGGGAGTGGATGGTTATTCCCAACCGTCGGCGTTTCGATCGAGACCTGGCGCAGGAGTGGAGTCACGCCATGGGTGGCGCAGGCCCTGGCGGGAGCCATGTCGCGCCCGGTCGATCTGCTGGCCCGTTACGGCGGGGAAGAGTTTGTCTGTCTGCTGCCCGGTGCCGATCCGAACGGCCTGGCGGTGGTGGGCCAGAAGTTGCTGGAGAGCGTCCGGAATCTGAATCTGGAGCAACGACAGGGTCACAGCATGCCCAACCGGGTGGGCAGCCACAAGGAGAGGGCGGGCCAATAGGTGACCAGGACCAGAAATGCCAGCATGGCCATCATCCAGGGCAGGGCGGCGATGGTCACCTCGGTGAGGCCCATCCGGGTGAGGCCGCTGGCGATGTAGAGGTTCAGGCCCACCGGCGGGGTGACCATGCCGATCTCCATGTTCACGGTGAGGATGATGCCGAAGTGGACCGGATGGATGCCCAGTTTCGTGGCCACCGGGAACAGCAGCGGCGCCATGATCAGGATGATGGACGAGGGTTCCATGAAGTCGCCGGCCAGCAACAGCAACAGGTTGACGGTCAACAGGAACATGATCGGCCCGAATCCCTGATCCAGCATCCATGCGGTCATGGTTTGGGGGATGTTTTCATAGGTCAGCAGAAACGAAAAAAGGATTGCATTGGTGATGATGTAGAGCAGCATGGCGCTCATGTTGGCCGCCTCGAGCAGCGCCTTGGGAACATCGGCCCATTTCAGGTCCCGATAGACGAAGACCGCCACGATGAAGGCGTAGACCGCGCTCATGGCCGCCGCTTCGGTCGGGGTGAAGACGCCGGAATAGATCCCGCCCATCACCACGAAAATCAGCGCCACCCCCCAGAGGCTCTCCCGCAGGGTGACCCAGCGTTCCCGCCAGCCGGCCTTGGGCTGCCGGGGATAGTTGAAGCGCCTCGCCCGCTCCCAGGTGACCACCCCCAGCAGGATGGCCAGCACGATCCCAGGCACGATCCCGGCCATGAACAGCGCCCCGATGGAGGTGTTGGTGGAGACCGCGTACATCACCAGGACGATCGAGGGGGGAATGAGAATCCCCAAAGCACCGGCAGTGGAAATGGCCCCGGAGCCGAACTCCTTGGGAAATCCGGCCCGCGCCATGGCCGGCAGCAATATCGAGCCGATCGCCACCACCGTCGCGGGCGAGGAGCCGGATATGGCCGCGAACATGGCGCACGCCACCACCCCGGTCAATCCCAATCCGCCGTGCCAGTGGCCGACCAGGGCGTTGGCGAAGCGGATCATGCGCCGCGCCACCCCGCCATGGGTCAGAAACGTCCCGGCAAGAATGAAAAAAGGGATCGCCATGATCTCGAACCGCTCGATGCCGGTGAAGAGCTTCAGGGCCACGGCCTCGATGGGGACCCTGGTGAAGGCGAACAGGTAGATCAGGACCGTCATGCCCAGGGCGATGGAGATGGGCATGCCGGTAATCAGCAGCAGGGCCAGCAGGCCAAAGATGATCAGCGCGCTCACAGGGCGCCCTCTTCGTGGAGTCCGGCCACCTGGAGCGGATCATGATGGGGCAGTTGCCGGGTGTGGATGAAACGCCACCCTACCTGAAGAAAGCGAAAACACATCAGAAACGACCCCAGCGGAATGCACAGATAGACCAGCCACACGGGGATCTCCAGGTCCGGCGAGGTCTGGTCGGTGTGGGCGATGGCCCAGACGAAATGGGCGCCGAGGCTGCCGATCACCGCCGTGAACAGCGCCCCGCACCCCAGACCGAACAGGATCACCCGGTTGCGCAGGCCTTCCGAGAGCTTGAGGATCACCACATCCACCCCCACATGGATACCGGTGCGCACCCCGTAGGCCGCGCCGAACTTTGCCATCCAGATGAAGAGATAAATGCACAACTCCTGCGCCCAACTCGTGGAGTATTGCGTCAGATACGGAAAAAGAAATGCAATCCCCAGCGCGTAGCGATGGGCGACGGCCACGAAAACGATCAGCGTGGCTGCCGCCATCAGCAGGGTGATCAGCCACTCCTCCAGGTGATCCAGGACCCTGATCATGCGCTCACAGTTTGTCCGGGTCGAAGCCGGTGACCTCATGAATCGAGCGGATCAGTTCCGCGCCGATGCGGCCTTCCATCTCCCGGTGGGTTTTGACCATGACCTTTTTCCAGGCCAGACGCTGTTCCGGGGTGAGGGGCGTGATTTGGGTCTTGCCGGACTGGCGGACCTGCTCCAGCGCCTTGTCGTTTTCGTCCTTGGCGATGGTGTTGGCGAATCGGGTGGCCTCGGCCATCGCCTGCTCCAGCTGGCTGCGGATCGCTTCCGGCAGCTGATCCCAGAACGCCTTGTTGACGATCACGGCGTAGCCCAGATAGCCGTGATTGGACAGGGTCATGTGTTTTTGCACTTCGTGCATTTTTTGGGTGTAGAAGTTCGACACCGGGTTTTCCGTGCCGTCCACCACGCCGGTCTGCAGGGCCTGGTAGACCTCGGAGAAGGGCAGCACCTGCGGATTGGCCCCCAGGGAGCGCATTTGCGCCTCCAGGACTTTGGAGGATTGAATGCGCAGCTTCAATCCCTGAAAATCGGCTGGCGTCTGCAGGGGCCTGTTGGCGCTCATCTGCTTGAAGCCGTTGTCCCAGTAGGCCAGTCCGAGGATTTTCCTGGCGGTCAGTTTGTCGAGCAGGCTTTTCCCCACCGCGCCCTGGGTGACCTTGTGCAGATCCTCGTAGTTGTCGAAGAGAAAGGGCAGGTCGAAGACCTCGAACTCCTTGACCCCCAGCGGGCCGAATTTGGCCAGGGAGGGGGCCAGCATCTGCACCGCGCCCATCAGCAGGGCTTCCATCTCCTCCTTGTCCTTGTAGAGCTGGCTGTTGGGATAGAGTTCCACCTTGACCTGGCCTGCGGTATAGCGATCCGCCAGGTCGCGGAATTTTTCCGCCGCCTTGTGCTTGGGGGTATCCACTGCCACCACGTGGCTGAACTTGATGACGATCGGCTCCCCTGCCTGGGCCGGATCGGGTGTCACCAGCAGCAATGCGCAGAGCGTCAGAACGAGTTTCCAGGGTTTCATGCGAGGCGTCTCCATGGTCGAGGATCGGGTGGAACGGGAACCGGCGTCCCGTTAGAATAGGTCACAATTCCTCGCCGTCAAGTTTTTTGTGTCGCGGAATGTGAGCCGGGCATCGTGCAATTGGCAGGCCCCGCACGGTTTTCGCTTTGACTTTTTGCCCCCAAAGGGGGCATGATGTTCTTGTTTGCAAAAAAGAGAGGGTCCACCTTCCAAACCAAAGTTTGATCTAGCGGCAGGGAGTGGATGAAAATGGTTCGCTGGATAGCTCTGCTCACCTTGAGCATGCTCCTGCTCCTGTCGGTTCCCCAGTGGGGCAGGGCGTGGGCCGCCACAGAGGCGGTCACGGGTGGGGAGGGGATGCGCCTGACCCCGCAAGAGCAGGCCTGGCTTGCAGACCATCCACGTCTGCGACTGGGGGATGATTTCACCTGGCCCCCATTTGTCTTCATGGACGACAAGGGGGTCTTCAGCGGCATCAGCGCCGACTACATCGCAACCGTTGCCAAAGCGCTTGGCGTAGAGATTCAACCCGTTCGGGACCTGACCTGGGCCGAGGTGCTGGCCAAGGTGAAACAGGGTGAAATCGACCTGTTGCCTGCCGTGGCGCGCTCTGCGGAACGCGAGGCGTTTCTGCATTTCACCAGGCCCTACATCTCCTTTCCGGTGGTGATCGCCAGCCACGAGCATGGCGTGTTTGTCCACGATTTGTCCGGCCTGGTCGGGCGCAAGGTTGGCGTGGTGAAGGGGTATATCACCCACGAGTTGCTGGCCAAGGCCTTTCCGGCCATGCGGCTCGTGCTCTTCGATGGTCTCGCCGCCGGGTTGCAAGCCCTGGAATCCCGTCACATCGACGCTTTGGTGGACAATCTGGGGGCCATTACTTATGAGATTCGCCGTCTCCGTCTGGCCCATGTCAAAATCGTTG
Source organism: Magnetococcales bacterium (assembly GCA_015231915.1). Lineage (GTDB taxonomy): Bacteria > Pseudomonadota > Magnetococcia > Magnetococcales > Magnetaquicoccaceae > Magnetaquiglobus. Next base: position 34,089 of record JADGAR010000032.1, read on the forward strand.
CCCCCACACCCTACACATTCGAACTCGCCATGGCCGTGCGCAAGGATTGGCCGGAACTTGCCAACCTGCTCGACCGGATCCTGGATGACATGAGCAGCCGGGAAAAGATTGCCATCGAGAACCGCTGGCTGGCTGTCGATGTCCATTTTGGCATGGATTTCAAAACGGTATGGCGTTGGGCGCTCCCGGTCGGTCTGGCGGGGTTGCTGGTTCTGGTCACCTTTGTGGTCTGGAACCGGAAACTGGCTGCGGAGGTCGCCGAGCGTTTGCGGGTGCAACAGGCTCTGGAGGCGGCGGCCCTCCTGCTGACCCGGGAGATCGATGAGCGGAGCCAGATTCAAGAGGAGCTGCAACGGGAGCGGGACAAGTTGTATGGCATTCTGAACGCCATGCACGACGGGGTGTACATCGTGGATCAGGAGTACCATCTCGAGTTTGTCAATGGGGTGGTGGAGCAGCGTTTCGGCCCGCCTGGCGGACGCAAATGCCATCGCTATTTTCTCGACAGTGCCGCACCGTGCCCCTGGTGCAAAATTGCACAGGTGCTCCATGGCGAATCGATCCGCTGGGAGTGGCACTCCGCCCAGAGCGGTCAGACCTTCGACCGGCTGGACACCCCCTTGCGCCACGGCGATGGCGCCATTCGCACCATCGCGTTTCTGCACGATATTACCGCGCGCAAGGAGCAGGAGCGCGAGTTGAAACAGCTCGAGTGGCTGTTGAAGCCGAAAGTATTCACGGCTGACGCCTTTCAACCCGTATATGGGGACATTACCCGCTTCAACACCGACCGTACCATCCTGGATGCGTTGGGCGCGGCAACCCTCGAGACCATCGTGAGTGAATTCATGGGGATGCTGTCCACCTCCTCGGCTGTTTACGAGATCAATGGCGACTATGCAGCCGGCATTTTTTCCTCCGGGTGGTGCCAGATGATGGATTCCGCCTCTTTCCGGCTGTGCGGAAGCGATGATCCGGTTCAGGCGCTGGGTTCCGGCAAGTGGCTCTGTCATGAATCCTGCTGGTCGGAAGCCGTCCGGCCTGCGCTTGCCAGCGGGCTGCCCAACGATATCGAATGCAAAGGCGGCATCCGTCTCTACTCGGTGCCCATTCGCCTGGGAGAGCGGATCATCGGTGGCATCAATTTCGGTTATGGATCGCCACCCAACCGCCGGGAAAAATGGCTTGCGCTTGCAGAAGCGTATCGTCTGGATATCCGGGAAATCGAAAAACAGGCCAGGGAATACCAGCCCAGGCCGCAGTTCGTGATCGACCTGGCCAAACATCGACTCGCCGAGGCCGCCAACCTGATCGCCTTGCTGGTCGCCAAGAAAGAGAGCGAAGACGCCTTGCGTCATGCCAAGGAACAGGCCGAGGGAGCTGCCCAGGTCAAGGGGGATTTCCTGGCCGCCATGAGTCACGAGATCCGCACCCCCATGAACGTGGTACTGGGCATGTCGGAGTTGTTGCTGGAAACCGATCTTTCCCCTGTGCAGCGCCGTTTTGCCCAGACCATGCACCATTCGGGCAAGGCCATGCTGGGGGTGATCAACGATGTCCTGGATTTCTCCCGCATCGAGGCGGGGCGCATCACCCTGGTGGATGTGCCCCTTTCCCCCCGTCAGGTGGTGGTGGAAACCGCCAATCTGATGCAGGTGGTCGCCGAGCAGAAGGGACTCACCCTGGGGCATCGGGTGGCCACCGACCTGCCGGAGGCCGTGTTGGGAGACGATACCCGGATCCGGCAGATTCTCATCAATCTGCTGGGCAACGCGATCAAGTTCACCCAGCAGGGGGGAGTGGAGGTGGTTTTGACCCGCCATCCCGACGAACCGGAAACCCTCCTGTTTCAGGTCACGGACAGCGGCATCGGCATTGCCCCGGAGCAGATGGAGACCATTTTCGAACAGTTCACCCAGGCCGACGCGGGGATAACCCGGCGGTATGGCGGAACCGGACTGGGACTGACCATCTCCCGGCGTCTGGTGGGGATGATGGGCGGTCGCATCGGCGTGACCAGCGTCTTGGGGCAAGGGAGTACCTTTTCGTTCACGCTCCCCATGCGCGCTGTCGAGCCGTCATTGTCCATCGCCATCCCTCCCGAACCCCTCCCCGCAACCCGGCCCTTTTCTCTGAATCTTTTGCTGGCGGAAGATGTCGAGGAGAACCGGATCCTCTTCGAGGCCTATCTCATGCAAACCCCGCATCATCTGGTGATGGTCCAGGACGGGGTGGAGGCGGTGGAACGTGTGCAGGCGGAGCATTTCGACGTGGTAGTCATGGACGTGCAGATGCCCAGAATGGACGGTTATACCGCCACCCGCCGGATTCGCCAGTGGGAGCGGGAAACGGGCTGCGCCCCCGTGCCGATCATCGCCCTGTCCGCCCATGCCCTGGAGGGCGAGAAGCAGCGCAGCGAAGAGGCCGGATGTACGAGTTATCTTGCCAAACCCGTCAACAAAAAGGAGTTGCTGGATCGGTTGCGCCACGTCGCCCAGTTGTCTGCCCTGCACTGAGGCACGATTCGTATTGCTGCTGTCTGCGGAATGATCTTTTTCTCCCGGTATTCGTCATGCATCGTGTCATCTGCATAATTCTATTCCTGTTTTGTTTGCCGGCCTGGGCCGGCGGGCCGTCGCTGGCCAGGGGCAAGCTGCTGGCGGCCTCCATCTGGCGGGAGCGACCGGTCACCTTTCTGTGCGGGTGCGCCTACGACGGGGAAAACGTGGTCAATCCGTACTCCTGCGGTCTGGAGGTGCGCGGGGATCCGGAGCTGGCCACGCGCCTGGAGTGGGGGCACGTGGTGGCGCCCGTCGAGTTCGGCTCCGGGCGCCGCTGCTGGCGAGAGGAGATCTGCACCGCCAACGGTCAGCCCTACAAGGGGCGGCGCTGCTGTTCCAAGAGCGACCCGGAGTTCCGGGCCATGGAGGCGGATCCGGTCAATCTGGTCCCCATGGAGGCGGCCTTGCGCCGGGCACGCGGGGAGCTTCCCTTCGGTCTGGTTCGGCAGGGAGAGGCCCCATTCGGGGGGTGCGGTTTCAGGGTGGATGGGCAAAACGGCATCGTGGAGCCACCGTTGGCCGCACGGGGAGAGATCGCCCGGATCTATTTTTATTTCGCCGACCGCTACGGGCTGTCCATTCCGGACTGGCAAAAAAAAATCTTCGCGCAGTGGGATCAGGAGGACCCGGAGGATGGGTGGGAAAAAGGCCGGATGCTGCTCATCCGCCGGCTCCAGGGAAATCCGCCAGTGCCTGGGCCAGCCGTTCCACCACGTCGTCCCACGCATCGCAGCGGGTCTGCCGGAACAGGCGCATCACCCCCGGATACCAGGGGGAGTCGTCACGGTCGTGCATCCAGCGCCAGTCGGTCCCCCAGAGGGGCAGCAGCACCCAGCAGGAAATCCCCAGCGCCCCGGCCAGGTGGGCGCAGGCGGAATCGATGGTGATCACCAGGTCCAGCCGGCTCATGACGGCGGCGGTGCGGGCGAAATCCGTCAACGCTTCGTCCGGCGGCAGCAGGGGCTGTCCCGGCGGGGGATGACGGACCTCCTCCTCGCCGGCCCCCTTTTGCAGTCCGACGAAGGTCACGCCCGGCACCCGCCAGAGGGGGGCGAGGGTCGTCAGGCCGGGGAGCGAGCGGCTGCGGTCGTTGGGATGGCGCGGATTGCCTTTCCAGACCAGCCCCACCCGCAACCCCGCCCTGGGCGTGCGGGCGACCCCTGGGGCGCGCAGATAGGGCAGCCGCGCCGGGATGGTCGCCAGCGTGGTCCCAAGATGCAGTGGCAAAGAGAGGGGATAGCACCAGTAGTCGTCCGGAATGGTGTAGTCGCACTCCTCCCCCTCCACCAGCAGCCGGTCCAGCCCTGGCAACGAGGAGAGCAGTTCGGCGAGCGCGGCGGGGCAGATCAGGCTGACCCGGCTGGCCCCGCGCTCTTTGAGCAGCGGGATGTAGCGGCAAAACTGGATCAGGTCCCCGGCCCCCTGTTCCGGAACCAGCAGCAGCGCCTTGCCGCGCAGTTCTTCGCCCCGCCACATGGGAAACGGCAGGCGAACCGGGGTCACCTGGCTGCCGGTTCGCTGCGGATGATAACGGAATTCGTGCAGGGGCCACCCTGCGGCGAAGCGGCCCGTGGACAGATAGAGCAGGCTCAGATTCCACGCCGCATCGGGAAAGCCGGGCTGGATGTGCAGGCATGCCAGGCCGGTCGCCTCGGCTTCGTCGAAACGGCGCAGCTCCTTGAGCAGCAGGGCCAGATTGTTGTACGCCCTGGCCATCCCCGGCTGCAGGCGGATCGCCGCGCGGAAGGCCGTCTCGGCCTCGGCGAGGCGACGCTGACCGATCCACAGGATCCCGAGATTATAGTGGGCGTCGGCCAGCCCCGGTTGCAGCTCCAGGGCGCGCAGGAGGGCCGCCTCGGCCTCTTGCGGTCGGTCGAGGCCGATCAGCAAAACCCCCAGATTGAGCCAGGACGGGGCATGACCCGGTTGCAGGGTCAGGGCTTGCCGGTAGCATGCCTCGGTCTCGCGGGCGCGTCCCGCTTCGTTCAGCAGAACGCCCAGATTGTACCAGGCATCGACGTATCCCGGTTGCAGACCAACCGCCCGTCGCAAAATCGCCTCGGCGTCCTCCCGGCAACCACGTTCGCCCAGGATGAAACCGAGATTGTTGAGGATCATGACGTTTTCCGGCTGCATGGCCAACGCCGCCTCCAGGACCGGCTCCGCCTCGGTCAGACGCCGTTGACCCATCAGCAGCAGGCCCAGGTTGCACAACGCGTCCGCCAGGTCGGGTTGCAGATCCAAGGCGCGTCGCAACAGGGTCTCGGCCTCGTCGGCGCGGCCTGTCTGGTTCGCCAGCACCCCAAGATTGTTGCAGACCTCCGCCTGTTCCGGCTCCAGGGCCAGGGAGTGGCGAAAACACGCTGCTGCCTCGACGACGCGACCCTGGGACGCCAGGCACTTGCCCAGATTGTTTAACGCCAGGGGGGGACAGGGTTGCAGCCGCGCCGATTCCCGAAAGGCGGCCTCCGCCTCGCCAAGACGACCGAGGCCCAGGTGCACCAGGCCCAGATTGTTCCATGCCTCCGCATGACCGGGGGAGCGGGTCAGGATCCGCCTCAGAGCCGTTTCGGCTTCGGCAAGCCGGCCCTGTGCGATCATGGCCAGGCAGTGATTGTTGTCGGCCCGGAAATGATCGGGTCTAAGGTCCCTCCTGGGGGCGGCGGCATTGCCACTGCGCCGATGTCTGCGGGCAACGCTCATGGCAGGCCGGCCAGTTCCTCGGCCACGCGCCGGATCACCTCGGTCCAGTCGTTGGTGCGGGTCTGGCGGTAGACGCGCATGGTGGGGCCGTACCAGGCCGAATCCTCCCGGTTGATCTGCCAGCGCCAGTCGGTGCGGCGGGTCGAGATCAGCACCCGGCAGGGCACGCCCAGCGCCCCGGCCAGATGGGCGATGGCGGAATCGATGGTGACCACCAGATCCAGTCCCATGAGAACCGCAGCCATGTCGGCGAAATCCCGCACCGCGCCTCCCAGATGGAGCAGGGGCTGTCCGCTGGGCGGGTGCATGGCCTCCTCCTCGCCGGCGATCTTTTGCAGGCTGATGAAATGCACCCCGCGCGCCTCCCACAGGGGGGCCAGGGTGGCCAGGCCGGGCATGGAGCGGTAGGCGTCGTTCTCCAGGCCCGGATCTCCCTTCCAGTTCAGTCCGACCCGTTTGCCGCCGCGGGGCAGCAGCGGTTCCCAGCGGGCGCGCGCCTCCTGCGGGACGCTCAGATAGGGTCCCGTCCAGGGGGGGATGCCCAGATGCATGGGCAGGGAGTGGAGCGGAATCCAGAAATCATGGCGTGGATATTCCCGCGCCTCCTCGCGGATCAGCAGGCGGTCCACCCCGGCCAGGGAGGCGAACAGGGTGGCCTGCACCGCAGGGCATTCCAGGGTCAGGTGGCTCACCCCCAGGGATTTGAGGCGGGGCATGTAACGGACGAGCATGATGTGATCGCCGAATCCCTGTTCCGGCACCACCAGCAGGGAGCGTCCGGTCAGATCCTCCCCGCGCCACATGGGGAAGGGGAGGTGTGGCAGCATGACGCGCCAGCCGGTCTTGAGGGGATGATGGCGGGCCTCGTGCAGCGGCCATGCCTCGCGGAAACGGCCCTGGATCAGGTAAAGCAGGGAGAGGTTCCAGCGGACATCCATGTTGTCCGGTTCGATGGCCAGCGCCCGCTGGAAGGTGGCTTCGGCCTCGGCGAACCGTTTTTGTTCCTGCAGGAGGATCCCCAGGTTGCCCAGGGTGCCGGTGTGATCCGGTCGGCTCAGGAGGGAGGCCTGATAGGCGGCGGCGGCCTGCGCGTCCCGC
>JADGAR010000033.1 GCA_015231915.1 Magnetococcales bacterium
CCAAGGGCTTCGCCCTTGGATCCCACCAGGGGGATAATCCCCCTGGACCCGTAATGGTATCGATTCAATCGGCCAACAACACCACCCGAAATCCGATATCGTCCTTGCCGATGTCAGGATAACTCCCGCCACGATAGGCCGCCCGCACCAACGCGGGGGGCGAACGCCACGAACCGCCCCGCTTGATCCGATAGCCGATGGCACCCTGGTTGACCGGATTTTTCCGTGCCTCAGCATGGGTTTGATAGAAATTCTCCGAGTAGAGGTCCTCGCACCACTCCCAGACATTGCCGTGCATGTCGTGCAGGCCGTAATGATTGGCAGGGAACATGCCGCTGGGAGTCGTGCCTTTGCGATAGACCCCGGATGGGCAGGGACCGAAAGGTTCGCTGCCATCGAAATTGGCCAGATCGGTGGTGATGGTCTTGCCGAAATGATAGGGCGCACTCCCGCCGCCGTGACAGGCATACTCCCACTGGGCCTCCGAGGGGAGCACGAAGGGCAGACCGGTGCGTTCCGTGAGCCAGGCAAGAAACGCCTTGGCGTCGAACCAACTGATGTGTACCGCCGGATGGCTCTCCTCCTGGGGGAAACGGGTCTTGCTCCAGCAGGTCCAACCGACACTCTTTTTCAGGCGGGCATTGGCGCGCACCGCGAACTGACGCCGTTCCATGTCGGTCTGATACAGGGTCTCCGCGACGAAAAGGGCGAACTGACCCCTGGTCACCGGAAAACGACCGATCCAGAAGGAGTCCAGGGCCACCCGGCGGCGGGGGAGTTCACGGCCATACCAGCGCTGGAATGTGGGCTGGTCATTGAGTTGCGTCAACAGGGCGTTCTCCTCCGGGGATTGCCCCATGAGAAAGTGGCCGGCAGGAACGCGGACGAACGTCATGTCGGTCAAGGGTTCCCGCCATGTGGTGGGGCGGGGTCCTTTGACGGGTCTGGTTGGCGGAGGCGTCCAGGAGAGGGCATTGCGGTGCCGGCGGTACGCCATGGCCTCTTCCTGGAGCGCCTGGATCAATTCCTCCAGGGTGGCGAAGCGCTCCTGGCGGCTTTCCGCCAGACAACGTTCGATGATGGCCACGCATCCCGGCATGTCGACCCGGTTGGCCTCCGTCCAGCGCGCGCCGCCCTGTTCGCGCAGCGGTCCAAGGATCGGTTGCAGATAATCGTATGCGTCCACCGGCCATCTCCCCTCCAGGATGAAAAAGCCGATCAGGCCGAAGGAGAAGATCAAAACCGGTTCGTCGATGATGGTGAGGCTTTTGTCGTGAATCTCCGGGGCCATGTAGAAATCGGTGGTGATCACCCGGTAGAGATCGGCCAGGCGGGCCTCGCATACCCCGCCCAGGTCGATCAGGGCCAGGGCCAGCGAACCTTCGCCGCGAGAGGCCACCATGACGTTTTCCAGTTTCAGGTCGGTCACGATCAGACCGGTATCCGCATGCAGACGGTGGAGCAGTCGCGCCAGATGGATCAGCAGCGTGCGCTTGCGTTCCGGGGTATGCAACCCCTCCTTGACGAGACGCTTGACGCAGTCGTAAAGGTCCATGGGCCAATAGTCCATGTAGATCAGGCCGTACTTGCCGTGCTGGAAGAACTGGCGGACACGCACCAGACTGGCATGGTTGAGCCGGTCCCAGTTGTGGGTCAACTGATGCCACTCCTGATTTTCGTCCGGGTCATCCGGCAACAGGACGATCTTGACCGCCACCCGGTTCCAGTCGTCTTCCAGCAGGAATACCTGCCCGAAGCTGCCGTTGCCCAAATGACGCACCATGCGCAGGCCGGGGGTGAGGTGGTGGATCAGAGAGATCGCCTCCTCCGGGGTGAGATCGAACTGGCGGGGCATGGGCAAGGTGTCCTTTGTTGCGAATACCGGGTGAGACTGCGGGTTTGTTTCAATAATATCCAAATAAATTCAAAACGTCCAGATTGTTGATGGCGGATGGAAAAGCGCTTGCTAAACAGATTTTTCTATACCAAAATGTAGATGTACGATTGTTATTTTGATATAAAATGCTGTCTATTCGTGTCTTGCGTAACTGGTGATCCATGCAGCTCTTTCCCACCGTTCCGAATCCGAATCGCATCCGTCCCCTGGAGATCATGGGGAACGATCGCGAGGTGGCCTCGCCATTGCTGATCCGCGCCACCTGGAACCTCGTGGTATTGGCCTTTTTGCCGCTGATCGTCTGGGCAGCGCTCGCTCCCTTGCAGGAGGTGGCCCATGTTCCCGGCCAGGTATTGCCCGGCGGCGCGGTGCAGACCATCCAGCACCTGGAGGGGGGGGTCGTCGCGGAGGTCCTGGTGAAGGAGAACCAGTTCGTCCGCAAACAGGAGCCGCTGTTTCGCATGGATGATACCCAATTCAAGGCGGAACTGGAACAGTTGGATGCCAGGGTCGCCGGATTGCAGGCGCGTGCCATCCGGGCCAGGGCAATCGGCAATGGGGGCCAGGAACCCGATTTTTCCGCCATTCCGGAGCGGTATCACCATCTCGTGGCGGGCCAGATGCGGGTGTTTGCCGATCAGCGGCGCTCCATGGAACAGGGCCGGTTGGTCATCCAGGCGCAGATCGCGCAGCGCGAGGTGGAACGCAACTCCCTGCACAATGCCCTGGCCACCGCCCGCAAACAGGTGACCCTGACCGCCAGCATGCTGGAGATCCGCCGCAATCTGCTGGAACAGAAGGCGCTCTCGCGCATCGTCTATCTGGAAACCCTCAAGGCCAACGAAACCGCACAGGGGGAGGTGAAACGTCTGCTCCAGCAAATCGAGAACATCGGCGGGGCGCTCAAGGAGGCCAACAGCCGTCTGGAACAGTTGGCCTCCGAGGCCATGCGGCAGGCCAACGACGAACTCTCCTCCGTGACCAACGAGCTGGCCTTGCTCCAGGAGCAGCGCGTGGCCCTGGAGGATCGGGTGCGGCGTGGCGCGATCCTCGCGCCGGTGAGCGGGATCGTGCAGGAGGTCAATATCGGCGCAAAGGTCATTCCGGCTGGCGGGGTATTGGCCAAGATCGTCTCCCTGGAGGATCCGCTGCAGGTGGAGATCCACATCTCTCCCAGGGATGTGGGGCGCATCCGTGAGAATGCGGAGGTGGTGATCAAATTCAGCAGTTATCCGTTCATCTTTTTTGGTCGCATGTCAGGCACCCTGGTCTCGATCTCCCCCAGCACGCTCCTCGACGAAAAGCAGAGCGCCTATTACAAGGGAGTGGTGAGGCTGGAAAGGAATTTCATGGGCGCTCATGAGGGGGAACAGCCCATCCTGCCCGGCATGCTGGCCCAGGTGGATATCGCGCTGGACGAGCGGAAAGTCTATGAAATCCTGTGGCAGCCGGTATCCGATACCCTGCGGGATGCCTTCAAGGAGCACTGAAGCGATGCGAGACGTGATACCGGAAGGCGTGGGCAGAATCGGCACCCTGTTTGTGCTGGGGTTGACCTCGCTGCTCAACAATCTGCTGGGACTGATGGTCCCATTGCTCATGATGCAGGTCTTCAATCGCATCATTCCCAATCAATCCATCAACACCCTGACGATGCTGGTGGTGGCGGTGCTGGTGGCTTTGCTGGTGGAAAGCGCGCTGCAGACGCTGCGCGCCCACATCGTCGGCTGGGTGGGGGCGCGCTACGTCCACAAGGGCAGTTGCGTCATGCTGCGTCATCTGTTGTTCGCCGAGCCGCGCGCGTTCGAACGGGTGGATGGGGCGAAGTATCTCGAACAGATGAACGCCATCCATCTGATCGGCGATCTCTATTCCGGACAGACATTGCTGGCGTTGTTCGATCTGCCGTTTCTGTTATTGTTTTTGTACATGATTTATCTGCTTGGTGGAATGTTGATTCTGGTTCCCCTGGCCGTATTGCTGCTCGTCGCCCTGTTTTCCACCGCAATGGGCGCGCAACTCCGCAAGACCCTGAACATCGACATGGAACTGACGCAGCGCCGTTTCAGTTTCATCACCGAGACCTTGAGCCGCATCCATTCGGTGAAGGCGTTGTCCATGGAGGCCCTCATGCTGCGTCGCTACGAGATGCTGCAACTGGGGAATCTGCGCCAGACCCACGACATCCTCTTTAATGGCGGCATCGTGCCGATCTTCTCGTCATTCGTCAGCCAGGTCAACACGGCCTGCGTCGTCGGGCTGGGTTCGTTCCTGGTGATCGGTGGCGAGATGACCACGGGTGGCCTGGCGGCCTGCACCATGCTGGCGGGCCGCAGCCTGCAGCCTCTGCAAACCCTGGTGCGGGGTTGGACCCGGCTGCAGGCGATCCGTCTGGCCAAACAGCAGGTGCGAGAGATCCTCGCCCTGCCACAGCGCCCGCAACTCGCGGCCAACACGGCAACAACCACCATTGTCGGTGCGCTGGAACTCCGCAACGTCACCTGCCGGTTCGACGAACGGACCACGGTACTCGACGGTCTCTCCCTGGAGGTCATGGCCGGGGAGTGCATCGGTCTGATCGGTCGCAGCGGCGACGGCAAGACCACGTTGTTGAAACTCATTTCCGGTGCGATCCAGCCCCAGTCGGGGAGCGTGCTGGTGGATGGCCTGAACCGCAACGCCCTGCCGGAACACCTGCACGCGGCGATCGGCTATATCCCGCAGGTGGGGGTGTTGTTCAATGCGACCCTGCTGGACAATCTGACCATGTTCGATGAATCCAGAGTCGAAATCGCCTTGCAGATCGCCGCCAAACTGGGGCTGGATGCCATCGTGGCGCGCATGCCCAAGGGGTATCAGACTCCGATCGGCGAGGGGGTGTCGGACATCCTGCCCGCCGGGGTGATCCAGCGCATCGCCATGATTCGCATTCTGGCCATGCAGCCGAAAATCCTCCTGTTCGACGAGGCCAACACCGCCATCGACTCGGCGGGGGACATCCTGTTGCGCAACTATCTCGCGGAGTTGAAAGGGCAGGTGACGGTTCTGCTGGTCTCCGAGCGTCCTTCCCTGTTGCGCATCGCGGATCGCTGTTACCAGTTTCGGGATGGCGCCCTGGCGCCCCTGGCCAATTTCATGGATGCCTTGACCCCGCCACCCACCGAATCCGTCCTGCCTGCGAACGGGAGCGAAGCCCCCGCCGTCCTGGCCACGGAGTATCGCATGCCATCCGGCGGCGATCCGGTGAACTGGCATGGTTATCTGGCGCAACTGCCGGGAAAAAACGGTTTCAGCGTCTGCCTGGGCGCCTTGCTGGAAGGGTTGCACTGGCATGGCACCGGACGGCAACTGGCGGAGGCCATCCCCCACCTGTTGGGCGCGCTCGATCTGACCGCCCTCTGCAACATCATGGCCAATCTGAATTTTTCCCACAAGATGGAGGAAGGGTCCATCAGAGAGGTGGATTCGCGGCTCGCGCCATTCTTGTTCGTCTTCGGCAACGGTCGTCCCGTGGTGGTCCTGGAAAAAAGCGACAACGGGGAAATGGATGTCGTGGATGGCACAACCGGCCAACGGCAGCGGGAACGTCTGCGGGGGCGGGGGGTCGCCTTTTTCTTCGCGCCCGTCCAGCCAGCCACGCCGAACCGGGGTCGGACCTGGGTGCGGACGCAACTCGAGCGATTTCGTTCCCTGGTCTGGAACATCATGGGGATCACCATCATCGGCAACCTGATGTCCACGGCCATGCCGGTCTATGTGATGGTGGTCTATGACCGGGTCATCCCGACCGGTTCGTTTTCCACCGGCGTCGTGATGCTGATCGGTACCTTGCTGGCCCTGACCATCGACGCCATCCTGCGGGTGCGGCGTCTGCGGATCCTGGCGTATATCGGCACCAAGCTGGAGTGCTCCCTGAGCGCGACCATCCTCAACCAGATCATGGGCATGCCGGCCAGTCTGACCGAACAGGTCTCCGCCGGCAATCAGATTTCCCGCATCCGCTCCCTGGAGGTGGTGCGGGAGGTCCTCACCGGGCCTTTGGCCATCCTGTTCTACGACATTCCCACCACGATCCTCTTTTTGATCGTTTTGGGTTTCGTCAGCCCGAACGTCATCGCCCTGCTGATGTTGTTGATTCTGGCCATGGTGATCCTGGGCAGCATCCTGATGCCCGTGGTCCGCCAACGTTCCAGCGTGGCATCCCACTTCAGTTCCCAGATGCAGGCCTTCCTCACCGAGGCCCTGGGGCGCATCCAGACCATCCAGAACACCCATGCGGAGGAGACCTGGTACAAACGGTTCCGCGATCTCTCCGGCAAGGCGACCCTGGCCAACTTCCGGCTGATCATGATCTCCAGCCACTTCTCCACGCTCTCCCGCATCCTGACACTGGCGGCTGGGGTGGGGGTGATGAGCGAAACCGCCCGTTCCGTGCTCTCCTCCGACATCGATCGCACCGGTGCGGTGATCGCCTCGATGCTCTTGACCTGGCGTATTCTGGCGCCATTGCAGACCTTTTTTCTGGGGATTTCCAAAATCGCCGGGGTGGTCAGCAGCGTCACCCAGCTCAACCGGTTGATGGAACTGCCGGTCGAGCGCGGGTATGGGGTGATCCCGATCGCCCGCAAGCAGTTCAAGGGCGAGATCGCCTTCGCGCGGGTTTCGTTCCGCTACACCAGCGACAGCGAGCCGGCCCTGGTGGGGGTCAGCTTCCGCGTGGCGCCCGGTCAGGTGGTGGCGGTCATCGGCGCCAACGGATCCGGCAAATCGACCCTCATCAAGATGATCCTCGGCCTCTATGACCCCCAGGCCGGCAGCGTCCTCATCGACAACAACGACATCCGCCAGACCAATGCCCTGCAACTGAGGCATGCCATCGGTTACCTGCCGCAAACCTGCGACATCTTTTTCGGCACGGTGGCGCAGAATCTGCGCCTGGTCTGTCCGGACGCCAGCGATGCGGAACTCGAGGCCGCCACGGCCCAGGCCGGGCTGCTGGAGGAGATCCGCCAGTTGCCCGAAGGGTTCAGGACCCGTTTGAGCGACAGCCGCAACGAGCTGCTGTCCGCCGGTTTCAAGCAGCGGCTCTCCCTGGCGCGCGCCCTGCTGAAGAACAGCTCGATCATGCTCTTCGACGAACCGGCCAACAACCTGGACGCCACCAGCGAGGCGCTCTTCCGGGAGGCAGTGGCGCGGTTGCGCGGCAATACGACCATCTTTATCGTCACCCATCGGCCCAGTCATATGAAAATGGCCGACTATGTCCTGTATCTGGACCGGGGTTATCTGCGGGCCGCCGGAACGCCGCAAGAGATCGAGAAATTGCTGCCCAGGGGGTTTGTCTAGGCATTGTCTTCCCAGCGAGGCTGAGCGCGCATGTTTCGAAACCGTTTTTCCCGACATCTGACCGAGGCGCAGATCCTGGAGGAGAGTGGCATCTCCTGGTCGGTGAAATTGATTCTGACCGGAACCATCCTGTTCACGTTCCTGTTGCTGTGGTTGTCCGGCGTGGTGACCGTCAACGAGGCGGTCAAGGCCACCGGAGAGTTTCAGCCCGCCCACGGGGTTCAGCACATCATTCCCCCGGAGGGGGGCATCGTGACCGAAATTCTGGTCACCAACGGGCAACACGTCGCAGCGGGCGCTTTGCTTTTGCGTCTGGGCAATGCCGCCACCGATGCCGAACAGCGCCAGGCCGAGGCCAATCTGTTCACCCTGCGGGCGCGTGCCATCCGCCAGGAGGCCTTTCTGAGTCGATCCGAACCCGATTTTTCTGCCATTCCGGAGAAGTTCGCCGGGGTGGTCCGCGAGCAGCGTGCCCTGCTCGCCACCCAGAACCAGGCGCGTCAGGACAGTCTCCAGGTGTTCGAGGAGCAGTTCAAGCAGAAACGTTCCGAGATCGAACTGGCCACCCAGAATCTGCGCACCATGGAAAAAACCGTGCGGGTCAACGGGGACCTGCTGGCATTGCAGGAGAATCTGGGCCGGAAGCAACTGGTCTCCCGCATGTCGCAACTGGAGGCCGAACGTACCCATGTGGAAAGCCTGGGCAAGGCCACTACCCTGCGGGAGCAGATTCGTCAGAGCCAAGGCGCGCTGGAGGAGGTCCTGGCCAAACAACGGGCCTACGAGGAGGAGTTGCGCAAACAGGCGGGACAGGAACTGGGCATCATCCGCAACGACATCTCCCAGGCGGAGAGTCTCCTGGATCGGTTGTCCGACCGGACGCGCAATCTGGAGATCCGTTCTCCCATCAGGGGCACGGTGCAGGATTCGCGGGTGCGGATGGTCGGCGCGGTGTTCAGTTCCCGCGATCTTCTCATGGACATCGTCCCCGATGCGAGCGATCTGCAACTCGAATTGCAGATTCTCAACAAGGATATCGGTTATGTGCGGGTGGGGCAGAAGGTGGAGATTCAGGTTGGCAGTTACGATTTCAACCGTTTCGGCGGCATCACCGGCCAATTGGTTTCGTTGTCGCCGTTCACCCGGACGGACGCGGAGAAGAACATCGTCTACCAGGGGATCGTCAAACCGGATGCCACCCATGTGGGCGATCCGCGTGACGGGCGCGTGATTCTGCCCGGCATGAAGGCCAGGGGGGATATTGTTTCCGGGAGTCGTTCGCTGTTTGCCTATATTGTCAATCCGTTGACCCGACCGGATCGGAAGGGCACCAATCTGCAGGAGTTCGCTGCTGTCTGGTTGTCATTAAAGGCTTATGTTGTTTCATTGATCCCTTGATTGGCCAAAAGGAGCGCCCATGGAGCAGAGCACCAGCAACCTTCCTCTGACCAGACGTCAGATCGAGATTCTGAAACTGATCCAGGCGGGATTCAGCAACAAGGAGGTGGCGCGTCGGCTGGGGATCACCGACGGGACCGTCAAGCAACATCTGGTGGAGATCTATCGTCGTCTGAATGTCAATAACCGGACGAAAGCGGCGCAACTGGTGACGCGGGCCGAGGAGCCGTCCCTGTTTCTCGAGTTGCGGCGGGACCCGGAGGCGAAGCGGGCATCCCGCGCCCAAAAGCCGGTCGTGACCCCGGTCTTTGCCGCCGTCATCCAGAGGTTGACCTGCATGCGGGTGCGGATTCCGGACGCCCTGGCACTGCTGCATGAGGTGGGGAGCGAGCGATTCGACCGTTTGAACCGTCGCATCATGCTGGAGTGCGAACAGGCGGCCAGGCGCATGGACGGGGTGATGCAAGGGAGCATCGAGGGACCGCTGGTGTTGTTCGGGGTGGGCGGTGCACGCGAGGACGACCCGGTGCGCGCGGTGTGTTGCGCCGGGCTGGTGACCCAGGCCATGGAGAGATGCGCCGGGGAGATCGGTCTGCCGGCGATGCCGGTCAGCATCACCGTGGCCACCGGTGATGCCATCACCCGGGGCACGGGGAAGCACATGACCATCCAGGGGGATGCCGGGACCTTTCTGTCGGCGGCACCCGACACGCGGCAGGCAGTGGTGTTGACTCCCGCCACCCGGCAGGCCCTCGACCGCTGGATGGCCAGGTATGGCGAGTCGTCCGGGCAAATCCCGGGGTGCGGATACCCGCGCGACGGAGAACCGAAGAGCGACGAGGCCCCCCCCTTCGTCGGACGCGAGACCGAACTGGAACAACTGCTCGACCAGCTGGGCCGGACCAGACAGGGAGAGAGCAAGGCCATGCTGGTGGTGGGCGAGGCCGGCTTCGGCAAGAGCCGTCTGGTCAGGCAGTTGCGCGGGCAGAGCCTGCCCATGTGGGAGGTGCTTTGGGTGACGGGTGGGTGTCATTCGATGGCACGGACCATCCCGCTGCATCCGTTTCTGCCGGTCATGGAGAGGCTGGCCGGTTGCGATCCCGCCGCACCCGAGAGCGCGCGTCGTGCCGTGCTGGAGCGTTGGGTGCAGGGGCTGGCGCCTGACCTGGCCGGGATCGGTCAACGGGTGCTGGCATTGGCGCGGGAAGAGGAGACGTGGTCCGGCTTGCGGCCCGGGGATCCCTTGATCGCGCAGTTGAGTGAATTTTTCGTTTCGGTTCTGCGGGCGGCCCATCCGGTGGTGGTGGTGTGCCTGGACAACCTGCAATGGATGGACCCATGCACCCGGATGCTGCTTCCGGAGCTGGCCAACCGTCTGAACGCGAGCCATGTCTGGTTGCTGGGGGTGGGGCGCAAGGCGGAGTTGCGTGCCTTCGGGCAACCGGGGGATTGGCGGACGCTCGCGCTTGCGCGGCTTTCCGACCGGGAGATCAATCTTTTGTTGCAGGGGCTGCCCATTGCCCGGCGTCTGGATGCCGGGCACTTGCAGACGATCCGGGAGTGGTGCCATGGGGTTCCGCTGTTTGCGGTGGAGATCGCGGCGTATCTGGCCGGGTTCAAGAAGTCGGTGATGCAGACGATGATCGGACGCGGCGATCTGGTGTCGGATTCCTTGTCGTGCATGGTGCTGGAGAGGTTGCAGTCCGTGGTCGGCGTGGACTGGAAGATGCTGCGCCTGCTGGCGGCCCTGGAGCGGGAGATTCCGCTGGAACGATTGCTTGCCCTCGACCCGCATGGGGATGCCGGGGCCACCGAGGCGGTGGTGAACCACCTGGCTGCGGCGGGGATCCTGAGGAGCGAGGAGCAGGGGGGGCAGAGACTGGTGGCGTTCGGCAACGCGATGGTGCGCGCCGCCATCCGTAAAACCCTGCCGGTCAGCGATCTGGCGGGGTGAGGCGGGCGAGCGGCTTGTCGTGGAGATGGAGCCGGATGCCGTCCGCATTTCGCTGGTTCGAGACGGGCAGCCAGCCCACGGCCTGACCGGTTTGCCTGTTGATGACGGCCATGGCCGTCTGGAGGTCCGCATGGCTGGTGAAGGGGCCGACGAGCAGACGGGTCATGGCCTTTTCGTCCGGGGAGATGATGGGTTCCGACCAGCTGGGAATGCCGAGATCGACGAGGGTCCTGATCATGGCGGTCAGCCTTTTCTCCTCGGTGAAGGTGCCGACATGGACCATGAACGCCCCGGTTTCGCTGGTGGCCGGCAGCTGTTTGGGAAATGGGTGGCTGGTGGGATTGAAGCGCCAGGGCATGGCGCGCGCCTGGGGTTTGGGTGCCTGCCTGCCGGCATGCAGTTCCGCCAGGGGGCGCGCCTGATCGTTGAGGGTATTCCATAGCAGGAGCAGCGCTTCATCGGTTTCGTCGGGCGCTTGTGTCGTGGTTGCATCCAGTGCCTGCATGGCGACGAGCATCTGTTCGTTCACCATGTCGATGGTCTCGTCCCGTCCGGCTTTGGCGCTGAGCGTGGACTCCTCGTGGGTATTGGGGCGGGCCGGGGCAGTGGGATGGACCAGGCGTCCCAGGCCTTTCCAGAGTCGCATCAGGGCGAGCTGGGCCTGATAGCGATGGCGGACCAGGTTGGTGCGGAGGGTGTGCACCTCGAACTGGGAGTCGAGCAGGTCCAGGAGGGTGCGTGTTCCGGCATGGAAGCTCTCTTCCAGCCCCGTGGCGGCCTGTTGGCTGAATTCCAGGGCCTTTTCCAGGGAGCGGATGGCGGCCTTGTTGTTCTTGAGGTCGTAGCGAGCCTCTTCGACCTCGCGTTTGGCCAGGGCGCGCACCCGGTCGAGTTCGGCGATGGCGGCCTCCTTGAGCGCTCTGGCCTCGCGGGTTTTGGCGAGGGTTTCGAAGCCGCTGAAGATCGGCATGTTGATGGCCAGGCTGACGGAATGGGCATTTTCCTCGTCCTTGATGGAGCGACCCGAGGAGCCGCCGAGTTCCGAGTCCCATGTGCGACTGGCTGTATAATTGAAATTTACTTTTGGCATATGTTCTTGACGTGCCATATTTTCGGAAATGGTGCTTTCTTTTTGTCTGGCGCGGGCAGCCCAGATTTCCGGTCGGTCTTCGATCCATTTCCAGAGGGATTGTTCCAGATTTTCCGGTTCTTTCCAGGCGTAATCCGGGAGAGAGAGGGCGGGGTCGGGATCGATGCCGACCACTTCCCGGAAGAAGGCGGCCTCTTTTTCCATGGTATTGAGTGCGTCCTGATAGCTGGCCTCGGCCTGGTTGAAACGGGAGGAGGCCTGTTCGAGGTCGGTTTTGGTGCCTTCGCCGGCGTCGAGGCGAATCTTGTTTTCGTGGACGTGTTTGCCGGTAATTTTTTTGTATTGGATGGCCAGATCGAGGACTTCCCTGGCTTCGAGCCAGTTGGAGGTGACGGTGGCGACGCGCAGGGTGATATCCTGCCGCATGGCCATGGCGTCGGCGTAGGCGGCTTCGATGTGGATGCCGCTTTGGAAGTGATCGGTCATGGCGGGGAGGTCGAGGATTCTCTGGTCCACGGTGAGGGTGAGGCTTTTGGGATCGGAGTGTTGCTGGGTGCCGAGTTTGGCGTAGTGATTGCCCTGGCGGAGGACATCGAGCGCCTTGACGTTGACGAGGGGGAGGAGTTTGGCGAAGGTTTTCGGGTTGTCTTCGCGGGCAGCGCGCAGGAGGGCCTCGGCGCGATGGATTTGGGGGTTTCTGGCCTGAGCGGTATCGACCGCCTGCCAGAAGGTCATGACATCGGCGCAAGCGGCATGCGGGTCGCCCAGCAGCAGGATTGCCAGGGTCATGCTGGTGAGGCTGGTACGCGCGGCTGGGAAGCGATTCTGCCAGGAAGAGCGGCAGAATTTTCCGGTGATTTTTTTGCCTGCTTTGGCCATTGACTTGCCCCTGAAAGAACAAACTGATAAGCTGCCCGGAAAATTTTGCTTCCCTGGCGCGGCGGTGCTCTTGGTAAGGCCGGAGAGAGCATAAACCTTGCCACAGTGTTGTCTTCCGGGTGCGTTTCTTGGCCGGCATAGCTCAACTGGCAGAGCAACGGATTTGTAATCCGTAGGTTTGGGGTTCGATTCCCCATGCCGGCTCCAATGGAATCAAATGCTTACAGCGTTCACCCAAAACGGTGCAGGAGTTCGGCATGGACAAGTTGCGCAGCGGTTGATACGTTGTGACAGCGTGCGGAGGAGCCATCATGCCACTTGAAAATGCAAGCTACATAGCAACCGCGTTAAGTGTCGTAGTGTCGGTGATATCTCTGATACTTGCTGGCATGATTGGCTTTGAATACTGGCGGTTGCGTAAAATCAGGCTGGAATTTCAAGCACAAAAAGAAGCACTGGACAGCGAAATCACGTCCAGGGAAAGATCGACTCACCGCATCCTCGCCTCATATCAGGTGCGTGACCCTGCCCAACGCATCGAACTTTTGAAATCCGCAATCCAGATCAATTCAAAAACTTTCAATGCATTCAATGCACTCGGATATGCTTACCTGGAAATAAACGAGCGCCAGAAGGCAGTTGATGCGTTCCGTAGCGCCGTCGAACACCATCCGGCATTGAAGGAAGGGTATTGCGACCTGGCATTCGCTTATTTGCAGTCGGGAGAGCGGGATTTGTGTATCGGGTATCTTCGGCAGGCCATTCGGACAGATTCGTCAGCAAGGGACGATTTGCAAACGGACAGAAGGTTCGCCGATGTGGTCAACGAGGTGTAACGGTTCATGGATTGCCCCCCAATCCCATCATGCCCTGCCTCCATGGAAAAAAAACCGCTGGCCGGGAACCGGGAAGAGGGAGATCACGTTGCCGAACCGGAAAGGCAGCGGGCCTCCCGTGTCGCCGCGCATGCCCTGCGGCAGGCCATGGACCATCATCGGGCGGGCCGCCTGGCAGAGGCCGAGCATGGGTATCGGCACGTCCTGTGCATCCAGAGGGATCATGCGGATGCGCATCACAATCTGGGGGTGTTGGCGATCCGAACCGGGCGGCATGCGCTGGCCGTGCAGCACTTCCAGGCCGCCTTGGAGGCCGATCCGGGGCGTGGGCAATTCTGGCTGAGTTGTCTGGGCGCCTTGATTCAGGCCGGTCGGCTGATGACCGCCAGGGAGTTGCTGACGCGTGGCCGTGCGGCGGGGGTGCAGGGCGGGGCGGTGGAGGAACTGGAACTCGCCTTGCAACGCGCACGGGAGTATGCGGACGCACAGGTCGAAAGGGGCAACCTGCTGCTGGAGGGGCAGCGTTGCGTCGAGGCAGAGGCCGCCTTGCGCGAGGCCCTGCGCATCGATAACGAGCATTTTCGGGCGTTTTATCATCTGGGCAATCTGCTGCAAGGGCAATGTCGTCCCGCCGAGGCGGAGGCCGCCTATCGGGAGGCGTTGCGTCTGCAACCGGATTGCGCCGAGGCCTGCAACAATCTGGGGGTGTTGCTCCAGGGATGCAATCGTCCCATCGAGGCGCAAGCCTGCTGGATGGAGGCGCTGCGCCTGCGACCGGATTACGCCGAGGCATTCAACAATCTGGGTGCGCTGATGCAGGCGTGGCACCGACCCGCCGAGGCGGAGGCCGCCTATCGGGAGGCCATGCGGCGGAATCCGGAGTTCGCCGATGCCCACTGGAATTGCGGTTTGCTGCTGTTGCGGGCCGGAAGATGGGCCGAGGCGTGGCCGTTGTACGAATACCGTCATCATCCCCGCATCGGCGAGGCCATCACGGCAGGACCGGCTCTCTCCCTGCCTCGCTGGCAGGGGGAGGATTTGTCCGGCAGGTCCATCCTGGTCCTGGAGGAGCAGGGCCATGGCGATGTGATGCAGTTTTGCCGTTTCTTGCCGATCCTCAAGAGCCTTGGGGCGCGTGAGGTGGTTTTGGTGTGTCATCCCGGCCTGGTGACCCTGCTCGGGACGCTGCGAGGGGTGGACCGGGTCGTCGCCGCCTGGGACGAGGGGCGGGAATCCGTCGATTGCTGGACCTTTTTGCTGACGATCCCCATGCTTCTTGGTGTCACGCCAGCGACCCTCCCTGCCGATTTGCCCTATCTGCGGGCCGATCCGGAGCGGGTGGCGCGCTGGCGCGAGCGGCTTCCTTCCGGGGGGGGATTGCGGGTCGGCGTGGTGTGGCAGGGGCGGACCACCCACAAGAACGACCGGCATCGCTCCCTGCCGGACGTGACGCTGCTGGAGCCGCTTTGGTCGGTGGCGGGCGTGCGGTTCATCGGCCTGCGCAGGCGCGAGGCAGGGGAAGTGGCCTCTGTCATGCCTGCTGGTCAGCCGCTGCTGGATTTGGGTGGCCAGATCCACGATTTTGCCGACACGGCTGCCATCGTGGCGCAACTGGATCTCGTCATCGCCGTGGATACGGCCATTGTGCATCTGTGCGGGGCGCTCGGCGCGCGCTGCTGGGTGCTGCTGCCCGCCATTGGCACGGATTGGCGCTGGGGGGAGGGGGGTGACGATTCGCCCTGGTATCCCCGGGTGTTGCGATTGTTCCGGCAGCCTGAACCTGATGATTGGCGGGGAGTCGTTGTGGAGGTACGGGCGGCGTTGGCCGCCTTGTGTCAGAGTGAAAACGGATAGGAAACGGGAGAAAAACGTGGTGCAAACGTCACGGTCGGAATTTTTGGAAACCTTGATGCGGTTGGATGCGCAAAACGATCTGGAGGGGTTGCTGGCCCTGGTCCAGAATACGGAGCATCCGCCGGAACGGCTGCATGCCGCCATGACCTCGGCGCTGGTGGCGGGTCGCATGCGGGTGGCCTTCATTCTGGCCATGCTGCTGGGCAACCGGGGGCAGTGGAATCCGCTGGTCTCCCTGGCCCTCGCCCTGGGTGGTCTGCTGTTCGACAATGCCCAGGAGGAGCGCCGGGGGATGGAAGGGCTGCTCCTGGCGCGTGACACCCTGCCGCTCGCCGACGCGGAGCGGGAGACGATGCATGCGCGCGTGGTGGTCCCGGTGTTTTCCCCATTATTGCAAACGGCGTTGGCGGAGGCCGATTCCGGGCGCCTGTTGCGGCTGATGGAGATCCTGCATGCCGTGGTGCCGGGTTGGGCGGCGGGTTTCGACCGTCATTGCGCGGCTCGACCACGGGGGGAGACGCTGTTGCGTTTCATCCTGGAGCGTCCGCACCGATATATCGATAAATGGTCACATTATCTGGAAATTTACGAACGCTATTTTGCCAGGTTTCGTGCCGGCGAGGTCACGCTCATCGAATTCGGCGTTTCCCATGGCGGATCGTTGCAGATGTGGAAGGATTATTTCGGTCCCGGTGCCCGTATTTTCGGCGTGGACATCGATCCCCGCTGCGCGGTCGTCAACGAGGAGAACATCACCGTTTTCCAGGGCAATCAGGACGACCGAGGCTCGTTGCGTGCCCTGCGCGCCGCCTTGCCCCGACCGGACATCATCATCGACGATGGCGGTCACACCATGACCCAACAGATCAACACCCTGGAGGAGTTCTTTTTTCATCTCAAGGACGGGGGGATTTACCTGGCGGAGGATCTGCACACCAGTTACATGCGCAGTCATGGCGGGGTCTATCGTGCGCCGGACAATTTCATCGAATACACGAAGCGGCTGATCGACCAGCTCAACGCCAGATACTCCGAGGATCCGGCGTTGTCACTCGACGACTATGGCCGTTCCATGTTTTCGATGCACTATTTCGATAGTGTCCTGGTGATCGAAAAACGGGCGGTGAGCGCACCGATCCAGTTGCAAAGGGGGACACCGTCTTTCAATAATTTTTCATAATTACAGAAGATTTTGTCTTTTGGCCTCTTGCCATACAAATGGAGAGATTATTTTGAGATAACTTTAAATATAATTTCTTTCGATATATCCTTGGAAATGGCGCGCGCGCATATTTCGGTGCATGGGGTCGTCCAGATCCAGACGCGCGATGGTTTTTTGCACTTGTGCTTGCTGTTCTCTTTCCAGACCCGGATTAGGAAAGATATGTCCGATCACCAGTTCCAGATGAAACCAGCCATCTTCGATCAGGAATGGATTCAGGATATCATCGAAGTGGTTTTTTCTGGTATTCATGCTGTGGCAGGCCAGTCGGTAATTGCTCCACTCGTAGGCATCCTGCGGCAGTCTGGATTTTGCGATGAAGTGATCCACCGATGCGGTTCCCGTGCTTCTTTCGAAAAAGACCGCCAGATAGGCGCATGTGGCATGATAGGCCGCATAGAGATCGTCCAGGCAGGCTCTCCAATGGTCGGCGATTGCGGTGCCCTGGGGCAGGGGTTGGTCGAGCGGGAGTGCTTTTTTCGCCAGATAGGCAAGCCCTTTTTGACGCACGGTTGCGTCGAACCGGGCGGGTTCGGGCTGGGCATCCACGTGAATCATGTGTTCCACCCCTTCTTTTCCATGACAAAGCGCCAGCGGATCCAGAACGGATCGGTATCCCCCAACACCTCACGCAAACGTTTTTCCAGGTTTCTGGCCATGGTCTCGGTCGCTGTCGGATCGCTCAGCACCCTGGTGACCTCGGCCAGGGCCTCTTCCGCTTCCAGGGAGAGGGCGCTTTGCAGATCGAAGGCCTTGCTGGTCAACCAGTTCGCGGCATCGCCACGCCTGGTGAAGGGCTGTTCCTCGACCTCGATGCGTGGCGGCGCAGGGTCCTCCCGGATCAGATCGATGTCGAACCATTTGTCTTGTGTGGGATCGAAATACGGCTCCAGGGAGGCCAGGATCAGGGGGGAGTGGGTGGACAAGATCATTTGAACCTTGCTGTCGGCCATCTCGCCCAGGCTTTGGGTGACGTTCAGCAGGGAACGGATGATGCTGCGTTGCCATTTCGGGTGGAGATGGCATTCGATTTCATCCACCAGAAGTACGATCTGGCTCACCCTGGGCATGCCGAGCAGTTTGCACGCCAGAACGTGTTCCTGCCAGGCCCAGATCAGCAGATACGCCAGGGCGATGATGCGGCGCATCCCGGACGAGGCGTGCAATACCGGCACATCCTGTCCGTAAGGCATGCGCAAGGTCGGAATGTCCCGTGCGTCGTCCAGACGGATGCGGGTCAGGTCGCCGATGGCGATTCGTTCGTCGGGGGTCGGGGAAAGTGCCTCCAGGACCGCTTGCAACTGTCGAAAAGCCTGCCCGTTTTCTTTCTGCCAACCGGCCCAGTCGGCGATCAGGCCGTTGCACAGTCGTCTGCCGGAGGCGTCCTCCAGGCCATGCCAGACCTCCTGTTGGGTGAATACATAGGCTGGGGGCAGGTTGGAACGGGAATTGCGGGCCGGATCCCAAATGGAGAAGCCGCCGTCCACCTGTACGTAGATTGAAACGCTCTGTTTATCTGAATGTAGATGATATCTACCCCATTGTTGTTTAAATCGATTAAAAAAACTTGCATAAGTTGTATTAGTCAATAAATAACGAATATAGGCTTTGTCTTTGTTGTGTGGTTTGGCCATCATGCCGCTGGAAAGATTGGCATTGACCTCCGCAGGCCATGTTCCGGTCACAGCCCACCAGGCGATATCCAACAGGAAGGTCTTTCCCACCCCGTTGTCGCCTGTCAACAGGTTGATGCGCGGCCCGAACGACAATGCCATGGAGGCAGCAGGCCCCACATTTTCCAGGGTCAAGTTGGTCAGCACGGCAATTGCCTCGTGTGTAATCTCACGCCGCCAGCCTGCCTTCGTTTTCGCACACGCAGGGACCAGGCGGCGCCTTCTGTCCATCCGGAACGGCAAACTGGACCGGGACACTGGAAAAACAGTACTGCTGATCCGCCTTTTGCAGCATCACCTGCCTGCCGTGCAGGGCCAGGATCAGGCATTGCGGGTCCACGTGCATCAGTTGGCCGCCAGCCGTGATCGTGATGGCCAGATCCAGCCAGATCGGCAAGGGCAGACTTCCCCAGCCGTTGGCGAGCAGGGTATGCATGTGGGCGCGCCGGAAATTCAGCAAGGCATTCCCGGCGTTCATGGTCTCCAGGGAGGGGGTGAGGTCAGGGGCGTTCATCACAAGGGGTCCTCGGTGAATGGTGGGAGTCTTGTCTCTCTACCATTCAATGATTATGCCAACTTGTGATAAAACCGCCCCTGCCAATCAACCCAGCCGGCCACAGCAATATTTGTATTTCTTGCCGCTCCCGCAGGGGCAGGGGGCGTTGCGGCCCACTTTGTCTCCGTCGCGACGGAACGGGGTGGGATGGGTCTCCTGGGCCTGGGCAGGCTCCGCCTGCTCGTCGCCCCAGGACTCGGCGTCCGGGTGGTGCATGGAGAGTTGACGATCCCGTGCCGCAGCCCGTTCCTCCTCCATGCGCTCCACCTCTTCCGGTTGACGCACCTCCACGCGGCTGAGATATTCCACGGCCTCGGACTTGATCCGGTCCAGCAGGGTGTTGAACAGTTCGTAAGCCTCCCGCTTGTATTCGTTGAGCGGATCCCTGGAGGCATACCCGCGCAGATGGATCCCCTCCTTGAGGTGATCCATGTTGAGCAGATGCTCCTTCCAGAGGCTGTCCAGAATCTGCAACAACAGGGTCTTTTCCAGATAGCGCAACAGCGGCGCCCCCATGTTCTCCTCGCGCATCCGGTTGAAGGCGTCGATGCGCTCCCAGGCGCGCTCCCGGATGGTTTTCACGGTGAGACCCTGTTCGTGCAGCCACTCCTGAACCGGAAGCGTGACATTGAATTGCAGAAATACCGCATCCGCGAACTCTTGCAGCTTCCAATCCTCGGGATGGGACTCCTCGGGAAGATGGTTGGCGAGGATCCCGTCCAGCAGGTCCTCGCGGATCCCCAGGGTGAAATCGGCAATGTCCTCGCTTTCCATCAATTCGCGGCGCTGCTCGAAGATGACCTTGCGCTGATCGTTCATCACGTCGTCAAATTTGAGCAGGTTCTTGCGGATGTCGAAGTTGCGGCCTTCCACCTTTTTCTGCGCCGACTCGATGGCCTTGTTGATCCAGGGATGGATGATCGCCTCGCCTTCGGCCAGTCCCAGTTTTTGCAGCATGCCGTCCATGCGTTCCGAGCCGAAGATGCGCATCAGGTCGTCCTGCAGCGACAGATAGAACCGGCTGGAGCCGGGATCCCCCTGGCGACCGGAGCGACCGCGCAACTGGTTGTCGATGCGCCGGGACTCGTGGCGCTCGGTCCCCAGGATGTGCAGACCGCCGGCGGCCAGCACCGCCTGTTTGTCCGCAGCGCACTCGGCGCGGATCTTCTCCTCCCATTGCACGCGTTGTTCCTCGAGGATGCCGGCAGGGATTTCGGATTCGATGCGCATGTCCGGGTTGCCGCCCAGTTGGATGTCGGTGCCACGGCCCGCCATGTTGGTGGCGATGGTGATGGTGCCGCTGCGTCCCGCCTGGGCCACGATCATGGCCTCCTGCTCGTGATGCTTGGCGTTGAGGACGTTGTGGGGAATGCCGAGTTTTTTCAGTCGGTTGGAGAGTTCCTCGGATTTGTCGATGGAGATGGTGCCGACCAGTGCAGGTTGGCTGCGACTCCGGCAATCCTGAATCTCCTCGATGATCGCGGCGATCTTTTCTTCCTCGGTCCGGTAGACCACATCGTCGCCGTCCTCGCGGATCATTTTCCGGTTGGTGGGGATCACCACCACCTGGAGGCGATAGATGGACTGGAATTCCGAGGCCTCGGTGTCGGCGGTGCCGGTCATGCCCGCCAGTTTTTCGTACATCCGGAAGAGGTTCTGGAAGGTGATGGAGGCCAGCGTCTGGGATTCGTTCTGGATCACCAGGCCCTCCTTGGCCTCCAGGGCCTGATGCAGCCCTTCGGAGTAGCGGCGGCCCGGCATCATCCGTCCGGTGAATTCGTCGATGATCACCACCTCGCCGTCCTTGACGATGTAGTCCCGATCCTTTTCGAACATGGCGTGGGCGCGCAGGGCCTGATTGAGGTGATGAACGATCTCCACGTTCTGGAGGTCGTAGAGGTTTCCCTCCTTGACCACCTTGCGTTCCCGCAGCAGGTTTTCGGTGAATTCGTTGCCTTCCTCGGTGAAGATCACGCTGCGGCTCTTTTCGTCCACGGTGAAGTGGGTGCCGCGGATCAGTTTGGGGATGACCCGGTCCAGTTTGTAGTATTTGTCGGTGCTCTCTTCGGTGGGGCCGGAGATGATGAGCGGGGTGCGCGCCTCGTCGATGAGGATGGAGTCCACCTCGTCCACGATGGCGTAATGGAGTTCTCTTTGGCACATTTCGTCCAGGGAGAACTTCATGTTGTCGCGCAGAAAATCGAAGCCGAACTCGTTGTTGGTGCCGTAGGTGATGTCCGCCCCGTAGGCATCGCGCCGTTCCCGGTCGTCCAGGCCATGGACGATCACCCCGGTGCGCATGCCCAGGGTCGCGTAGACCCGGCCCATCCAGGCGGAGTCGCGTTTGGCCAGGTAGTCGTTGACCGTGATCAGGTGGACCCCCCTGCCGGTGAGGGCGTTGAGGTAGAGGGGCAGGGTGGCGACCAGGGTTTTGCCTTCGCCGGTTTTCATTTCGGCGATTTTGCCCTGGTGCAAGACGATGCCGCCCACCAGTTGCACATCGAAGTGGCGCAGGCCGATGGACCGGCGGCTGGCTTCGCGCACGGCGGCAAAGGCTTCCGGCAGGAGTTGGTCCAGGGTTTCCCCGTTGGCGTGGCGCTGCTTGAACAGATCCGTTTTCGCCCGGAGATCCGTATCGCTCAGGCGTTCGAATTCGGGTTCCAGGGCATTGATTTTCTGAATGGTGGGATTCAGGGTTTTCAGATAGCGATCGTTGCTGGTTCCGAACAGTTTGCGGGCTATGGCACCAAACATATTGCGGGCATCCTCGGCTCAAGGGGCGGAAAAATTCGATTATGTTAGCATGGCTGGCCGGGTCTGGCAACCCATAACCGTTTTCGGGCAGGGCCTGGACATTGCGTGGGGGGGTGCCGGGTTGGTATTTGTTTCGGGAATGGCGCGGGCCGAGGGGGTTTGGTTTTGCATGAACCCTGCCGGATTTGTGGGGTTGGGTACGAAAATTTAATCAAATTGTTGCGCATATATCTTGCATGTTACATCGAGATGTGTATAATGTTAATTCACTTTTGACAGTTCCTCCTTTGAGGTTGCCTGACATGGATTACGCGGATATTTTGCATGCCTTGCAATTCGTCACCCCATTCGATCTTTATCGTCTGCGCATCGGCATCGATGCCTTGCTGGATGATCCGGCGCGTCTGCTGCCGGTCAAGCGGCGCGTTCATATCGGCCTGGAGATCCTTTTTTTCAATGCACGGGAAAATCGTGTTATGACAGGAGTTGTTGAAAAGGTACAAAGAACAACCTTGGATGTTCGCGCCAAGCCGGAAGGAACCTTTTGGCGCATCCCGCTTTATGCCGTGAACATGGCAGGCGTGGATGCCGGGATCCACGCCGCCTCCAGCGCAGAACCCTCCGGGAAGGATCACTTCAAGGTTGGCGACGCCATCGGGTTCCATGGCCGCGACAATCGGGAACGCTACGGCGTCATCCTCAAAATCAACCAGAAGACCGCCACCATCCTGACCCGCGAGGGAACGCGCTGGCGCGTGGCATTTTCGTTGCTTTTCAAGGTGATGGATGGTGATATGGCCGCAGGAGGCACCCTCTACTCCTCCTGATTGTCGTTTCGTTCCAGGGCCTGGCTGACCAGCCATTCGGAGCGCTCGTCGGCCAGGACCCGCGCCAGTTCCTGATAGGCCTTCAGGCCGCGCACGCTGCGCACACAACTGAACAAAGGCCGTCCCTGGATCTCCATGCGGCCCTCCTGGCGGCGTGTCTGCAAAATCCCGCGCAGTCGGCTCAATCGCTCTTCGGTGAACCAGGAGCGCCACAAATGGGTCAACCGGTCCCAGGCGGGGGTGTCCCCCTCCTGGCCGGCATGGGCCGCCTCGTCGAAAATCCATACCCGGATATCCAAAACCGAGCGCAGGATGATCAGATTCAGGCTGTAAATCGCCAGATGTCCCAGCAGCGGAACAGGGGTGAACCACTCCCCATGGCCGCCGGTCATCAGCGCCGGCGGGGAGCTGCCGCGCAAAATCCAATGCAACTGCCCCTGAATCATCTCGTCCAGGGTGGCCAGAAAGTCGTTCCGGTCCAATCCGGTGCCGCGCTCCCCTTTTTCCGGGGCGAGGGTGGACTGCACCCGTTCCCGCATCATGGCCAGGACTCCGGGGCGGTCGAAGAGCGGGGTGTAGCCCAAGGTGGCCAGCCAGCGCAACGGGGTGTGGGCCGGATTGGCAAAGCGCTCCTCGGCCAGCTTGCGCTGAGACCGGTTGCGCCCCCGCCGTTCCCGGTAGAGGCGTGTCACCTCGTCACAGGTCATGCGCACGATGAAATCAGCGGTGAGAAACTCCGCGAACGCCCCATGCCAGAACGAAAAGCTGCGCGACGACTCCTTCTCCCGATGCATGGCTCCGGGCATGGCCCGGCGTCCCCGGTCGGCGACATTGACGAAAAACAGCCGCTCCAGCAGCATGGCCACCGGTTGACCCGGAACGATTTCGACCCCTTCGGCGTGCAGGATGCGGGTGTCGCTCTCCAGTTGATCGGCGCGGATGGACAAGGCATGCCGGTGAAACATCCCCAGCGCCGCTCCCCCCAGTCGCAACAGGGCCATGGCGCAGGGATCCCCGTCCGCAGGGGTCAGGGCGCAGGCCACGAAGCGCTGGGTGATCTGTTGGTACAGTGCGGAACGGGTCAAGGCCCCGCAGCTGCGCAAGGGATTGCCATCCGCGTCCAGGACCGCCAGCAGGGAGAGCAGAAACGGCGTTTCCGCCAGCTGCAAGACGGCGGGATTTTCCGGGGTATGAAAAGGTTGAATTCCGGTCTGCTTGAAAAAGGGCCGGTTGGTCCGGTTCCACAGGCGGATCCAGTGGGCGCGCTGCCCATCGTCGAACGGCTCCAGCCGTACCACCATCGCCCCCACCGGGATATCCGCGCGGTCGATCACCTCGGTGCGGCTGGTGATGATCACCCGTGCCGGTCTGGCCAGCGAGCTTTCCAGTTCCTGGAAACGGCGCACCTTTTCCGGATAGTCCCGAAACACCTTTTCGTTGGCGCCCAGCAGTTCGTTCATCCCGTCCAGGATCACCACCGGAAAGCGGGCGCGCACCGCACGGCTCAGGCTGCCCCAGTCGATTTTGGTTCCCAGGTCGTTGCGCAACTGCTCTTCGATTTGCGCCTGGATCGTGGCCTTGGCGTCCACTGCGCCCAGCATCACCCGCACCGGATGAAACGCCGATGAGGAGAGATGTGCGGCCAGCACGCGCGACAACAGGGTTTTGCCGGCTCCCGGCGGGGCCAGGATCACCAGCGGTGTGAACAGGCTGTAGACCGATTGCAGCCACAACAGGAGGAAACGCCCCAGATCCGCGCGGCGCGTGAACTGCGCCCAGAACAGGTCGTCCCCGTAATGCCGCTCCCCGGGTTCGTGCCGCACCCCGCGAAATGCCTGGGGAATGAATGCCTGCACGATGCGTGGTGCGGTCAGGACGTGTCCCTGGATCACCGGCGCCTGCTGCACCGAAAAGAGCGGTGCCAACAGTTCGCTCGTGTAGATGCGGCTCAACTCCGTCCAGTGGGCATCCGGTGTCCATGCCTCGCCCGTCGCGGGCAGGGCGCGGATCGCCTTGCGAAAACGGGCAAATCCTACATCCGTTGATTCTTGGGGTGTCGGAGCCAAAAAACGCTTAATTTTAATGTTCAGATTGGCTTCTTCATGCTGTATGAAATCATCAAGATGGTGAAATGGTAATCCATATTCCATGGGTGCCACGGTTTCCCTCTGCGCCTTGTCGTTGTTGCTTTGCTCCAGGGGAGGAGTTATAACATGAAAAATGCCACGCCAAAATGGTTTAATAGCAAAAATCCAGCCTGCAGCCAAAAAAAACGCCCCCGGCCAAACCACCGGGGGCGCACATGCAATGAGAGGGCGATCCGCTCAGGCAAAACGGCGCAACGGTTCCGCCGCGACCACCTGCTGATGCAAAGCGGCATCCTGCCAACTGCCGCCCCAGGCCAGGACGAACAATTGCGCGTAATACAGAACCGGGATGTTGAAATTCGTCCCCAGATTCTTGTTGATCATCCCCTGGTACACCTCCAGGTTCAACTGGCAGACCGGACACGGGGTGATGATCACCTCGGCGCCGTTGTCCACCGCCGATTGCAGAATCTGCTTGGTCAGGACGCAGGACTTTTCGGTCTCGGAAAACATCAATGCCCCGCCGCAGCAGGCCACCTTCATGGGGAAGGGGACCGCCGTGGCGCCGGTGGCCTCGATCATCCTGTCCAGATAGAGCGGATTCTCGAAGCTGTCCCCGCACACCCCGAAAGGCCGGTTGGTCTGACACCCCACGTACCCCGCCACCTTGAGACCCTTCAGGGGCTTGGTCACCTTGGACTTGAGGGTCTCCCAACCGATGTCCTCGATCAACACCTCCACGAAGTGCCGGGTGCGGATGTGACCGTCATAGGAAAGCCCGGCCTCGCCAAGCGCGGTGTTGATCGCACCCTTGACATCGGCCTCGTGCTCCAGGCGTTCGTTGGTCTCGCGCATGGCCAGCCAGCAGGCGGCGCAGGTGGCCACCAGATCGGCGTTGCCACGCTGCTTCTGGGCCAGGGCGAAGTTGCGCGCCGACATGGCCATGCGCGGCAACTGCCCCCCCCCGGCGTAGCCGATCGAGGCGCTGCAACAGTTCCAGTCGTCGATCTCGTTGAGCTTGATCCCCAGAATCCGGCACATGGATTGGATCGAGTTCTCCATGTTGGCGGCAGAAGCGTTGTGTTCGGAACTGCAACCGGGAAAAAACGTGTATTCCTTCATGCCTTGTTCTCCAGCTTGACCTCGAGTTCCGCGGCTTTCGCCAACATTTTCTTGAAGCCGTCATATCCCTTGATCTTGCCCCGGAAGGGAATGGGATTGAGACGGCGCGTCTTGAGCATGCCCAGGGCGGAATCCTTCATCTCCAGCCCGCGCTGGATGCCGGCGCCGATGCCGTCCTGGAAATAGAGGCGCATGGTGAGCATCGCCTCGCCGACCCGACCGGTGGCGACGATGTTCTCCCAGAACACCTCCACCGCAAAGCGGCGCGTGGGCTGTTTGGGATCCACCTTCCCCTGGGTCTCGGCATAGCGGGCCAGACCGTGGATGATGTGGGTGATGGGCAGATTGCGGGGACAACGGGCGATGCAGTTGTAACAGGAGGTGCACATCCACATGTCCGAGCTTTTGAGGACTTCATCCTTCTTGCCGGCCCGCACCATCTGGAACAACTGCCGGGGAGAGTGCTGCCAGTGGGCGCGCAGCGGGCAGGAGCCCGCGCACACGCCGCACTGCATGCACATCTTGATCCAGTGCCCCATTTCCGATTTTTTGTAGACTTCTTTTGCGAAGGAAAGGTCGTAAGCCATGGTTTAGAATCCCTTGTAAGGATTGGGTTTCAGTTTGGCGATCTGTTCCACGAAACCGTCGATCGCCTTCGGCAGGCTATCCGCATCCATGATGTTGACTTCCATCATCTTCACCCGCACCGATTCCAGCTTCAAGCGGTCCAGGGTCTCGGAAACCTTGCTCAGGCGGGTTTCGGCCAGGGACGAGCCACGCACGTTGTGGCACTGGTAGTCGTCGCCGTGCCGGCACCCCATGAGCAGCACCCCGTCGAACCCCTTGGACATGGCGTCCGCGATCCAGACCAGGCTCAGGGAGCCCATGCAGCGCAAGGGAATGATGCGGATGTAGGGGCTGATCTTCCCCCGGTTGCGGCCCATCATGTCCATGGCGGGGATGGCGTCGTTGGTGCAGGCGAATACAAGGATACGCGGCTTCTCCT
This sequence comes from Magnetococcales bacterium, assembly GCA_015231915.1. Taxonomy (GTDB): domain Bacteria; phylum Pseudomonadota; class Magnetococcia; order Magnetococcales; family Magnetaquicoccaceae; genus Magnetaquiglobus. The sequence goes on from JADGAR010000033.1 coordinate 26,502, forward strand.
CGTCCTCCTCGGGGATCTCGATCTCTTTGAGCATGGTGCTGATCATGTCCACCGAGTAGTTGGCGAAGGAGATGATCTTTTGCGGGCAGGCCCCCATGCAGGTGCTGCAGCGGCGGCAGCGGGCGGGATTGAAGAGGGGATTGCCCTTGTCGTCCTCGTTGATGGCGCCGAACGGGCACTCCTCGGTGCAGCGCTTGCACTGGGTACACCCCTCCGGGCGATAGGACGGGAAGGAGAGATCCCCGGAACGGGGATGGACCGCCACCCCTCCGGCCACCGCCTCCACGGCCTGAATCGCCTTCAGGGCCGCGCCGGTGGCGTCGGTCATGGTGGCGGCGATCCCCATGGGACGGCGGGCCGGGCCGGCCACATAAATGCCGGTACGCCGCGTCTCGTAGGGAAAGCAGATGAAATGGGAATCCGGGAATCCGGCCTCACCCAGGCGGGGCAGGCTCGGGCCTTGGCGATACTGGAGATTCAATACCGATCCGGGCAGTTCGTCCCGTCCCGCCCCGATCTGGGAGGCGACGTTGGGATCGATGGTGTCCACCGTGGAGACCATGCCCGTGGCCAGAACCAGCAGGTCCACGTCCAGGGATTCGGAGCCGCGCAGCAGGTGATCCTTCACCTCCACCGCCACGCCGCCGCCGGAGTTGGCCGTCACCTTGGCGACATCCCCCTTGATGAAGACCGCGCCTTCGTCTTGAGCCTTGCGATAGAAATCCTCCATCTGGCCGGGCGTGCGGATCTCCTGGTAGATCAGGAAGGTGGATGCCTCCTGCTTGTACTGCTCGATGACGTAGAGCGCCTGTTTCATCGAGTAGATGCAGCAGGCCCCGGAACAGTAATCCAGATGCGCCTTGTCCCGCTGTCCGGCGCACAAGGCGAAGGCGACCCGTTTGGCAGGCTTGCCGTCGGACTTGCGCAGGATCTGGCCCGCCTTGGCCATCTTTTCGAACTCGGCGCTCGTCACCACGTCCGGGGAGGAGCCGTAACCGAGATTGCCCGGCAGTTTGGCCGGATCGTACAGGTCGAAGCCGGTGGCCACCACGATGCTGCCCACGCGGATATCCAGCGGGGTCCCGCCGGACTTCAGGGTGACATCGAAGCGTCCGGGTTGACCGGCGGTCTTGGTGACCACCGTGTTCTTGAACACCTTGATGCGGTTGTCTCCCTCCACCTGCGCGATCAAATCACCAATGAAATTGTCGGTCAGATCCCGGTAGGGGGGGCGGTTGTCCGGGGTGACCTTGAGCATGTTGTTCATCTTGCCGCCCAGGGTTTCGGCCTTTTCCACCACCACGGCCTGATAGCCGGCCAGGGCGATGTCCCGCGCAGCGGTCAGTCCCGCCAAACCGCCGCCCACCACCAGCACATCCTTGGAGCCGTCGGAATGGAGGAAAGGATCCGGAATGTTCATCTTTTTGATCTTGACGCATCCCAGACGCAGATAATCCTCCGCCGCCATCTGGCGGTCCTCCTCGGCGGTCTCGTCACCCTCCTTGACATCCAGCACCCAGAGGCACTTGTCCCGCAGGTCCACCCGGTCGAACAACTCGATGCCGAAGCGGAATTCGGCGGTTTTTTCCCGATGGGAACAGGCGGCGATGATCACCGCGTTCACCGCGTCGGTCTCCAGGTCGTTCCGGATCATGGCAACACCTTCCGCACCGCACAGGAAGGCGTGCTCCTTGACCACGGGGATTTTCTGTTCCTTGGTGGCGATGGCCTTGAGGGCCTTCATGTCCAGGGCATCGCCGATGCCGCAGCCGGTGCAGAAATAACAACCGATCTTCTTCGCAACGCTCATAGCCTTATCCTCTCCTTCCCGCGACCTGAATCGCCTTCATCGCCATGGCCGTGGCCGACTGGACGGACGAGGCCACATCCGTGGGGTGGGCCGCGCAGCCCGCAGAGAGCACCCCACCGGTGACGAAGCCGTAGTCGTCGTAAGCCGCTCCCTGATAGGGAACCTTGCCTGCCAGCGCGGAATTGGGTTCCATCCCGGTGGCCAGCACCACCAGATCGAACGGGATCGCATAGCGCTCGCCGGTCAGGGTGTTCTCGCCGATCACCACCGGATTGCCCTGGGCGTCTTCCTCGATGCGCGCCGGCTTGGATTTGATCCAGGTGATCCCCTGGTCGGCGCGGGTTTTTTGCAGGAACGCCTCGTAGCGGTCCATGGCCCGCAGGTCGATGTAGAAGATGGTCACCTTGGAGTCGGGGTACTGATTGCGCACGTAGGAGGCCTGCTTCATGGAGGCCAGGCAGCAGATGCGCGAGCAGAAGGGCAGGTAGTTGTGATCCCGTGACCCGGCGCATTGGATCATGGCCACGTTCTTGGCCTCCTTGCCGTCCGAGGGGCGCACGATTTTGCCGCCGGTGGGGCCGTAGACGTTGGCCATGCGCTCGAAGCGCATGTTGGTGGTGACGTTGGGGTACTGGCCGAAACCGTAGGGGCGGATCTTTTCCGCGTCGTAGGGCTTCCAGCCGGTGGCCCACACTATGGCGGAGACCTGCTCGGTCACCTCCTCGGGCGGCATCTCCGGCTGGATGGCCCCAACCGGACAGACCTTGGCGACCTGTTTGGCCTCCTCGCTCTTGGCGTATTCCGGATCCATGTGGAACCAGACCGGGAATGCCATGGCATGATTGTTGCGGATGGCCTTGACCATGTTCATGCCGAAGTTGTACGGATCCGGGACCTCGACCGTGCAGGCTTTGGAGCAGTCGCCGCAGCCGGTGCAGGCCTCGGTGACGTGACGGGGATGCTTGCGGATGCGCACGGTGTAGTTCCCCTCGCCGCCCTGGATATCCACCACTTCGGCCAGGGTCAGGTAACGGATGCGCGGGTTGTTCTTGATGCGCTGATAGTTGATCTCCAGACCGCAGGTCGGAGAACAGAGTTTGGGGAAATATTGATTGTGTTGAGCGACCCTTCCTCCGAAATGGGGATCCCTTTCCACAAGCAGGACGTTGTACCCGGTTTCGGCAGCCTCAACGGCGGTCGTAAGCCCGCTGATTCCACCGCCGACGACCAGGATGGTGTGGCCCGCGGCATGAACATCCGCCATGGTTTACCTCCGATTTGGTTGTTTGATGGATTGAAAATGTTCTTCCGGAGTGGGGACTGGCGAGGTCCGGCGCTGTCCGGTTCGATTTTTTTCGCGTACTGTTGCGCGATGTTCAGCATTTTCTTATATACTGATTTTCTTACACCGGCTGTATCTTAAATGCAAGTGCTGTCAGTTTCAAACAGGTATTTGGGTACCGGAGCATTTTTTTTGGACCCTCCCCGCCAATCCCTTGACGTGAAGGAACGTTATGAACCACCCCGCTTTCGAACTGCTGCGCCGCGAACCCGTGGAGTCCCTGAAGTTGACCGTGGAGTCCTATCGGCACCGTGTGACCGGCGCGCGTCACCTCCATCTGGCGGCGGACGATCCCCACAACGCCTTTCTGGTGGCCTTTCTGACCATTCCCCAGGACTCCACCGGGGTGGCCCACATCCTGGAACACACCACCCTGTGCGGCAGCGCGCATTTTCCGGTGCGGGATCCCTTCTTCATGATGCTGCGCCGCTCCCTGGCCACCTTCATGAACGCCTTCACCTCCAGCGACTGGACGGCCTATCCCTTCGCCACCCAGTCGCGCAAGGATTTCCGCAATCTGTTGCAGGTCTATCTGGACGCCACCTTTTTTCCCAATCTCGATCCCCTCGATTTCGCCCAGGAGGGGTGCCGCGTGGAGTTCGCCGAACCGGACAGCACCGAGCCGGGGCTGCTCTTCAAGGGGGTGGTCTTCAACGAAATGAAGGGGGCCATGAGTTCCCCGGCGCGGGTGTTGTCGCAAACCCTGGCCGAGCACATCTTTCCCACCACGACCTATCATTTCAACAGCGGCGGTGACCCGGACACCATTCCCGATCTGACCTGGGAGGGGCTGAAGGCCTTTCATGCCCGCTTCTATCACCCTTCCAATGCGATTTTCATGACCTACGGAGCGATTACCGCCGGGGAACATCAGGAGCGGTTCGAGGAATGGGTTCTGTCACACTTCTCTGACAATCCGGGTGGGGCATCGGTTCCCGACGAAGTGCGTTATCAGGAACCCCGGCGGGTGGAGAGCCATTACGCCCTGGACGGCGAGGAGGAGCGCGCTGCCAAGACCCATATCGTGTTGGGGTGGCTTCTGGGGCCGAGCATGGAGATGGAAAGCCTGCTGAATGCCCATCTCCTCAACGGGGTGCTGCTGGACAACAGCTCCTCTCCGCTGCTGAAGGTCCTGGAAACCACCGATCTGGGGTCGGCGCCCTCCCCGCTGAGCGGCCTGGACGACTCAGGCCGGGAACTGGTCTTCGCCTGCGGCCTGGAAGGCTCGGAACCGGAACACGCCGATGCGGTGGAAAACCTGGTGATGGAGCTGCTGCGCCAGGTGGCGCGGGACGGGGTGGAGCCGGAACGCCTGGAGTCGGTGCTGCATCAGTTGGAACTCTCCCGCCGGGAGATCGGCGGAGACGGCCTGCCCTACGGGTTGAAGCTGCTGCTCAACGCCCTGACCCCGGCCCTGCACGGGGGGGATCCGGTGTTGGCCCTGGCCCTGGATGGCGCCCTGGATGCCTTGCGGGAGCGGATCCGCGACCCGGAATTCATCAAGGGCCTGGCGCAACGCCTGCTGGTGGACAATCCCCACCGGGTGCGGGTGACCCTCATCCCCGAACCCGGGTTGAACGCCCGGCGCACGCAACAGGAGAAACAACGGCTGCGCGAGATCCTCGCCGGCATGGACGAGGCCGAACGGGAGAACGTCAAACGTCGAACCGCAGCACTGGAGGAGCGGCAGGAGCGGGCGGATGACCCGGAGATTCTGCCGCGCCTGGAATTGACGGACATCCCGGAGACGATCCTCATCCCGGCAGGGGATTGGGATCGGGTGGGGGCCTTTCCTTTGGCGCGGTTCAAAACGACCACCAATCGGTTGTTCTATCATCAATACGTGATCGACCTGCCGGAACTGGACGCAGAGTCGTTGCATCTGTTGCCGATCTACTCCTCCTGTCTGCCGGAGGTGGGGTGCGGGGGACGGGACTATCTGGAGACCCAGGCCCATCAGTCGGCGGTGAGCGGCGGGATCGGCGCACGGGTGGGAATTCGCGGCCACGTGGGGGAGATGGGGGGCTTTCGCGCCCTGTTCACGATCTCCGGCAAGTCCCTGACACGGAATCATCAGGCACTGATGCAACTCGTGAAAGACACCATCACCACCCCCCGCTTCGATGAGCTGACGCGGCTGCGGGAACTGGTGGCGCAGATGCGCGCCGCTGCGGAGATGCGCGTCACCGAGAACGGCCATCAACTCGCCATATCCGCAGCCGCGGCAGGTCTGAGTCCGGTGGCGGCGCTCAACGACTTCTGGGGCGGATTGGAGGCGGTCAAGCGATTGAAGGAGCTGGACAAATCTTTGGATGATCCTGGGCGACTCGCGGAATTCGCCGCGCGTCTGTCTGCCCTGAACGAGATTCTGCTGCGGGCGCCCGGCCAACTGCTGGTGGTGGGCGAGGAGGAGGACATGGGGGAATTCACCACGGCCCTGGATCGCCTGTGGGGCGATGCGCCACGGGGGACCGGGCAAACCCGGCTCGCTGCGCCGGAGTCGTTGAGCGGAGCAGGCCGGCATGTCTGGGCCACGGTCACCACGGTTCATTTCTGCGCCCGTGCCCACAAGAGTGTGCCGTATTCCCATCCGGATGCGCCGGTGTTGTCGGTGTTGGGGCAATACCTGAAGAACGGTCATCTGCACCGGGCCATTCGTGAGCGCGGCGGGGCCTATGGGGGAGGAGCGGCCTACGACTCGGATACCGGTCTGTTCCGTTTCTACTCCTACCGCGATCCCCGTCTCGAGGAGACCCTGGCCGACTTTCAGCGCTCCCTCGACTGGCTGGCGAGCGGCAAGGCGGAGGAGCGCGCCCTGGAGGAGGCGATCCTGGGGGTGGTGGGGAACATCGACCGTCCAGGCTCGCCGGCGGGGGAGGCCAAGCGGGCGTTTCACGACGCCCTGCACGGTCGCACGCCGGAAGTGCGGCGCGCCTTCCGCAAACAGGTGCTGGCCGTGACCACCGCCGACCTGGTGCGGGTGGCCGAGACCTACCTGAACGACCTCCGGCAGGCCGGCATCGGCGTGCTGACCAACCCCGAAACCATGGAACAGCGTCTGGACGGGGAGTGGATCAAGCGCCATCTTTGAGCGCACTCCCGAAAAGCTTCAGGTGGCGTGACGCCCGCGTCACGCCACCCGTGCGATCCAAAAGAGGTGTCAGGTTACCTGGCCGAGGCCCTCTGCATCTGAATCTTCTTGATCTCCTTGCGGAACTCCGGAAAGGCATTCATCACGTCGTCGAAATCGTGTTTGTCCAGTTTCAGGGTATTGCAGGCGGTCAGGGCACGGATGTTGGCGGTGCGTACCGTATCCTGCAACAGGGCGATTTCGCCAAAGATATCCTTGTTGCGCAATTTGGCCAGCAGTTCTCCCTGGTCGTTGGTCACCGACACCACGCCATGTACCAGGATGTACATTTCGTGTCCCACGTCGCCGATGCGGATGATCTCCTCGCCGGGCAGAAACATTTCGCTCTTCAGACGCGCGCCCAGGGCTTCCAGCAACTCCTGGCTCGCCTTGTGGAACATCGGGCCGCGACGCAGCAGGTGAATGTTGACATGCTGGTTGATCCGCTCGGACAGCTTGAGCGGCAATTCGCGCAGCAACTCCTCGCCTCCCGCGCTGTGTTCCAGCAGGAAATGGCGGTAGAAGCTGAAGATGTCCTGCTGGACCCGTTGCGGCAGCTCGTATTGGCGCATGAAGACGGTCAATTTTTCCAGTTTCTCCATGTTCCTCTGACGCAAGGCGTTCACGTTGACGATCACGGTCGAGATGTGACCGATGATGAAGGCATACATGGCCACGCCCAGAAGCATGACGAACATGGCGAAAATGCGTCCAAGATTGGTGGTCGGGGTGATGTCCCCATAGCCCACGGAGGCCATGGTGGTCACGGACCAGTAGTAGGCTTTGACTATAAATGTAATCAAGTCTTCGTCTTTTGGAATATCGTTAATCATCATCCAAAAGCTTGCGCACCAACTTGTGATGATCATCACCCAGAAGGTCATGGAAAAGAGGCGTTCCCCCTGGCTGGGCATGGTGTCGGTGCGGTGGAAACGCAGGAGTTCCGGGAGGCGGACGATACGCAGCAGACGCACCAGGGTCAGATAGAGTGCCGCGTCCCAGAAGCCCAGGAACATGGCGAAAAAGTCCCATGGGAGGGTGGCGATCAGGTCCAGGGGGAACTTGCCCTTGAGGTAGGCGGGACGAATGAGATCGAGGCGGGTGGCCAGTTCGCCATCGATCGGGATGGCGGTGCGGAAGTTGATCAGCAGATCAAGACAAAACAGAATGGTCAAGACCAGATCCACGCTGCGGGACCATGCCGGGATGCCGATATGGTGGACCAGAAAGAGGGGCACGGTCCAGGCGTACCAGATGGTCGCTGCAAGGATCAGGACATGCCAGGTTTTTCGTAACGGTGTGTCTGGTAGAAAAGTAGTTTCCGACATGATTCAACCCTCCCCGGTAGCGGATGAAGATGATGGAAATGGCTGTGGATTGCGCCAACAGCCGGCATGGATCGGTTCGCCGAGGTCCGCTGCGATCAGGCGTTCGCGCACGGCCAGGAGTTTTTCCACCAGCGCGGGTTCGATGCGGTCATAGGCGGCCTCGTCCTCCTCGCGGCGCACCACGATGCCGAGGAGTTCGGTGATGGCGTTGCCCACCGAATTCTGGCTGATGGTCACGATCAGTCTGCCCAGGTCGTCCCGATAGAGGATCTGCTTGTAGGCGGGGCGCCAGCGGATGTCGTTGGCGAAGCGGGGGTCGGCCTTGACGTGCTGGCGGACATCCCGCGCCACCTGGGCGAAGCGGTTGGAAAAGAGGAGGATGTTTTCCACCTGATCGGGGAAATAGACTTCGGGCGGCACCCCGGCCCCACGGGTGGAGACCTGAGCGAAAAAGGTGCGGTAGAAGTCGAGAAAGCCTTTCAGGATGAGGTCGTATTCTTCCCAGAAGCGGGGATTGCCCAGTTGCCGGCTGCCGCCGGACACCACCCAGCTCGGCAGGCCCTGGGGATAACCGGTCATGCTCAGGCAGGCATCGCCGTGCTCGATGGGCTGGAGGATTTCCAGGCGGAGGATTTCCAGAAAGCGGCGGTAGATGTCGGAGAGATGTTTGAGAAACAAACTGTTGTGCCCGCTGTCGGTGAGGTTGGGATCGTTGGGATCGGCTGGGGCCGCTGCGGCCAGGGTGGCGGTCGGGAAGGTGATGAAATGATTGTGGATCATGCGGATGCTGGGGACGCCCGGCTTGCTCAACGGCCAGGTGGCATCCAGGCTGGCTTCACCGCACAGCAGCACCGCCTGTTCCGGATCGGGGTAGCGTTCCAGCATGAACTCAAAGATTATTTGAGTCATCAGACTCCAGACTTTTTTCTGCTGCTTGTTGAGCTGGTCCCGCCGCACCGCCCTGCCAAGGGGGTCGAGGATGGTCTTGGAGGTGTCGAGAATGATGGAGGTGTCGAATTCGACGCTGTGTCCGAGCAGTTTGCGATAGAGGAGGAAGCCTTCCTGGTTGATCAGGAGGCCATTTTCTCTGGCCAGATGCTCCAGGTTGGCGGCGCTGTTGAAGAATTCCCCGGGCGACATCCCTTCAGGAATGTGGATTGGAATTTTTCGACGGGGTGTGACGATTGTTCTTGGTCCTATAGGCATGCTTGCTATTCCCATTGTTTATTGAAAATATTTTACATTAGTACGGTATGCATGCTTTGTCAAGCGTTGCGAGAGGAAGCGTGACGGCTTGGGCTTGACATTCTTATTGGATGACAATAAGAGTGTGAAATGGCTGAGTTGCACCGGACACGGGAGGGCGGGCAGCGGGAGAAGAATGATGATCGGACCGGGAAGGCGCCTGATTCATGGGATGGTTGGGTTGAGCATGCTCGCATGGTTTGGCCTGGAAGGGGCGTGGGCGTTCGAGTTGCCTGCGTTGGATCGGTTGTCGGGTGGGACGACGGGGTTGGCGTCATCGCCTCCGGCGAAGGGGGCGCCCGCCAAGGCGCAGAAGAAGGCGCCGGAGAAGGAAACAGCGGTTGCCAAGGGGGGTGGCGACTTCAAGAGATTTGCCTTGGTATGGCTCATGACGATGTTGGGTGGGGTGGGGGTATGGTTGGTATGGCGCAAGGGGGCGTTGTGGTATGCCTGGTCCCGGAGCGGCAAGGAGGAGGAGCAGGAGGCGTTGCAGGATCCGGTGGTCATTGCGCCTGGCAATCAGTTGCGCAACGAGTTGTTGGTGGTCGGGCGCAGGTGGCAGGAGCAGTTCGGGGTGACGCCGATCAATTATGCCGTGATTGCGGTGTATGATGCTGCCATGCTGGTGGGGATGACGGAGGAGCAGTTTGCCGAGTACATGCAAGAGAGGGTGCTGTCGGTGGGCAGGGAAGCGGATTTCGTGTACGAGAGGAAGCGATATCTGGTGAAGGCGTATCGTCAGACCGATACGGGTGGCGGGAATCGGGTGCGTTATGTTCCCAAGGCGCAGCACATGCAGTGGGATTTGCTGGTCATGATCCTGTACGATGCGGAGTTGATCGTCATGGGGGCGTGGCGCATGACCTGGGACGAATACATCGCGCATTGTGACAACAAGGAAAAGCTGACGCTCGAGGATTACCAGAAGGGGGAGAGGATCGATTTTTCTTGAGTTGCGCGAGGTTGGGTTTTGGCAATGTCTGCTTGCGCCAAGCAGGAGGAGGGGTAGGTTCCGCCGGGCCGGCTTGGCCGGTGGGCACAAATGTGGGCCTTGCATGTTTCTCCTTGCCATCGGTCGCAATTCGTGGATAATGGGGGGTCACAAGGGGCCGTAGCTCAGATGGGAGAGCGACGCGTTCGCAATGCGTAGGTCAGGGGTTCGATTCCCCTCGGCTCCACCAATTAAAGTCATTAGAAAAATCTCCAAGTTTAAACCGCCTTTCGGGGCGGTTTTTTCTTTTCAAAAAATCCCAATGTTTCCAATGGTTGGCGGACGGAGTTTGAAATTCTTTTTGGTTTCAACCCGGACCCGCGCACACCGAAAACCGCGTTCCCATTCTCTCTCGGCCCAAATTCTCCAAAACCTGTGGACCAGGGCCTTTCTGGTCCACAGCCCTGTGGACCAGACTTTTCCCTTTCAATATCAACGAAGATCGCTGGTCCACAGCTTCAGGACCAGTTCGATGGGTTGCTTACTCCCAGAAAAAGAGCAAACAGGATCGAACTTTGGTCTTGTCTGGGACGTCCATAGGGTCTGTCCCTCCCATGCCAGAAACGATTTTTTCATTGTACGGCGGCATGTTGCATCGTGCCAAGCCCCGCGCGACCTGTCGCGTTGGGTGACTTGGGCGGCACATGGCCATCGGAGCAGCACACGGCACATGAAAATTCGATGATGCGCCTGCTGCCTCTTGGCATCGAGTGGAGATCGAACTCTGGTCTGCGGCTTCCCCCCCTCGTTGCCGAATGGCAGGCGGCGACATGCCAGACCCGGCGCCACCAGTCGAACCACGTTTGCACCGGCGGGTTCGGGTGGTAGGGTTCGTTGACTCGACCGGAAAATGGCCCACAAACGCCACTCTTCATGGCGTCGTACACCACCCCATGGTCTTCGTACCACCGTTATAGGGCACGGCCAGTCCCGCCCCGATCAACATCTCCCCCACATCCACCCCATCGGCCACCACCCTGGCCACGATGCGGAAGTATTTGTCCCGTCCCACTTCAATCAGGGTGATGCGCGTCGCCTTGCTCAACTGCTCCCGCACCATGGCCTTGGCGCGCATCGCCCGTTCTTTTTCCTCCGGGCATTGGGCACGGATTTCCGGTGCGTCCACGCCACGGACCCGCACCGGGATGTTCTCTCCCAGCAAAGGATGCACCCCAGGAATGTCGAACCGGATGGTGTCGCCGTCGTAGTTGTCCCGATAGATCGCCCCCTCCACGTTGCCATAGGTCTGCCCGCCACGGTCGGCGCAAACCGTTCCAAACGGCAATAGCAACATTCCCATCAGTATGAAAATCGCGAGACGCATTCAGGGACCATGCCTTGTTGGTTGGTTCGGAGAGTGACCGGGCACAGCCTGAATACTAAGGATTCCTTAGTATCTTTGCAACGAACAAGCTAAGAAAATCTTAGTCCACGTCAACTTCATGGGCATGGGCTGGGATGAGCAGGACTCCGATTCCAAAACGACTCAAAGAAGCCAGAGACCGTGTGGGACTCTCCCAGACGGAACTGGGGGTTGCTGCCGGGATGGATCCTTCCGGGGCAAGCCCACGGATGAATCAATACGAACGGGACAGGCACGTTCCCGACTTTCAGACTGTGAAGCGGATTGCCGCTGTCCTGGGCTACCCTGTCCCCTATTTCTACGCCGAGGATGACGATCTCGCCGAGATCCTTCTGCATCTGGGCAAGATGGATGACGACGCGAGGTCAACCGTGTTGGCAGATCTGCGGAAGTCAGCCTGCCGGGGATGACGTGGACCGAGAACCGGTGCCACTGCAAGAATCCAGAACCTCCTCGATCTTCTCCAGTTCATCGACGATCACCTGCATGACCGTGAAGAGTGAGGCGACGGGCGGCGTATCGTCCGGGTCCGGACGGGCGGCGGTGCCGCACTCGGCCACCATGCGCGACACGGCCAGGGCTTTTTCCAGGCTCAAACGGATGGTGTCAATTTGGTGCAGGGTCAGGGCGTGTTTGTTGTCCATGGGGTGCGTCCTTGGCAAGAGGTTGGGGAAATGAGATGACCATACCTCGCTTGTCTTAATGACTCAAGGAATATCATGCCGCACACCTGTCCCCCTGGCATCGGGCCAAAGCCAACGCGCCCGATGCCACTGCCGCCGGTGTCATCCCGGATCCGGGATGCCCCACCGCTCGCGCTGTTCACTCCAGAGCATCGGAAACGTTTTGCGTAACTCCTCCCAGGTCATGCTGTCCGGTTGCCGTCCATCCAGGATGAGTTCGATGATGTCCGGTGCCAGCAGCGTCAGGCGCAGGATCTTGGCCATGTAGGAGGCGTCGGTCTTTTTGTACTCCGCAAGTTCCCGGACGGAGGCGAATTTCTTTCCCTCCAGGAGCTTCAGCCAGTGATGCGCCCGGACCACCAGTTTGGCCAGACTGTCCTCCCGAGGCTGGGCCAGGGCCATCCCCTCTGGAGCGATGATCAACGTGCGTCCCCCACGCTTGCGCATCTGCATGGGGATGCTGACGATGATCGTGCCGTCCCTGCTCAATTCCGCCTTCATGCCGATTTCTCCTTTCCGTTTCCGTTCCAAAGACCGTTCAGTTCCCGAGCCAGCGTGTTCAGCCCGGTGGCGCGCAAATGCACCTGGACGCCACTCTTTTCCACGTCCACCTTGCTGATGAGCAGTTGCACCAGCCGTTGCTGCTCGACCGGGAACAACTCCTCCCAGACCGGTTCCAACCGTCGCAGGGCCTCGACCACGTCGCGTTCGTTGATCCCTTCCTCCGACTGCCAGGTCTTGACCACCATCTCCGGAGCGCGCAGCATGGTGCGCACTTGGCCGATGGCCACGGCCTCGATCTCTCCGGCGGGCACGGCACGCAGGGGGCAGGTTTCGCGTCCGTGCTTGTCGGCTCCATGGCAGACGTAGTAGCGATAGAGCCGTCCCGTCTTGCGGGTAAACGTGGGTCGCATGGCCCGGTCGCAGTGGTGGCACCGGATGATCCCTTTGAGCAAGGATGGGGTCTGCACCCGGACCCGATCCGGGTTGTAATGGTTGTTGTCCGCCATGATGGCGTGAACCTGATCCCACAACTCCCGGTCGATGATTGCCTCGTGT
>JADGAR010000034.1 GCA_015231915.1 Magnetococcales bacterium
AAAACGATGCAATCCAAACTGGCTGAGATTTCAATCCCAAACCAGCATTTCTTTCCCGATGGGACGTGTGCGCTCCAACAGTGCGCGAAATCCCAACCAATCGAACCCGGAACCAGGATCCCATTTGCGACCGGGAGCAATATCCCGATGCCCCACCATCCGCGCAGGCGTCAGACCGGGCAGGACCGCCATCAGGGTACGAGCCAGCATGGCCAAACGCTCATACTGCGCCGACTCGAAACTCCCGCCATCCACCCCTTCCAACTCTACCCCAACGGAGTAATCGTTGCAGGCCGGACGTCCTTCCCAAACGCTTTGTCCGGCATGCCAGGCACGACGCAACACCGGAACGTACTGGGTCACCTCTCCGCCACGCCCGATCAGGAAATGAGCCGACACCCGCAGTCCGGCAAGGCCGGCAAAGTACGGATGCAACCCGGAATCCAACCGACCCAGGAACAGGTCGTCCACATAACCGCCACCAAATTCCCCAGGGGGCAGCGAAATGGCATGCACCACCAGCAAATCCACCGCCGTCCCGACAGGACGCGCATCCGCATGGGGGGAGGGGAGATAACGGATGAGCAAATCGCTCAGCGCACGCTCTCCACCGAGGCCACCGCCGGAATGCGCGCCTTCATGATCCGCTCGATCCCCCCCTTCAGGGTCATCATGGCACCCGGACAACTCCCGCAGGCCCCACGCAAACGCACCTGCACCACATTGTCCGGGGTGACATCCACCAGTTCCACGTCGCCGCCATCCGCCTGCAACATGGGACGAATCTCCTTCAAAACTTCTTCCACCTGCTCACGCATTTTTTTCTCCAGTAAAACCGACATGATCGATAGGCATCACTTCTTTTTCCCGCGCGGGGCATGCAACGCATGCAACCGCTCCGCACGAATCAACCGGATCCCATGGCGCGCCGGCTGCAACGGGATCTCCTCTTCCAACACCCGGGCCGGCCTGTCGAGACGCAAACCGCGCGGCGGGTCGTCGCTGGGCATTTTCGGCTGTTCGGTATCCGCGCCCGGCACACGGATCGGCAGGACCACCTTGCTCGCCTCCAGATTGGGATCCCCGAAATCGTAATGCAACTGCCCCACGGCGTACAACAGCCGAAACTGGGCGGTGACAATGGCAAAACGTCCCTTGGCCAACTCCACCTGAGCGGTAAAGGCCGCATTCTGGGCGTCCAACAGATCCAGGGCAGTGCGCGTGCCCACCGAGAACTCCTGTTCCACACCGTCCAGGGCGGCATTGGCCGCATCCAAAGCCACCTTCAGGGAGGCTTCGGCGGCGATGGCGCTGTGCAGATCAAGCCGTGCAGCCTCCACTTCCCGGTCGATGACGCGCCGCCAACGCTCCACCTCGGCCTCCTGGGCATCCCTGGCGGCCAGGGTCTCCCGCACCTGGGAGACCACCGTGCCGCCAGCATACAACGGGACCGTCAGACCCAGGTTCAAGGTGTATTGATCCACCGGATCCACGGTGCCCGCCGTTTCGTCGCCCCGATGGCGGGAACCGCTGGCAGTTAAAGAGAGCGAGGGCCAATGACCGGCCCGGCGCAGTTCCACATCCTCCTCGGCCACTGCCACGCGCAGCTTGGCCGCCACCAGTTCGGGCCGGCCCAGCGCCCACTCCCGCAAGTCGCCAAGGGAGGTCTTGGGCAGGGCGTGATGGAATTCCGGCACCAGCAATCCGTTCGGCACCGCCTCACCGGTCTGCTCGAAAAAACGGGCGCGCACCACCGCCAATTGATTGTTCGCCTGCACCAGGTTCGCCTCCGAGGTGGCGAGACGCGCCTCGGCATGGCTGACATCGGTGCGGGTGATCTCCCCGGCGTCATACCGGGAGCGCGTCGCCAACAGGTGATGCTTGAGCAGATTCCGGTTGTTTTCCGCCAGGCGCGCCACCTCCCTGGTCTGCATCACCTCCACGATCACCAGGGCCGTATCCAGGAATACCCCCTGAACTGCGGCTTGCAGATCGTACTCGGCGGCGGCAATGTGGGGTTTGCTCTGCCGCAACCCCACGATGGCCTTGCGATTGAAAATCGGCTGGGTCATCGTCAGGGTCATGGACAAGGGGTCGGTGGTGTTGTGAGCGCCTGCCCAGTCGCTGCGATTGTGACTCCGCGAGGCACCCAAGTCAATCGTGGGCAAAAAGGCGGCCTGACTTTGGGGAAACCGCTCCCGCGCCGCCTTCAGTCGTGCCTCGGCGGACAGGACACGGGGATTGTGTCGCACTGCGGAGCGTATCGATGCGAAAAAGGGATCCCCATCCACCCCGGAGGCCGCGAGCAGAGTGGCGGCCAGCAGAGCCGCGCACGCGCACAATCCCAACGCAATTCCGTTCTTCAACGTCCGGTGATCCTCGCAAGGCTGGTGAAATGCCATGACCCGTTTCCGGTTCCGCCGGAAACCGTTATTGAAAATATGGGCAATGGTTTCAAAAGTCCAGATGATCCTTTGCGAAATGGGCTTTTTCCTGAATGAAGCGGAACCGCTCGGCTGGGCGCTTGCCCATCAGGCGGTCGAAGGTGTCGTCGGTGGCCTCGCGGTCGTCCACCACCACCTTGAGGAGATGACGGGTGGCCATGGCCATGGTGGTCTCGCGCAGTTGCGCAGGATCCATCTCGCCGAGGCCCTTGAAGCGGGAGATTTCGACCTTGGCCTTGGGTTTGCGGCGGGCCAGTTCGGCCAGCGCCCGCTCCCTGGCGTTGTCGTCAGCAACGTAGCGGACCTCACCGGCTGTCGAGAGGCGATAGAGGGGGGGTTGGGCCAGATAGAGGCGGCCATGGGCGATCAGGGGTTGCATGAAGCGGTAAAAAAAGGTCAAAAGCAGGCTGGCGATATGGGCGCCATCCACATCGGCGTCGGTCATGATGATGATTCGACCGTAGCGGACCTTTTCCGGATCGAACTGGCGACCGAATCCGGCGCCGATGGCAGTGATCAGGTTTTTGATCTCGGCGTTGTTTTCGAATTTTTCCAGGTTGGCCTGCTCGACGTTGAGGATCTTGCCCCGCAAGGGCAGCACCGCCTGGACGTGGCGGTCCCGTGCCTGCTTGGCCGAGCCGCCGGCGGAATCCCCCTCGACGATGAACAGTTCGGTGACGCTGGTGTCCGAGGAGATGCAGTCGGTGAGCTTGCCCGGCAAAGTGAGACGCGCGGTGGCGGTCTTGCGGGTGACGCGGGTGGAGGCCTTCTTGCGGTTCAGGCGCTCCTGCGCCCGTTCCACGGCCTGTTCCACCAGACGGGTGGCCCGTTCCGGGGCGCCGTGCATCCAGTGGTCCAGGTTGTCCTTGATGACCGCCTCGATGCGCCGGCCCACGCCGGCGTTGGTCAGGCGGTCCTTGGTCTGCCCGGCGAAGCTGGGATTGGGGATGAAGAGCGAAAGCACCCCATGCAGACCGTCGAGGATATCCTCCGGATTGAAATCCACTCCCTTGGGCAGGAGGCTGCGGGCCTCGGCAAACTCGCGGAAGCCCCGGACCAGGGCAGTGCGCAGGCCGTTTTCGTGGACGCCGCCTTCAGGATTGGGGATGGCGTTGCAGTAGAAGAGGGTGCGGCCCTTTTCCTCGAGGGTCCAGACGAGCGCCCACTCCAGGCGGCCCCGGCCATCCTCGCCAAACCGTTCCACCTGGCCGGCGAAGGGTTCGCGCACCACGCGCCGCTCCTCCGGGACCATCTCCTTGAGGTAATCGCGCAACCCTTCCGGGAAGCAGAAGGTCCACTCCTGGTCGTTTCCCTCGTCGCGGACCACCAGGGTGAGACCGCGGTTGAGGTAGGCCTTGGCACGGCCCATTTCCACCAGGCGTTCGACATCGAAGCGGGTTTGGGGGAAGATGTCGCCATCGGGCAGGAAGGTCACCCGGGTGCCGTGCCGGCGGGTGGGTTCCAGGCGTTCCATCGGGGTTGACGGCACGCCCCGGCCAAAGCGTTGCCGCCAGCGGAAGCCGTCCCGTTCCACCAGGACCTCGGTCCACAAAGAGAGGGCGTTGACTACCGAGACGCCGACCCCGTTCAGGCCGCCGGCGGTTTCGTAGGCCTTGTCGTGGAATTTGCCCCCGGCGTGCAGGGTGGTCATGATGATTTCCAGGGCGGATTTGTCGGGATAGCGTGGCAGCGGGTCCACCGGGATGCCGCGACCGTTGTCCCAGACCGAGATGGCACCATCGCCCCGCAGGGTGAGTTGGATGCGGTCGGCGTGACCGGCGGAGGCTTCGTCGGTGGCGTTGTCGAGGAGTTCCACCACCAGGTGATGGAGGGCGCGCTCATCGGAGCCGCCGATATACATGCCGGGACGCTTGCGGACGCCCTCCAGGCCTTCCAGTACTTCGATCTGGGATGCGTTGTAGGCGGTCATGTGCCGGCTGGCGCCCCCGGAGCTAAGGATGGGGTTATTTGTGACGATAGGAGATGCGCCCCTTGCTCAGATCATAAGGGGTCAGTTGCACCGTCACCTTGTCTCCGGGGAGGATGCGAATGTAATGTTTTCTCATGCGACCGGAAATATGACACAAAAGTTTGTGTTGATTTTCCAGTTCCACGCGGAACATGGCGTTGGGGAGGTTTTCCATGACCGTCCCCTCCATTTCGATGACGTCTTCCTTACTCAAGATGGCACTCCCGACATTGAACGGCTCTCCAAAAGAGAATATAATATCACGGATTCGCGCTTTGTCAATACAGAATGGCAAGGCGGCGACCATTTTTTTCGGGAGCGGGTTTGCGGTCGCGGGCAATGAAAAACATCATCATTATGGGTGGCTCCGGCCATGCAAAAACGATAATCGATATCGTTGAACGGGAGAATCGCCATCGCATCGTCGGGGTGCTCGATCCGGCGCGCGAGGTGGGAGAACGCCTGCTTGGCCACGTCGTGCTCGGCGGGGACGAGGATCTCCCGGAACTGGTGACGCGATTGGGGATCGAGGGGGCCATTCTGGCCATCGGCGGGAATCACCAGCGGGCGTTGCTGGCCGAAAGGCTGGCAAAACAACACCCGGACCTGCCCCTGGTGAGCGCCGTGCATCCGGGGGCCGTCATCGGCAGGGGGGCGACGCTGGGTGCGGGCACGGTGGTCATGGCCGGGGCGGTGATCGGACCCGATTGCCGGGTGGGGCGCGCCTGCATCATCAACACCCTGGCTTCCCTGGACCACGATTCGGTCATGGGGGATTTTGCCGCGCTGGCCCCCCATGCGGCCACCGGCGGGAACTGCCGGATCGGGCGCGGCGCCTTTTTGGGCATGGGCGCGGTGGTCATCCATGGCCTGCGGGTGGGGGAGCATGCCCTGCTTGGCGCCGGGGCCGTGGCGGTGCAGGACGTGCCAGCCCTGTCGGTCTCCCTTGGGGTGCCGGCCAGGGTGGTGCGCGCAAGGAGGGAAGAGGATCCCGGCTTGTGAAATGACGACACTTCGACAAGCGAGTATCGAGCAGGAATTTGCACTGCCGGCATGCATCGGGTATTCTTGGCTGGCCGTCAAAATGGACCGGTAAATCCGGGCAGCGGCGCGCATGATGGCGACAGGGACCCAACTGTTCCTGACTCCCTTGACTGCATCTGGCAGAGACTGCAAACGCGCTGGAATCAAATGAATCCTTTTTCCGTTCCAATCCCTGCGCTCACGGCGGCAAACCGCCAGGAATGGCGCTTTCTGGCAATCATGGCCGGCACGGCGTGTCTGCTCTTTGCGCTTTATACCCTGGCATGGCCCATGGAGTGTGGCCGTGAATGCTGGGTCTACCTGGAGCATTATCATGGCGTTGTGTCGAGCTTCACCTTTTTCCGCCCCGTGGGTGCCAGCCATCTGCTCGGTTGGGTAAGTGAATTACCATTCTCGTTGCTGCCGTGGGCCTTTTGTCTCCTGTATTTGCTGCACCTGGGTACGGCCTATTGGGCGGCCCGCCGGTTTGGCCTGCTGACCGCAAGGATCGTTCTCGTCCTGCTCGTATTGGACTTCAGCGTATTGGCCACCTTTCATCGCTTCGACGGCTACCCCATGTTCGCTCTGTCGCTCTCCATCTGGAGCATGGCCATGGTCCATGGGTTCACCACCCCCAGCTATGCCAAATTATACTTTTTAGGGGTAGTGACGATACTTCCTTTGATTATGAGGCAAACTGCAATAGTATTGTTCCTGACAGCGCTTTTCCCTTTTTTTTGTTTCGGCGTTTCCTGGCGGAGCGTGCTGCGTTCGCTTGCATTCGGCCTGGGGATCGGAACCGGCTTTCTGGCTTTGGCGTTGTACAATTATATTCATTTTGGTTTGTTCGTGGCCCTCCCATCGTCGGAATTCTATTTCCCGACCTACCATGTGTACAGACAGCAGGCACCCAAATTTTCCGAGCAACACGGACCATACAATCAAAAATTGATCCAGACCATCCAGGAGGAACTGCTCACACAGGATGTCTATGTCAACAATCGGGTGGATCTGGAGCGCTTTCTGACCTTCAGCCTGGATGATCGCAAACTCAGCGACCTGCAGTATTTGGATGTCAAGCATTCCGGTCTGGTCAGGAATGCCGCCTACGAGGCCATCCGTGCGCAACCAGGTGTTTTTCTTAAATCATTGTTTTCTGTTACTTGGAGAATGTATACCAAGGACAACCTCTCGGAGTTGCCCCTGCCCACGCCGGAATCGACGTCCACCGTCCCCCCGGCGACGGTCACTGCCGAGGCTGGCACCGCTTTCAAAATGCTCCCCAACTCCTTTTCCTCCCGACCAGACGTGGTCGAGATGTCGAATGCCGACGATTCCTTTCCGCAAGGTGGTGAGGAAGACGCCGCGATCCAACAAAAGGTGAGCGACTTCATCAAGCAACTCTCGCAAAAGGGCAATTACCACCTTGCCTTTTTCCTGCGCTATTTTGTGGCTGCGATCCTGCCACCCATGCTGTTTTTTCTGTGCATGTCGCTGCTGTTGATCTTCGGCATCCGGCATCTGGAAATCCGGATGCTGTACATCCTGCTGATATCAAGCGTACTTCTTATACTTGGTTCCGGCATGATCAATGACCTGCCACAATATCGCGCGCCATTCGATTTTCTGCTCATCCTGGGGGGAGTTGTCGCCGTCGGGCTGCCTGCTGCCTGCCGACAATGTCTGCACATGACTGGAGCAAAAAATAATTAAAGGATTCTTATTTCATCAGGCGTCCCGCATGGGGCAAAAACTCCCGCGTGAACGCCTCGGCAGGGAACTCCCGGCTGTTCATCTGCCCCAGTTGCCAGGTGGAACGATACTTGGCGTTCAGCCCGCTGGCGCTCTCCATGACCAGAGGATGCAGGTGATCCCCGTCCATGGGTTGCACATTTCGATAGTGAATGGTTTTGATCATCCCGCCGCCGGCGTCGTATTGCTCCAGTCGCAACGGCATGCCGTTCTTCCTGTCCACCTCCAGAACCATCCGGGCATAGGGCGATCCGGAAAAGCGGGGTTTCAATTCCAGTTGCCGGATTTCGTCATTTTCCTTCAGCAAGGTGGGCTGATACTCCTCCAGCCAATCCCCGACCAGAAGGTCCGCGTTGTTGAATACGCCGCCCACCAGGGAGTTCATCAATCCGCTCCGGCGCACTTCCAGTTCCCCGGGAACGTGCATCCACACCTCGTCCCCCACCCGCAGCACGGCGCGTCCCTTGAGTTCATCCGGGGCCACCACCACGGCCACCGCCTTGCGCCCGCTTTGCCTGGCCACGTACAGCGTGACCTTGTTGACCCGGCCATTGGGCAGTTCGAAAGCCACCTGGCTGAAACTCTCCCAGGAACCGGAATGGAGCTTGCCATCCATCCCCCGCAGGATCTCCTCCGCGTCCGAGGCCAAAAGCGGCCAGGCCAACAGCCATACCCCCAGCCCCAACGCCATGCGGAACCAACGTTTCGGCAGCAGATGCATCATCTTCACCTCCAGGAATACCGGATACCATGGACCACGCAAGAAAAATGACTCTGAAATATAAAAAACTTGGCATGCCAGCGAAAAAGCGTATAATACCAGTAAGCTTCACTCTGCACGAAAGGGCTGCAACATCATGGCCGACTTCCAATTCACGCTGCACCCCATCAGCGCCCATCCCCTTTTTTGGGCCATCCTGTTCGGATTGGTGGCGCTTTGGGCCATCCTGCGTTTTCTGATCATCCCCATCCAAAGAAAACGCCACATCCTCCAATCCGTGGCCTATTGCCCGTCCCTGCTCCTGCCCGTCCTGCCCAAGGAAAATGATGTCGCCATCTTCTCACCCAGCCGCAGGCTGAAATTTTTCGGCTATCGCGTCAACCTCCATCAATTGACCTGCTCCTGTGTCCGCTTCCGGCGGTTTCGTGGCTTCTACCCGCCAAACGACATTCGACGTCTCTGTCGCCACCTGCGCAAGGAGCTTGCCGCCACCAATCTCTTCAACGAGTTCGATGAACTCACCCGCGCGCTCATCCTCTTCCGGCTGCGGGACTCCTGCTACATCCGCGAACCGGTCCTCAACTCGGAGGCGATCTTCGGCTTTCATCCCAGAACTTCGATCGTGCGGGTCTATACCTTCCGCAAGAATCCCGACGACCCCCCCCAAGGCCCGTTCACCGGGCCGGTGGACAAGTTCACCTACCACCATCGCCAGGAAATCTGGATCTACGGCACCCCGCCCCCCAATTGCGAAGCGATCTTGACGCTCATCGCAGAAATCATGACGGCATGCAAGGCCAAATATCCCAAACCCCAGCGCCTGCCCACCATGCGCGAGGAACTCCTCGAACCCATTCCGGTACATCCGAATCCCGAAGACGTCACCCAGATCCGGGAAAAGCGACGCAACGCCGCAAAAACGACAACGCCACTGCGTTGACCTTCAAGGCATGCAAACTAGCGCCCGGCAAGCATCTTGGCGCGTCTGGCAGCTCCTGGTGTTGTTCTTTTCCCTGTCATCCGTTCCCGCGCGCCTCCCTCCGTCTCACCGTCGCCGATACAGGCCAACAGGTCCGCGCGGGTGGCCACGAACAAGGTATACCCCCGCACCGGGACCTCCCAACCACTTTTGGCATTGGTTCTTTGCATGATTTTTCTCCTCGGTCTTGCGTTCATGATCGGTTTTTGCTGCTTTGTCGATATCCCGTTCGCAATCCACTTGCCAACACCGCAAGGATGCCACAATTGCCTCCTGCCATCTTGAAATTCATTAATCCATTCGATCAAAAAAATCCATCGAAAGGATCCGAATTTTGATTGCTGACGCCATGGATTCGCATATAATAGCTGCTTACCAATAACAATCAGATGCTTCCATGGAGGAAGGTATGGCCGTTGCAAAACAACCCCCCGCAGCAAAACCAGCAGCCAAACCCGCGGCGGCAGCCAAACCCGCGGCGAGCAAGACGGCAGCCAAACCGGCGGCCCCCGCCGCCAAACCGACCACATCCCCCAAGGGTGCGGCCAAGGGCAGGTAAGCCACCCCTGCTGAACCAGGCACGGGAGAGTGTAGAGACCTCTGGGGCGACCCGGAGGTCTTTTTTTATGGTTGGCAACCTGCAGCGAGGCGTTCTTGCGCCGCCTCCACCATGGCCAGGATCAGGCGGGCGTGGGACCAGCCGGCAAACCCGGCCAGAATGGGCAGGCCGGAAAGGGTGGGGTGCAGACCGGGCAACGGATTGATCTCCAGAAAGTGGGGGATGCCGGCGGCATCGGAACGCAGATCGATGCGTCCCGCGTCGCGGCATCCCGTCAGTCGGTAGATGGCCAGGCCGGTCGCAAGGGCCATGCGCGCTTCGGGATCGTCCACCCGGCGGTAGTGGACGCGGCTGGCAGATTCCTCCTTGGTGGCAAAACCGTAAATGCCGGCATCTTGTGCGTTGCGCACGACGATCTCCGCCACCTCGTGGAGCATCGGGTTTGCTCCATTGCCCACGATCCCCACGGTGAACTCCCTGCCGGGCAGGAAGGGTTCCGCCAGGACCGGCTGGCCGAACCGGCGCCGCAAATCCCGGAACCGGACGGCTAGAGCGGTCGGGTTTTCCACCCGGGAGGCGATATCACACCCCTTGCCGCTCCCTTCTGCCACTGGTTTGACGAAGAGTGGAAATGGCAAAGAGCAGGTTGCGAGGTCCGTTTCGTTTTCCAGCAGGCAAAATGGCGTGGTGGGCAGGCCCGCATCCCGTGCCAGACGTTTGCAGAGCGCCTTGTCCAGGGTGATGGCCATGGTCACGGCGTCGGAGAAGAGGCATGGAATGGCATAGGCTTCCAGCAGCGCGGGCACCAGGGCTTCCCGGCTTCTGCCCACCATGCCTTCGGCGATATTGAAGACCAGGTCCCAGCGTGCGCCGGTCGCCAGTGCGGCAACCAGTGCCCGCGCCGAACCGACACGTTCGATGTGATGGCCCGCCGAACGCAGGGCCGTCTCCAGGGCATCCAGGGTTTCTGGCCGGTCGAACTCGGCCAACGCCTCCTCGTTCAGGCCCAGATTTTGGTATTCCTCCCGCAAGTCGTACACCAGGGCGATACGCACGTCAGATTCTCCAGGATTGCATCAGATCCAACTCACCTGGAATCACGATGCGAACACCTCATCCACGGAGTTGGCGAACAGGATGTTTTCGCTCCATGTTTCCAGCAGTTCCAGGCGTGTCGATCTGACCTTCTCCGTCACCCGGTCCGGCATCGGGCCAAACTTGCGGCGCATCTGTTTCAACAGCATGGCAGCGGCTTCTTCCTGGCGTCCTTCCTGGCGTCCTTCCTGGCGTCCTTCCTGGCGTCCTTCCTGGCGTCCCTGCACCAGCAGATGTTCCAGCTTTGGAATGGCGGACAACTCATTTTCGGGCATTGTGTCCACCAGAAAGTCGAACCATTCCCTGCCGAGCAATGCCATCTGCTCTGGTGTGACGCCCTCCAATTCCGGGTCGTGCAATGAACCTTGCATGAGCAACCTCCATAAACCGACAACGTTCTGACAAAACGCAACCGAAATCCGAAACAATCCGTTCTGTTTGATGGTCTGAAATGCCTTCCTTCTTTCATCCGGGCGGCTGGCAAAGCATTTCAAGGGGGCGTTTCCCGCATTGTCCGTCAGTTCATTCAGCAGAATCAAGCGAATCGTACCGCCCCAGAGCGGCTTGCTTTCGTAGACCCCATCAGGTCCGACAGGGCGGAAGGAATAGCGTTCGATGAATCCTGGCCGGGGCGTGATGGCACTGATGAGGACACTCTGTAACTGCCGTCTTTGCAGATCCATGCTGTTCAGAAACAAGGTGTCGTACATCGACAGCCAGGCAAGCGCATCCTCGTTCAGGCTTTCGGTGATCTTCAACTCGGCCAGGATGTGATCCGCCTCCAGATCCCACAGCCCGTCGGACAAGAGCGAACGCTGAGCCTGGGTCCACTGTTCCTGCCGACGCCGGATCAGAATCAGATCCGCCCTGGGCGGCGTGGAGGTGACGGGTACTTCCACGCGCACTTCGATGCCCACAGGCTCCAACAACCCTTGCAGGGTCGCTCCAACCAGAGTGTGCCAGTGGGTCTTGCCCGTCACGCCTTGTCCTTTCAACGTCGGAGGATCACTTTGGGCCATCTTGCGTCAAGTCCTGCTTTTCGGCAAGAAAAATATCCACCCGCGACTCGAACGCGCCTGCCGAACGGTCGGATTCCGGCGCCGTGTCATCGGGATAGTGAAAAAACCGGCCCTGATGGTTGCGCAACAACCAACGATCCCCTTTGCGTCCGACAATTCCGTCCGGGACGATGGGGATCTTGCCGCCCCCACCGGGGGCATCGATCACCAGAGTGGGCACCGCGTAGCCGCTGACATGGCCGCGCAGTCCGTCGATGAGGCTTCTTCCCACTGCCACCGGAGTGCGAAAATGGCCGGTGCCGACAATGGGATCGCACTGGTAGAGATAGTAGGGTCGCACCCGGTTTTGCAACAATCCCTGCATCAGGGCGCGCAGGGTGTCCGGATCGTCGTTGATCCCCCGCAGCAGGACGGTCTGACTGCCCAGCATGATCCCGGCATCCATCAAACGGGCCAGTGCCCGTTCGACTTCCGGAGTCAACTCCCTGGGGTGGGTGACATGCAGACTGACGACCAGGGGATGAAAGCGGCGCAGGGTGCGCACCAGCTTTTTCGTGATGCGCATGGGCAGGACCATGGGGATCTTGCTGCCGATGCGCAGCAACGCCACATGCGGAATGGCCCGCAACCGCTCCAGAAGAGAGGCCAGACGACCGGTGCCCAACAGCAAAGGATCGCCGCCGGTAATCAACACGTCACGGATGCCCGGATGCGCGGCAATGTAGTCGATGGCCTCCTGCCAGTGCCGCGTCCCCATCCTCCCGCCGAACAGACGGGAACGGGTGCAGTAGCGGCAGTAGGTGGCGCAACGGTCGATGGCCAGCAGCGCCACCCGATCCGGATAGCGATGAATCAGGCCGGGGACCACCCGGTCCCGTTCCTCCTGCAAGGGATCCTCCGTCTCGCCGGGAAGCACGCGCCCTTCGTCCGGGAGCGGCACCAGCGTCCGACGCAAAGGATCGCGCGGGTCTTCCGGGTCCATCAAGGCGGCGTAATAGGGGGTGATCGCCACCGGAAAGCGTCCGGGGGCGGCAGTGAGCGCCTCCCGCTCCTCCGGCACAAGCTGGAAATGACGTTCCAGGTCGGCCAGGGTGCGGATGCGGTGGCGCAACTGCCAGCGCCAATCCTGCCAACGCGACGACCGTTCCATGTCACCCGGCGGCCAACTGCGCCCGGTGCAGCACGCGGTAACGCACCCCTTCCGGTCGCATCGAAGATTGATACAACAGCAACTCGTCTATCGGCCAAGGGGTTGCGCACATTGTTGGCTCCTGTTGCCAGGTGGGCGCCTCGGCGATTTCGGCCTGTGCCCGCGCCAACGTCAGATGAGGTCGAAACGAACGGGTCTCTTGCGACAGGGGAGGGAGCGCGGCCACGTCCCGGACCAGCCGGGACAAGGGCCGCTCTTCCGGTTCCCGGATTCCCAGCCACAACACCCGCGCCCGCCGCGCATCGGGAAACACCCCCCAGCCGGACACGGTCAAGGAGAAGGGAGGATGTGCAGCGGCCACAACGCCCAACGCCTCCCGCCACCCCGCGAGATCCGCAGCCGGCACCTCACCCAGAAAACGGGCGGTCAAGTGGTAATTTTCCGGCACCACCCAACGCCAACCGGCAAGCCGCGACCGCGCCTCCCCGGCCAGACCGGCAACGCAATGGCGCAAATCCTCCGGCATGGCAAAACCGATGAACAGGCGCATGGAATCCGCCATTGCCGACGCTCTTTGAGAAAGGGTATCATGGGACATGCGACAGACTCGAACCACACTCTTCTTCACCACGCGCGGCCCAGGCATGCACGACATCACCGCCGCCATCGACCGCTGGCTGCAACAGGAAAACGCCCGGCTGGGGGTGTTGACCCTCTTTTGCCGGCACACCTCCGCCAGCCTCGTGATCCAGGAAAACGCCGACCCCGACGTGACCCGCGACCTGACCGGCTTTCTGGACCACCTGGTCCCGGAACGGGGCATGGGCTTCCGCCACGTCAGCGAAGGGAGCGACGACATGCCCGCCCACGTCAAGACCGCCCTGACCGGGGTTTCCCTTGCCATCCCGGTGGCCGATGGCCGCATGACTCTTGGCACCTGGCAGGGGATCTTCCTGTGCGAACACCGCCACCATCCCCACCAGCGCCAGATCGTGGCCCACTTCATGGGCGATTGAGCCGGGCCGTCACTCCAGGTTGCGGGCCTCGTCCACCAGCATCACCGGAATGTCTTCCCGGATGGGAAAGGCCAGACGGTCGAGCCGGCAGATCAGCTCCCCGGCCTTGGCATCGTACTCCAACTCCCCTTTGCACTGGGGACAGACCAGAATTTCCAGCAACCCCTTGTCGATCATGTCGCGCTCCTTCCATGCATCACACCCGCCAAACGACGAAATACCCGATCCGCAGCCAAGGGACGACCGCCGGTGATCGTCAAACGGGCCACCATCATCCGGTAAAACCATTCGAGATCTCCCGCAGGCAGCCGCTCCACGGCCACAGGCCACTCCGGCACGGCCATGGCCTTGCGCACGGCCTCCGGCAGGATTCGCGGACGCCGCGTGTGGGGGGCGCCGCAGACCGCACAGATCGCCAACCCCCGCGCCAGCGAAAAATACATGTTCCCGCCTTCTTTGCCGCCGCACCCGACACAGGCATCCACCCGCCACCCGTAGCCGAACAGCCACGCCAGACGTCCCAGGGCGACCGCCGCCACCGGCAACGGTTCCCCCCCGGCGTCCAGGGCATCCAGGGCGCCCTCCATGACCCCATGGACCTCCTCCTGGTGCGCGTCTCCGGGCGGGACATAGCGGTAGACCGCCTCGCCCAGCAGTTGCGCCGCCGCCGAGGCCACCGGCAGAAAGGGGAGACGGTTGCGCGCCCGTGCGATCTCCACCCCATGCAGACTGCCCATCGCCTGCGCCCCGCGCGCCCGCAGGTCGATGCGCAGCGAATGAAAGCCGGTCAAGGCCGCGCGGGCTTCGTCCCGGCCCCGCCGGGCGTCCCGCGCCGCTGCGGTCAACGTCCCGTTCCGCCGCGTGAGCAGCACCACCACCCAGGAGGCATCGCGAAACGGTATCCGCCGCAACAACAAGGCCTCATCCTCAATCCGCATCCCCGTCCAGCTCCGCCTGGTAGCCCAGATCCGTCAATACCCGCGCATCGCCGTTCCAATCCTTTTGCACCCTCGCCACGAGTCGCATGAAGATCGGTCCGCCGAACATCCGTTCCAGTTCCAGGCGCGCCTGCTCGCCGACCCGCTTGAGCACCTCTCCGCGATGGCCGATGACGATCCCCTTTTGGGACTCGCGCGCCACCAGGATCTCCGCCTCCAGATCCCGCACCTGGGACGGCGGCAAACGCATTTCCCACTTCACCACCCGCACGGCCAGGGCATAGGGCAGCTCCTGTTGCAGGCGCATGAACAGCTTTTCCCGGATCACTTCGGCGATCCGAAAGGCTTCCGGCTGATCGGTCCACTGGCCGGCGGGGAAATAGCGCGGACCTTCCGGCAGCATCCCGGGCAGGAGCGTCAGCAGCCGCTCCACGTTGTGGCCGGTCAGCGCCGAGATGGGCACGGCCTCCACGAACATCTCCCCGGCCAGGGAGGCGATCTGTGCCAGGTTTTTCATCAGCCGGTCGTGGGGGGCGCGGTCCACCTTGTTGAAGACCAGAATCACCCGCGCACCCGCCAGGGGAGGGCGTCCCAGGATCGCCCGGTCCTCGGCGCCGACGCCTCTGGTCGCATCGACGAAATAGAGCGTCACATCCGCCTCCCGGCACGAGTCGAAGGCGGTGCGCACCATGGCCCGGTTCAATAGCAGCTTCCCGGGATCGTGAATCCCTGGCGTGTCCAGGAAGATCAACTGCGCCCCTTCCCGGTCATGCACCCCCAGCACCCGGGTGCGGGTGGTCTGTGCCTTGGGGGTGACGATCGCCGCCTTGCGCCCCAGCACCCGGTTCAGGAAGGTCGATTTGCCGGTATTGGGCCGCCCGGCGATGGCGATGTATCCGGAGCGAAACGGGGTATTCATGTTGTGCGGCTCTCCTCCTGCAGAAGTCTCAGCGCCTCGCGGGCCGCTTCCTGTTCGGCCTGCCGTTTGGTGCGTCCCGCACCCCGACCGGTCACTTGGGGGTTTACCCGGCAGGTCACCTGGAACAATCGTTCATGGGCCATGCCTCCCACCTCTTCCAGCCGATACTCCGGCAGGGCTGCGCCACGGGCCTGCAGCCACTCCTGCAAAACGGTCTTGCCATCCCTGGACGGCGCTTCCACTACCAGCCGCTCCAGGGAGGGCGTGAGGAGTCGTCGCGTCACCTGCTCCACCCCCGACCATCCCCCGTCCAGGAAGACCGCTCCCAGCACCGCCTCCAGGGAGTTGCCCAGGATGGACGGTTTTTCCCGTCCTCCGCTGCGCGTTTCGCCCCGTCCCAACCGCAGCCACTCTCCCAGCGCCAGCTCTTCCCCGATCCGGCCCAGGGCCGCCGTGTTGACCAGCATCGCGCGCAGATGGGACATCTCTCCTTCCATCTCCTCCGGAAAGCGGTGATACAGCAGTTGCGCCACCGCCAGATTCAAGACCGCGTCCCCCAGGAACTCCAGCCGTTCGTTGTGGGCCAGAATCCCGTCCTGGGCCACCGAGCGATGGGTCAACGCCAGTTGCAGCAAGGCGATCTCCCCGAACGCATAATCCAGCGCCTCCTTCGACCAGCGCGCGAGGGCATCGGTTTCCGTCATGACTCAGGAGTCCGCCCGGTAGGTCAGGATCAGTTCCTCGTGCCCCGGGATGCGAAACTCCCGGTCTCCCATGGGCAGCATGATCGGGATGCGCACGTCCACCTCCACCCGATACCCCTTGGGGGTTTTGGTCAGGGTGAGATCGTCCCTGGAGAGCCTGGAGCGATGCAGTTCGTAATCGATGCGTCGCCGCACCTCCTCGATGGGCAGTTTGGCGTACTCCCCCACCACCCGGTTCGCCAGATCCCGCAACAGGAAGTAATCGTACATTTTTGGCCCGGCATTGGTCGCCACCGACATCCCCAGGCCAAGAACCGCGAAGATGACGATCACCTTCAACAAGAAATTGCCCGCCTCGGGATGGCCGATATCCGGTCTCTCGTTCATGGGGTCTCTCCTCCCTCGATGCATGAGTTGCTAGCGAATCGCCTGTCCAAGCCGCTCCCAGCGGGGTTTTCCGGCTGTCCGGTCCCAGGACCAGAACAACGCCACCGCCCGACCCACCAGCCGGTAGGCCGGCACGTATCCCCAGAAGCGGCTGTCGTTGCTGTTGTCACGGTTGTCTCCCAGCACGAAGTAGTGCTCCGGCGGCACCACATCCTCGAAGATCGGATCCGGACCGGTGTACCCGCGCACCAGGATGGCATGGGGTGTGGCGCCCAACGTCTCGAGCAGGCGCTGGGACTCCACCTCCTGCTCGTACTCGTTGTAGTAGTGAAAGACCCCGTCCGGACGATAGGCCACCGGCTCGCCATTGACGAACAGCCGTTTCTCCCGATAGAGGATCCGGTCTCCGGGCAGGCCGACGATCCGTTTGATGTAATCCTTCGTCGGGTCCTTGGGGTATTCGAACACCGCGATGTCCCCCCGGTGGGGCGGGTCGGACATGCCGATCCTCTGGTGCGTGAAGGGCATCCGGTAGCCGTAGGCGAATTTGTTCACGAACAGATAATCCCCCACCAGCAACGTCGGGATCATCGATCCGGAGGGAATCTTGAACGGCTCCACCATGAAGGTGCGTACCAGGAACGCGATCCCCACCGCCATGGCGATGGCCTCGTAGTATTCGGCGACCACGCTGCCGCCCGCCAGGAATTTCCGTCCGCCGATCAGCAGGTAGAGTCCGAGCAGCAGCAGCCCCCCGGCCACCGGCACCCCCCAGGATTGGAACATCGTATCCGGGATGGTCACCCCCATGGAGATGGCATTGCCCAGCACGAAGACCCCGGCAATCAGAAAGAGAATGCCGTGCCAGATGTTTTTACCGCGTCCCGACAACCAATTCAACACGTGCGCGCTCCCTTATTCCACCTTCAGCACCGCCAGGAAGGCCTCCTGGGGGATCTCCACTCTGCCGATCTGTTTCATGCGTTTTTTGCCGGCCTTCTGTTTTTCCAGCAGTTTGCGTTTGCGGGTGATGTCGCCGCCGTAGCATTTGGCGGTCACGTTCTTGCGCAGCGCCTGGACCGTCTCCCGTGCCACGACTTTGGAGCCGATGGCCGCCTGGATGGCCACCTCGAACATCTGCCGGTGGATGATCTCCCGCATCCGTTTGACCAGATCGCGGCCTCTGGTCATGCTCTTTTCCCGGTGGACGATCACGGAGAGGGCGTCCACCGGTTCGCCGTTGATCAGGATGTCCAGTTTCACCAACTCCCCGTGGCGGTATTCGAGGAACTCGTAATCCAGCGAGGCGTAGCCGCGCGACAGGGATTTGAGCTTGTCGAAAAAGTCCAATGCCACTTCGTTCAGGGGCAGCTCGTAACGGAGCATGGCCCGGGAATCGGAGATGTAGTGGATGTCTCGCTGCAAACCTCGCCGGTCGGTGCAAAGCTGCATCAGAGGGCCGACGTACTCGGGCGGGGTGAGGATCGATGCGAGGATGAAGGGTTCCTCGATATGATCCAGCTTGTTCGGCGCGGGCAGGGCCGAGGGGTTGTGGACCTCCTCCATGGCGCCGTCCGTGAGGAAGGCGCGATAGACCACGGTGGGCGCTGTGGTGACCAGATCGAGTCCGAACTCCCGTTCCAGGCGTTCCTGGACGATCTCCATGTGGAGCATGCCCAGGAAACCGCAGCGCATGCCGAACCCCAGGGCCGGGGAACTCTCGGTCTCGAAGACGATGGAGGCGTCGTTGAGGGAGAGTTTTTCCAGGGATTCCTTGAGCAGCACGAAGTCCGAGGCGGAGGTGGGATACAGTCCGGCGAAGACCAGGGGTTTGATCTCCTTGAAACCGGGCAACCGTTCGGTCGCCGGGTTGCCTGCGTCGGTGATGGTATCGCCCACCCTGGCCTGGGAGACCTCCTTGATGCCTGCCACCAGCCAGCCGACCTCGCCGGCGCCCAGGGAGGCCACCGGGGTCAGGCGTGGGGTGAAGACGCCCACCTGATCCAGGGGGGACTCCAGGCCGGAGCTCATGAAACGGATGCGCCGGGTGCGGTTGGCGGGTTCCGTGGAGAGCCGGCCATCGACGATGCGCACCAGAGAGACCACGCCGAGGAAGTTATCATACCAGGAGTCCACGATCAACGCCCGCAGGGGGGCGTTGGGGTTGCCTTTGGGCGGCGGGATGCGGGTGGTGACCGCTTCCAGGATCTCCGCGACGCCGATGCCGGACTTGGCCGAGGCGAGGATGGCGTCCGAGGCGTCCAGGCCGATGACATCCTCGATCTGTTTGCGCACCGCTTCGGGGTTGGCAGAGGGGAGGTCGATCTTGTTGAGGACCGGGATGACGGCCAGGTCGTGATCCAGGGCCATGTAGACGTTGGCGAGGGTTTGCGCCTCGACCCCTTGCGCCGCGTCCACCACCAGCAGCACCCCTTCGCAGGCCGCCAGGGAGCGGGAGACCTCGTAGGAGAAGTCCACGTGGCCCGGGGTATCGATGAAGTTGAAGATGTAGGTGCGTCCGTCTCTGGCCTGATATTTCAGGCGCATGGACTGGGCCTTGATGGTGATGCCGCGTTCCCGCTCCAGGTCCATGCTGTCGAGGACCTGGGCAGTCATGTCACGGGCATCCATGGCACCGGTGAGTTCGATGAGCCGATCCGCCAGGGTGCTTTTCCCGTGGTCGATATGGGCGATGATGGAAAAATTGCGAATAGAGTCCAGGGACATGCGAAACCAGGGGAGCGATAGATTGGAGAGGGCGCCAACCCCGAAGCCGGGGTCGCGTCTCCCACGGTCTTTGGAAGACGCCCCCTATTTATAATCCCCTCGATCCGTTTTCGCCAGTTCCACTGTTGCCAAAACCGCAGTGCGGTGCAACAAGTCGCGTTCGTGACCGTTTTCCGGGGCGGTCGAGAGGGAGTGCAGGGCCTGATCGCGGGTTTCGCGCAGCCGTTTGCGGGTTTCGTCCGGCTCCACCAGTTCGTCGTTGATCAGGTCGCGGCCCAGTGCCTCCAGTGAGTCCAGCAGGTCGGTGGCCTGTTCCGTCTGCTGACGGCGCTGGTAGGGGGTGGGAGCGCGTTCCGCCGTACTGACCGCGCCGGCGGAGAGGGTCGCCAGCAGGGGGATGGTCTCCTGGATCCCGGTGAGGGCCGCCAGAGACTTGGAAAAATTTGCCCCGTCCAAAGACTGGGCGGAATGTTTTGCCTGAGCGGCCGCCGAGCGAGCCAGGGTCTTGCCACTCTTTTCCAGGCGACGAACGGTCATGCGGTATTCTCCCGGTGACAAAGTGATGGACGAAACAAACACGGGGATCTTTTTGCCTAGTAGTCTACCCGATATTGTCCTACCCATACAAGCCGCATGCCAAGGAATTCGTCACTCCTGACGTTGGTCTTTTTCCCGCGCGGCTCTTGATTTTACGAAACGTAGCAGATCCCGTGCCATGTCGGCTCCGCGCTGATAGCGTTGTTCGGGATCCTTGCGCAATGCCGCGACCAGCACGCCGGCCAGTTCGGGCGGGATGTCCGACCGGAAATCCGCGCGGGTGGGGGAGAGCGGGGAGAGAATGCGCTGGCGCAGTTCCTCGGGATCATCCTCCCGGAACGGGGGTTGCCCGGTGAGCAGGTGCATGAAAATGGCGCCCAGGGCGTAGAGGTCGCTGCGCGGATCGTCGATGTGTTCGTTCACCGCCTCGGGGGCGGAGTAGGGGGAGAGTCCGCTGCCTGCCGGATGGCGTCCCAGGAAGCGGGCGACGCCGAAATCCCGGATCTTGAGCACGCGTCCTTCGGGATCGAAAATCAGCTCCCGTGGTCCGAGATTGCCATGGGTGACTCCCTGCTGATGGACGTAATCCAGGGCCAGGGCGGCCTGGATCATGGCATGCAGGAGCAGGGGCAAAGGCATGGGGTTGTCCGGGGAGAGGTAGCGGTCCATGGCGTGTCGTGGCGAAAAGGACTCCATCGCCACGATGAAGAGCCTGGCAATCTGGCTGGCGTCCAGAACGGCGACCACGCCGCGATGGTGGAGGCCGCGCAGGATGGTCAGGTCCCGTTCCCAGAGGCGGGCCAGGGCGATCTCCGTTGCATTGGTGGACGGCCCGCGTGGCATGACGCGCAGGAGGACCGGTTCTTCCCGTTCCCGATGATGGGCCAGGAACAAGGCGCCCAAGGCATCGCTGGCCACCTCTTCGGTGACGCGGCAGGGTCCCAGTTCCGTGGGCAGGCGATCCAGGATGCCGGCGGGGGTCTCTTCTTCCTGGTCGGCCATGCGCATGGCGTTCTGGAGTCGTTCCTGGAGATGGGGGAAATGCGCGTCGTATTTGGTCATGCGCAGGTAGACCTGGGTGGCCTCGGCGAAGCGGCGCGCCCTTTCGAAATCCAGGGCGAGGCGGTCGAGGATGTGCATCATGTCGGCGTCCATGGGGCAAAGCAGGAATTTTTCCCAGGCCATGGCCCCTTTCCCCTGCCCCTGGAATGCCAGTCCCAGCATCCGGTTGTTTTCCGCGATGGTCATGTGCTGGAAGGAGCGGTGGGGCCGGTGGAAGAGCGCCTGCTTGACGATGACCAGCAATAAAAAGCCGCTCGCCAGCAAGGCTGCCGGTCCCATCATCGGCACCCAGAATCCCCGGTGGGTCATGAAGCGGAAATGAAACAGCAGGATCACGCCCAGCGGGAGCAGCAGCAGCACGGACAGCCCCAGGATGCCGGGGAGGGTCCTGGGCTGGGAGGAGGGCAGGGCGAACAACAGGAGCACACCGGCCACCAGGTAGAGCAGGTAGCGGACCGTGCCGGCCCAGGAGGGGATGACGATGGGATCCCGGTTGAGAATGGCGGCCACGGCGTGGGCCTGGATCTCCAGGGGGGTCATGGCGCGTCCGCCCGGCGTGACGAGGGGGGGGGCGAGCATGGGCGAGGTCAACCCCACCAGGGCGATCCTGCCGCGCAGGCGGTCGGAGGGGATGTTGCCTGCCAGGATCTCGTGCATGGGATAGGTGGCGAATTCCGCATGCCCATCCGCAGGGGAGGGGAATTGCGGCAGCATTGCCCAGTGTTTCCAGGTGCGCAGTTCCGTTTCTCCCAGGTCGAGGCCGCCATCGGGATGGAGGCGGATCCATTTCTTGTCCAGTTTTTGAAAATGGGCGACCACCGCCAGGGCCAGGGAGGGCAGGATGATGTCACGGTATTGGACGACCAGGGGAACGGAACGCATCGTGGGGTCGGCGGCAGCGGGGGGCAGGGCGACGCCGATGCGGGCCGCCCCGGAGCCGAGGGACTCTTCGGGGAGGCGGATGTCGGGGACGGTCATGGGTTGGAGTTTCTCGCCCACACCCCCGTCCAGGGCGGGGATGGCCGCCTCGAGCAGATAGGGGGGGGGCTTGCGGGGCGCCGGATGCGCCGGGCCGTCCCGGTGGGGGGGCAGACCCAGGACCACGTTGCCGTTGGCGCGCAGCGCCCTGGAGAGAGGACCGGGCTGGGCATCGGGAGGCAGGGCGGGCAGGGGAAAGGTGAAGCCGATCACCTTGGCGCCGTTTTGGTTCAGGATCTCCAGCAGTCGGACGAAGGGGAGTTCGTTCCATGGCCAGGGTCCCTGGCGGGCGATGGAGGTTTCGTCGATGGTGATCAGGACGATGCGGGCTTCCGGGGGACGGTGGGTGGCCGTCATCGCGCGGTCGTAGGCCATCCATTCCAGCGCCTGGATGGGCGGGAAGCGATCCGCGACGAGAAAAAACAAGATCAAAAGCAACGCCAGAAAACGGTCGTTGCCGTAAAGGAAACGGTTCATTCGGAGCGCAAGGTGAGGCAGCGAGGATCGACGGATGCAAGATTATCGGATGATAACCCAATCCGGCAAAGATGACAATCCCGCCAGGGAACCGGAGGGGATTTTTTTATCAACAATTTTGCTGTGTTAAAAAACGCTCTCCAATGTCATTCGTACAGTTTGGGGTTGGTGAGGAACTCCAGGGGATTGACGCGCCATTTTTCGTGGTCCTCGTAGGCCTTGATGATGTAACCGGAGGCGGTGTCGCCCTGATAGGTCAGCAGGTTGACCTCCTTGGGTTCCAGGCGCTGACCGGTCTTGCCGTTGATGATGATCTTCACCATCGGGTGGAGGAGGCTTTCGCTGTTGGGCAGGATCACCACCCCCAGCAGGCCGTTTTCCAGACGCACCAGTGTTCCCATGGGGTAGATGCCCACACACTGGACGAATTTCTGATACAACTCGCTGCTGAAATGGAAGCGGCTCCACTCCAGCATGCGTTTGAGGGCTACGTGCGGGGCGTTTCCCTTGTGATAGCAGCGATCCGAGGTGATGGCGTCGTAGACATCGACGATCGCCGCCATCTGGCCGAACTGGTTGATTTCACTCCCTTTCAGTCCCTGGGGGTAGCCGGAGCCGTCGTGGCGTTCGTGATGCTGGGCGGCCACGTGCATGCTCACCTCGGCGATGCCTGGGGTCTCGGAGAGGATTTTGCGGCTGAAGACCACATGCTTTTTCATGATGGCGAACTCTTCGTCGGAGAGCTTGCCGGGCTTGTTGAGGATCGCCTCCGGGGTGCGCATTTTGCCGATGTCGTGCAGCATCCCTCCCACCCCCACGTTGATGATCTCCTCTTCTTCCATGCCCAGGGTCCGGCAGAACGACATCAGAAAGACCCCCACGTTCACC
This sequence comes from Magnetococcales bacterium, assembly GCA_015231915.1. Classification (GTDB taxonomy): domain Bacteria; phylum Pseudomonadota; class Magnetococcia; order Magnetococcales; family Magnetaquicoccaceae; genus Magnetaquiglobus. The sequence goes on from JADGAR010000034.1 coordinate 23,345, forward strand.
GAATGCATGAAGGTGTACTCGTCTTTTTGCTTGATCAGGCTCAGGGAGAGCAGGGCGTCCGGGTTGCGGAACATGGAATCGGCCATGTTGCGCACCGCGTCCTTCACCGGGGTGAGGGTCACCTGTTTGCCCAGACGGGCATCTTCCAGCACGGAACCCACCAGGGAGCGGGCCTGGGCCTTGACCTTGGCGGCCTGCTGCAGCTCTTTTTCCATGGGGACGACGACTTCCTTGTCCTCCTCATCGTCCCCCAGTTCCCGCAACTGGGCCTCCAGCATGGCTTGCACCTCGGCGGCGCTGGGGGCCTCTTCCACGTCCTTGCCGCGCGCGGTGTCGATGTAGACCTCGCGGATGCCGTGGGCGAGCACCGCCTGGGCCTCTTCGTCGGTGCGCAGCAGGCGCGGACCCCGGAAGGCGTTCGGGTCCCGGTCCCGGCAGCAGGGGTCTTTCCAGTCGTGGTTGAAGTCGTGTACATACATCCCGGCTGTCAGAATGTCGGTGGACACCCGTTTGATCATGGTTTTTCCTCCCAGTCTTTGCCTTCCCGCGCCAGTGCCGTCCGGACCATGGCCTCGGCGCCCGCCTCGTCGCCCGCCAGGTAGCGCTCCGCCAAACCATCGTTAAGCAGATTATGCCAGAATCTCGCCCGTGCCACCAGACCGCCCGGCACCCCCTTGCGCCATTCCGCCAGTCGTTCCGCCAGTCCGCCGATGCCCATCGGCAGCCACTCCCCGATGCGTCGGCGCAAATACCCCGCCAACGCCGGTGACCGCCCCCCTGTGGAAATGGCCACGGTCACCGGCGGTCGTTCCACCACCGCCGGCCAGACGAAGGTGCAGTAGCGCGGTCGGTCCACCACGTTCAGCCATATCCCGCGCGCCATTGCTGCCGCATGGATCGCGGCGTTGACCTCCTCGTCGGTCAAAGCGCTCACCGCCAGCCAGACGCCGTCCAGATGGTCGGGGCGGAAGCGCTCCGCCAGCCAGCGCAACCGGCCTGCCTGGGCCTCTGCGAGCAGAAATCCCGTCAGTTCCGGGGCCACGACGGTCATGCGCGCCCCGGCCCGCAGCAGGGCGGCTCCCTTGGCCCTGGCCTCCTCGCCATCGCCCACCAGCAGGCACTCCCGCTCCTGCACTTGCAGGAACACGGGGATCCAGATTCCATCCATTGCGGTCCATCCTTAAAAATCGTATCAAAGGATCGTGACTTGTATTGAGTTGAGGGATAATCTTGTCACAAGCGCGTTTTTCCCGCAAAGGGGCATGCTCGAAACAGGTGACCATGACCGCCGACTTGAACCAGGAACTGGATGTCCGCCATCTGCCGGCCCCGGAACCCATGTTGCGTATTCTTCAATCGGTCACCACCCTGCTGCCGGGGGCTGTGCTGCGGGTGACCATCGGTCGTGTCCCGCATCCCCTTTTTCCCAGGCTGCGGGAGCGGGGGTTGGAGTTCGTCCATGAGGAGCGCGCGGATGGCACGGTGCTGTTGTCCATCCGCAGGCCCGTTTGAAGGCGTTTTTGTTTTCAACTTCTTGATTGGTGATCTTTCAGGAAACATGCCCGATACCACCGCACCCCAGACCCAGCGCACCGACTCGACCACGCCCCAACTCCTGTCGGAAGACGAGATCATTCGTCTGGTGAGCGAACGGGCCAAGAACTACTACGCGGACGGGCAATTTTCTTGCGCCGAGGCCATGCTCAAGGCCTTTGCCGAGGTCTTCGCGCCCCACCTTGTCGATCCTGCCACCATCACCCGGCTGGCCACCCCCTTCAACGGCGGTTTTTCCGAACTCCAGCAGACCTGCGGGGTCCTCACATCCGGGATCATGTCCATCGGCATGATCGCGGGCCGCGACCAGCCTGGCGACGAGTACGCCAAGGAAAAGGCCTACACCCTCACCCAGATCTTCTACAAGCGCTACATGGAGGCCATCGGCACCCCTTCCTGCAAGGAACTTCTGTTACGCTGGAAGGACCAGGGGCCGGAAAAAACGCAATGCAAGGAGCACACCCGCCGCATCAGCGAACTCCTGGCGCGCACGATTCTCCAGGTGGGTTTTCACGACCTCCCCGTTGAAGACAACGAGTAACCCCGTTTTCGTCCCTTGACTGCATGTGTTGTCCCGATTGGCGACCTTCGTCGCCAAAGGGCGCTTTTTTTTATGTTCCCAGGGTCGTGTCGTATCTTGTTAACATACCAACAGGCAAGGATTTTTTTCACGTTTGGTTGTGTGACGTGCGCAAGCCTGGAAGGGGGGGCGCCATCCATGCACAATAAAAGGATCACTTGCTGACCGGTATTGTGAGCAACAAGGGTAAGGGCAAGGGTTGGAGATCCTTTTTTTTTCGGTCACTGGTTGGTTTTTTTTATTGTCTTTATCACCAAGGAAGTATAACATTCAGGTGTTCTTGCGTTGCAGAAGCTCCATGAGGTTGGCGAATGGCTGGTATGTGGACGCAGACTCTCCCGTATCCGTGGCAATGCCGCGTCCCCGGGCCGCCAGATGTTCCTCGTGTCGGGCGTGTTCGTTGTCGTGACAGTACAGACAGAGGTTTTCCCAATTGCTGCCGTCTTCCGGGTTGTTGTCGTGGTTGTGGTCCTTGTGATGGACCGTCAATTCCGAGAGGTTTTCGCGCACGAAGGCGCGACCACAGCGGGCACATACCCAGGGATGAATCGCCAGGGAGCGCTCCCGGTATCCGGCGGCGCGGGTATCGGCGTTCTTGCGTGCGGTCGCGATCAGGGCCTGCTCCCGTTGCGTGCGGTCGGCCTCGGAACGGGGGGGTTGCTTGGTGTATCGAACCATCGGGCAGACTCCTTGTGGGTTGGTTGGTGTGGCAATAACCGTCTGTTACAAATTTTAACGCAAAATATCCAGCGTGCGATTTGAACTATTTTACATTATTGGTGTCAAACAGTGCAAGCTGCGAATGTTAAAAAACATGCCAGGAAGCGCAAGTCGTACAACTCGACAGAAGAGGAAAAGTATTTTATTGTGGCACAGGCATGGCGGTTATCTATCGCAAGCAGATAAAAAATGTTGCACCAGACTTTTCAATGATGTAAATAAAATCCCTGACGCAGTATTTCAACAAACATGAGGACAAATAAACCATGAGCGAAAGAACCAGTACCCTGACCCTGAGTGACCGCATCCAAACCGCCCGCAAATTCGCCAATCTCACCCAGAAACAGCTCGCCGATCGTGTCGGCATCAGCCAGACCGCCGTTCATAAACTGGAATGCGGACGTTCCCGCTCCTCCAGACGCACCGTCTCCATCGCGCTGACCTGCGGCGTGGATCCCATCTGGCTGGATACCGGACGCGGCGAAATGAGCCTCGGCGGTCACCCTGGCACCGATCCCGGTCTCGCCGTCGCGGAGTCTGCCGAGGGCTATCGCGTGCCGGTCATCGCCCGCATTCCCCTCATCTCCTGGGAAGAAGCCAAGTCTTATACCCCGGAAACCGCCGACTCCCATCACCCCGAAAACGTGAAGGCCTGGATCCCGGTCGCCCCCAAGACCAGCGCCAAGGCCTATGCCCTCGAAGTCCCGGACGACTCCATGCAGCCGGAATTCACCGAAGGGGAGATCATCATCGTCGATCCCACCATCAAGGCCGAGCACAATCGGTTTCTCATCGCCCGCACCCCCGGCGACAACCGGTGCACCCTCAAGCAACTGATCGTCCACGGGGCGCGGCAATACATGAAACCCCTCAACTCCCGCTATCCCCTGATCGAAATCCAGGATCAGCTCATCGTCAGCGGTGTGGTGGTTGCCAAGTACAAGGATTATTGATTGCCGGCTGCTTCGGCAATCCGATCCTTTCGCTTTCCGACTGACGGTCCCCTGGTGGATCCGTCAGTCGGAATGACCACCCCGTCTGGCCTGCATCTCATGTCCACTCCCATGCTTTCCAATGACCAGATGGTCCGTTATTCCCGCCAGATTCTGCTGCGGCAAATCGGTGGTGAGGGACAGCGCCGGCTCGGCGCGGCATCGGTTTTCATCCTGGGTGCGGGGGGGTTGGGATCGCCTGCAGCCAGTTATCTCGCCGCTGCAGGGGTGGGGCATCTGGTGATTGCGGATGGGGATCGGGTGGAACTGTCCAACCTTCAGCGTCAGATCCTGCATGCCACCGACCGTATCGGTCTCCTCAAGACCGAATCCGCCGCGCGGACCTTGCAAGCCCTCAACCCGGAGGTGCGGGTTACGGCATTTGGTGAAAGAATCGATGAAAACAACTTGAAAACGATCATCGCCGGGTGCGACCTGATTGTGGATGGCAGTGACAATTTCGCCACCCGTTATCTGCTCAATCAGGCCGCGAAGGAGGCTGGAAAGGTGTTGATCTCCGGAGCCGTTCTTGGTTTCGAGGGTCAGATTGCCACCTTTCGGCATGGGGTGGACCCTGCCGCTCCCTGTTATCGTTGTCTGTATCCCGTCAGCGGGGAGGCGAATGGTCATGAGGCGGTGCCCACCTGCGCCACGGCTGGGGTGTTGGGGGCTGTCACCGGCGTGGTGGGGAGTTGGCAGGCCGCCGAAGCGATCAAGGAACTGCTTGGTATCGGTGTTTCTTTGTCCGGTTCGTTGGTATTGATCAATCTGTTGGATGGCATCGTGCATCGTGTGCGTATCGCCAAGGATCCGTGTTGTCCGGTTTGCAATTCATAAGCCTGCCTATCCCCCGACGGAGGCCATGTTCAGAGTGGGGGAGAGCTGGACAGAAGCGGCATCGAACTGATGACGCGCCGGTTTCATGGCCACCGCCGCCCGGATCGTCTCCAGAAGTGCTTCGTCCGAGGCCCCGGCCCGCAGGGGCGTTTTCAGGTCCACCACGTCCATGGCGCCCAAACACAATACCAGTCCCCCCCTGGAAGTGAGCCGCATCCGGTTGCAGGTGTCGCAGAAGTGCCGCGAACGCGCTGCAATCACCCCGACTTCCGCTCCGGTCCCCTCGATGCGGAAGTAACGGGCCGGACCCGCCCCCAGCCCCACAGCCGGGTCCGCCGGCAACGGTTCCTGACCGAAGGCCTCACGGGCAATCCGCAAAATCTCTGCAGCACTGATGAATCGTTCGGGATACGACTGGCCGGCATCCCCGATCGGCATGGTTTCGATAAAACGTAACAGCAGCCCGTTTCGGGCGGCGAAACGGATCATCTCCGGGATTTCGTGTTCGTTCACCCCGCGCATCACCACCATGTTGACCTTGACCGGCGCAAGACCCGCCTGCACAGCCGCGTCGATTCCGGCCAATACCCGGGTCAGGTCTCCGCCACGGGTGATGCGGGCAAAAGTCTCCGGGGTCAACGAATCCAAAGAGATGTTGACCCGCCTGACCCCCGCCGCGCGCAGGTCATGAGCGAATCTGTCCAGCAACAAGGCATTGGTGGTCAGGGAAAGTTCGTGCAAACCGGGCATGGCGCCCAGTTCCCGCACCAGGGAGAGCAGATTGCGCCGCAGGAGCGGCTCCCCGCCGGTCAGCCGGAAACGGTCCACCCCCAGCCCGACGAACAGGCGCACCAGACGGGCGATCTCCTCCAGGGTGAGCAGTTCCACGTGATCGGGCAACATCGGCTCGACCGATGGACGACAGTAGTCGCAGCGCATATTGCAACGGTCGGTCACCGAAACCCGCAAGTAACGGATGGTGCGTCCGAAGGAGTCGGTCAAGGGCACTGGCGGATCACTCCGCGCGCCGGAAGTGGCCGCTCTTGCCGCCGCTTTTTTCCAGCAGCCGGATCGCACCGATCACCATCTCGCGATCCACGGCCTTGCACATGTCGTAGATGGTCAGGCCGGCCACGGCCACAGCGGTCATGGCCTCCATCTCCACCCCGGTGCGACCGGTGCTCTTGGCCCAGGCACGCATCAGAATCCGGTTGCCGGCATGATCCGGCTCGAACTCCAGACGCACCGAGGCGAGATGGATCGGATGACACAACGGAATGAGCCGGTCCACCTGCTTGGCGGCCATGATTCCGGCCAGCCTGGCGGTCTCCAGGACATCCCCCTTGGCCAAGCCACGGTCCAGAATCAGCCGCAAGGTGGCGGGGGCCATGATCACCTCCCCTCCGGCCACGGCCACGCGCTCGGTCTCCGGCTTGGCCGAGACATCCACCATGCGGGCAGCGCCCTGTTCATCGAAATGGGTCAGTTCCATGGGCGTCATGCATAATCGATCAGGCGGATGGTCACCACGTCCCCGTCCTGGAGCGTCACCGGGGCTTCGGGCAGTACGATCAGGGCGTTGGCTTTCGCCAGGCTGGTCAGGATTCCCGACCCTTGTGCCCCGGTGGTCTCCACCCATACCCCGTCCGGGTCGAAATGGGCCACGCCGCGAATGAAATCCATGCGGTTGTGTTTTTTGTTCAGCCGGCCACGGAAGGTGGCCCGCAATTGCCGGGGCGGCTCGTCGGCGGCCCCCATCAGGCGCAGCAGGGCAGGCCGGACCATCAGCAGAAAGACCGTCAGGCCGGAAACCGGATTGCCGGGCAGGCCGAAAAAACAGGCCTGGCCCAGACGGCCATAAGCCTGCGGCTTGCCGGGTTTCATGGCCACCTGCCAGAAATGGATCTCCCCCTGGCCCCCCAGCACCTCCTTGACCAGATCGTGATCCCCCACCGACACCCCCCCGGTGGTGATCACCGCGTCGGCCTCCTCGCCCGCCTGGCGCAACAGAGCGGCGATCCGCTCCCGGTCATCCCGGACCACGCCCAGATCCAGCACTTCCATCCCCAGGGTGGTCAATGCGGCCCGCAGGGAGCTGCGGTTGCTGTCGTACACCTGGCCGGGCAGCAGCGGGGTTCCCGGCTCCAGCACCTCGTTGCCCGTGGAGAGCAACGCCACCACCGGACGGCGCACCACCTCCACCTGCGCCAGACCCAGACTGGTCAGCAGCCCCAGATGGGGGGGGCGCAACCGGCATCCGGCGGGCAGCACCGCAGTTCCCTGGCGGATGTCTTCCCCGGCGGGGCGGATGTTCTCGCCAATGCTCCTGCCAGGGGGGATCGTCACCCGGTCTCCCTCGCGGCGCACCATCTCCTGCATCACCACGCAGTCGCATCCCGGAGGAATCGGCGCGCCGGTCATGATGCGCACCGCCTCGCCCTCCCACAACGGGTTGGTCAGCCGGTCGCCGGCGGGCAGGTCGGCGATCACCCTCAGGGTGACCGGCCCGGTCCCGGCGCAATCGATACTGCGCACCCCATAGCCGTCCATGGCGGAATTGGCGTGATTGGGCACATCCGCCGGGGCAATCACCGGCTCGGACAATACCCGTCCCAGGGCCTCGCTGACCGGCACCGCAACGCTTTCCCGGATCGGTCGGACCTCCGCCAGCATGCGGGCATAGGCTTCGTCGAACGGCATCATTTCAATGTCCTCCTCCATGGGCCATGCGCAAAGCATGGGGCACCAGATCGGCCACCGCCTCCAGGCTCTCCACCGCCCCGCGGGTGGAGCCGGGGAGATTGATCACCAGGGTGCGGTCGCAAAAGGCGCTCACCCCTCGGGTCAATGCGGCGGAGCGCTTTTTGCGCAATCCCGCTGCCCGGATCAGCTCCGCGAAACCCGGCAGCTCCCGGTCGCACACGTCGCGGGTGGCCTCCGGCGTCACGTCCCGCGGCCCCGGTCCGGTCCCGCCGGTGGTCAGGATTACATTCAGTTGCTCCTCGCGCGCCCAGTGGTGCAGCCGTTCCCGGATTTTTTCCCGGTCGTCCGGCAGCAGATCCCGCGCCGCCACCACACCTCCGTAGCCCCGGACCAGCCCTTCCAGGGCGTCTCCGCTGGCATCCGTGGCCCGCTCGCGACTGTCCGACAGGGTCAGGATCCCGACCCGCACATCGTGCCATGCCACGGTCCGGCCATGGCCATGGTCATGCTCCTTGCATCCAGGCATGTTGTTCGGTTCCTCCCAGCGACCGGCTGCCGCCTCGCAGCCGGGACAGACCTCCACCCAACGGGCCGTGCCCCCTGTTGTGATCTCCTGTTTCCAGAAGGTGGCCGATTTTTTCAGGTAATCGATCATGTAACGGCAGGCGTCGAACGCATCGGCCCGATGTCGCGCCGTGGCCACCACCAGCACGATGTTGTCCGCCACCTGCAGGCGTCCCACCCGATGGACCACCAGGATCTCTTCCACCGCGAACCGCGCCCGCGCGGCGGCCTCGATGCGGGCCAGTTCCGCCTCGGTCATGCCGGGGTAGTGCTCCAGGATCATGGCCTCCAGGGCATCTCCTTCCGCCAGGTCGCGCACCGTGCCGACAAAGGTCACCACCCCTCCCACCATGGTCCGGCCCTGCAACAGCGCCTCCACCTCCCGTTCCGTCGAGAAATCCTCTGTCTGAATGCGAATCATATTGATGTCCTGGGGTATGTCGATAGGCAAACCACATCCCCTTATTGTTCATGACGTGCGCGCCAGCTGTCAATCGTTGCCTACGTCCAGGCACAAAATGTTTCTTGGTTCAGATGCCCAGGCTCCCCGAGTCGGCCCCGTTGCGGCCACGCATCACCTTCAGCAGCTCGAACCAGAGGATGGCCAACACCCCGGCTGCCAGACAGGCGACCAGATCCGATCCATGCATGGGATCGAAATGGAACAGACGCGACAGCAAAGGCACGCTCAGCACCAGGGTCAGAAAAATCGCCACACCCGCCCCGATCCACTGCACGGCGGGGTTGGGCACCCGCATGATCTCCAGCAGGGAGCGCTGCCAGGAACGATTGGTCAAAATCAGGAAGAGATTGGCCACCACCATGGCGGTGAAGACCCCGGCCCGCACGGCGTTGTCGGTATGATCCCAGGCGCGGCCCAGCCAGAGGATGATCCACAGCACCCCCAGGACCACCCCACCCTGCAGCAGACTCAGACCGATCGAGGCCGACCCGAACAGCCGTTCGTCGGACGGACGCGGCGGTCGATCCATGATGCCCGGTTCTTCCGGCTCGGCCTCGAAAATGATGGAGCAGGCCGGATCGATGATCATCTCCAGAAAGACGATATGCACCGGCAAGAGCAGCAACGGCAGGGACGGAAAGAAGATCGGGGTCATGGCCAGACCCACGATGGGCACATGGACCGCCAGCACATAGGCGATCGCCTTGCGGATGTTGTCGTGGATGCGCCGACCGAGACGTACCGCCCTGACGATCGAGGTGAAGTCGTCATCCAGCAGCACCAGGTCCGCCGCCTCGCGCGCCACGTCGGTGCCGCGTTCCCCCATGGCGATGCCGATGTGGGCCGCCTTCAGCGCCGGGGCATCGTTGACCCCGTCCCCGGTCATGGCCACCACCCGGCCATGGGACTTGAGCGCCTGGACGATGCGCAGTTTCTGCTCCGGCACCATGCGGGCAAAGATGTCCACCGTGGCGATGCGCTCGGCCAGGGCCTCCTGGCTCATGGCCGCCAGTTCCGGGCCGGTGATCACCTCCTCCGGGTGGCTCAGCCCGATCTGCCGGGCGATGGCCCGTGCGGTGACCGGATTGTCGCCGGTGATCATCATCACCCGAATGCCCGCCCGGTTGCATTCGACAATGGCCTCCGGCACCCCCGGACGCACCGGATCCTCCAGCGCGATCATGCCCAGAAACGTACACGACAACTCTTGCTGAGAATCGGGCAGCGGCCCCTCCCACGACCCCTGTGCCACACCCAGCACCCGCAATCCGCGGGCCGCCAGCCGTTCCACCTGCCGATCCAGGCGCTCCCGCTCGGCTTGCGTCATCCGGCACAGCAGCGCGACCGACTCCGGAGCGCCCTTGGCGGCCACCAGGCGCCCTGTGCCGTCCTCGCGCTCCCACACCTGCGAGGTGGCCATGAATTCTCCTGAGAGGGGGTATTCACGGATCATCCGCCAGCCATCCCGGCGTTCGGCATGGCCCGGCAGGGACCGGTACGCCTCCAGGATCGCCCGCTCCATGGGGTCGAACGGTTCGGGTCGCGAGGCCAGTGTCGCGGTCTCCAGCAGGTCGCGCGCGGGATCCCGGCCCGACCACTCCTCCCTGCCTGCGACCCGTTCGAGGGGGGCCTCCTCGCGGCACGGCCACAGCGCGCGCACGGTCATGCGGTTGCGGGTGAGGGTGCCGGTCTTGTCCACGCACAGCACGCTGGCGGCCCCCAGGGTCTCGATGGCCGGCATGCGGCGGGTCAATACCCGGTTCCGGGAGATGCGCCAGGCGCCGAATGCCAGGAAAATGGTCAATATGACCGGAAATTCTTCGGGCAGAATGGCCATGGCCGTGGCGATCCCTGCCAGGAATCCCTCCTGCCAGGCGGCCAGGGTATTGCCTCGCGTCAGGGCGTAGAGCACCACCAGCAGCGTGCAGAGCGTCAGCCCGATCGTGGCCAATGTGGCCACCAGTCGCCCGGTCTCCTTTTGCAGCGGGGTGGATTCGTGCGGCAACTCCGTCAGCGAGCGGCCTATCCGTCCCAGTTCGGAGCGGGCGCCGGTGGCCAGGATCTCCACCACCCCTTCGCCTCGGGTCACCAGGGTCCCGGAGTAGACGAACGGCAGATCCTCCCCGCCTGGTCGCGTCAGTTCCGCTTCGCCGTCGCGGGCATGTTTGCGTACCGGTTGCGACTCTCCGGTCAGCAGGGATTCATCCACCATCAGGTGACGACTCTCCCGCACCACCCCGTCTGCCGCGATCCGATCCCCTTCGCCGATTCTCATCCAGTCGCCCCGCGCCACCTCGCGACCCGGAATCCGCGTTTGCCGACCATCCCGGATCACCAGGGCGCGGGGACTGGAAAGGCTCTTCAAGGCCGCCAGCGCCTTTTCCGTGCGCCACTCCTGGACCACCGTGATGTCGATCACCAGAAAGACGAATCCCAACAGAATCATGGCATCCCCCCAATGCTCCCGCCCCATGAGCAGGTAGATCCCCCCGCAGGCGAGGAGCATCAGGAACATCGGCTCCTTCAGGACATCCCCCACGATTTCCAGCAGATGGTGACTTCCGATGTCCGGGAGTTCGTTGTACCCCTCTGTCTGCAGGCGTCGGGCAGCCTCCTGGCTGCTCAGTCCCGTGTGTTGACAATGTCCTGCCAAGCCGGATTCATCCAGTCGGGTGGTCATGTGTGCGGCCCCTTGTTGCAAGCGGTGGAGCGGAACAAACGCCATATTGGTTTCCATGATTGCATAATTTTCCAACTTTGCAAATATATTTCTTGCAAATTTGGAAAATTCCGCACAGAATCATTCCAACCCGCAACCCTTCGCACAGACAGGAGCGACGACCATGGACAGATTTTACCAATTCTTGATTTTTGTTGGATTTTTATTGATCCTTGAGGGGGTCGTGCACGTCCTTGAGTTTCATGCCTGGGCCGGCATGGCGGTTCTGCTCACCGGCGTGGTCGTGGCGCTGGTCTTTCCGGAACCCGAATACCATGCCCACGGCAGGGGAGGGATGTGGCACTAGCGGGTCGGCAGGTCAGGCGATCGGGAGATTTTCGTTCCGGGGAGCGCTGCGTGGTACGCTGCGCTGGCGAGACGGCTTGGTAAAACCCGCGCCCTCATGTTAACATGGCACTTGAGGCGCTACATATCCCTTTACCGGCCCGGCACACCATGATCGAAATCTCCCATCGCGAAAAATATCAGGCCATGCAGGCAGCGTTGCGCAACCGGAAAAATGCCCTGGTTGCCTTTTCGGGCGGGGTGGACAGCACCCTGCTCGTGGCGGCGGTGCAGGCGTCCGGCATCCCTTATCTGGCGGTGACCGCCACCTCACCCACCATGCCGGCCCAGGACCTGGACGATGTCCGCACCGTCGTGGACCGGCTCAGGCTGGCTCACCGCTTCATCGAAAGCAAAGAAATCGACGATCCCGGCTTTGTCCGCAACGGGCCGGATCGTTGTTTCTTTTGCAAAAGCGACCTTTTCCAACGTCTTGCCCATCTGGCCCGTGCCGAAGGGTATCTGCACCTGTTCGACGGCTCCAATCGTGACGACCTCGACGACTACCGGCCAGGCTTTCAGGCCAAGAAGCAGTACCAGGTGGAAAGCCCGTTGCTGGAGGCCGGCCTCGACAAGAACGACATCCGCCTCCTCTCCAGAGAGTTGGGCCTGCCCACCTGGGACAAACCCGCCTCCCCTTGTCTTTCCTCGCGCATCGCCTATGGCGAGCCGATCCGCATCGACTCCCTGCGCATGGTGGAGCAGGCCGAAACCTGGCTGAAAGCGCAAGGCTTCACCACGGTGCGCGTGCGCAAGCAGGGGGATTGCGCCCGCATCGAGTTGACCGAACACGAACTCCCCCGCCTCCTGGAGCCGGCGCTGCGCCGTCAGGCGGCCACCGCGCTGCGCGAGATCGGCTTCGCCTTCGTCACCCTCGACCTCGAAGGATTCCAAAGCGGCAAGCTCAATCGTGTCCATGTCGAAAAAATTTTCCCCTCCCCCTCTTGACTCCCGGCAACTCGTGCATACATTAGCACTCAATCGCGGCGAGTGCCAAAGCGGGGCACGGCCCCGTTGTTCTTTCACTTGGTAAACTTTTTTGTTCTGGAGATCAGGAAGATGGTGAAAACAAAATTGCGTCCCCTGCATGATCGTGTCGTGGTCAAACGGACCGAGGAGGAAAAGAAAACCGCCGGCGGGATCATCATCCCGGACACGGCCAAGGAAAAGCCCATTCAGGGCGAGGTGCTGGCCGTTGGCAACGGTGCCATCCTGGAGAACGGCTCGGTGCGTAAAATGGATGTCAAAGTGGGCGACATCGTCCTCTTCGCCAAGTACGCCGGCACGGAAGTCAAGCTGGATGGCGAGGAACTCCTCATCATGCGCGAAACGGACATCATGGGTGTCATCAAGTAAGCCCTGACCCATTCCATCGGAATTCATTCCGCGAACCATATCATACAAGGTGAAGAAACATGGCGGCTAAAGAAGTCAAATTCGGTGAAACCGCGCGCGGCAAGATGCTTGCCGGCGTCAATGTGCTGGCGAACGCGGTCAAGGTGACCCTCGGTCCCAAGGGTCGCAACGTGGTGCTGGACAAGTCCTGGGGCGCCCCGCGGGTGACCAAGGACGGCGTGAGCGTGGCCAAGGAGATCGAACTGGAAGACAAGTTCGAGAACATGGGCGCCCAGATGCTGAAGGAAGTGGCCTCCAAGACCTCCGACGAGGCGGGTGACGGCACCACCACCGCCACCGTGCTGGCCCAGAGCATCATCCGCGAGGGGATGAAGGCGGTCGCCGCCGGCATGAACCCCATGGACCTCAAACGGGGCATCGAGGCGGCGGTGGAAGCCGTGGTCGCCTCCCTCAAGAAGGCCTCCAAGGAGGTCACCACCTCCGAGGAAGTGGCGCAGGTGGGCACCATCTCCTCCAACAACGACGCCGAAGTCGGCAAGATGATCGCCCAGGCCATGGACAAGGTCGGCAAGCAGGGCGTCATCACCGTCGAGGAGAACAAGGCCCTCGAAACCACCCTGGACGTGGTGGAAGGGATGCAGTTCGACCGCGGCTATCTCTCCCCCTATTTCGTGACCAACGCCGAAAAGATGCAGACCGAGATGGACGGTCCTTTCATCCTGCTGGTGGAAAAGAAGGTCAGCAACCTGCAGCAGATTCTGCCGGTGCTCGAGGCGGTGGTGCAATCTTCCCGGCCCCTGTTGATCGTGGCCGAGGATGTCGAGGGCGAGGCCCTGGCCACCCTGGTGGTCAACAAGCTGCGTGGCGGTCTCAAGGTGTGCGCGGTCAAGGCTCCTGGTTTCGGTGATCGCCGCAAGGCCATGCTGGAGGACATCGCCATCCTCACCGGTGGCACCGTGGCTTCCGAGGATATGGGCATCAAGCTGGAGAGTGTCACCATCGACATGCTGGGGACCGCCAAGTCGGTGATCATCACCAAGGACGACACCACCATCATCGATGGCAGTGGCGCTCCGCAGCACATCAAGGCCCGTGTCAAGCAGATCCAGGCCCAGATGGACGAAACCACCTCCGACTACGACAAGGAGAAGCTCCAGGAGCGTCTGGCCAAGCTGGCCGGTGGTGTCGCGGTCATCAAGGTGGGCGGGGCCACGGAAGTGGAAGTCAAGGAGCGCAAGGACCGGGTCGAGGATGCCCTGCATGCCACCCGTGCCGCCGTGGAAGAAGGGATCGTCCCCGGTGGTGGTGTGGCCCTGCTGCGTGCCCGTTCGGCCCTCGACAAGCTGAAGGTCGGCAACGACGACCAGAAGGTTGGTGTCAACATCGTGCGTCGCGCCCTCGAGGAGCCGGTGCGCATCATCTCCGAGAACGCCGGGGCCGAAGGGTCGGTGGTGGTCAGCAAGATCCTGGAGAAGAACACTGCCGGTTATGGTTTCGACGCCTCCAAGGACGAGTACACCGATCTGGTGGCTCGTGGCGTCATCGATCCCACCAAGGTGACCCGGCATGCCTTGCAGGCTGCCGCTTCCGTGGCGGGACTGATGATCACCACCGAGGCCATGGTGGCCGAGTTGCCGAAGAAGGAGTCCGCTCCCCCGATGCCGGGTGGTGGCGGCATGGGCGGCATGGGTGACATGGGGATGTAATTTTCCCCCTTTTTTGCAGAAAGACCATCACCCCCGGTTGCTTTGCGACCGGGGGTGATTTACTTTGTGGACTTCGTCATCAATTGCGAAGCGCAACGAGGAGGCGGCATGGAGATCTTCAACCTGATTGTGGTGGGATTCGTGGCATGGGTGTTTGTCAAGGCTGCCATGGCCGGGATGCAGCGTGATCACACGGATCGTTATTTTCAGGAAAACAAGAAAAAGACCGGGATCAATTTCCACAATTTCTTCGGCGTACCCAACGCGAATTTCAAGTTATGGACGCGGGGCGGCTGATTTACGCCGCGAGCGAGTCGTCGGCGGATCTCTTTTATGCCACGCGGTTCTTTGCGCCGGATCCTTTTTTGTATCTGGAGGAGCCGGGCGGGGGGGTGACCCATATGGTCACCTCCGCGTTGGAGTTGGATCGTGCCCGGCGCACGGCGCGTTGTGACCGGGTGCATGACTGGGCACAGATTCGCACGCGTTGGCAGGTCGGGCATCCTGATGCGCCACCTTCGCTGGAGGATCTGGCGGCATTTTTTGTGGTGGAGTTGGGGATTGCGCGTTTGCGGGTGCCGGGGGAGTTTCCCTTGTTGCTGGCGGATGGTTTGCGTGATGCCGGGGTGGAGGTGATTCCGGAGGCAGAGTCGTTCTGGCCGGAGCGGGCCATCAAGACCGGGGAGGAGGTGGCTGCCATCGAGGCTGCGTTGGAGGTGACGGCCCTGGGCATGGAGGCTGGCATCGGGATGATTCGTGCCGCGCGGATCGGGGATGATGGTGTGTTGTGGCTGGACGGGGAACCTTTGACCAGCGAGCGGGTGCGGGGTGAGATTCATGCCTGTCTGGTGCGTCTGGGGGCGGCGCCGCATCATACGATTGTTGCCGGGGGGCTGCAGGGGGCGGATCCTCATGAGGTGGGCAGTGGGTCATTGTTTGCCCGGCAGCCCATCATTCTGGACATTTTCCCGCGCATGGAGGGGAGTGGGTATTGGGGGGACATGACGCGCACGGTTTGTCGGGGCGAGGCCCCGGAGCGGGTGCGGCGGGCGTGGGAGGCGGTACGGGCGGCCCAGGAGGTTGCATTCGGCTACATTCGGGATGGTGAGTCGGGACGCAGGGTGCATGATGCGGTAACTGCCAGTTTGACGCAGTCCGGTTTTCCCACCGGAACGCATCCGGAGACCGGTCGGCAGGAGGGTTTTTTCCATGGCACGGGTCACGGGTTGGGTTTGGAGATTCACGAGGCTCCGCGTATTGGCGGCAAGGATCAGACCTTGTTGGCAGGTCATGTGGTGACTGTGGAGCCTGGGGTCTATTATCCGGACATGGGGGGGGTGCGTTTGGAGGATGTGGTGGTGGTGGAGCGGGAGGGGTGTCGCAATCTGACGCGTTTTCCGAAATTTTTCGAAATTTGAATTGTGGAAC
>JADGAR010000035.1 GCA_015231915.1 Magnetococcales bacterium
CGATCTGCCCCTGCCGCTGCGCCTGCCGCTGCGGTGCCTGCGGCCCCTGCCGCTGCGGTGCCTGCGGCCCCTGCCGCCGCGCCTGCCGCTGCGGTGCCAGCCGCACCTGCCGCTGCCGCGCCACGCCTTCCCCAATCCGGTACCGTGACCGAGATCCAACAGGCGGGCACGTATACCTATGTGGAGGTCGAGGCCGATGGCAAGCGCTGGTGGCTGGCTACCAACCAGACCGAAGTCAAGACCGGTGAGGTGGTGCACTGGTTTCAGTCTTCGCTGATGGCCAATTTCCACAGCAAGATTCTGAACCGGACCTTTCCGGCTTTGTTGTTCGTCGGTGCGGTGCTGCCCGGACCCTTTCCCGAGGGAGGCACGCCCCCAGCCGCCGCATCCGGGCGTCCCGCCATGCCCGCCGGGCATCCGGGGATGCCGGCAGCCGGACATCCGGGGATGACCGCTCCCCAAACCGGCATGGCGGGTGGCGGACCAGCCGCCGCTGCCCCCCAGGAGACCCCCGTCGGCAAGGGCAAGGTGCATGTCCTGATGCAGAGTGGCGGGTATACTTATGTGCAGGTCGATGACGATAAAGGCCCCTGGTTGGCCGCTCCCACGGTTGCCGTCAAGGAAGGGGATACCGTTTCCTGGGGCAAGGGGATGGTCATGAAGGATTTTACCAGCAAGTCGTTGAATCGTGTCTTCCCGGAAATCCTGTTTCTGGGCAGCCTGCGGGTGGAGTGATCTTGCGCGCGTGACAGGAGCGGGGATCCAGGGGCATGGCGCCACCTGGATCCCCATGGGTCTCTTACTGGCCGGGCCAGTAACCGGTACTGGTGGGCATGGTCGCCCCAACCCCACCGCTGGAAGGCATCTGCGGCATGCCTGGCATGGGGGGTTGGCCGGGCACCGCAGGCATGCCCGGCATGCCCGGCATGGCCGGGATCCCGGCACGCGGCACCTGCCCGGCAAACGGAGAACCACCCATGGATCCTTCCGGATTCGCCATGCACACCGTCTTGGTCGTCGCCGCCTGACGCTCGCACGAAGCCATGTCGTTGTACACGCATTCGGTGCGCCAGCTCTCCACCAGACAATAAGGCGCATTGCCAAAAGGCTTGGCAATCTCCGCCTCGTTCAGGACACAGCCACCCTGTTTGCCAACGGCACGCCGACAACTGTCCAGATCCGTGTACTGACACCGCTTGCCGAGCATGTTGTCCACCGAACAAAACAATCCGGCCTCGCTCTCCCCGGCCACAAAAAGCGCAACACCAACCCCTATCCCGCCCAACCATCTCCGCGACATCCTGCCTTGCTCCATCGTCATTTCTCCCATGCAATGAAATTCCCTAACCGTTTTTTTTGCCATTTTCCGCACCACCCGTTCCCAATCGCCGCGTCTCCTCCAAAGCAATGGCGCGCAATACCACCTCGGCGGCGCTTTCATCGGCGAGGATCCGTTCCAGCCACTCCCTGGCAGCGGGGAGATCCCCCTTCGCCAGCCGCTCCTGCGCGATGAAAAACCACGCCTCCGCCAGGGCGGATCGTCTGACCTCCCCCTCCGGCAAACGATTGGCAGCGGCCACCACCCCCTCCGGGGTCACCTGACCACGGAACAGCCCATACAAAGGACCCGGCCACTCCCGATCCACCGACCCACGCAGCTCAGGAGCCGCCTCCATGCCGCCGCCCCGCCGCCGCGCGACATGTCGCCACAACGGCGCATAAGGATCCTCCGGACGCAACGCCTCGGCTTGCCGAAACACCCCCTCCGCCAACCCGTACTCCCCCTCCAGAAAATGCAGCAATCCCAGATTGGCCAAAAACGACGGATCCCCCGGACGCAAGGCGACTGCGCGGGCAAAATCCTCACGCGCTTCCCGGAATTGCGACCGCGACGCCCGCAGGGAACCCCGCTGCAGATAGGCGACGGCATCCTCCGGATCCATGCCGATGGCGCGGTCCAACTCTTCCAAAGCCTCGGTGATTCTGTTGAGCGCGATCAACGCCTCGCCCCGCAGGCGGGTGGCCTCGCCATCCCACGGATGGGTGGTCTTGAGCCGCGTCAGATCCTCCATGGCCTTCTGGGTCTTGCCCTGGGCCAGCAACAGGGCGGCCCGCTCCAGGCGCGCATCGCGCAGGTCCGGTTGCCCCTGCAGCAGTTGATCGTACAACGCCAGCGCCTCGCCCACCCGATCCAGACGCCGCAGGATCCGTGCGCGGTCCAGGCGCAACCGGTCATCCTCCGGGCCGAGCCGCATGGCAACGCCATTGTCCTCGTCCGCCTGTTCCCACTCCCCCCGAATGGCGCGTATCCGGCTGCGCGCGGCATACCAGATCGCCTGGTTCGATTGCAACGTCACCGCCCGGTCACAATCCCGCAAGGCCAGCTCCAGCAGAGGCGCCGACTGCCGGCGCGCGCTGGCGGCCAGACGCAGTTGACAGCGTCCCCCCAACGCCGCAGCCTGCATCCGGCGCGGCAGATGTGCCGCCGAACGCAAGGCGCGTGAAAAGAGGCGCAACGCCTCGTCCTCCCGGCCCCGCATCAACGCTTCGTTGCCCTTTTCCACGTGGGTCACCGCCGGATGCTCTGCCCAGACCCATCCCACCGGCCAACACAACCAAACCAAAAACCACCACCGCGCAGCCCGACCCTCAAACACACCGATCCTCCAATTCCCCGCCAGAGCGCGGCAACAGGGCGATCATCTCGTGCAGACGCCCGGCCAACGCCTCTTCGGACAACTCCTCCACGCCGGAGAGCAATCGACGGATCGCCAACAAACGCTCCCGCTCCTCATGCCGGCAGGCCAGCAGCTGGTCCAGGGCGCCATGCACCCCCGGGGTATCCGGCACCACACGCAAATCCAGATCCGCCACCTGATTGGTCAATACCGTAAACCGCCCCAACACCAGCCGCGCATACTTCACCCAGATGCGATCCGCTGCCAGCAAGCCCATCAGGTTGACCGCCAGCATCACCACCAGCACCGGCAACGCCTCCTCCCAGATCAACAGAAAGATCTCCCTGTGCGCCACATGAATCCGATACAGTTGACTCTCGATCACCCCACCCAGCCGGATGTGCAGATAGGTCAAGCCGCCGCCGATCAACAGGATCTCCAGCACGATCAAGGTCACCAGCATGCCCATCTGCAACCGGTAATCCAATCGCCGTGCCGCCTGATCTCTTCCTGCCCCGTCAGCCATGATCATGCCCGTCCTCCTGATTACAAATCATGACATGCATAACACAATCCGGACTGTTTGTTGTCCACGGTCAGCGCCCCATGCTGCTTGCCGTAACCGAGATGACAGGAAACGCAACCCACCTTGCCGTCCGGCAGCACAATGGCGGCGGGCAGGCTGCCCGCGGGACGGTAACCGCCGACCTTGATGCTGCTGGTGTAGGAACGACCAATGGGGTGCGTCATGGTGCTGCCCCGGTGCAGCATGATCCCGCCCGGATCCATGTTCACCAGTTGCGGGGCGGTGCCGGTTTTTTCTTCATGACAGCTCATGCATTGCAAGGAAAAACCGTCCAGCTCCACCCGCCGGGGATCCGTCGCCGTGGCCTTCAGATGACCCGATTCCACCACCGATGCGCCCCGATCCGCCATGCGCTCGAAAAAAGCCTGGTCGTGACATTCCAGGCAGAACGGCGCACCTCGCTTGGGGGAGCGCAACAACCCCGACCCGCTGCCATGCACCACATGACAGGAACCGCATGTCAGTTCCCCCTTCCAGTCCACCGGGAATTGCGCCGGCAGGATCCGGTTCGGGACGAATCCGGAGGGGTGGCTGACAACATTGGTTTTGGAATGGCAGGGGGCGCACATTTTGTCTTGACTGTAAACCAGCATGCGCGCCTGTTCCGGCGTGACCTGATCGGAGAGGTGACAATCCTGACACCGGCTGTCGGCCAGGTGACCCGCCACGCCGGAGACGTTGCGCACGCCCGGCAGCAGCAGCGGCAGCAGGATCGCCAGCGGGATCAGCAGCCGCCAGCGGCCATTTTTCCACCATTCAGAATTGCACATGGCGGTCAAGCTCGCGCAGTCTGTGCAGTGCGTTTTGCAGTTCCCTGCGTGCCTCGGGATCGGTGCGTCCGAGTTGATCCAGGGCCTGACGGGAGGAGGCGCGCAGGGCTTCGTAATGGTCACGCAGTCTGGTGGTGGCCACGGCGTACTGGACATTTTCCAGGGGCACGGGTTCGCCTTCCAAACCCAGAACCAGGGTGGGGAGGCCATGCCGGACCTGACGCCCGAGATGCAGATCGATCCAGAACATGGGACCACGCACCCGCCAGATGCTGTAGGAGGCGATCAGCCAGGTGATCAGACCGGTCAGGGCGATCAGCGAAAGCCCCAGCAGCAACAGAACGGGCAGCAGATGCCGGCGGGTCATCAGATAGCCGCTCAGGATTTCCTGGTAGGTCATGCCCTCTTCTCCGGCCCAGTGGCCCAGGAGGAGATACAGAACCAGTGCCGCCGCCACGCCGATCAGCAGTGCGATCCGGGCGACCAGAAGCAGCTTCGTTGCCATGGGGGGTTTGGCATTGCGAATGCTGGTCGTATCGGTTTCGTCCTGTCTCATCTGGTTCCCCCCCCTTGCCGCGTCCCATCTTTATCGTCAAACGGCCATGATTCTATCATCGGCGAAATGAAATTGCTTCATATTTTTTTTCTCACCTTCACCATTGACAGGTGATGCGGGAATCCGGCATTAAAGAATCCATCATCGCCCCCCATTTTCAGGAGACCCGCATGAAAGGGATTCGATCCTGCCTGGCGTGCCTCGTGCTGTTGAGCACCCCCTGTACGGTGTTTGCCGAGGATCTGCCCGCCGATACCTATTTTTCCCTGGCTGTCACGGAAAACTCTCACAATCACTACGGCGAGAATCTGTTGTTTCTGCACTTCCGGGAAGCGACCAGTGCCGTGCCTCCCGCCAATTCACGGGTCGTGGTCGCCACGCGGGTGCAAGACGATGCCATGACCATCGACGGGGAGTTCAGGGAGTGGGATCCGCAGCGCTTCGTCACGGTGCAGGGGCGGGTGATGAACAACTACCCCTTGAGCGAGTATTTCGATGCCCGACCGGGCGCCATCCGGGTGGCAGCGGCCTTCGATTCCCGGCACCTCTATTTTGCGGTGGATTTCGAGGATGCCAATCACGACGCCTCCACGCGGCGCAAGGAGTGGGTTTATTCCCAGGGCCGCTGGCGCATCGCGCCCCATGTCCGGCCTGACGATAAGCTGCCCCGTCCGGTCAACGCCGCCGAGGAGCCGGAAGGCGCGGAAAGCGAGGACCGGGTGCTTTTCATGTTTCCCATCGTGGACCGCCAGGACCTCTTTCGGGATGGCGGCCTGGGTTGTGCCGGGTACTGTCACCCCAACCTGAAGGAGGGCAGGGACCCGAAAACCACCCCGGTCGGCAAGGGGAGCGCGGAGATGCATACCGCCCTGCCCGGCGACACCGCCGATGTCTGGCACTGGAAGGCCACCCGCACCAATCCGGCCCGCAGCGCCGACGATGGCCACATCGACTTCGCCGCAGGGGCCGTGGAGGGGTTCAAGGCGGATCCCGGCCAGGCGGCATTCGAAGACAACGACACCAAGGCCCTGGGCATGGCCGATACCAGCCAGCCGGCCTTCGTCAACCGGGAGGATTTCCAGGCCGGACGTTTCTCCACACCCGGTTTCGCATCCTCACCCGTCACCGAGGAGAACAGGCTTGCCATCACCCCTGACATGACCTTTGCCGAGGGGACCACCCTGCCGTATGCCATGCATCGTCAGGCCACGGCAGGCCGGGGCGATGTCGCCGCCTTTGGCCGCTTCGACCCCAAGACCTCCCGCTGGACCATCGAGTTCAAGCGCAAACTGGTGACCGGCGACCCCTTCGATCACGCCTTCGCCCCCGGTCCCGGCGCCACGCCCCCGGTGACGCGGCCAGCCGTGCCCGGCAATGCCATGACGGGAGAAAAGCTTTTCAAGGAGAGGGCCTGCAGCGCCTGTCACGGCGATGAGGGCGAAGGCAGGTTCGACAAGGGTCGTTGGCTTTTCCCGCGCATCCAGCGTGCAAGCGGTGCCCTGATCGCCAAGACCGCCGCCCTGACCCGTCCGGAGCGGGAGCGTGCCCTCTCCTTTCTTGTGACCGAAGCGGGCAGGCCGGTGGAAAATGTCATGTCCCATGTGCCCCTGACCCCGCAGGAGGCGGAGGATATCGCGGCCTGGCTGCAGACCCGTTTCCTTGCGCGGGGGCAGTAGCCGTCAAGGCGCCTGGCCCCACTCCCAGAGGGCCGCGCGCGCCTTGCGGACGAACGGGGTCTCCTCTTTGCTCAGATGGACGAACGTCCGCATGGCGCCGATGGCCCCGGGTCGGTCCTTGAGTTCTTCCAGGCTCAACGCCAGGCCGTAATAGGCATTGACCTGTTCGGGACGCAGGGTGATGGCGGTCTGGAAGAAATCCCTGGCCACCTCTGGTCGTTCCAGGCCGAGCATGGCGAATCCCATGTTGACATGCGCTTCCGGCAGTTCCGGGGCGTGTTGCAGGACCCAGTGGAAGGCGGTGAGGGCATGCTCGTATTGTTTGGCATGCAGCATCATGGCCCCCTGTTCGAAGCGGGTAGCCACTTCGGGAGCGATCCGCAGCGTGGTCGTATCGTTGTGGGGCCAGAAGCGGATCATGCCGCCCAGTGCCCCGATGGAGAGGACGGCCAGCAGTACCGCGCTGCCCCGGCGCAGGCGTCCGCCCAGCAGGGCGCGCAGGGCCGGCACCAGGAACAGAAAGGTGGCGGTCAGGGCGATGGCGGCGCCGGCTCCCATCAGGGCCATGCCTTCCGGGGCGTGGCTTGCGAGGGGGGTTTTGCGTGGTGCGTTGTTCGCCCCTGACCAGGCCAGGCCCAGGATCACCAGGCTCAAGCCGAGGGGATAGACGCGGGCCTGCAGGCGGGCGAGCGCGGGCCGCACCGGGGTGCGGCCCAGGTCGGGCAGCAGTGTCAGGGTCATCCCCATGTAGGCCAGGGTGATCGCCCCCACGGTGCCGTGGTAATGGGCGGTCACCAGCACGCTGTCGTTGTGGATGGCCGTGCCGGTGGCGATTCCCAGGCCGAGCAGCAGCATCGAACCCCACAGGGCATTGTCTGCATTGGCCGCGAGGGGGGCCGTGCGGCGTCGATATCCCCAGGCGATCCCGCCGGCGATCCAAGGCACGGCCCACCAGTTGCCCCAGACCATCAAACTGGTGAAAAAAAGGCGTTGCTCCGGGGAATCCGGCGCGAGGGAGAGACCCGGCCAGGCGCCCAGCAGGGCCGGGAGAGCGCCGAGCCACAGGATGCGTCCCTGCCCGGTCGCCCCGAACGGCATGGGGATGCCTGCCCGCCGCGCCAGGGCCAGCCAGACGGTCAGCATCGTCAGGATGTGGGTGAACTGCAACAGGTGGCCGCCTGCCCAGAACAGCGGATTGAAATAGGCCTTGCCCTGCAATTCGTCAGGCAGGCGGGCGAATGCCGTCCCGCAGGCGAGGAGGGCCAGCAGATGGCAGAGCGCGGCGGCGCGCAGGCCGCTGCCGGGCACGCCGCCCAGGACCATGCCCCCGCGCGGGATCACCAGCAGGGCGCGGGTCGCCGCCAGGGCGAAACCGATGCCCAGGGTCACCACCCCCCCCAGAAAGACCGGGTTGCGCAGCACCGGGAGGTAGTCGGAGAGCACCGGTTGTCCGGAGGCCAGCCAGGGTGCCGCCAGCAACAGCAGGCCGCCTGTCAGGCTGAGCACGAAGGCCGTCCGGTCCAGGCCGGCCATGCGTGTCCCTCCTGCCAGGCTCCACAGGGCGCTGGTGAAGGCCAGGAACCACACCGTGACCGAAAGATCGACATGCAGCACCAGTGCGGTATTGAAGATCCACTCGCGTCCGGCGAAGCGTTCCGACAATCCTGGCATGCGTGCCGCTGCCAGCAGCAGGGCGCACAGACTCGAAAGGGCCAGAGAGGAGATGCCGAGCAGCAGCCAGGCGAGAGGTCCGCGTCCCACTTGCGGGTGAATCGGCTCTTCCATGCGTGTCAGAAAACGCCTCGATGCATGGTGCGCGAAAGAAACGGCACCCCGAAGAAGTTGACGAAAGCCACGCCAAATACCAATATCCCAATCACCGCGCCAACGCGAGGGGAAATGTGCAGGGTGGGCCGCAGATGCAAGGCGAGGGCAATCAACAGCCAGTTGATCAGCGACCACACTTCCAGGGTGTCCCAGCTCCAGTAGCTGCCCCAGGCGTCCTGCGCCCAGATTGCGCCGGCCAGGATCATCAGCGTGTCGAAAACGAACGCCACGGCCATGAACCGATAGGCCAGTCCGTCCAGGGCGTCGTCGCAGGGGAGGGCGGCAAAAGGGGCACTCCCCGCCATCATCCGGGCCAGAACGACCACCCCCAGAGCCGCTGCCACCAGCGCCGCACCCAGGAACACCTTGCCAAAACCGATATGCACATACAACCAGATGGTGTGGTAGGTGGCGGGATACTCCGAATGGAACGGATCCACCACCAGCAGCCAGCCCCCCATGATGAACAACAGGGGCAACACCACCATGGCCAGGGGTCTCAGCCGGGGGAGACGCCAATAAACCACCGCGTACACCAGGGTCAGACTCCAGAGGTTGCTGGAAAGAATCTCGAACTGATTGACGAACGGGCCATGGCCGAGCCGTTCCCAACGCATGCCCAGGGCCGCCCCATGCAGGAGCAGCCCGGCGACCAGCATTGCCAATACCCCCATCCCCGGCCCGCGGCGTCCCACAAGGCCCATGATCAGCGCGAAAGACCCTGCCATGACATAGGCCGTCAGTCCCAGCCACATGCAGAGGATTTCGACTTCCATCCCGGTTCGTCAATGCACCGGCAGTGTCTGTTCGTAGGCGAGAATGTCTGCCGCCACCTCCGGGGGCAGCATGCGCAGGCTGATCATCTCCTGGCCCGGCTGGCCGTTGCGGATTTTGTGCAACACCTCGAAGGGGTTTTCGTTCGCCTCGGTGCCGAGGTATTCCGGCTCCTTGTCCGAACCGAAATTGAGCTTGCGTCCGTCCAGGCCGTGACAAGCCGCGCAGATGGTTTGGAAATAGGGCGCCCCCCTGGCGGCATCGCCCCTGGAGCGTCCCGATGTCGCATCGATGTATTTTTCCGGTTCGATCAGCCCCTTGGCAAGAAACAACGCCACATCGCTGGCCGCATCGTCAGGCAGGAGTTCCGGTGTGTAGCGATGGACCGGATCACGCAGAATCGCGGTCACTTGCTGGGGATCTTTGCCCATCCAGGTGCGCAAATCCCTGGCGACCGTTCCCTTCGTGCCCTTGTAGTCCCAGCCGTGGCAGGCAACGCAGCGCCATGTGGCGGATCCCTTCGTTTCCCCGCCGGACGGATAGGAGGCATGGGTCTCCTTGGGGGGGGTTTTCATTTTCAGTGTGGTCATCCAGTTGTCGTAGATGCGGCCCCCCCGTGAGATCCGATAGACTTCGGTCAGGTCCCCCGCGAGCGTCGTCAGGGGGGTGATTGCCATTCCGAACAGGCAGCATGACAAAAAAAGGTATTTTGTTTGCATAATTGGTTCCCCCATATTTTTTGATTGACATTCAGGCGCGCCTGCTCAAACCAGATTTGCCATCACCACCCGGTTGCGTCCGGCCCGTTTGGCCTGATAGAGCGCATTGTCCGCCACCTTGACCAGATCGAAGGGGGCCTTGATCTCCGGCATGGGATGAACCGCCACGCCAATGCTGATGGTGACCTTGAGGCCGTCGATGGCTTGCGCCTCGACCCTCTGGCGGAAACGCTCGGCCACCCCCCACGCCCCGTGTCCGTCCATGTTGGCGGGGGTGCTGGGGAGGATGACGCAGAACTCCTCGCCACCGTAACGGCAGGGAAAATCGATCTTGCGGAAGTGCTCCTTCATCAG
The DNA here is from genome assembly GCA_015231915.1 of Magnetococcales bacterium. Taxonomy (GTDB): domain Bacteria; phylum Pseudomonadota; class Magnetococcia; order Magnetococcales; family Magnetaquicoccaceae; genus Magnetaquiglobus. Next base: position 9,941 of record JADGAR010000035.1, read on the forward strand.
GCGGCCAATGGCCTGCAAAACCCGATCCCCCTGATCGTGTCCGTGTTCGTCATTGAAACGCTTGAAGTGATCCACATCGAACAGCAGAAAGGAGAGCGGATAGTGGTAACGCGCCGCGCGGTCGAATTCGGCGGTGAGCAACTCCTCCATGCGCCGGCGGTTGAAGATGCCGGTCAGCTTGTCGGTGTAGGAGATGAGGCGCAACTCCTCTTCCAGCCGTTTTGCCTCGGTGATGTCCCGGATGAGGGCGGCGGAACCGATCACCGTGCCATCCGGGGCGAGGATGCGTGCGGCGTGGACCGACAACACCTGTTCCTTGTAGACGAGTTCGTCCGGGTAGGCGCGGCCTTTGTTGTCGATGTAGCTGGCCAGATAGTCGGGATCGTCGAGCAGGTGCATGAATCCCTGCTTAACAATCTGCTCGGCGCTTTTGCCGAGGAGACGTTCCGCCGAGGGATTGACCAGCACCACCGTGCCGTCACGATCCGTGACCACGATCCCCTCGCGGGCGCTGAGGATGATGGTGTTCAGCTTGTCGCGTTCCTGCTGGAAGCCGGTATAGGTCTGCAACAGTTGGGCCAGCATGTGGTTGAAGCTGGCCGCCATGCGGCTCAGTTCGTCGTGTCCCGGTTCCGGGACCCGGATGGTGAGATCCCCGGCGGCCACTCGGGTCATGGCCGCGGTCACCTGGCCCAGCGGTGCGACCACCAGGCGGCGCACCAGCAGGAAAACCAGGACGAGTTTCAACAGGATGACCACAATCAGAATGCGAAACGCCCGTTCCCGCGACTCCCGGATCGCGGCCAGCACGGGTTCCATGGTGGTGGTCACCTTGACCACCCCCCGCAGGGCTTCGTCCTCGTCATGACAGCGATGGCATCGTTCTTCGTTGGGGATCGGGGTCAGAAAGGTGAGGTAGCGGGTATTCTCCTCGACCTCCTCGAACGAGGTCATCTCCTTGCTGGCCAGGGCGCGCAACAGGGCCGGATGGTCGGCGGGGAGGATACGGATGGTCAGTTCTTCGCTTCTGGGTTTGAAGGATGGCTTGCCGCGGTAGGTGTTGACCGCCTCGATGGTCTTGTTGTCCTGGAAGGCCTCCAGGCCGTTTGCGCGCAGGATGCGGAAGTCGTGAATGCCTGGGACTTTTTTCAGCTCTTCGGCGAACTGCTGTGTAATGATCGCCGAGCCGGTGAGCATCACCGCGTCCAACCCATGGATCACGCTGCGCGTCATCTCCAATCGGGCCAGTTCGTTTTGTCGCAGCAGGGAGGTTTCCTCGTGATGGGAGTAAAACAGGATCATGCCAATCAAAATAATGGTGGAGGGAATGGCCACGCCAATCATGATTTTACTGCCGATTGAGTGCCGCAATTGATTAAACATATCAGATATCGACTAGTGATCCACGAGAGATTTATGAAGAAATGTTCATTATGCCAGAATGCACCAACCAAAGCAAAAGAAAAATTATTATATTTTGCAATAGATGGTTTCAGGACGGAAATTTGCGCCAATAATGCCAGGCGAGGCTGCCGCTCGCCACCAGAAAGGCGGCCAGCAGCCAGTAACGGGCCCAGTCATAGGCCACCCGATAGCCCATCCAGAAGCTCATGGCCACATAGCGCAGCTCGCCACCCCCGGGAAAAGGGAACCGGTCGCCTGGGACCAAATCCCGGGTTTCGCCCTGTGCGGTGACCCGCAGGCGATGACGCGGCAGCGCAGGAAAAACCCCGCCCAACGCCGGGTGGATGACCGCTTCCTCCAACAAAAGCATGGCCAACACCGCCGTGTCGGTACCAGGAATGGTCCAGGAATGGCTTTGCTCGCGATAGAGGGGGTAGGATGGAAAATGCACGGCGCCCCGGATGGGGGTTGCCTGCGGGTCGGCTGACCATTCGAAAACCGGGGCGAATCCGTGGTTGGAGGTGGGGTCGATGCGGTAGCCGTGGAGCAGCAGCGACTCGCCCGCGCCCAACTCGCTGCGGCGCCAGACGCCCTCCTCGTCGCGCCAGCGCAAGGTGGTGCGTTTTTTTTTCACCCGCCAGTCCGGGCCGTACTCCCTGGCGAATCCCTCGTTGACGAACACCAGCCGCTGCAGGTCACCCCAGTGCAACCAACCCTGTTCGATCCCGCTCAACTCGCCAGCGAAAGCCTCGCCGATGGGCAGTTCCACCCACCCCTGCTGGTAGGTCAGACGACCCAGGCCCAGCAGCAGGGCCGCCATCAACAGCGCGACATGAAAGACCAGCAAGGCGGGCTGGGCGCGAAACGAGGCATTGGCGAGAATGGCCGCCAGCAGATTGACCCCCAGCAGAGCGACAGGGGGACCCAGGAGCGCGGCGGGCGATGCCATCTCCCGCGCCGCGCCCACTGCCGCCAAACCCAGCAACGCGATCAGCCACGGCGTCCACAGCAGGGAACCCGGCGCAGGAAGAGGTTTCAAAACATTTACCTATGGTGAAGGACTGGTACACTTTTCGCTGCCATCCCGCATCCAGGTTCTCCCGGTCTCACCATTGCCCGGTGCGCCCTTGGAGCCGCAACTGGACGCGGTCCAGCTGCCGCTCTTCTGCCAGGTCTTGACCTTCAGGACCGCGCCCAGGTAATAGGGAGCCTGGCTGTAGGTGGCTGTGGTGCCATTGCGCACCTGCGTGCCGCTGGTCTTGCCCGCCTCAGGTCCGACATCGTTCAGATTGACGAGAAAGGCCTTGTTCTTCCAGCCGTGCGGTATGGCGATGTGGCACCAGCGACATTTCAAGCTGCCGATCTTGTCCGCGTGATAGCCATGCAGGTTGGTGTCCTTTTCACAGCAGAAACCGCTTTGCGTGCTGTTTCTGGTGGCGTAGTTGTTGTAGTTGTGGCAGCGGAAACAGATGCCGCTGGACTGCCCCGACCCGGTCGAAAGATCCCAGGTCCCCTTGAGAATGAAATCGTTCGTCGAGCCATGGGGTCCCCAGGGTTTGCCGGCATTGGGGATGGAGGTGCCGTCCGCAGTGGCCGAGCCGTGGCAGTCGGTGCAGAACATGGTCAGGTTGCCGATGAAGCCGCCGGTGGAGCCGTTCCACGGGGAGAGCCAGAGATTGGCCATGCCGCCGCGCTCCGACAGGGTGCGGCCCGTGGGCCAGATCACCGGGTGGAAGGAACGACGGTTGGCGCTGGCATTGCTCGACTCCTTCTGGTCCGTGCCGGTCAGGGAGTCGTTGGCGTTGGCGCCGAACTCCATGGCCTGGTTGGTGTACTGGGTCAGGCCGTTGGTATTGGTGGCCGTTCCGCCGGTGAAGCTGCCCAGATTGGGCCGGTTGCCGGTGGGATAGGTGTTGTTGTCGTCGTAGCCGTAATCCGAGTGGCACTTGAGGCAGATCTGGTATTCGCGGGTGACGTGACTGGCGGAGCGCAGCGTAGAGGCCCCGGCCCCGCCGTCCCCCTTCTTGACGGTGTAGCTCGTCGGCAGCGTGGGGAAGGTGGTGGTTCCGTAGGTCGGCTCCACCCCCCAGGTCCCGCGCAATGCCCCTGAGGCCAGATTCGAGTGCTGGACCGTGGCATCGTGGGTATGCGTCGGTGCGGTCGTTGCCCCGGAACCGTTGAAAAGACGGTTCTTGATCGCCCGGTGCGGGTTGTGGCAGTCGGTGCATTCCACGTGGCGATTCAACAGGTCCCCCTTGCCCAGGGAGAGTTGCGTTTCCTGAAAATCGGCGTTGATGATGTCGTGTTTCTCGGTGGTGCCGTGGGCGGCCTGATCCGCGCTGGTGATCGGCATGCGGCGGTTGCCCACGTCGGTGAAATCGCTTTTGATGTTCGGCGGCGAGCTGGTCAGGACGCTTTGCGTGGAGGTGATGTGACACTGGTAGCAGGTCTCCTCGATGGCAGGATTGCCTCCCTGCTTGACCGGGGTGGCGGTGCTGTCGGTCCCCTCGCGCAGCAGGCGTCGGGAGCCGGCCACGGTGTGGGAGTCGTGACAGTTGAGGCAGGCCATCTCCCACACCTTGGCATTGGTCGGGAACTCCCGCGCCTCCGCCGGGGAGCCGACGCCGGATTTGTAGATCAGGCTGGCGCTGGTGGTATTGGCATGCACCGATTCGGCCCAGGCGTTCTTGCCCTTGTCGTGACAGGCCAGGCAGATGATGTCGGCGCTCTGGCTGAAGGTGCTGCCCACCGGGGCCACCTTCTGAAACCGGTTCAGACGCAAAAACTTGATGCTGTCGGCCTCGGCGGGATCGCGGATGTGGGGGTCATGACAGGAGGCGCATTGCACCTGGTTGTTGTCCAGCGGCACAAGGGGTCGCGGCGTGACCCCCTGGGCGGCGTTGCCCATGATCAGCGTGGTCCCGGAGGTGTAGGGGGGAGTGCGCAGTTCGCCGTCCTTGGTGGCCACAGTGGCGTTGAAGGTGAAGGAGATCGGATGGTCGTTGGAGAGATCCACCCCCAGATTGCGGGTGAATCCGGTGGTGGCACCGCTGCCGGAAGGCATCACCCCGCCGGTGCCGGCACCGGACATGCTGATGGTCGGGGGGACCTTGCCCCCCAGGACGTTCACCGAACCGATGGCCACGGTGCCGTCATGACAGGAGAGGCACAACTTGGAGGTCCCCCCCGGTCCCGCGCGCAGTTCGTTGACATCCGCGTCGATGGAGGAGGATTCGTAGGTCTTGGTGTAGGTCGCCGTGGAGAGGGTGCGGTTCCACAGCGGGGTGGGCACCCCGGCGGCCTGGGTGGCGGCGTGCGGGGTGTGGCAGAAGACGCAGATCTGGGTTTCGGAGACCGCCTTGACCGTGCGTTGCGGTCCGCCGGAATAGTCGGTGGCCGAAAGATTGTGTTTGGTGCGCCGTACATCGGAGATGCGCGCGCCAAAACCCTCCTGCCAGGGCCAGAACAGCACCCCGGTCAGCAGACAGGGTACGATCATCCACCACGCCAGTTTACGCATCATCCCGCCCCTCCGTGCTCGCGCAGGATCATCACCCTGCCATTGAACATGTCGGCGATGTAGACCCGGTTGCCAGCGTCGGTCCATATGCCGCTCGGCAGATAGAAACGCCCGATATCCTTGCCGGTCCCGCCGATGGGGAGCAGGAACTGGCCATTCTCGTCGTAGATCAGCAGATGATCGTGTTCCCCCTCAATGACATAAATACGACCCCGGCTGTCCACGGCCACCCCCTTGGGGCGCACCATCTGTCCGATCACTAGGCCCCGCTGGCCGAAGGTGAGCAGAAACTCCCCGCCGGGATCGAAGATCTGAATCCGGGCGTTCAGGGTATCGGAGACATACAGCCGGTCCCTGGCGAAGGCCAGATGGGTCGGGGCATGAAACTCTCCCGGCATCTGGCCGGGACTCCCGAACCGCTTGATCAACTGGCCCGCATCGTCGAAGACCTTGATGTCGTGGGCGCGGGAATCAGCCACGTAGACCCGTCCGCGCGTCGCGTCCCGCGCCAGGCCGGTGGGCCGCACCAGTTCCCCCTTGCCGAAGGTGCCGACCGGCACCCCTTCCGGCGAAAGGCGGACCACCATGCCCAGGTCGGCATCGGCCACCAGGATCTCCCCCTTGGCCCCCTGGGCGATCCCCACCGGCGCGGCGAAGCCGCTCTCTGCGGTGGCCTGTTTCCAGATGCGCAGCCGTCCTGCCGGGCGGTCGAAGACCACCACCCCCTGCTGGCCCGCGTCGGTGACGAGGATCCGGCCCGCCGTGTCCACCATGCCGGCATGGGGGCGTTGCAGTCCCTGGTCCGAATCCCGGTTGACCGGTTCGGCATCGGGATCCATGCCCACCAGCCACATGAGCGCCTTTTGCGACTTCTCCCGATCCCGCAGCGTCTGTTTGCCGGCATCGGTGAGGACGAAGTTCTCCTTCCCCAACAGCTGCCCCGCGTACTGGTAGCGGGGGGGATCCGGCGGCGAGGGCCAGACCGGCAGGTGCAAGCCGGGTTCCTCCACCCCCAGGCGCAGCTCACGGGGCAGATCCGCCTCGAAGCACCCCCCCAGCGCGAGGGTGAGCGCCATCCCTGCCACAACTCGGCCCCAGGCGACCGGATTGGTGAAAAAACCATTCACGCGCGGCTTCCTCGCGGTTGGAGGATGAGGCGACTCAGTACTCCCCTGGACCGGTGGATTTGCTGCCTCCGCGAATGCCGGTCTGCAGGCCGGGCAGACCGGAGTGGCAGCGGTCGCAGAACTCCGTGCCCCAGGCGATATCTCCATTGTGACACATTCCGCAGAACTTGCCATCCAGAATTTTGTTCATGTCGATCTGGTTCGACCCCACCTTCATCTCGAAACCCAGTTCGTTGTGGCACACCTTGCAGCGGAACCGGATGCGATGAAACCAGTGGGGGTAGATCACCGGTCGCACCCCCTGCGCCTCGGCCTGGCTGTTGAGCACCACGTCGGCATACTCGGCCAGGGCCGCGTCCATGCCCAGGCACAAAGCCAGCGCAAGGGCCATCGTCAGCCGCCAGAATCCTCGTCCGATTGGTTTCATGGTTTGCCTCCCGCCGCCTGTTGCGCCCCGAGCTTGCCCTTGAACGTGCCCGGGTCGATGCTGTGGCAGCGCCGGCATTCGGTCAGGGGAAAGGAGACCGCCCCGTGACACTGGCCGCAGGCCTTGCCCGCGAGGATGTCCATCATCTTGAAACCCGTGGCGCCGAACTTGGTCTTGAAGATCCGTTCGTGGCAGTTGGCGCAGTCCAGCCATTCGGTGTGTGCCTTGTGGGGGAACAGCACGAACCAGTTGTCTCCGGTGTTGCCGTAGATCAGATCCTGGTCCAGCACCTGGATCTTGGTTTCCGGCAGGATATTGGTGCGTGGGTTGATCGTCCCCTTGCGCAGGGCCTCCACCCAGCGCACCTGATTGCCCACCGAATCCGGCGGCATCTGGGAGAGGGCCTCTCCCGGCTGCTGCAATTCGTGAATCGCCGGTCCCTGGGGATCGTGCAATCCGTCCTTTTCCAGCGGAGACCATTTTTCCGGCCCCGCCACTGCGGGGACCGGGGCGGTGCTCCACAGCAGCACCGTCCAGGTCACCGCCAGAAATTTCAGGAGTGCGTTCATCCCGGGATGTACACGCCGGCCCCGCGGATGGCCTTGACCAACTCATCCGTGGAGGACTCCATGGTGGTGACCGCCGCGTCGAACTTGCCTGCCGCTGCCTGCTTCTCCGCCTGATCCCGCAGATCCCTGGCCCGCTTCACGAACTGATCGGCCATCTGCTTGACCGCATCGCCCTTGTTTTGCAACAGCATATTGATCAGCATCTGATGGGTGTCGTTGCGATCCACCTCGTAGTGATACTCTTCTTCCTTGTTCTTGAAATTCAGGGAGCGCACCAGGGTGTCGCCGCGCCGCAGCTTTTCGATGCCCAGCTTGGCGGTCACGTACCCTTCGTCCAGCCGCAGGCGGGCGCGGGTCGTGTCGCCCCCCTGATGCATCTTCACCGCTTCGTCCATGGCCTTGCGGATCTCTTCGTTGGTCTCCTGGCCGCGTCCCTTTTCTCCGCTGATGCGGATGTGCGCATCCAAAAGCACCTTGACGCTCGCCAGTCGGCGGTCGAAATCCATGCTCTGCTTCTCCCGCTCCGAGGCCCCGCCGTCCGCCTTGCGGATCGCCTCGAACATGGTCTGGGAGGCCTGGCCCAGCAGTTTCTTGGCCCCCTCGTAATCCTTGCGATCATAGGCGGATCTGGCCTCCTGCAGACCAGCCAGGGCCTGATCCCGCATCGCGGAGGCTTCGGGATTGCCGGCTGCCGCGATCTTTTGCGCTCCGGACGACTTGTTGATCAGGGTGGTGAGTGCGTCCATCCGCTGGGCAATCTGCTGCGGATCCGCGCTCCATTTGTTCTGGGTCTGCTCCCCCCCCGTGCCCGGTGCTTTCGCCTGGGGCGCTTCTCCCGCCCATGCCCCGAGTGCTCCCGACAGGGCCAATATCCCGGACAGGATCGTGATCGAATGCTTAATTTTCATCAAAAACGCTCTCCTTGAGTTCTTTAGTAGAAAAACATCACATCGGAATCATGACACCCAACATTCTCAGGACCTTGACGAGGTCGCCGTTGGCCTGCTCCTGGAGCTTGATGGCCGCCTCGTACTGGCCTTCTCCGGCCTTTTGCGACGCCTGCCTGGCCGTTTCCTGGCTCTTTTCCATCAGGGCGTTGAAGGTCTTGCCGTCCGGCAGTTTCGTCTCGGGATCGGCCAGCACCATGCGGATCAACGCCTCGTAGCTCTCACCCCGCTGGATTTCGTACTGGAATTCATCCTTTGGGGTGTCGAATTTCAGTTCATACACCAGGGCCTTGGAATCGAGCAGTTTCTTCAGGCCGTCCACCACCATGGCCTGGGCGCGCTCCAGGGGCACGTTGGCCTCGCGGAATTTCTTTTCCTGGCCGAGCATGGTTCCCTGGGCCAGGAGCGTATCGACTTCCCCGGTGTTCATGGGGCCGGATTCGCCCGGTTTGAGACGTTTGAGGTGGCGCAGGTAGGCATCCCGGAAATTGCGCACGCTCACCAGCAGGTCCTCGTGCCGGGCGCGGTGCAGCCACTGGCGGCCCGCCGGATCGACGCTCTCCCGGGAGGCCGTGATCACCAGTTTGAGCGCCTTGTCCAGCAGTTCCGCGCCGCGCCGGGCGTCGCCGTCCGCCATGGCCCGTCGGGCCTCCTCCCGCGTTTTGGCCGCCTCCTCCAGCATGGCGCGGGTGGCATCGCTGCCCTTGGCGGTGACTCTTTGCCGGGTATCCGATTCCTTGAGCATGCGATCCACCAGTTCCGCCTTTTTTTGCAACGCATCGCCTGCGGCCCCGAGGAAGGGGGAGGGAGTGGCGGACAGCAGGAGCGTCAATACCGCAAACACAGTCCATGCCTTGTTCATCTCCGTTTCCCTCCCTCGCCTCAGGGCCGACATCCATTATTTGGTTGGTTTTTTGGCCGGTTCGCTCTTGGCCGGCTCCGCCTGGGCCGCCGGCTTGCCGCCGCCGCTGCCGTCCTTCTTTTTGGAGTGGCATTTGCGGCATTCGGCCACCGGAAACGCCACCTTCCCATGACAGACACCGCACTTCTGACCCATCAGGATCATGGCCATGCTGATCTGGTTCTTGCCCTTTTCGGGGATGAAGATGTCGGGATGACAGTTGGAGCAGTCCAGCCACATGGTGTGCCGATCATGGGGATAGACCACGTCCGGCATGGTTCCCTTCACTTCCCGGACGATGTCCAGATCGAGGACCACCGGCTCCTCGTTGGGGTTTTTCCGGTCGTAGCGGGGTTTGATCAACTGCTTGTTCAACGCCTGCACCCAGTCCACATAGTTCCCGGAACTGGCCTCGGGCATATCCTTGAAGGCCTCCTTGGGGAGTTGCAGCAGTCCGGTCCCTTCGCAGGTGGGGTCGTGGATGCCGTCGTTGGCCTGGGCCGGATTGCGATCCGATTTGGGTTTCATCAGGCGATTGAAGGTGTTGACGCCCGCTGCGGGCGCCGGTGCGGCTGCCGGTTCCGCAGCGTGCGCAGCGGAGGCGAACAGGGTGGCGACCAACACTCCGGCCACGGTTCCGGCCATCAGACGCTTCATGAGTTTCATGGCTGGATCCTCCTTATTTCTGGCCGGCCGCAGGGGCGGGCTTGCCGATCAGTTTTTGTACCGTGCTGCCATGGACCTGCGTGGGCGTGCCCGGCTTGCCGGAGTGGCAGACATCGCAGTTCTCCACCGACCAGGCGATCTCGCCGTTGTGGCAGGCCCCGCAGAATTCACCGTCGATGATCTTGAGCATGTTGATCTGATTGCCGCCCGCCTGGAACTTGAAGCCCAGGTCCGCGTGACAGACCTTGCAGCGGAAGCGGATGCGGTGAAACCAGTGGGGGAAGATCGGCGGACGCATGCCCGCCTTGTCCGACTGGTTGTTGATCACCACGTCGCCGTACTCTGCCTGGGCTTGCGGCACGATCTCCACGCCGCTGGCCAACATGAGCAGCGCCATTAGCCATAAAATGAAATTACGTTTCGGTTTGTGGATATGACTTTTTCCCATCTTCGTGTTTCTCTCTCTTTTTGGTGGTTGGAAGCAAGAAATCCGGCAACGATAATTTATTGAACGTGGAATCGAAAAACCTTTGCACCTGCAGCAGGAACAAGCCCGTCCGCTCCAGGGGCTGCTTATCCCCCTGGGTCTCGGTCATGCCGAGGGTCACGCGCGCGTTGAATTTGCCAACGTTGAAATCGAGAAAATTCCACCAACTGTGGGACTCTTGCCGGGCGATCACCCCCACCAGGCTGCCCAGGGGCAGAAACTGGCTGTTCGCATCGATCTGCACCTTGGACGAGAGGATCAGATTGCGGATGTCGAACAGGTCCCGGTGCGATACCGTGAAATCCGCGCTGGAAAAGAACCCGCTGACGGTCTTTCCCAGAGCGCTGGCACGGGTATAGCGTGACGTGATATGCCCCTGCCAGGTGGTCTTGCGCAACAAAACCCCCTCCATGGAGACCTGGGTGTTGAGCCCCTGACCGTTGCCCAGGATATTACCCAGGGAGCGGGAATCGGTCAAGGCGACATCCAGGTAGGCCTTGCCCTTGGAGGTGATGCGGGTGATGCGACCGTTCAGACCGTGGCTGAGGGTGAAAATGGGGGGGATGTCGCTCTGGTAAAGACCGTTGCCCACCTGATTGGTCCCGAAGTTGAGGTAGGTGGCATTGCCCAGATCATGGTCACGGGTGACCGACTGCCCGCCGCTCACAATCAGGTTGCTGATCGGCTTGGCGTCGGTGGCCTGATGGTTGTTCAGCCCCGAGGTGACGAACCAGTTGTGCATGAACGCACCCCACTCGATCCGATCCGGGGTGTAATTGGCCGAAATGGCCTGGGTGGAGTTCCGCGTGATCAGGTAGGCGGTGGAGGACTCCGCGATGTTGTGATTCGCGGAGAAGGTGGCGTTGATGGCCATCTGCGGGGAAAACTGGTAATTGCCGCCGCTGACCATATTGATCTGCCGGGTGGTGGAATCCTTGCCGCCCTGGCTGAAGGTCTGGTCGTTGGAAGAGAAACGGAGCGAACCGGACAGAAAGAGCGGCGACTCCTCGGAACGCCAGAAGGCGCTGTTCCCAAGCTGCCAAGCACGCGTGAAGGCGTCTTCCCGTTGTTTGGAGATGGATTGGGCATGCACGCGGGAAAAGTTGCCCAGGGAGTTGACCGACCACACCTTGCCGCTGGTCATCGTGTGATTGAGGATCGCGGAATCCTCCTGATTGAAGCCTCTTGTGCTTTGTCCGTCCTGATCGCTTTTCCCCTTGGCCATGGCATGCCGCAGGGAGAGGTCGATGCTCTGCTCTTCCATCCGCTTGCTGATGCTCAGTGAGAGGACATCGTTGCTGTAGCTGGTCTCCCGCTGATGGATGGAGGGGAGGGTCATGCCGAACAGTTTGGGCTGGTTGCGCCGCCCGGTCAGATCACGGGTGTGATCCAGACGCAGATTGGCCCGCAGATCGCCTTCCAGGGTGCGGTAGTCCTGACTGAACCCGAAGGTTTCGTTCCGCGACGCCTGCCCGGCGCTGTTCACCACGCCAGTGGAGCTGGAGTTGCCTTCGCTGGAGTCGGTGGCGCTGCGATTGCCATAAACCTTCAAGGGGTAACGGCTCTCCGGAAGAACCGTGAAATCCAGTCCGCCGTACACGTTGCGCGTGAGGGAGTCGTTGCCCGGTGTCTGGCCGGTCGGGGAGGCGATCACCTGCTGCTGGGTGCTGGTTCCGCCCACCATGGCCATGGCATTCCAGCGCAGCACCCATGGCTTCCAGACGAATCCCCTGGCACTCCGGCTCAGATTGAGATTGGTCGTGCTGAGTTGGGCGATATGGGATTTGTGGTCCTTGTTCATGGTGCTGGCAATCTGGTATCCGCTGTTGCCCCAGACACGCCAGGGAGAGAACTCGCCCCTGAAGCGCACCGGCCAGAAGGTGAATTCCGCCCGCACCGGCAGGGCGCCAAGGCAGGCTGCCAGCAGACAGAGGAGAAATACGATCCGCGACCGTTCATGGTTTGCGCGCCTCGCCCGGCGCAGCGGCCTTGCCGCCGGGCTTGGCGGGCTTGGGGGTCGCAGCGCCGGCTGGCGACGATGGCAGATAGTATTCCTCATGGACGGAGACCGGCGTCTGTTCCCTTAAGCGTTTCTTGAGAGCATCCCATGCCTGATCCGCCATCCGTCGTGTCAGGAGCTGCTTCGCCCGTTCCCGGACCTCCTGGAACGCGATCAATTTGGCCGGCTTGCGTTCATCCAGACGAAAAATGGCGACGCCTTCCAATACCATGATCGGCTCCGTGATCTCTCCGACCGCGATTTTCTCCAGTGCCTTTTCCGCCTCCGGAGCGATCATGCCCTGATGGGTATTGTCCATTTTGCCACCCTGCGCAGCCGAGGCATCGCCGGAGTGGTTACGTGCCATATCGGCGAAATCCGCGCCAGCCTTGAGTTCTTTCACCAAAAGCCCTGCCTTCTCCATGGCCAGTTTCCATGCCTCGCCACCGGCGCCGGGATCCACCTTCAGCAGAATCACCGACGCCTCCTGACGCATCGGCATGGTGAACTTGTCCGGATTGGCCTCGTAATAGGCCCGCAACTCCTGCTCGGAGGGTTCGGGCACGGCGCGCACCGTGCTCTCCAGGCGCTTGAGCAGGCTCTGATCCCGCAACTGGCGCAAAAGCACCGGACGCAGCGTTTCCTTGTTGGCCTGCCATTCGGGGTCCTGGGCGTTCTTCTTTTCGTACTCCTCGGCCTGACGGGCGACCAGGGCCTCATCCGGCTCCACGCGACGCCTGGCGGCTTCGCGCAGCAGCAGCACCCGGTCCACCAGAATGTCGCCCACCTCCTTCAGGAAGGTGTCGCGCTGGTCGGCAGGGATGGTGCCGTGATAGAAACGCCACCGCATCTCCATGCGTACCGTGTCGAAATAGGTTTGCGCGGGGATATCTTCGTCGCCGATCCTGGCGAAGGGGGGGGGAGGGGAGGAGCCGACTGGCGGAGTGGCCTCGGCGGATGCGGCATGCCGCGGCGCGAGGGTTGCGAACATGGCAAGGGCGAGCATGCAGATGCCCGGCCATCCCGACTGACCGAAACGCGAGTGTTTGACCAATGGTGGCTCCTGTAGCAAACGGTCATGGCCAAACGGAATCCATTCACGTTTGGCCATGTACCGGTATGCGCCGGATAGACTCCGGCTGTTTTCAAGCAATCACTTGTTGTGACAAGCCAAGCAGACTTCGCTGTTGGAGTTGTCGGTACGCAGGAAGGCCACCTGCTTCGCGCCCGCCGTGGCGGCGTTGTGCGGATCGTGGCAGCTTGCGCATTCCACGAACGGCTGGGTCACACCGCCCAGGGTACGGGTGTAGAGCATCATTTCCGTCTTCTGGCGCAGCCCGTCGGTGTTGCTGTCCACCCACCACTGGGGCACGGAGTTGATGGTGGCCTTGCGGACACTGTTGAAATCCTTGTCCTTGAACGCCGTGCTGGTGTAGGCGCCATCCGCGTCGCTGCTGACCAGACCGCCACCAGCATACTGAATGCTGATCGGGTGGTCGTTGCTCAGATCGGATCCCAAAACCGGGAAACTGCCCGCGCCCGTCATCTTGCCGCCCGTCGGGGCCGTGCCCGCGCCGCTGCCTGGGGCGTTGATCATCACGTTCATGGCCTGGGTGCCGTCATGGCAGGAGAGGCAGGCCAGAGAGACCGAACCCACCGGCGCTTCGGCGCCGTCCAGGGTGGAGGTGTTCAGGGCCGAGTAACGGGTGTAGGTCGTGGAGGGCAGGGTCTTGTTCCACAACGGCACCGCCGCGCTGGTATCCGATCCGTGCGGGGTGTGGCAGAACACGCAGATTTCGCCCGTGTTGGTGCCTGCCGAGATCTGGGAAGTACCACCGGTGCCCAGGTCGTGCTTGCTGCCCTTGATCCCGGCGAAGGCGGCGCCGTACCCCATCACCATGACCGAACCCACCATGGCGGCTACGGTCATCATCGAGATATTTTTGCGAGGTGCGTTCATCGGTTGGTCCCTTCGGAATGGTTTGATTGTTGGTTAAAAGTAAAAACGCTTTGATTTACTATACTGCAATGCCGAGGCCAACCTTGAAACGCATACATTTTTTCGATTAAGTTATTGATTTTTGAAATATTTAATTGATACCTTCCCGCGCATTCCCACGCCCTTCGGTTCCCGAATTCCGGAAGGTCGCGGGGCCGGTTTTCCCATTTTTTGGAATCACCGGCCCCGCTGGGGTTCAACCCTTTTTCTGCTTGGGCTTGGACTTGAGCTTGCTCAAAGCCTGGAAAGCCTGCGCCAGACTCCCTTCCTCCTCCTTCATCCGGGCCGGGCGGAAGACCTCCACCTTGCGGAACCCCTGATCCACGATGTAGACCCGGCCATCCTCGTCCAGGGCAATCATGGAGGGGAGCAGATATTTGCCCCGCTCGGACTCCTTGCCACGGGAACCGACGAACATCAGCAACTGGCCGTTCTTGTCGAAAATCTGGAAATTGGCGTGGGAGGCATCGGAAATGTACAGATTGTTCTCCTTGTCGATGGCAATCCCCTTGGGACGCGCGAACTGACCCAGGCGCCGACCCACCGATCCGAACATGCGCACGAACTTGCCATCCTGATCGAAGACCTGGACGCGGAAATTGCCACCGTCCACCACATACAGCAGCCCGTCCGGACCGAAATCGAGGTCGCGGGCCAGATTGAATTCGCCCTCCTTGTCGCCCCGCTTGCCGATGTTGAAGAGATGCTTGCCGGATGCAATGTCGTAGACCCGCACGTTATGGTTCTCTTCCTTGCCCTTGACCGCCCCGGTATCCAGGGCGTACAGCCGCGTGCCCTGCGGATTCACCGCCACCGAGGAGGGGTGATCGAAGGAATCCCCATGGCCGATGGCCCGCAGGTATTTGCCATCCCGGTCGTAGACCAGCACCTCCTTGCGGGTGCCGTCCATGACATAAAGGTTGCCAGCAGCATCCAGACGCAGCCCCATGGGCTTGGCCAGCACGCCGGGGTCATCCTTGCCGATCTCCACCATGCGCCCCTGGGCCGGATCCAGCATCATCACGGTCCGGTTCACCGTGTCCCCGACATAGATCCGCCCCTTGGCCGCCGCGATGCCGAAGGGCTTGCCGAAGCCCTCGCCCCCGCCGGGCGACGCATCGCCGGTCAGCAGTTCCCGCAGACTCATCGCATCCTCGTCCTCTTCGCGGGGCTGCACATCCCTGGCGCCGTAGAGCGTCCGCTCGTAATAAAAGCGCGGCGTGTCCGGCGGCTCTGGAAACACGAGTACCTTGAGGGCTTCGGTCACCACCCCTTCCTCCCCCTTGCAACCCGCCAACAGCAGCAGAACCACACCCAGGGACCAGAACCAATGCAGACGACGATTCGATATCAGACTCAAGCTCATGGATAAACTCCCGCAACGCAACAGTGGTCAACCTGATTGAAAACCTCTCCGGCACGCGATCCGGAGCCTATTTTTTTCGCTTTGCATTTCCCGCGCAATCCGTTCACCATGCGCCAACCGTTCCCCGACCCCATGGAAACAGACCAACGCTGAGGAATGCCGACATGCAGCATACCCGATGGCGCGCGGCGCTTATCAACAACGCTCTTGCAGCCACCCTCGCCGGTCGGATCCGGCTGCTGGCGCTGCTGCTGCTCGGCGCCATGCCCGCCTGGGGCGCGGATGCCGATCAAATGACCCTGGAGGCCGGTCGGGCGATCTACAACTTCCGCTGCTATTTCTGTCACGGCTACTCCGGGGACGCCCGCACCCTGGCCGCCAGCTACATGGCCGTCCCGCCGCGCAATTTTTTGGCCAGCGACCCCCAGGAGTTCCCTCCGGAACGCCTGGAGAACGCCATCGCGCATGGCCGGCCCGGCACTGCCATGCCCGGCTTCGCAAGTCTGCTTTCGTCGGAGGAGATTCGTCAAGTGGCTTTGTTCGTCCGCGAGACCTTCATGACCCGCCGCCTGCCCAATACCCGTTACCACACCGTGGAGAACGGCTGGCCGGATCACGACCGCTACCGCGACGCCTTCCCGTTCGTCACCGGGCAGACCGCCCTGGACACCCCGGAGGCGGAGTTGACCCCGGATCTCAAAAACGGGAAACGGCTCTTCATGGGGGCTTGCGTCACCTGTCACGACCGGGCCAGGGTCGTCAACGACGGCCCGGTCTGGGAAACCCGCGCCCTCTCCTGGCCGCGCAACCGCTACTCCCACCGCGACGACCCCACATCACCACCCGCGACGGACGCCATGGCCTCGGCCACCCCTTACGCCCGCCACGACCGCCCCCCCGCGCTCCCGGATCCCGATCCCGTCGAACGTCTCGGCGAGCAGCTCTATCAGAAGAACTGCGCCTTTTGTCACGCAGCGGACGGGACCGGTCGCAACTACATCGGCACCTTTCTCGACCCCCATCCCCGCGACCTCACCCAGCCGGGACTGCTGGCCAACCTCGACCTGGAAGCGGTGATCCGTGACGGGCTGCCGGGTGCCTCGATGCCGGCCTGGGCCGGCGTGCTCTCCGGCGACGAGATCACCGCCATTGCCCGTTACGTGCGACGGGTCTTCGCCGCCCCGGCAGCCACCCCCTAATCCTTCACTTTGCGGGATTTCAGAAAGGTGACGATCCGATCCGTGTCGTCGTGGCTTGGGATGTGTTTGCTCATTTTTTGCATATGCTGCTTCATGCGCTGCACCACTTCGCGCCAATCCGTGGCTTCGTGCTGATCGGGGGCCGGCAGGCGGTGGCACTGCATGCAATATTTCAGAAATTCCTTCGCCCCCGGCGCATCCGCCTGCACGTCGCCGGCATTGATGGCGCGCAGGGCATTGGCGCTCAGATAGGCCTGCATCTGGTGGCTTTCCGCGTAGGTGGGGGCCTGAAACGTCTTGAATTGCCCCCGCATCACCTGCATGCGCCAGATCATGTTCCAGAAGATCCGGTTCCACTCCTCGACCGTGTGCATTCCCGGACCCGGGGGGTTGTGGCACTGGCTGCAATACTTGTACACCGCCTTGGCGCCCGGCGACTCCGCATCCTTGAGTTCATTCGCCTCCAGGGTGGGGAGCAGACCACCCATGTTGCCGAAATGAAACAACTCCCGAGAATCCTCCGGGGGGGCTGCCGGCTCGGCGGCCCGCATCCCCGCAGATGGCCATGCCAACAAAAGGAACAGCAGTAGACCGGTTCGTAATACAGGTTTCATGTTCAATGTTTTTCTCCTGTTGGGGGCCTGGATCGCTCGACAGGGAATCAGAATTCCGTGCAAATGTAGATGTTTCTGTTTGCCAGGGCATAGGCCGTCGCGGCATCCGTGGTGGCGCCGGTGGCGTTGTTCGCACTGCCACGAATCTGACCGGTGGTGCCCACCCCGTCGTCGAACTGGGTGTCATAGACCATCGCGTACTCCGAGATCATGCCCCGCAGGCAGACCACCTTCCGGCCCATGCCCAGGACGGTGTTTTCACGTCCGTCCGCCAACCCCATGGAGCCGCCCAGAGAGTTTACCGGCAGGGTGATGGCGGTTGCGACATTGCCCAGACAGGTCCCCTTGATCAGGTTTTCGCAATAGAGGTGATTCCATGCCTTCGCGGTTTCATCCCCGGCATTGGCGGTCAGGTCCGCCGGGATGAACAGCCCTTCGATGATGCCATCGCCGTCACCAGCCACCGCCGCCGTGGCCCAACGGGTGGCCGAGCCGGCGTCATCCCCCGGCAGTGACCAGAAGGAGTCCATGTAGCTGTTGATCGCGCCCTGCACCGACGTGGTGTCGGTGGCCATGCGTTTGATCTTGGAGTTCTTGACCATGGTCTGTCCCTTGAGCACGCCGCCGATCAACAAGCCGATGATCACCAGCACAATGGCGATTTCGATCAGGCTGAAACCGGCCTGCCGATTTGCGGATGATGGCAGTGTGAGTTTTTTGAGAATTTGCATCGCATGATCCTTCCAATTAGTGTTGAATGCGGCATCAATATCTTAAAAATGAGACAAATTGGAGCCAATTTTCTCAAAAATGGGAATTCAATGCCTCTCTTCGAGGCGTTCCCGCCACATTTCCACGGCCTGACGTTGCCGCTCCGAGAGGCCGTCGTCCTGCGCCACCAAGGCCATCAGGTGCCTTGCAGCCTCGATTTCATTGCCTTCGCGCAGCATTATGACATGCAATCCCCGGACCCAAAAGGGGAGTTGCCGGGCCGGGACGCGCTGCTCCAATTCCGTAACGAGAGCAAGCGCCAGCTTGCGGTCATCCAGACCATGGCGGGCCTGCATGGCGGCCAGGGCCTGCCACTGCCAGCGCCGCTCCGGGGCTTCGCGAAAGGCGCGACCGACGAAATCGATCATCAGACGCTGCCGGGCAGGATCCAACACCGCCCCGTAAACCCGCGTCGCCATGAGCAGCGGGTATTCCGAGGCAGGGTCGAGGGCGAGGAGCCGCTCCAGCCAGTCGGCAAGCCTGGCGAAATCCATCTTTTTGAATGACGCGGTAATGCCTGCCTGGTCATCGAAGGTTTGCAGCCAGAGCATCCAGAAGAGGGCGCCGGCCTGGGGATCGCCCAAAGTGGTCAGGCGCAAGGCCGCCGGGGCAGGGGCACGGGGGTAATCCTCCAGGGTGGCGGCATGGGGCGCGGTGACGAGACGCCAGGCCACCAGCGCCGCCAGGGCCAGTAGCGTCCAGCGCCACGGGGCGGCAGGGGGGAGTCGCGCATCAGAAGGCACGGCGTCGCAACTCCAGGTGACCGACGGCCATCAGCAGGGCGAGATAGAGGAGCGTCTCCGCGAAAATCGGGCCGAGGGCCGGCAGGGAGCCGCCATGATGGAGCAGCCAGTCGGTCACGGTGAAACGTTCCAGATCGGGCAGCAGCCAGGAGATGAGGGTGAGCAGGTGTCTTGCCAGGGCGGCGCTCCAGTGCTCCGTGGCCATTTCGGCGGATTGCCGGGCGATGAGAAGCAGGGAGTGCATGGAGCGACCGAGCAGATAGAGCGCAGCGGTCATGGTCAAAGCGAGCGGGGCCTGACGCAAGGCCAAAGTGAGGAGCATGGCGAGGGTGGCCATGAGCCACAACTCCGCGTTGATGGCCACGCCCCAAAGGAGCGCCTGGCCGGGCGGGGCCAGGGGCATGAGCGCCAGTGCGTCCAGCAGGGCCAGCAGTGAGGCGATCATGGCGAATCCCACCCCCTTGCCGAGCCAGATCGCGCCGCGCGGGTAGGGCAGGGCCAGCAAAAGCTCCAGTCCGCGATTCTGCAGGTCGCGCGTCAGGGAGAAGGTGACCGTGACCATGGTCAGGAATACGCTGCCCAGGCGCAGCAGAAAACCCAGCATGGCAGCCTGTGGGCCGGTTTCGTCGCTCACCAGCAGGCTGGCCAGAAACCAGGTTGCGGCCCAGCTCAGGGCGATCATCAGGGCCATGGCCCGCGCCAGTCGTTCCCGCAATGCCATGCGCAGGGTCAGAACCGCCAGGATGGTCACGGCCTGGAGGCGGCCTGGGGAGGTGGTCATGGCAGGCGTCCGGCCTTGACCATGCGGTATTTGAGCACCAAAGGGGAGATCCAGACCACGAGGTCGTCGCCGCCCTGGCGGAAGATCCCGTTGGTCAGGTCGCTGTTTTGCGTTTCTGCGGCCATGGCGCCGGTGGTGGGGATCCGGGAGCCGTTCATGGTGTAGGCGCCCAGGCCGTTGGCGCCATGGGAGAGAATGACCGCCGGCACGGAGGCCACCAGGGTGGTGCCGGCGGCATTCTGGATCGACAGGTCCCCCTCGCACTGGCAGCGCAGGGAAAAGGAGGCGTTGGCCGCCGTCGGGCAGGCCACGGGGGCTGCGGGGGGACAGGTCTCGCCGGTGAGGGTGCCGCTGCCGGTGGTGGCCAGCGCCACGGCGTCGGCGAACAGGCCGGTGACCTGATAGCTGAACAGATGGGTCCAGGCGTCCGCCGGCGCGACCCCCAGGGTGTTCCAGGGGATCACCCCGGTAAACTGACCGCTGGCATTGGCCACGCAGGCATTGGCCACGACGTTTTCATTGCCGTCGAAGTCGGTGTCCGGGCAGGGCAGGCGACCATTGACCACCGCGAAGCCGAGCAGGGCCTCACGGATTTCCTGCAGCTGATCGAGGGTTTTTTCCGCGCGGCGCTTGGTGGATTGGCCGTGAATCGCCTGGATCGCCCCGCCGAGCAGCAGGCCGGAGATGACCAGCACGATGGCCATCTCGATCAGGGTGAAGCCAAGAAGGGATGTGGCGGTTGGGTTGCGCATGGGGTGGAGCATAATTCATTTTTCGACGCAGGCCAAGTAAAGCGCTTCCAGATGGCGGGTATAACGGGCCGCGTCGCACAGCGGGGAGTCGAGCATGCGTCGGCGCATGCCGGCGCGCAAAGTGGCCAGGGCATCTCCATCGCAGGTCAAAGCAACGGCCTTTGCCACGAGTTCCTCCGGATGCGTCGCTGTCCAGGCATGCGCCAGACCGAGATTGGCCAGGATGGTCAGGCCCAGCCGGGAGGCGGCGTTTTGTCCGGTGCGGGTCAGGGTGGCCACCCCCATCCACAGGCTGTTGCAGGTGGTGGTGTGGCCGTTCCAGGGCCAGGTGTCCAGCAGGATGTCCACCTGGGCGTGGAGGGCCAGGTGGTCCTGAAAGGGGGTCTGGTCGAGGAGTTCCAGGCGGGAGGCGGGGATGCCCCGGCGGGCGAAGGCGGCGCTCATCCGGGAGCGCGTCGTCGCTTCGCCGAGGCCCGGGGCCTGCAGCAGGAGCCGGGCCTCGGGAATGCGGCGCAACACCGCGCACCAGTCATCCAGGGCCTCAGGCGTGATCTTGATCAGGCGGCAAAAGACCCCGAAGGTGGGATGACCGCGTTTGGCGAGAGGCGGGGGGGCCACCTCCGGGGCGGTTTCCGGCGGGGTATAGCAAAAAAAGGCATCCGGCAGGCGCGCCAGCCGCTCCGTATACCAGGAAGCGCGATCCTCGTCGGGGGGATCCAGAAAGCGATCCGTGATGCGCCAATCCACGCCCGGCATGCCGGTGGTCGCGGGATAACCCAGGAAACTCACGCCGACGAAAGCCGGACGATGGGCGAACACCCCCAGCCGGTTGCCGGTGGTGTGGCCGGCCAGATCCACCAGGATGTGGATGTTGTCCCGGCGGATCAGCAGGGCCAGTTCCCGGTCGTCGAGGCCATGAACGGCGCGCCAGTTGGGCAGGGATTGCAGCGCGGCGGTCACCGTGTCGCCTGCCGGGAGGTTTGCGTAGAGAAAGACCTCGCACACCGCCGGGTCGTGATGGCGCAACACCCCCTGAAAAAAGGTGAAGACCGAGTGATCGCGAAAATCGGCGGAGAGGTATCCCACCCGCAGCGGCATGCCGGTCGGCAAGGGTGCGGTTCGGGGAGGGGAGTCCCCGATGGCGCAATGGGCAGCGGCGCGTTTTTCCGGATGGTCTTCGAGATTGGCCCGCACAAAAAGGTGTTGCGATACCGCCACCGGATCCTGGGTTTTGGCCAGGAGCGCCTCGGACGCGGCCAGGGCGCGGGGTCCGTCCCCGGCGGCGATCAGGGCGGTGACACGGCGCAGGGGCCACTCCGTGTTGTCCGGGTCGAGGACCGCTGCCCGGCCATAGGCGGCTGCCGCCGCCTCGTAGTGGCGCCGGTCCAGTTCCAGATGGCCCAGATTGGCATGGGTCTGCGCCACGCCCGGCTGCAGCCGGATGGCGTTGGTCAGCCAGACGAGCGCCTCGTCGAGGCGCCCCTGATCCCGCAGGACGTTGCCGAGATTGTTCATCGCCTCCCCGTGGCCGGGGTGCAGGCGCAAGGTGGTACGCAAGGCGGCCTCTGCATCGCTGGTCTGCCCGGCGTGGCGGCAGGCGATGGCGAGCTGGTTCAAAACGATGGCATCGTCGGGTGCCAGGCGCAGGGCTTCCTGGCACAGGGTGATTGCCCGTTGCGGATCCCCGAGGGCCAGCGCGGCCCGCGCCAGACCGCTCCATGCCTCCACCAGGCGTGGATCCTTCTTCAGGGCGAGGTCGAGGGCGTCCCCCGCCTCTTGCGGGCGCCCCAGGGCCAGCAGGACCCTGCCGAGATTGAGGTGGTAGAAGGCCGGATCCGGGCGTCGGGCGATGGCTGCCTGGATGGCGGTCAGGGCGCCCTGATGGTCGCCTTTTTTGTGCAGCGTCACCCCCAGCAGATGCCAGGCATCCGCCTCGCCGGGGGCAAGGGCCAGCACCCGGCGGTAGCCCTGCTCCGCCCCGGCCAGATCGCCCCGTTCCAGGCAGCGGGAGGCCTCGATCAGCTGTGCCTGGCTTGTCTGGCGCGCCCCGGTTCTGTGAAGATTTTTATTTTTCAATGGCGGTTTTTTTGTAATTCAAGGCAGAGGGGAACCGTTGCAGCCCTGCCCCACGCCTCGCACGCCTCTCCAAGTCGGCTGGACCAATCCCCGCGCCACAAATCGCTGATCATGGCGGCAGTCCAGGCACCCGCACCAGCCACGGCAGAAAGATGCTCCAGGGTGATGCCCCCGATGGCCGCCACCGGCAGACGGGTCGCCCGCACCAGTTCCTTCAACCCCTCCACCCCCAGAACCGGTTGGGTGTCGTCCTTGGTGCGGGTCGCAAATACCGGACCGCAGCCCACGTAATCCACTCCCCACGCCTCGGCCTCGCGCAGTTCCGTCACGGTATGGGCGGAAAGACCGATGATGCGCCGGTCGCCCAACCATTTCCGGCATGCCGAAACCGGCACGTCCTCCTGTCCCACATGCACCCCGTCGGCTTCCAGGTGCAGGGCCAAATCCAGGCGGTCGTTGATCAGTATGGGCAAACCAGGAGCGTGATGGCGCAACAAGGGCAGCCAGCGGGCAAAAAAATCGTGCGCCTGCCGTCCGTTGCCCTTGCAACGCAATTGCACCATGGCGATGGGGAGAGCGCCCAGACGACGGGCAACGGCCTCGGGGACGATACCGGGAGCCTCCAGCCAGGCGGCATCGAGAATCGGATAGATCCCGGAGCAGGCGAAGGGGTTCATAGAGTGGCGAAAAATTCCTCGTCGATGATGTCCGAATCCCCCATGTTCAGGGAGACCAGGCGGCGCAGATGGCTGAAACTCTCCACGTCCATCTCCTCGAAACGGACGGCGGCCCCGCGCGCCGGCTCAACCGCCACCACCACCCCCTTGATCACCATGTTGAAACTGCCGAGATGCACGACCCCGGTGACCTTCACGCCCTTGGGGGGGAGCCGGTCGCAGTTGAACAGCATCCCCTTGAGGCTGACATCGCTGAAGGCCCCGCGATAGGTGGCCCCGTTGCCATCCTGCAGCGTCAATTCGTGCTGGTAGTAGACACGCGAATAGGAACGCCGGTCGTGGATGGCCCCGCTCCTGGGTTTGCTCTTGGATCGTTCGCTCATGGCATTAATCCAGATTGTTCAGTACATTCAAGGTCTGGTCCCGGGAAAGCCTGGCGCCGTGCCTGGTCACCAGCAGGGCCGCTGCCCGGCAGGCCAGCTTGCCCGCGCGCTCGGTGGCAAAGCCATGGGTCAGTCCGTACAACAACGCGCCCGCGAACAGATCTCCCGCGCCATTGGCATCGACCGCCTGAACCTGGACGCCGGGTATCGCATATTCCTGATGATCGGTATAGATCAGCGCCCCCCGCGCTCCAAGCGTTACACCGAAAGAGACACTCCGGCTGGCCAGTACGGCCTTGGCCTCCTCGAGGCGGTCGGTATTGGCGTATTTCAAGGCTTCGGCCTGGTTGCAGAACAAAAGATCCACCCCTGTGCCCATGATCTCGTCCAGGCCCGCACGAAAGAATTCTATCATGCTTACGTCGGAAAAGGTCAAGGCAATTTTGACCCCATGTCTGCGCGCCAGCCGAACCGCCTCCAGGGCCGCCTGACGGGCGGACGGCGAGGAGACGAGATATCCCTCCACATAAAGCCAGCTCGCCCCGGCCAGCCGATCCGGGGCGAGATCCTGGATGGAAAAGCTTTCCGAAACGCCGAGATGGGTACACATGGTCCGCTCCGCGTCCGGAGTGATCAGGACCAGGCATTGCCCGGTGGTCCCGGCACCCTGACGGGTCTCCAGGTCGTTGTCCACCCCGTTGGTCTTCATGTCGCGGGCGAAGAAGGCGCCGTTTTCGTCATTGGCGATCCGGCTCGAATGAAAACAGCGTCCGCCCAGTTGCGCCGTGCCGATCAGGGTGTTGGCCGAAGAGCCGCCGCAGGACCGATGCCGGGAAAACCCGCTGAGCATCCGCAGCAATTCGGCGTGCCTGGCATCGTCGATCAGGGTCATGGTCCCCTTGGTCAGGCCGGCAGCGGCGAGAAAATCGTCACTGACCTTGACCTCCGTATCCACGAGGGCGTGACCAATGCCGTAAACGTCGTAACGATTCATGACTGGTTTTCCTTAGACAGTGGCTTGAGGATGCCTCATTGGCGATCCGGCGAGTAGGGTATATCCTTGAGACGGTCCAGCAGTTGCGCATGGAGCGGGCCGTTGGTGGCAAGCAAGGAGAGCACCCTGGGCGTGGGCCGGTTGTAGCGGCAGGGTTCGCCGGTCTTGTGGGTCACCATGCCCCCCGCCTCGCGCACCAGCAGGTCTCCGGCGCAGAAGTCCCATTCGTTCTTCGGGGTGAGGGTGAAGGTCATGTCGTAGCGTCCGGTCGCCACCAAAGCGAGTTTGTAGGCGATGGACCCCATGGTCTGCAAGCGCCATTCGGACAGAAAAGGGGCCCAGTCGCCGCGCCTGGTCTCGGAGCGGCTCGCCAGACAGGAAGCGCCGGTCAGGTGTTGGCGCGCGGAGGTGCACATGGGGTGACCGTTGAACCACGCACCCCGACCCGCCAGTGCCGTGAAGGTCTCCCCGGTGGCGGGATTGTACACGCAGGCCGCCATGGGGACTCCCTCCTCCACCAGGGCCACGGAGATGGCGAATTGCGGCAGACCCGTGATGAACTCCTTGGTGCCGTCGATGGGATCCACGACCCACACCTGACGCCGATCGAGGCGCACCGGGTCGTCCACGGTCTCCTCGGAGAGCCAGCCGCACTCGGGACAATGGGCCAGCAGGCGTTGTTTCAGCAACGCATCGGCCTCCAGATCGGCCTTGGTCAGGGGATTGTTGTGACCTTTTTCCCGCACTTCGGCCAGCGCGTCTACGGCCTGGCCATGGCGGAAATAGGCCATGATCGCCGTACCGGCTTCGTGGCAGGCCCGGATCATGATGGCGAGGGAGGTGGTGATGTCGGATGTCGCGGTCATGCGGAAGATCTTAATCGATTTGCAGGGGAATGTCAGGGTATCATGAACGGATTGCCTGGAGTGCTCCCCGGATTGTGCCGCCGGGTGGGGGGAGGCGTGGAAGGTCGCCTGCTGGCCGGAATGGTGCGGGCACGCATCGGCGAGCGGCTCGCCGAACTGGGCAGCGGCTGCGGCGAAGTGGCCATCCGGGTGGCTTTGGGCCATCCCGGCATCCTGGTGGATGCCCTGGAGTTCCAGGAGCCACTGAACCGGGTGGCCAGGCGTTTGTCCCAGGCCCATGGCGTGGCGGACCGGCTGCGGATTCTCGACGGGGATGTGCGCTCCCCTCCGGCAACCATGACCCAGGGTGGCTATGCGCAGGTCTTTTGCAATCCGCCGTTTTTTCCCGTGGGCGCGGGGCGCTTGCCGCCGGATCCGCAACGGGCCGCCGCCCGTTTCGAGCTGACTGCCACCCTGGCCGATTTCTGCCGTTGCGCCGCCTGGCTGTTGTCGCCGGGCGGTCGCCTCCACCTGGTGCTGCGCCCGGAGCGGCTGGCGGAACTCCCGGCCATCCTGAACGCCCACGGCCTGGGGCCGCCTCGTGTCGAACTGGCCCGGGCCAGGCCGGAGTGCCTGCCCTTCGCGGCGCTGATTACCACCCGCAAGGCATGAGGAACGACCCTCAGGGTGACATCAACGCTTTGGGCAGGGGAAAGACCAGGTTTTCCCGGTTGACGGCCAGGCATTCCACCTGGGAAACATATGCCTGCAACGACTCCAGCAACTCATCCACCAGGACCTCCGGAGCGGACGCACCGGCGGTCACCCCCAGACAGGAGATGCCGGCCAGCCATTCGGGGCGTACATCGCGGGCCGACTCGATGAGATGGGCGCGGGTGCCGGCCCTCTCGGCCACCTCGCGCAGACGGTTGGAGTTGCTGCTGTTCGGCGCGCCCAGCACCAGGATCAGGTCGCATTCCCGGGCCAGGGCCTTGACCGCGTTCTGTCGGTTCTGGGTGGCATAACAGATGTCTTCACGGCCAGGGGCCTGGATGCGCCGAAATTTTTGTTTCAACTGCGCGATGATCTCCGCCGTCTCGTCCATGGAGAGGGTGGTCTGGGTGATGTAGGCCGTCGGCGTGCCGGCAGCGAACGGGATTTGAGCCAGATCCTCCGGCCCGGTGATCAGCGTGATCCGACCGGGCGGGAGCTGCCCCATGGTCCCCACCACTTCCGGATGTCCCTTGTGGCCGATCAGGATCACCCGGCGCCCTTCCTGATCATGGCGCAGGGCTTCGCGATGGACCTTTTCCACCAGGGGACAGGTGGCGTCCAGGATCCGCAACGGACGGCGCGCGGCCTCCTCCTCCACCTCCCTGGAGACCCCGTGCGCGGAAAAGATCACCACGGCCCCGTCGGGCACGTCTGACAGCTCCTTCACGAAAATCGCCCCCTTGGCGCGCAGCGACTCCACGACCCGGCGGTTATGCACGATTTCGTGTCGCACGTAGATCGGCGGCGGAAAGAGTTCCAGGGCGCGTTCGACGATGGCGATGGCCCGCTCCACTCCGGCGCAGAAGCCGCGCGGCTCGGCCAGCAGGACCCGGAAGCTTTTCGTCATCTTCATGACCGCCGCTCCAGGGTGCCGGTGAGGCGTTCCGGGCCGGAAAGTGAGTGCGCGACCAGATATTCCCGTATCCCCTGCGCGATCCGCTGGCCCAGCAGGGGCTCGGTGAACAAAGCGGTCCCGATGCCGACCGCCGTGGCCCCGGCCAGCATGAACTCCACGGCATCCCGGCTACAGGCGATCCCGCCCTGACCGATGATGGGGATGCCCAGGGGCGCGGCAACCTCGTAAACCCGCCACACTTGCAACAAAGCAGCGGGTTTGATGGCCGGGCCGGACAGCCCACCCTGGGTATTGCCCAGTACCGGGCGACCGGTTTGCCAATCGATGGCCATGCCCATGAAGGTGTTCACCGCCGACAAGGCATCGCTGCCGGCCTCGATTGCCGCCCGGGCGATGATGCGGATGTCGGTGACATTCGGGGAAAGCTTGGCGATGATCGGCTTCGAGGTGGCATGGCGCACCGCCGCCACCACCCTGGCCGCCATGATCGGGTCCGAGCCGAAGGCCACCCCTCCCTCCTTGACGTTGGGGCAGGAGATGTTGATCTCGATGGCCGCCACCAGGGTGTCGTCGAAGATGCGCGCCACCTCTGCGTATTCCTCCACCGTGGAGCCGGCGATATTGGCGAAAAAAAGGGTGGGCAACCCTTCCAGACCAGGGAGGATGTGGTCGGCCACATGCCGGGCGCCGGGATTTTGCAGGCCGATCGCGTTGAGCATGCCGGCAGGGGTCTCGGCGATGCGGGGCGTCGGATTGCCAGGACGGGCATGCAGGGTGGTCCCCTTGAGGCATATGGCCCCGATGGCGGCAAAGTCGAACCCCTCCAGGCGCGTCAGTTCCTCCCCGAAGCCGACGCAGCCGGACAGCAGGACCACCGGATTGGCCAGGGTGACCCCAGCCAGTTGCGTGACCAGTTGCGTATCCATCACTCCCGGTCCACGAATACGGCTTCCAGCGACTGTGCCTCGAACAACCGGAGACTCCATTCTTCCAGGGAGTTGGCATCGGCCTGGGTGATTTTTTCTTGCACCCAGCCAGGCAGGGATCCGAAACGGCGCTGCAGGAGGCGCGTCAGAATGGCGGCCTCGCCTTCCAGTCGGCCTTCCAGTTTGCCTTCCAGTTTGCCTTCCAGCTTGCCTTCCAGCTTGCCTTCCAGTTTGCCGATCCGCATGCCTTCCTGTTTGTACTCCCGCGCCCACGCATCGATACGTGCCGTCAACATGGTCACCACCTCCTGAAGATCTTCGGGCATGGCGGGCAGGGGCTCCACCTTGAGGCGGGTCAATCCTGCCAGCAACAACTCTTGAAACAACTGTTTGACCGGGGGTCCATCCGGGTGCCGCGCAAACCAGGTTCCCACATCCCGCCCCGCGCGTATCATGGCTTCCGGATCGGTGGGATATTCCATCCGGAACAATATGGCGGTCAGGTAGGGGCTGCCTTCCAGGAGTTCCCTGGGATAGGCCCCCTCGTCGATGACATGGTAACGCATTTCCGGCTGGAATTTCCACAAGGATGATCCCTCCGGCAGGCGGATCAGGCTCCTCAGG
>JADGAR010000036.1 GCA_015231915.1 Magnetococcales bacterium
TGGCCGCCAATCTCGATCCGATCCAGAAAGGCGGTCTGGACTATCTCTGCATCCAAGCGTCGGGCACCACCAAAATGTACGCGGTGAGGAAAGGGTGAGACCATGACCGTCGCGTTTCAGGTTCCGAATCCTCCCCCGGTGGGTCTGGGCGGGTTCAACAGCACCCGGCAAAGGGCCGGGATCGCAGTGGAGCAACCACCCGTCGAACTGGGCAACCGGGCGGTCGCGGTCAAAGGATTTCTGGTAGGTGGCGTTGTGGTCGTTCCTGCCGCGCCATCACTTCCCACCCAGCATTGGAGCGGTTGACATGCTTGCGTTCGCAGATCGTGTGAAAGAGTCGGCCTCGGTTGCCGGTACCGGGGTCTACACCCTGCAGGGGGCCATGGTCGGATATCAAGGGTTCGTGGCTGCCCTGGGAGATGGCATCCGGTGCGCCTATTGTGCGGAAAGCGGTGCCTCCTGGGAGGTCGGTGAAGGTACGATCAATGCCGCAGCCGGAACGCTCTCGCGGGACCGGATTCTCTCGTCATCGAACCTGGGGGTTGCTGTTTTGTGGCCCGCCGGAACCGTGGCCCTGTTCTGCGTAGCTCCGGCCTCGGTGATCCAGAGGGCTGCCAACAGCGGGGTGATCGTCAGCACGGACGGTCCGCTCCAGGTGCTGACCGGAACCGCACGCTGGTATCCTTCCCAGGCGGTTGCGTTCGGGGAGATGGAAGCCTGGGTCGGCACGGCTCCTGTCGGGAGTGCCATCCAGTTCACCCTACGCAAGAATGGTGTCGCCATCGCCAGCGGCAGCATCGCCGCCGGGAGTCACCGCATGGCCGCCACACCCGTCACCCTGGATTTGACCCCTGCGGACTGGCTCACCCTGGACATTGTTCAGGTCGGCTCGTCTGCTCCGGGATCTGATCTGCATGTGCGCCTGACGGACTGATCCCATGACCATTGCGTCTTCTGCCATTGCGGCGACACCGCTTGCCGGGCACACCATTGGGACCGTTTTCGTGGCCGCCCAGAGGCTCTCCCTTTGGGAAAACGCGCAAGCCGGTCATGCCCTGATGATGCCATACTCGATCCGTCTGGAAGTTGGATCCGCACAAAAATGGGCAGGTCTCACGGTCAACGCCCAGCGCGCCCACCCCTTTGGCGCGCTGATGGCGGCTGCCGCCGATGAGCAATTGTGGGATCCCTGCACCGTCGTCCGCTCCAGCCTGTCGGCAGGATACGGCACCTGGTATGCCTCCATGGGGGCCGCGACTCCCTATGGCAATGCGCCGCTCAAGGTGTCATTCATCATCCCGTACCGCTTCACCACTGCCGCCCGACGCAGCGCCGAATGGTCCTCGCTCCCGGTGGTTGTTGCCCGGTGTGAATCTCCATGGGCGACCATCACCCATGTGGAGATGCAGAAGGCCATGCCGTATCGCATTCTTCAACGTACCCTGGTGGTTGGCTCATCCAGCCAGGTGTGGAACCTATCTGATATTCGCAACGTCCTGATCCACGGCTCTGCCGTCCGGGCTTTTCACAAGGGGATATGGATATGATCTTGTCCGCCAACCTCTCCCAGGCCGAGGGAGATTTTGCCTGGAGCGGCACATTAGAACTTTCCGATCCGGCAGCATTCCAGCGCATCCGCATCGACGACCCGATCACCGTGCAGATGGGTGAGGAGTTGTTCGAGATGATCGTGGACAACAAGATGCTGGAACGGGATGGCGTCGGCATGCCCCGGCTCACGGTGTCGGTGATCAGCCCCACCGCACGCTTCACCTCACCCCGTGCCACACCTGCGGATCATTCCTGGGTTTTCCCCATGCTGGCCAGGGCCGCCGCCGCAGAGGCCATCAATGAGACAATAGAGTGGGAGTTGGTGGACTGGCTAATCCCGGCAGGACGGCTGGAATTCCACGACGCCACCCCTCTGGATGTGGTCAAGACCATCGCCGAGGCTGCCGGTGGCCGGATCGAATCGACTCCGGAGGGCCGGTTGCGGGTGCGCCACCGTTTTCCCGTCGCTGTGCCAGCCTGGGCGACAGCTCCCGTGGACCATGTGCTGACCGACGAAGCCGACAATCTTTCCTGCCGCGAATCCCACACCCTGCGCACCAGGGTCAACAAGGTGCTGGTCCGGGGATATCTTCCCACCGGAAGCACCGGCTTTCTCACCGCCGAAGTCGATGGCCGGATCGACGGCCCTAATGAAGGCCGCACCACGTTCTATGGCGGGGATGTCGTCCATCTGATGGTCCACGTTGGAGATGACGTCACCTTGCTGGATCCCCTGGTCTCCACCGGCGTCGTCTGGCTGGACGGCCAGGAGGAGACCACCATTACCGAGGATCTGGTCTTCTCCCTCTCCACGACTGCCACCTTGAGCAAACCCGCTCTGGCCATCGATTCAGAGCTTTGGTTCGGTCTAAACCTCGGCCCGTTGACCCTGGAAACCGACCAACGCACCGTCACCGCCCGCTTCGCCGGGGTGGCCATCGTCCGGGTGACGTACCGCTCCATGATGCAGCACTGGATCGCCTGGGTGCCGGAGACCGTAGCCGGGCATGATGCATTCCCGTTCCAGGTTCGTTTCGCGGGCACGACCGGCGTGCGGCTTGGGTCCGGCGAGATCTTCTGCCAGCGCGGCGACGGGGCGTTCCGGGGCGCTGACATCTCAGATCCTCTGCTCGCCACCGACGATGCCAAACGCTCTCGTGGCCGAGCTGAAATTGATGCAGGCGAGGCGCTCCAGGAAGTGTCGTTGACCTGTCTGCACCGTCCCGGCTTCATGCCGGGGCAACTCGTCGAGGTCCACGACGCACTGATGGGTCGTTCCTGGCGCAGCAAAATCACCTCGGTGAGCCATTCGGCCCAGGGCAACAAACTGACCACCTCTCTGGAGTTGCTGCGCCATGTCGAGTCCTCTGTCTGATTTGCGCGAGATGCTGGCCGGACGAGTTGCTGTGGCTGGCAGGATCGTCTCGATGACCAACGGGGTGGCCAGGGTGGCCACGGCCCAGGGGGTGGTCGAAGTAGCGCTGGACGGGGGCGGCAACGTGGGAGATAGAGTCACAGTGCGGGATGGGCGCGCGGTGAGGGTGCAGGATGCAGTGGATGTGCCTGTATTTTGGGTCTGAGACGCAGGGCGCAAGGGTGGTGTCGGTGTGCTTTTCGGTGATGCGGTGATGCGTCCGACTCGACCCGGTTGCCCAGGGAATCCGACGCATCACCGGAATCAAGCAGGCTCAAGCGGGACCGCCGCTATTTCCTGCCTCGCCATCGCTGATGTCGCACGACATGAAACTCCGGCGCTCCCCGTGCAACTGTATCCGGGTCTACGGCTCGGGACTCGACCCGATTTGACTGGGGAATCCGTTGCTTGGCGGAGGAGTTTGGCAGATTTTTTGGGCGTTTTCCAGGATGGTGGAAGAGTGTCGGGGAAAAAGTCGGGCAAGGCGTCAAGCCCACTGTTCCGTTCCGGATCAAATGACACGAAACGTGCAACGGGTTGTGTTATCTGGCTCGCAACACACGAACCATTTTTTTCCTGACAAGTTCCTTTGCGTCGATGAGTTGAACGGGAGACATACGTTTGGCCAACATATCGCGCAATTCTCCAGCATCCCGGTCCCCGTTGAAGACCGCGAGACTTGCCCAGGCGTATGCCTGAATATCATCGCGCAGCGGTGCGTGATTCGTCTCAGCGTATAATGTGCCAAGCAGGAACTGGGCATGGATATGTCCCTGTTCGGCTGACATGCAATACCATTTCAGGGCTTCCTCATCCGATTGTGGCACGCCAACGCCGTTCGCATGCATCCAACCAAGATGGAACTGAGCAAGCGGATGTCCTTGCTCAGCTGCCAATCGATACCATATGAATGCCGCTTCGTCATCCTGGGGCATACCCTCTCCATTTGCATGCATCCAGCCTAATTTGAACTGGGCCTCGGCATTTCCCTGCTCTGCAGTCTGTCGAAGCCACGAGATCGTCTCGGTCTGTATCAGTCCATCATGGCGGGCGGTAAAATTATTTTTTTCATCATTATAATTATCTAAGTTTAATTCATATTTGTTTATTTTAAATAACTAAAAATGTTGGAAATTTTCATTTGAAGTTGTTCTGCGGTTGTTGATATATCAAAGATGCCGCCGTTTCACGATGCCGCCTGCATGAAGAATTTGTCAAGACAAATTATTGCGGAACATGTGGATTGAAATTTGAAAATCTTTTATATGTTTGTTATTAAATTATTTTATTATCAACAAACAGTAACAAATTTTCCTTGCACTTCGTCTATGCAGAGATTATCTTTTTACGAGGTGTAACGGGCATGTGAATGAAGCACTGCGGTTACGGGTGTGTCATATTGAGAAATAGATCTATCGGCGAACTGTAATGGTGCGTTCGACACGAAACAATCTGATAAATGTAATTGAAAATACAATGCGCGCGATCATGTCCTCCTATTTCTGTGTCCGATCTCGATATCGTAAACGAAACTTTAGCGTTTGACACACAAGACATTGTTCGCGATCCGTCAATGACCGATATGACTGCCATGATCCGTTTCAACGGTTCCATGGAAGGCGGGGTGCATCTGTCTGCTTCCTGGCATACGATACAAGTCCTGGAGCAGGCATTTTCCGGAAGAGCACTGCGATGCGTTCGATAATGTGGTCGACGCATTGGGAGAATTGGTCAACATCACTTGCCGGCGCGGTGAAAGCATATTTGCCGGGAAGATTTTGTTCTTTTGATCTAAAATAATAATATATACAATTTCTATTATTTGATGCACATTTCTCTATTTAAACTATAATAAATATCGTTTAAATATAACTAAATAATAATTTTTTATAATATTTATTATGAAGTCAAGAATTATTTATCAATAGCATGTCAATCATAAATAAAAAACATCCACAAAAAAGACTTGCTTGTTGCGACAAGACTGCCTTAAAATCAGATCAAGATTTGATGTAAATTCTTAGATATAATAATTTCACTAAGAAGCTTTATTGATAATAAGTATCAATCCACTACAGTGTGATGCAAAACATTCTGTACAAACGCAACCAGGAATACACCTCCATGTTGAATGGCCAAATAATCACCCCCCCGAAATTTCAGTCAACTGATTGTTTTTTATATAAAGTTTTACAATTTGTCCGCACCTCGAACTTCTTTGAGTTCTTGGCATGCGGAGCATTGATGAGCGCACATGGCTGTCGGAATCAGTAATGTTTTTATACTGTTTCCCGACAGCCATTTTTTTTGCTTGGATTGGTATCACCAATTGAACTTACACACACAAAGGAGACTGTCATGGCTGCGGAAACGATGATGTTCAAATTGAGCGGAGCCACTCAGGCCGCTCAGGTACCCATGCTGGCGGGCAAATCGTTTACGGTGGGCAGCACTGTTGCCACCGGAGACGGCATGGCCAACTGGCTTTTCCTCCATCCCCTGGGTGGGACGGGCGGAGCCGGCAAAGGCATGGTGGCCCTCAAACTGGAAGGGGCAAGGCAGGCCGGACAACTCTCCACCCTGGTCGGCCAGACCGTGACCGTGGGCAAATCGCCGGTGGGCACCACCGCAGCCGCCAAATGGCTGGTGCTCCATCCCGGCGCCGGGGGCATGGCCGCGAAGGGAATCGGCAGCAGCGTCGCCATGCAGCAAATGGGTTTCCATGCCACGGAAATCGAAGGCGCAGCAGCACAGAAAGGCGCCGCCGGGGCTGCCGCCAAGGGAGCCACCGCCGGGGCCGCCGCCAAGGGGGCCGCTGCGGGAACCGCTGTCAAGGGTGGCGCAGGCAAGGCCGGCGCGTTGGTCGCCAAGGGCGCTACCGGCGGCAAGGGCGCACTTGCCACGGGTCCAACCATGGCAGCGGGGGCCAAGTCGGTCGCCGGTGCCAAGAGCCTCGCCACCGGTGGAACCATCTGGTCCGGATCCGGCACCAGCCTGGGCCTCGGCCTCGGCCTGGGCGCCTGGGGACCCATCCTCCTCGTGGGTGCCGTCGCGGCGGTCGGTGTCGGCATCTACAGCTACATGAAGCGTCCCCTCGAGGAGACCGAACTGGAAGAGGCCATCAGCTGATCTCTGGGACGCAGGAACATTCTCGCGGGTGGACAGGAACATGAAAAGCAGAATCATGGCGGCGCTCGGCTATCTGGGAGTCTTGTGTCTGGTGCCACTGATACTCAATCAGGGTGACAGGTTCGTCGATTTCCATGCCAGACAGGGGTTGGTCCTGTGGGTATGGAGCGTCCTGGCCCTTTTTCTCATGCATCTGCCGGGAGCTGGTCCCTATCTCTTCAGCGCAAGCGCCGTGGGAGTGGCCTTGCTGAGCCTGTGCGGTCTGGTTTCCGTGCTCCTGGGACGCTCCTGGGAGATCCCCCTGATCGCCACGGTGGCGGGAGTCGCGGCCTCGAACCCGCAGGAGACAGAATGAACAACACCGCCACCGACATGCCCCCCCGCCCGGCCAACAGGCCGGACGGGGACCTCCAGGCCCACCACCGGAATGCCCTCTATCTGGTGGTGGCCATGGCCATGATCTTTCTGACCATGGTGCTGGCCATCCAGCCGCTCTACCTGAGTCAGGTTCTCGGCCTGGCGCGGGACAATGCCGGTTTCGTCAATGCCAACATCCAGGTGATCACCGAACTGGTCGATCTTTTGTTGATCGGCTATGTGGGGTACGTCTCCGACCGCATCGGTCGCATTCCCCTGATGGTCTACGGTTTTCTCCTGGCCGGAGTCACGGCCCTCCTCGCCCCGTTCGACCGCGAGATCGCCTCCATGCTCGGCTTGAACACCTTGGCGGTTTTTTACGCTCTCCGGGTGCTGATGTCCCTGGGTGGCACCCTCGTCTGGCCCCAGGTCGCCACTTTAAGCGGTGATTACACCCTCGAACCCCGCGAACGCCCCAAACAACTGGCCAACGTCGGCTTCATGATGGCCTTCGGCGTCACCCTGGTCTATGCCATCCTCATGCAACTCCCGGAACAGATCGGCCTCACCCTCACCATGTGGCTGGCCGCCTTCATTGCCCTGACGGGGGCCTGGATGACCAAACGTTTCCTGGTGGAGATCAATCCGCCCCGCAAGGAGATCCGCTTTCCCTTCCAGCAGGTCTGGGAACTGGTCAAGCGGGAACCGCACCTCAGACTCAGTTTCCTCTCCGCATTCACCTCCCGCAACGACATGGTGATCGTTGGTCTCTTCCTGATGACTTGGTTCGTCTATTTCGCCGACCTGATCCATGGCATGTCCCACGCCAAGGCTGCGTCCCGCGCCGGCATCGTCATCGGTCTGCTGGGGGTGGTGGTCCTGGCTTCCCTCCCGATCTGGGGGCATATCACGGTTCGCCTGGGCCGCGTGACCGCCATCGCCATCGGCCTGTTCTTGTCCGGCTTCGGTTTCACCGCCATGGGGCTGATCCTCAATCCCTTCTCCTGGTGGATCCTCCTGCCGATCATCATCATCGGCTTCGGCCAGGCCGGATGCATCCTCGTGCCGCAGACCCTGGCCATGGACCATGCCCCGGAGGAGATTCGCGGCTCGGTCCTCGGGGTTTTCAATACCGTCGGCTGTTTCGGCGTCATTTTTTTCTTGCAGGTCGGCGGCATCCTGTTCGACTGGTTCGGTCCCACCTCGCCGTTCGTCTTCACCGGGATCATCAATCTCCTGCTGTTCCTCTATGCCCTGGTCGTCATGCGGACCTCCGGCGACGAGGATGTCTGTTCCGAGGATTTTTCTTCCGTTCAACCTGACTTCAGAGGGAAAGGCTGATTATGCCTATCATCGTGTTTGGTCTCATATCGATCGCTTTAGGAATCTGGGGCCTCTCCACCTGGTGGTGGTCCTTCGTCGAGATGCTGCGGGGATTGATTCCGTTCCTGGCGATTCTGCTGGGTCTGGTGGCGCTTGGGGCCGGCGTGACGAAAATGCGCCAGGTCGTCCCAACCGAACAAACCGACTCGGAACTGATGGAAGATGTCTCCCAACCGAAAGAGTGAACCACCATGTTCTCAGACAAGAATACAAGGTGCGGATTGGAATACCGGAAGTACCTGATCATCGTCGGGGTACTCGGCATCGTCGGGCTGGCTGGCAGCTACTGGTATCTCAACTACTTTCTCGACGAGATCGGCATCGACTCCGAAAAGGTGTTGAAGAGCACCAAGAATCTGGGGCAGAAAGGGATTCGCGCGATTGCCGAACTCCCCGGAACCCCGGTGCAGAGCATGCCGAACGTCAATGTCCAGGCGCCTTCCATGGCCCAGGCCGCCAACTTCTGGGGCAATCCCTCGCCCGCCGCTCCGCCCACGGATCAGGAATCGTTTTCCGTTGTGGTGCAGTCCATTCTGCCGAGTGTGGTGAGCGTCAATACCGAAAACCGGGGCGTTTCTCGTACCGGCGTCCCCGCCGATCCCGCTCCCCAGCCGGCGCCCGCGTTGGCGCAACAGCAGGATGGCGGTCTGCGCTTCATGACCCCCTTTTCGGGCGTGGCCATGGAGAGCATCGGTTCCGGCGTCATCGTCTCTGCGGACGGTTACATCATCAGCAACTACCATGTCGTGGAGAACTCCCGCAACATTTACGTCACCGTTTTCGGCCCCATGGGCAATCGGCGTTATCCAGCCGAGGTGGTGCGGCTCGATCCTTCCCGCGATCTGGTGTTGCTGAAGGTCAATGTGCCTCAGCCTCTCCAGCCCGCATCCCTGGGCAACAGCGATCTGGTGCGGGTCGGCGATCCCGTGATCACCGTCGGCTGTCCCTTCGGCCTGGATCAGACCGTGAGCAAGGGGATCATCTCCGGCGCGCGCAAGGCGGTGACCATCGAGGGGGTGGTACACAAGGATCTCATTCAGACCGATGCCGCCATCAATCAGGGCAATTCCGGAGGTCCTCTCGTCTCCCGTCACGGGTATGTGGTGGGGATCAACACCGCCATCTATTCCCCGACGCAGGCCTTTTCCGGGGTGGGGTTCTCCGTGCCGGTCAACAGCGTGCGCGAGTTCATCAACGAACAGATCGCCATTCCCGAAGTGACCCCGGCCCTGGCCGTTTCCCGAATGGGTCAGGGACAGCAGGTCGCCGCCAAGGCGATTCCGCCCATTCCGCTCAATGCCGTTGCCCCGCATGGCGATCGTGGCCCGTGCGAAAACTGCCATGCGATCCAGGGCGGCGGCGGGCAGGTGGCGCGTCAACCGGCCTTCCAGGGAGGTGCGACGGGCATCAACGTCGCCCTGCCGCCCCAGGCGACCACCCCTGCGGCGACAGCCACCACGGCGGGCTTCGAATCGGTGATCGGCGCCCGCTTCCTGCCCCTGGACGACATGCTGCGACAGCGGTTTCAGCCTTTTGCGCCAAACGGCGTCTTCGTGCAGAGCGTGCAGCCCGACTCTCCGGCAGCCGCTGGCGGCTTGGTGGCCGGGGACATCGTCTTCAAGCTGGATGGTCGCTGGGTGAATACCCCGGATGATCTGACAACCCGTCTGAAAACCTATGCCGTTGGAGAGAAGGCGCGCATCTCCGTGTCGCGCAAACGGGTCCGGATGGATCTCGCCGTGGTCATTTCCGTGCCGCCGGTCAATGCCGCGCCACAGACAGTCAAGCCGGTCGCCGATCCCCAGCCGTCCGCCGCCAAGCCGCCCAAGCCGGCGGCCCCCACGGAGTTCGAGTGGCTCGGCATGGAACTCGTGCCGATCGATGACAAAATGATCAAGAAAAATGCCGCAATGAAGGACAAACAGGGAGCAGTTGCAAAGGAGATCGATCCTGGCCTGGAAGCCGATCTGGCGGGCATGCGTCCAAATGACATCGTCTTGTCCATCAATGGACAGTCGGTAGCCACCAATGCAGCTCTGGACAAGGCCATTCAAGCCTCCACGACGGCAAGCGCCATTCTGTTGGACGTGGAGCGCGACAATAAACGGATGTTTGTAAAATTGAGATGATTCGGCGTATTAATTGGCCCAAAAATTCCGGTGGATAGGAGAATTGACCATGGATCAGAACAAAAAAGGTTCCGATGTGACAAAAAAAGAGTCGAAGCCGGGTGGTCCGGATCAAAACGAAAAGGAAAAAGGCCTCGCCGATGACCTTGATGCTGTTTTGCAAAAACAGCTCAATGACAAGCTGAAGGCAGGTTCAGGTAACGGCAAGAGCGGTCATGAGGCGGCAGCGGAAAAGAAGGCTGACGAAAAAAAGGAAGGCAGCTCGCCAAAAATCGAAGAAAAGAAGGCCGACGAAAAAAAGATCGACGAAAAGAAGGCCGACGAAAAAAAGGCTGAAGCCCCTGTGCCGGTCGTACCGCCCAAGGCGGAAGAAAAGAAGGGCCTTGCTCCTGCAATGCCCCCGTCAGCTTTATCGATGGCTCCCAAAGTTGAGGAGAAAAAAGCCGAAGTCGCTGCTCCGGTCGTGCCGCCCAAGGTGGAGCAAAAAGGAGCGCCCCCGGTGACGGCTGCTGCGGCTTTATCTCTGCCGCCCAAAGCGGAGGCAATGAAGGCCGATGCCCCTGCTGCGGTCATGCCGATCAAGGGAGAGGAGAAAAAGGGGGTACCTCCCGTCACGGCCCTGCCGGCATTTACGGTTCCACCCAAGCCAGAGGAAAAGAAGGCCGAAGCCCCAGCGATGCCTGCCTTCTCCATGCCTCCTCCCAAGACAGAGGAAAAGAAGGCCGAAGCCCCAGCGATGCCTGCCTTCTCCATGCCTCCTCCCAAGACAGAGGAAAAGAAGGCCGAGGCCCCAGCGATGCCTGCCTTCTCCATGCCTCCACCCAAACCAGAGGAAAAGAAGGCCGAGGCCCCAGCGATGCCTGCCTTCTCCATGCCTCCACCCAAACCAGAGGAAAAAGTCGCAGCGCCGATTCTCGCCACTTCCCCTGTCCCACTGGCACCGCCTGAACCACTGAAAGAGCGTCTGCCTCCGTTGAGCCTGGCCGTTGAACCCGCTCCGGATTCCAGGAAGGAAGAAAAACCCGCATCGGAACCACTGGTCGCCTCCCAGACGGAAGAGGCCGACGAGCCGTTGCCAACGCCCGGCAAGGATGCCTTTGTGGCCGCCGCAGAGAAAGAACGGGTGCTGAAACTGATTCGCGATGCAGCCACCAAGCGCTTGGAGGATACGCCGGATCCACGCGCGCAGAAGGTGGCCTCCGTGCCGGAACCCGTGGAGGAACCCGTCGCGGAACCCGTTACGGAATCCACGTCCGGATCCACCTTCGCGGTTACCGAGGATGTGGTCGCCACCACACCGGCGCCGACCGGCGTGGAGAGCGCGCCTGCTCCGGTGGAAGAATCGAAGCCGTTCGGCGTCCTGATTCCGCCATCGCCACGCATCCCCATCTCCTCTTTGCATAACAAGCCCGAACTGCTCTCTCCGAGTCAGGTGCGACTCAACGAAGCCTTCGTGCGTCAATTGAAGGGCGCACCCCCCTTGCCGGATCCCGCGCCCCGACAGTCGGACGCCACGGATCCCGCTCCGGCCAAGCCGAAGGCGGTCAGACGGGTTGCCTCCGGGCGCAAGATGACCGAAGACGGCGCCACCGAGGTGCCGGTCGAGTCGCTGGGGACCGGATTGTACAATGCCCTGGGCGACATGGTGGGAGGCGTGGTGCGTGCTTCCCGGTCGGCTTCCGGGATCGTGCAGGCGAAGATCGCGCCTGTTGACCCCGCCATGGAGACACAGACCGGTCCCCGTTTGACCGGCACCGACCGCGCGGCCAAAACAGTGGCCAAGGGAGTTCATGGGGTGTTCGGCGGGGCGTCCGAGATCGTCAGGGGTGGCGGCAACATCGTGATCGGCACCCTCGGGGTCGTCACCATGCCCGTTTTCGGCGCGGTGGGTTCCATTGTCCGGGCCTTTATGCCGGAGAGACAAAAACCGGCGGAAAAGTCGCAATGACATGTGCGACATAACCTTTTCTATTGGCCTTCAAGACTGGGGAGTTGGTTGACATGAAGACATCCGGACATCAGAACAGTCCCTTGCTTTTGGGTATCGATCTGGGGACATCCCGCACCATGATCCTGTCGAACCGGGGGACGAGGGCCACGGTTCGCTCCGTGGTCGGCTATCCGAAGGACATCATCGGGGTGAAGCTGCTGCATGACTCCCATATGATCGGGGAAGACGCCCTGAAGCGCGCCTCCTATCTGCACATCCACTATCCCCTCGAGGACGGGGTGCTCAAGGAGGCCAACGATCAGGCGGCGGAGGCGGCCAAGCTTTTGATCAGGCATGCCATCAGTCTGGCCAATCCCCAGCCGGGGGACCAGATTTATGGGGTGTTGGGGGTGCCGGCGCGCGCCTCCATGTTCAACAAGAACCAGCTCCTCAAGATCACCCAGGAGCTGCTCGATCTCTCCATGGTCGTTTCCGAGCCGTTCATGGCGGCCTATGAGATCGATCAGTTGAACAACGCCATCATCATCGACATCGGCGCGGGGACCACGGACATCTGCGCCATGAAGGGGATCATCCCCAGCGGCGAGGATCAGGTCACGGTCCTGAAGGCGGGCAATTACATCGATCTGGTGTTGGAAAATCTCATTCGCGAGACCCACCCCGACGTGCAGATGACCCTCAATCTGGCGCGCAAGATCAAGGAGCAGCACGGCTTTGTCGGCGAACCCAAGGAAGATGTGATCATCAGTCTGCGCAAGAACGGCAAGCCGGTGACCTGCAATCTCTCCCGCGAGGTGCGCACTGCCTGCGAGACCATCGTGACCGAGATCGTGGAACAGTTGCAGAACCTGATCATGGTCTTCGATCCGGAAGACCAGGAGGATGTGTTGCGCAACATCTACCTGACCGGCGGCGGATGCCGCATCCGTGGACTGGCGGACATGATCGCGGCTCAGCTCAAGGAATACGGACAGGTGGTGGTGCGGCAGGTCCCGGATCCCGATTACTGTGGTGGTGCCGGAGCGTTGAAGCTGGCCATGGAACTGCCGCCCCAGTACTGGGAACAGGTTGGTCATGTCTACAAGTCGGCCAAGTGACGAACCGAATCCATCGCAATTTCAAACTTTCAAGGAGCAATCAAATGGCGACTTCCGTGCAAATGCCCGCAGGCGTGGGAAGCAAGGTGCTGGCCGGTCTGAGTTATCTGGGGATTCTCTGTCTGGTTCCCCTGGTCATGAATCGGGATAATACCTATGTGCGTTTTCATGCGCGCCAGGGGGTGATCTTGTGGATGTGGGAGGTGCTGGCGATCTACAGCCTGGTGCTGCCGGGCGTGGGACGGATCTTCTTCGGGATTTCCGGGTTGTTGTGTCTGGCCTTCTCGGTGATTGGTCTGGTATCGGTCTATCTGGGCAGGGCCTGGAAACTCCCCCTGATCGGAGACTGGGCGGAATCCATTTGAAAGATGAGGTCTGAAGCCGTGGCAGGCATGGAGTTCAGCGCGAGAACGGAGGGGACGAACATTGAGTAAACCCCTTCTCTCAATCATTTTGTCTATTTTACTGCTGATCTTCGCCACGCAGAACATGAACATGGTCAGCATTCGATTCGTGGTCGGCCCGCCCATTGAAATGCCCCTGATTCTGGTGATATCGGGGGCATTCATTGGCGGTTTCGTGTTGGCGACCATCAATCACCTGAGACGCAACGCTTTCGGAAGCCGCCGCAAGAGGAAAGAAGGCCCATGAGTTACCCGAAATGCATCGTTTGCTACAAGTCCGTGGGCTGGATCGGGCTGGTCGCCAACATTGCCCTCTCCGTGTTGAAGGTGTTCGTCGGGATCATTTCCGGTTCGCAGGCGTTGCTGGTGGACGCCATGTACTCGGCCAAGGACGTGTTGACTTCGTTTTTGATCCTGCTGGGCCTGAAGTTCTCCAAGCAGCCCATCGATCAGGAGCATCAGTTCGGCCATGGCAAGGCGGAGTTCCTCTTTTCGCTGATCGTCGGCCTGACCATGGTGGTGGTGACCCTGCTCCTGATCTTCTTCGAGGCGGACAAGTTTTTGAGCGGCCATCCCCACAAGGCCCCGCACATGATCGCACTGTGGGCTGCGCTGTTCGTGCTGTGCGCCAATATTTTCCTTTGGTATTACACCCGCTGCGTGGCGTTTCAGATCAACAGCCCGATGGTCGGCATCCTGTCCAACCATCAGAAATCCGACGCCTACTCCTCGCTGGCTGTTGCGTTCGGCATTGTCGGGTCCCACTATCTGAACATGCCCTGGCTGGACTCGCTGGTGGCCGTGGGGGAGTGTCTCGATCTCCTCTATCTGGGCTACACCATCTCCAGGGAGGCCTTCCAGGGGCTGATGGACGTTTCGGCGCCGAAAAAGCTGGTGCAAAAGGTTCACGAACTGACCCGTTCCGTGTCCAAGGTCAACAGCGTGGAAGAGGTGCTCACCCGCCGTGTGGGGCAGGATGTGTGGATCTCCCTGACCATCGGGGTGGACCCGGAACTCACCATCGAGGAGGCCAAGGAGGTGAGCCTGTGGGTGGAAGAACGACTGGTCAACACCATTCCCCATCTGGGTGACGTGCATGTCCACTTCCGGTCGGCGAGCGGAACGTTGCCGGAACTCGATCACATGGGCGAAGAGATCGCCCGCCTCAGAGAAAAACTCACCCGTCTGGAAACCGGCCCGTCACCGGAAGGAGCGCCGGCGTGACTCTCTTGCCAACGCTGACCCTGCTGCTTTTTCTGGCGCTCTTTTTTCTGGTCCAGATGGATCTGGTGAACCGGGGCATCGCCATGCTGGGAGGCGGGATGATTTTTCTGCTGATCGGCGGGGTGTTCGACTTCTACCGTCCTGGTCAGGCCATGGAGGCGATTTATTTTGATACATTGGCGCTTTTGTTCGGGATGTCGATGATTTCCGACTGTCTGCTGCGTTCCGGCCTGTTTCATCACCTGGCCCTGCGGGTGGTGCTGTTCGCCCGAGGCAATGGCATGCTGTTGCTGGTTCTGCTGGTGCTGATCACCTACGTGGCGTCGCTGATTTTCAATAATCTCTCCGTCATGGTGATTCTGGTCCCCATGACGTTGGCGATTTGTGGGACGCTGCGCATGGATCCGGCCCCGGTGGTGAGCGCGGAGTTGATCGCCTCCAACCTGGGAGGGGCCTCCACGTTGGTGGGGGATCTGCCCAACATGATCATCGGCGCTGTGGGACGGTTGCATTTCGATGATTTCCTGGCCGCCATGATGCCCCCTTGTCTGGTATTGCTGGCGGTATTGCTGGTCCACTTCCGCAAACGCATGGCGTCGGGCCGGGAGCCGCGCTTCGATCCGGAGACGGTGCGTCGGGCGCTGGAGGCGAGCGCGCCCCTGGGCGGCGGGATCGACCGGTATCGGCTCCGGGTGGGGGGGTGGGTGTTCGCACTGACCCTGCTGGGCTTTCTGATCGCGCCGCCCCTTGGGTTGCGCCCGGCGGCCATCACGCTGCTGGCCGGGGTCCTGGTCCTCGCACTGGGGAGAGTGCCGGTTGGCGAATGGTTCCAGGCCATGGCGGGGCCGGAACTGATGTTCTTCGTTGGGTTGTTCGTCATGGTGGGCGGCTTGCGGGCCGCCGGGGTGCTGGATGGCATACACCAACTGGTGCTGGGAATTGGGGGGGGGAATGTGACCCTGGCCCTTTTGGTTCTGATGGGCATGGCCTTTCTGCTCACGCCGCTGTTCAACGCGGGGCCGGCGACGGCCCTGCTGGTCCCGGTGGCCAAGGCCATGCATGACGCACTGGGCAACAACGCCATCTGGTGGGCGCTTTCCCTGGGGGTGTTGGCCGGATCGTCGGCCACCCTCTCCGGGGCCACGGCAGGGCCGGTGGTTGCCGGGTTGATGAGCCGCGCAACCCCTCCGGGGGGCGCCCCGTTTCCGGTACTGGAATTTCGCGGTTATCTGGCATGGGGATTGCCCGTGGCCGCAATTTTTCTGGGCCTGGCATCGTTTTACATCCTACTGATCGCCGGATGAGGCCGTCATGAGAGCTGGCAAGCCGACACCACCCGTATACCCTTTC
Organism: Magnetococcales bacterium; assembly: GCA_015231915.1. Classification (GTDB taxonomy): domain Bacteria; phylum Pseudomonadota; class Magnetococcia; order Magnetococcales; family Magnetaquicoccaceae; genus Magnetaquiglobus. Next base: position 15,990 of record JADGAR010000036.1, read on the forward strand.
TGCCGTCAGGAGTGGAAGATCCCGGCCATCCTGCTGGTGCTGCTCTTTTTCGCCACTTTCGCCTGGGGAATCCACCTGGTGCGGGAACACCGGGACCAGTTGAACATGAAGATTTTCGGCGTGCTGGCCAGCGACGCCAAACCCCAGCCGCCGCTGGCAGCCACCGGGGTGGCGATGTCCAATCCGGACATCAATCCGGTGCGTGTCGCGGTGGTCAACATCGCTGGGGTGAACAAGGCCTCTGCCGACAAGCCGGCCTCCTACGTCTCGACCGGTTCCGGGGTGATCGTCAACCCGAAAGGATTCGTGGTGACGGCCATGCACCTGATCCAGGATCTGGCCGAGATCCAGGTGCGGGTACAAACTCCCATGGGGCCGCGTCAGTATCCGGCGCGCATGGTCAAGGTGGTCCCCGAACATGACCTGGCCCTGCTCAAGATGGTCTCCCAGGAGATCTTTCCCTATCTGGCCATCGACAATGTTTCGCCTCTCAAGGTCGGGGATGCGGTACAGGCCTGGGGCGATCCTCTGGGCACCGAGTCGGTGCAACGGATCGGCTCTGTGGAAGGGGTGGACCTTTTGGAGCCGGTGCAGGTGCGCGACAGGAGCTTGACGCATCTGCTGCGCACCAACGCGGTCTTCCACTGGGCGCAAAACGGTGGCCCGCTGGTCAACCGGGAAAACCATCTGGTGGGCATCGTCCTGGCCATGGAGGATCCGGCGGGCTTCATCCAGGGTTACGCGGTCCCGGCCAATGTTTTGGTCAACCATTTCCAGGATGTGGTCACCTTCGCGCGCAAGAGCCTGACCTCCCCGGCCACGCCGGATCCGGTCGTCTCCCAGCCGCCGCCCGTCGATCGCGCCCCGCGTCTGGCCGACCAGTGGTGGCAAAAGGTGCGCGGTTTGCTCAACGTCGGTCTGGGCAAGCATGTGGTCATGACCCCGGAAGCCACCCCGTCGCCACCCGCCGTGGCCAGGGATCCGGTCCATGCACAGACCGTGACGCTGTGGGGCTATACCGTGAGCGATTTTCTGGGACTGCTGTTTCTGGGGTTCATTTCCGGCATCAGCGGCGGGATGATGACCATGGGGGGCGGGATCATCAAGGTCACCGGGCTGATGTGGTTTTTCGGCTACGGCGTGGTGCTGGTGAGACCGGTGGCCTACATCACCAACATCTTCATGTACGGTGCGGCCATGCTGCGCTATCATCGCCAGGGGTTGCTGCGGTTCGATTTCTGCAAGCCCCTGATCCCCTGGGCCATGGTCGGCATGGTGGGAGGGTATTTCATCGGCAACGTGATGAGCAAGACGGCGATCCAGTGGATGCTTGGCCTGTTCGCCTGTCTGCTCGGCATCAAGATGCTGGTGGAAATCACCGAATCACGCCGCGAATCCGGCGACGAGGCGGAAGAGCCGGAGGGTCGTCCGGCGCACGGATTCCTGGCCATGCTGCAACGCTTTTTCGGCACCCGCACGGATGACAACAGCATGCCCGCCGCGATCCGCTGGCGTCACCCTTCGGTGCGTCACGGTCTGCTCGGCCTGCCCATGGGGGTGATCAGCGGCATTCTGGGGATCACCGGCGGCGTGATTGAAGTCCCCTTGCAGCGCTATATCGCCCGCATGCCCCTGCGCAATGCCATCGCCAACAGCGCCACCCTGGTCTTTTTCGCCTCGATCGTCGGGACCATCGTGGCCATGGTGCATGGCGTACAGTCCGGCTCGTTCGAGACGCAAACCCCGCTCGTCATGGCCATGATCCTGACCCCCGGCGCCTTTGCCGGCGGCATGGTGGGCGCCTGGTTGACCTCCGTCATTCCCTTGAACATGCTGCGCTGGGTCTACGCGGTCTTGATGTTCGTGATTGCCGTGAGGATGTTCCTGCCATGAAATGGTCTCCGGATTCTTTGCTGTCGGTGGCTTTTTTCGGCCTGAGCGCGCTGGTTGGTATTGCCATGTTTTCCACCCCGCGCGGGGTGGATGCCCCGCCTCCTCCCGCACCGGCGACCCGGCCAGCCATGGCCGTCCCGTCCCCTGCGGAGGCCACGCCCGGCTCGCCCGCTCCCTTCATCAACCCCAAGGCACGCCTGTCCGAGGGTCACTGGAAAGGTCTGGAGGCGCTCCCCCTGAGCGCCGAGTTGAAGCAGAAACTCCGTCTGCCCATGGAACTGGAAGGGCTGCTGGTGGACGAAGTCACCCTCAACGCCGCACGCGCCGGGCTGTTGGCCGGGGATGTGATCGTGAGCGTGAACAGCAGGGCGGTCAACTCCCTGGAGGCGTTGGTCGAGGAGTCCCGCAAGGTGCAGATGGCCAAATCCGTCCCCATCACGGTCTACCGGGCGGGCCGGCTGCAAACGTTCATGCTGGTTGCCAGGACCAATCTTGGCCTGGCCCAGGTCGAAACGGCCCCCATGATCCTGCCGGGCGAGATCATGCCCCACCCCTATCGGGGGGCTTGCACGCAGTGTCATTCCATCGGTACCACCGGGCACATCGTGCCGGATCCGGACGGGGTGGTCCTGCCGCCACCTCCCATACGGGCGAACGCGGCGGCGCCACACAAGGATCGGGGGCCTTGCCAGGCCTGCCATCCGATCATCAATTGACAAGGGAGTTGAGGATTGAAACCAATGGGTACACGTTCTCCGATCAACATGCTGGATGAGGTCCGACTGGTCTCGTATGCCATACTCGGCAACGTCAAAAAACTGGCCACCAAATCCATCGAGGGATTCAATGCGGTCTTCACCGTGGACAATCAGGTGCGTGGCCGGTTCTATCGGGATCAGGGCATCGCCCACACCAAGACCGGTCGCTTCTGGGACGCCCTGCCCCTGCTGGAGCACGCCCTGGAGCAGTGGCCAGACGACGAGGAGACCCTGTTCCATCTGGGCTACTGCTATCTCAAGACCGACCGCACCATGGAAGGGATCAGGATTCTGGAGCAGGCCAACCGGCGGGAAGGGGCCACCCCCAGGGTCAGTTCGATTCTCGGCATGGCCTACATCCAGGCCAAGGAGTACGCCAAGGCCGCCGAACTGCTGCAGCAGGCGATCCTCAAGGCGCCCAACAATTTCAATTTGCAATACCGTCTGGGCGTGGCCCTGGATCACCTCGGTCAATACGATGCGGCCATCGAGGCCTTCCAGGAAGCCCTGTCCATCCGGCCTGGCGAGGTCAAGGTCTACCAGGCCATCGGCTTCATTCTGGAGCAACAGGGCAAACACGAGGAGGCGGTGGTCTTTTTCAAAAAAACCGCCGATCTCAAGGACACCTTGCAGGACAACTGACACGGATTGAGCCAGCATGCCGGAAAAGCGCGATCCCACGGATGAGATGGACGACCGCCTGGAGTTGACCAGCAGCGAACGCATGCAACGCATGAAAAAGCTGATGCGCCAACTTTACGAGGAGGAAGAGGCTACCCATGTCGTCAAGATACCGCCCATCAAGGCCAGATCACTGATTCTGGTCCTCAGCATCACTGCGGTCGCGTTTTTGGTCGTGACCACGTTTTACAATTTTAATCGCTTCATTGCGGCGGAAGAGCAGGTACTGTCCTCCCGCGGGCACATCCACGACGCTCTGCAACGCCGGTCGAACCTGTTTGGCAATCTGGTCAATCTGACCCTCAATCACGCCATGCTGGAGCAGGAGGTATTTCGTTATGTCTCGGATGGTCGTCTGGGCATGATGGGACAAAACGCCCCAGGCGCGTCAACCCAGGCAGGCAATCCGGGCCAAACGGCGCCAGCGGGCGTCTCGCCTGTCGAGACCCTGGCCCGTCTGTTTGGTCTGGCGGAACAGTATCCTGACATCAAAACTTCCACTACCTATCAGCAACTCATGGACAAGCTGGTGGATATCGAAAATCTCATCTCGCAGCGCCGGGATGAATACAATACCGAAGTCAGGAACTACAATACCCTGATCACCTCATTTCCCTGGTCGGTCATGGCTAAGATATTGAAGTTTCAACGCTATCAATATTTCTCTGCATCGCCTGGGCCGGACAACATGAACATGGATCTTGATTCCAGAAAGTTTATGCGGCTGATCCCGGAACCGGAGCTGAACAATAATCGGCGCAAGGATGCGGTAAAGTCTCAAAGCAATGCTGCCCCGCACAATGAAATTTCCGGCGAGGAGACCAAGCCATGAGATACCCTCACTGCATCCAGTGCCGCGCCGAGGTGACCTGGTACTCGATCTGGTTCAACGTGTTCATGGTGACCTACAAGGTGATCATGTCCATCACCACCAACTGCGCCGCGTTGATGGCCGACGCCTTCCACTCCCTGGCCGACCTGCTGGCCAGCATCTTCACCCTCATCAGCCTGCGGATTTCCAACCGTCCGCCGGACGAGGAGTATGCTTATGGCTACGGCAAGATCCAGCACATCTCCTCCGGCATCGTCGGGCTGATCCTGGCGGTGGGGTCGATTTTCATCATCGTCGAGGCGCTGGTCAACATCATCAACCACACTTATGCCGCGCCGGATCGCATCTCCTTGCTGGGCGCGATCGTCTCCACGGTGGGCAACGAGTTGATGTTCCACTATCAGCGTTGCGTCGCGGTGGAAAACAACAGCCCGGCCATCATGGCCAACGCCTGGGACAACCGTTCCGACGCCTTTTCGTCCCTGGGAATGGTGGTGGGACTCTTTTTCGCCACGGTGCTCGATTTTCCCATCGCCGATCCGATCTCGGCCATCCTGATTTCGATGCTGGTGATCAAGATCGGGATCGAGTTGATCATGGAGGCGGTCAACAACCTGATGGACGCATCCCCCGACAAGGAGGAGCTGGAGGGAATCTACCAGACCATCCGCACCTTCCCCAGGGTGAAGGAAGTCAACTACCTGCGCGCCAGGAGCCTGGGGGACACCCTCTATGTCGAGGCCGACATCCGCGTGGACCGCAATCTCAAGGTGTTCGAAGGAGACCTGATCCTGGCGGCTCTGACCGAAAAGATCAAACATTCCGCCGAAAACATCGGCAGCATTCGCATTTTTCTCACCCCGGCGCTGGATGGCCGGAAAGGAGGACCATGAAAAACAGTTCCCTGCACGCCGGCGAATGGATCGTGGCCGGCGGCGTTCTGCTCCTGCTGGTGGGCATTCTCGTCGCGCTGTTTGCCGATGTGGGGAATGGCGGCAAAGCACCACCACCCAACCCCGATCCCGCGCTCCCGGCGCGCGTCGCAGGGGCGCCGCCCGTGGACAACGCCGGGGACGGAGTGCGCATGATCCCGGTCGCGGCCACGCGCATGCCGGACGCCGGAGGAACGACCGCCCTGGTGCAACTGACGCAGGCCCCGCGCCTGACGTTCGGCGGCAAGATCCACCAGATCAGCGAGCAGCCTCAAACCGATGGGCAACTGCACATCTGGCTGCAAGACCCCAAACAAGGGGAACTTCGGGTGTCGGTGGGGCCGGGCTGGTTTTTGAAGTATCTCGGTTGCCTGTTGCGTCATGACGCGCAACTGGATGGCACCGGTTTCCACTACGACGGCCAGGGCGGCACGGGTCCCGCGCTGGTCTACGCCAAACGGATCCGTATCGATGGCAAGGATTGCCAACTGCGCAACGACGAGGGTTTCGCGCTCTGGTCCAACAAACTGCAATAGGACGGCATGAACACGAGCACCTTCAAGACCGGTTTGATGATTCTGGCGGTGATCGGCCTCGTAGGGTTCATCGGTTACGGGGTGCTCGGCATGCGTGGCGAACCGACGCCGGAGATGCGCGGCGAGGTGTTCGGCGCCATGCCCAAGCCAACCCAGCCATCGCTCCGCGAGCCGCTCCTGGAACTGGTCGCCCCCGCAGCGCCGGGCTTGCGGCGCATGCTGATCAAACGGATTCCCTCCATCGATCCGGGCGCACGCATGCCGCACCCGTCATGGGGACCTTGCACCAATTGTCATTTGATGCGCGGCGGCCTGCCCCCCGGCAGCCAGCCGGCGACCCCTGTGGCGAAGGTTTGGGAGCAGATCTCCGTATACTACAAGGTGGGACCGCCGATTCTGCCCAATTCCCCCCGGCCCCATCCCCCTTCCGGACGCTGCATCAAATGTCATGACATCCTGGTGTATGTCAAAAATCAATCGAATCCTTGAGGAGAGATGGAAATGGCCCAACAAAAAACGGAACCCTCGGATGACGGATTGCAGACCCGCATCAATCTCCTGGAAAGCCTCCTGAAAAAGGTGGTGGAGGTGCATGTCTCCACGGCGGTGCATGTCAAGAGTCTGGACGAGAAGTTGACCCGGATGGAGATGACGGCGGGTGCGCTGTCCAATTTCGTCAAGAAGATGGAGGGGATGCAACACGCCTTCACGAACCTCGAGCGCAGCGCCCCCATGGAGGAACTTGCCAGCGGCCTGACCACGGTCAAGCAGGAGGTGACCACCCTGAAGGAGACGTTGGCGCAATTGATGGAAAAGGGCGTGGGCGCCACGGTGCCTGGGCCGATGGTGGAGAGACTGGATGCCCTCGCCTGCGTCCCGGAGATGTTCAATAAATTCGAATCCCAGCAGAGCACGCTGATTCAAGCACTGGAGAAAAAAATCGATCCGCGTTTGATGATCCATCTCAAGCCCCTGATCGAGATGCTGGAAGAGGAGGGTCGGCAGGCGGAAAAGATGAAAAACACCGCCCTGGCCAAATTGAACAACCTGTTGAACGGGGATGCCGTCGCATCGAATCAGGAGATTTCCCGGATGCTCGAGGAAGTCGGCAAGGAGATCGAGCAGTGTCAGGCCGCTTTCGAGCGCACGCAGCAGGCCTTGCAGATCGTGGTGACGCCCTTCCAGAACATCGGTCGCCTGTTTCGCGGCAACCTGGAGACCATGGTCATGGCCCATGACCTGATGGCGCAACTGCATGCCGACATGCCGCGCTTTCTGGAGGAGATGCGTCAGGCCCACATGAATGCCATGGCGGCGGCACCGATCACCGAGCCGGTCGGTACGGACGGATAACGCTCGAAACAGCGCAAGGGGGAAAAATCGACATGTTGCAACTGATTCCATACGGTTTGGCGGTGCTCGTGGGGGGGATGCTCGGCAAGAAGGTCGGCCCGCGTCTTGTCGGGCAGATGCTGGAAGAGGACACCAACTCACCGGATGTTCTGGAGCGCAACATGGTCCGGCTGCTCGGCGAATCGGTGCTTCAGGAGCAATCCGTGGTCCTGGCCACCGAAGAGATCCCTCTGGACAATCGTTTCGGCAACAAGGTGCTGATCAGCGAGCATGAATTCATTCGCACCGCCACGGTGGGGTTGACCTTCGGGCAGACCGATGCGATGTCGGGTCAGTTGAAGACCTCCATGTGGTCGGTATTGGAGGGGATGCTCCAGGAGGAGTGCAAAAAAAACCTGAACATCGAGATTGGCTCGCAGATCACCCGCAAGGTCAAGATCAGCTTTTCCACCGAGCCGGGCCGCATGGTGCGTTACCGTGTCATCTGGAAACAGGATCTGCGCAAGGGGGTGTTCGATCTCCAGATCGGTTCGAACCGGCATGCCTTGCCGTATGTCATCACCTTCGGCCTTTCCCATGCCGTGGAAAGCATCGAGTGAGCCTGGGCGCCATGTCTGCTCCGTCCGGACAGAACAGAAACGCGCCCGTGGTGCTGGTCATCGACGATGATGCGTCCATCCTGGCCACTTTCAAACGTTATCTCGAACGTTTGAACTATACCGTCCTGGTGGCACAAGACGGTTATGCGGGTCTGGAACTGTTCGCGCAGGAAGATCCTGATCTGGTCATTACCGATCTCTATATGCCGGAACTCGATGGGTTTGAGGTTCTTGCAAAAATCAAAAACGCATCGTTTTTGACTCCGGTGATCATCATGTCGGGAAAGGGGGAGGTCGATGATGTCATCAAGGCCCTGCATTATGGAGCAAGCGATTATTTGCAAAGACCGTTGGACAGTTTGGATACGCTCAAACAGGCTGTCGAAAAGGCATTGAAAGGTAACGAATCGGCAAGATCCGAGGAAAAACATCGATTTGCTTTGAGTCTTTTTGAAAACAACATTTCGTCGATCATCGTAAGCGATCGGCATGGACGCATCGTCGAATTCAATCCGGCTGCGGAGGCCTTGTTCGGTTACGTGCGCCACGAGGTCATTGGCCGTGACATCAGTACCCTGATCATCCCGTTGCATCTGCGCAAGGCCCACAGGCAGGCCATGCAACGGCTGGTCACACAGGCGGAACCGGTTCGGATCAAACGCCATTTGAGAACCATGGGCTTGCATGCCAATGGGGACCACATCGATATAGAAGTTCTTTTAATAAATTTATATATATACGAAAAACCCTATTTTATCGCCAACATCAGCGACATCACGACATCGAAACAATTCGCCAAGGCGCTTGGGGATACGCTCACGGTGGCGGAAACCTATCATCAGAAAAAATTGCAGACGATCGAAAAGATTTCCGCCTCGGAAGAAGCCGTGACCATGGCGTTTCAATCGCAGATCATCATCAGCTCCGTGCTGCAACTCGCGCTGCTGCCCGGAGAAATGGAAGATCTGTTGCAACAGGCGCTCGAATTGATCGTCAGCCTGCCTTGGCTGACCTTCTGCGCAGGCATACACCTGTGCGTGCCCGGCCTGGATGGCAAAAAAATCGATATTTATTCGAAAATCAATCCGGAAACGCTGCATGATATGATGGGATGTGACCTTCCCCCCAATTCCCCCTGCCTTTGTTCCATGCCATTCCCATCCGATGCCGGGTCGCAGGACAAAAAGTTGACCCAGGCGCAATTTTATTGCATTGAAATCAACCTGAATGGCCAACCGATCGGGGTGGTCCGATTCGTTCTCACCGATGCCGTCAATTTGAAAGAAAATGTGTTCGTGCTGTATCTTGGCATGTTCGCCCAGTCTCTGGATTACCTGATCGGACGCATCCATCTCGATCATGCCTTGCAGCAGACCAAGGAGAAGGCGGAGTTCGCCAACCGGGCCAAGAGCGAATTCCTGGCCAACATGAGCCACGAGATCCGCAGCCCCCTGAATTCGATCATCGGCCTGACCGATCTGATCATCACCACCTCCATGTCGGGCGAGGAGATCGTCGAGCACTTGAAGACCGTGCATGCTTCCTCTCTGGTCCTGCTCGACCTGATCAACGGCATCCTCGATCTGGCCAAGATCGAAGCGGGTCATTTCGTGCTGGACGACACCTCCTTCGACCTGATCGGTCAGGTGGAAAACGCTTGCAAGCTGTTGGCCAACAAGGCGCAACAAAAAGGGGTGGAACTGTACTGCCGGATCGCCCCGGAACTGCCCACCACCCTGCGCGGAGACCCGGTGCGCTTGAAGCAGATTCTGATCAATCTGATCAACAATGCCATCAAGTTCACCGCCGAGGGGGAAGTGGTGGTGCGGGTGGAGCCTGCGCAGTCCACCGGCCAGGGGGATCGCATCGGCGTGCGCTTCGCCGTCTCCGACACCGGCATCGGCATTCCCAAAGAGCAGCAGGAGCGGATTTTCGAGAGTTTCACCCAGGCGGACGGTTCCACCTCGCGCAAATACGGGGGGACCGGCCTGGGACTGACCATCTCCCGGCATCTGGTGGAAATGATGGGTGGAAAACTGCAAGTGACAAGCGAACCGGACAAGGGGACGGTATTCGCTTTTTCTCTCGCCTTTGTCACCGCCGGGTCGGAAGAGAATGCAGAGATCGCATCGCTGCTCGACTTGCGGCGCAATACCCGCCAGGCGCCGCAATCGTCTTTTTCGGGCAGGCTTGCTTTGCTGCTGGACACCCATCCGACAGGATTGGCAATTGTTGCGGAATTGCTGCAATTTTTTGGCTGTCAGGTCACGACCGCCACCGACATCGCCCCCCTGCGCGCAGTGCTGGCGGGGGAGGATACGACCAGGTACGATTTTCTGGTCATCGATGAGATGGTCCTGCGTGACGCCATCCCTTTGACCTGCAGCCTGACACTGCCCGCCATCGTCATGATCTCCCAGCCGGATGGACGCAATGAGAGGGTCAACCTGGACATTTTCCAGACGGCGCAACTCATTCGTAAACCGGTACAACGGTTTCAACTGCTCAAAAAAATCGAGCAGGTCATCCAGGCGCCGTCCGCCTGGCCGGTCGCCGAAGCCATTGACGAAACCACAACGTGGCCAGCCGTGGAACCGTTGCGGATTCTGCTGGTGGAAGACCTGCCGGCCAATCAACTCCTGGCCGTTTCCATCCTGAAACAGCAAAAACATGTCATCACCATCGCCAACCATGGCGCCGAGGCCCTGAAGATCTTGCGCGAGACCCGCTTCGACCTGATCCTGATGGACCTGCAAATGCCGGTGCTGGACGGCTTCGAGACCACACGCCGCATCCGCTCCGGCACTCCGGAAGAGGTCGGCGACCCGCGCATTCCCATCATCGCGGTCACGGCCATGGTCATGATGCGCGAACGGGAGAAATGTCTCGACCTGGGGATGAACGGCTATCTGTTGAAACCCTATCTGGCCAAACAGTTGATCGCCGTGATCGCGCCCTTCACCCGGAAGAAGAGCGAAAAACGCGGCGCGGGAGTGGTCCTGAAACCGGTGCCCATCGATGCCGGATCCCTGGCAACACTCAAGCAGGCGTTCGCCAGGGAGGCTGGAGGGCACATGCAAAGCCTGCTGGGGGGAGTGAAGCAGTGCGATCCCCTCCCGGTTCGGCAGGCGCTGGGTTGGATGAAAAGAATCGCCGCGCAAATCGGCGCGAGTCGCGTCGAATCCCAATGCATCCGTCTGACGGGCCAGTTGGAAATGGAGGCCTGGGAAGACGCCACGGTGATTGCCATGAATCTGCAACGCCAGGTTGACGATCTCGTCAACCTTTTCAATTCCGAGGAGAGTTCCCCCCCATGAAAATTCTGATCGCGGATGACGAATTGAACAATCGGAAGATGCTCAGGGCCTATTTGAAGTCGTTCGGCCAATGCGACATGGTGAGCGACGGCAAGGAGGCGCTGGAGTTGTTCATCTCCGACCTGGAAGATGGGGATCCTTATGATTTGGTACTGCTCGACATTATCATGCCCAACATGGACGGACAGAAGACCCTGAGCAAGATGCGCGCTGCCGAAAAACGCATCGCGCCCGATGCCAGGCCAACCCCGATCATGATGATTACCGGCATGGACTCTTCCGTGCAGGCCATGCAGGCCTATTTCAAGGGCGGCTGCACCGACTATCTGACCAAGCCGGTGACCCGCGAACTCCTGCTGGAAAAGCTGCGCAAGCTGAATCTGATCACCGACGAGGAAAGCGAGGGGGAATGACATGGCCACTAACGCCCCGAACCGCAGACAGCGCGAACGCGTCTTCTGCGGCCAACCCATGGAGTTCAGCGGTTGTCTCGGCAATGCCCTGGACCTGAATGAAATTGCCGTGTTTCTGGTATTGGCCGCGCCCTGCGCCGTATCCGTCGGCACGGTCGGGGTGTTGAAGTTTCAATTCGAAGGCCGCTCCGTGGAAGAGAAGGCCTCTGTGGCCCGTATCACGAAAATGGGGATTTCGGTCGTCTCGCTGGAAGAAAACAGTCAGTTGCCGCACCTGATGACCATGTCCCGATCCGGCATCAAGTTCTGTTCCCAATTGGCCCATGAGACCGTCGTCCATTTCCGAGGGGAGTTCAGCGCCGAGATTGTTAAAGATTTTAATAATATTTACCGGCATCACCCTCCAGGACGCAAATACCGATTCAATTTCCAGAACGTCACCAGCGTGACGCCTTCCGGTCTGGCCATGCTCCTGCAATTGGAGTCCAGCAATCGCGGCACGAAGGAGGATCTGGAGATCATTCAGTGCAACAAGGACGTCATGCGTACCCTGATGACGCTGGATGCGCCCGGCGTCAACATCACCATCCTGCCGCAAACCGCTGAACTCGATCAGGACCACACATTCACGGTCACCACAGCCATGGGACCGGATGGCCGGGAGATCGTGACCATCAGGATCGCGCGGATCTTCGATTACAACTGCCGCAACGAATTCGCTTCTCTCTACCGGGGCAGGCCAAAACGGACGCAATACATTCTGGATTTCCAGGCAACCGTCCACGTCGGCAAAGCCGCCTTCGGCACCATGCTGTTGCTCAATCAATACAGCCGCGACCATGGCGGCGGTGCGATCCGGATCATCAACTGCGCCAGTAACGTCAAAAGGGCTTTCGAGTCCATGAAATTCGACCGGTTTTTCGAAATCGATACGAGCGGAGGGACGCCATGACCGAACCACCCAATATGCCATTGGAGATGTTCGTGCACGAGTCCGGGAAACGTCTCACGGTCGCCTTGGATGGAACGCGTCGGCTCGACGCGGGGTGGCGGGAAGAGACGCTGCAAACGATGCGTGGCATCCGGGGCACGGCGGAGTTGTCGAACCTGCCCCACATCAGCCAGTTGAGCGCGGCGATGGAGACCCTGCTGTTCCGGATGCAGTCGATGTCCGTCACCCCGGACGAGGCGTGCCTGGAGGTGCTGAACTCCGGCCTGACCGGGCTGCAAGAGATGTTCGACGATCCCGCCCTGGGCGCGCTCATGCCCATCGATGGGACCTTGTCCGCCATTGCGGCCACCGTGGAACGGATCACTCCGCCCGCGCCGATTTTGGACAACCTGCACCGGTATCCCCAGGCGGTGGCCAGGGCGGTGTCTCAGGGGTTGAATTTTTTTCTCATTGATCTCCCCTTGTCAGGAGATGCCGCAGCCAGACGAGCGACACTCTCGGCATTGCTGAACAACCTGCTGGTCATCGGCGAACTGATCGACGCCGATCCCCCCCTGGAGGCGGATCAGACCGTGGGCCGCCATTTCACCGCAGACCGCGCCCGATTGCTGTTGGCCACCGTGCTGCAAAAAGAGCTGCTGCTGGGCTTGACCACCCTGTCAGAGGAGCGGATTCGGGATGTCCCGATCCCGGAGGATTTGAAAACCGCCGTGCTGGAGGAGGCACAAAACGATTTGCTCGAAGCGGCCCGTCTTGGCGAGGCGGAAGAACGGATGCGGCAGGAGCATTTCGAGCGCATGGAGCAGGAACGTCTGGCCAGGGAAGCGGAAGCCAGGGAAATGGCCGCCCAGGAAGCGGAAGCCAGGGAAAGGGCCGCCCAGGAAGCGGAGGCCAGGGAAAAAGCCGCCAGAGAAGAAGAAGCCAGAGAAAAGGCCGCTCGGGACGCCAGGGAAAAGGCCGCCCAGGACGCCAGGGAAAAGGCCGCCCAGGACGCCAGGGAAAAGGCCGCCAGAGAGGCGGAAGCCAAGGAAAGGGCCGCGCGGGAGGAAAAGTCGCGCGCGGCGGACAAGAAGCGGCATCGCATGATGATCCTTTCCGGGACGCTTGCTGCGGGCATTGCCGTTGCTCTCTATGTCCTGACGGAACCGAAAAACCCGCCACCTCTCTCCTCCGTCGGCAACAAACAGCAAACAACCGCCAGCGCCGCGCCGACGCCGCCAACGCCCCTGCCCCAAGTCGCACCGGTGACACCCCCGCCAGCGCCAGTCGCATCCGAACCGAAACCACCGGAACCCAAACCGGAATCACCCCCCATGGCGAGCCCTGCGCCGCAACCGGAACCGCCACCTGTGGTGGCACCCCCGGCACCGGAACCAATACCGGAAATCGGCAATCAGCCCGAACCGGTACGTGTCGTGGTGGAAAACGCGCCGGTCACATCCTCCCCGCTGGCCCCGTTCGCCGATCTGCTCAAACCCATGAAACGCCTGAAAGGCACTCCCTATGAGCGCATCGTACCGCCCAAAGGCAGGACGACCCGCGGCGATATGCTTTTTTACCGCACCCCGGATGGCCATATCATCTTTTCCATCGTGACCTTGCTGGATCACACCGCAATCCGCGCCGACGACTCGTTCACCATCTCCGCCCATAACCTCGCGGAACTCCGACTGGTGTTCCAGGTAAATCCCAACGAGGCCTATCTGTTCGAATTCAACACCGTTGGCCGCGTCGTCGTGCCCACTGCCTTCTGGGATCCCTTTGCCCGGATCAGCCAGAAAGCGGTAAGCATTAGCAGAGTTATGAAAACAGAACAAGGCGTGTTTCATCTGCGTGATCTTGCCGCGTACAAGATCAACAACATATTGAAGATATTAGAAAAAACGAAATGAGGTCATGATGAACCGGCTCAACCTGAAATTTGTGCGCAGGCTGCATGTGGCGTGGATTGCCGAACTGGAACAACGGATCCGCCAAGGCGAGCCATTGCCCCACATTCACGCCTTGCAGGAATGTGAGTTGACGATCTGGCTCCAAGGGGAAGGGCCGCAAGAACTGCATCATTTCGACTCGGTGCGGGCGTTGATGAATGCGCACGAACAACTGCATCAGGTGGTCAACCGCATCCCGGCTTACCTGGACAGCCGCGCCAGGGAGGAAGTCGCCACCACCCTGTGGCAGGTGCATACCTTGAGCCGTGATATTGTTTATTTTCTCACGGAACTGGAGTTCGTCGTCTTCGAGGAGCACGGGCTTGGCCAAGTGGTCGCGCATCCGATCCGGTCGTTGGTACACAAATGGTTTCATGTCGCCGATCGGGAAGGTGGTTCCGAACACGACCCCCTGGGAATCAATCATGCGCGCCTGATGCATCTGCGCTGGTCCCGGGACCTGGTGCGCGCCTTCAACCACTGGGGCCGGAACGCCGAGATCGAATCGGGTGTCTCATGCGACCTGGGGAACTGGATCCATGGCGTCGGTCGGCAACTGGATCGGGGGCTGGTGGCCGAACTGGACAAGGTCCATCGACTGTTGCACGCCAAGGCCGAAGAGACCATTCGCGCCCTGAGAAGAAAGAACATTCGGGTGTCGGACAAACTGTATCAGGAGGTGGTCGATCTCGGTCGCGAGGTATTGTATCTGCTGACCCGCATCGAAACCCTCCTGCCACAATCGGCAACCGCCGCAACAAGGCCCCTCGAAGGAGACGCCATTGACTGAACTCGCCACCTTTTTTGCCGGACGAGGCGGACACTACACCCTTGCCTTTCTGGTCATCAGCGGATTTTTGATCAGCATCGTCATGTTCTACTGGCAGACGCACCGGATCACCCTGCAAGTGCGACGCGGCCTGCGCCTGCTGCATGACATCGGCAAACTCTCCTCTTCGGATCCGGTCGGGCGCAAAATGGTCTTCTCTCAGCATTGGAACCGGTTCCGCGAGGTGATGGAATCCGGGGAGATGGACCTGTTCGCATCGAGCTGGTACGAGTTCAAAAAACACCTGATCCTGCCGACCGCCGATGCGCCACGACCGATCCGCACCACGGTGGAACCAACGCTTTATTTCAACGAACGCGGCATCTATTTTCTCAATATCAACTCACGTCTCTACGATGCGGTGCCGGGCTTTTTGACCGGCGGCGGCATTTTCGGCACCTTCGTCGGCCTGGTCGCCGGCATCTCCCTGGCCCAAAGCGGCATGACCGCCGGCCCCCAGGAGATGCGGCAGGCCATGCAGTTCCTCATGGGGGGCGTCTCCACCGCGTTCATCACCTCCGTCTTCGGCATCGGGTTTTCCATCGTCTTTTCCGTCCAGGAAAAACGCCGGCAATACGCGATCGGACGCATGATCAACCAGTTCAGCGAAGAACTGGAACTCTGCCTGGAGATGGCCACGCCGGAAAACACCGCATTGTCGAAACTGCATGTCGCGCAAATGGAACAGATCGCCGAACTGCAAAAGATCGGACAACTGCTGAAAACGGCGCAAGGGATGCCATCCGCCGGCTCGACGGCCCCACGCGAGTTGGAAACCCGCATTGGTGCCGGCCTCGCCCCGGCCATGGGCAAGATGTTCGAAACCCTGGTCAAATACCAGGACAACCAGAAAAGCGCCCAGAAGGATGCACTGCGCGATGCCCTCGCCCCGGTTCTGGACCGGCTGCAAGAGACCCTCACCCAGAAGATGAGCGGCATGGAACTGGCCATCCATGCCCTTGTCGAACATCTGCGCAAGGGGCAGGAGGCTCCCGAAACGGGAACGCACGACCTGCAAAACAGGATGGACGCCCTGAGCGCCAACCTCGCCACCCTGCTGCGCGGCTCCAGCGAGGGGGCGGCGGAACGCCTCGACCGGGCGATCAACACCGTCGTCGATGTCATGCGCGACCTGCAGGCCCAGCAGAAGGCGCAGCACGAAGAGGCCCTGCGTCATCACGCGCAACTGCAAACCACCTCCCGTGAGACGGTCGATCACACCCTCGACCGTTTCGCATCCTCCCTCGACACCCGCATGGACCAACAGGGCGCCCAGTTGACCACAACCCTGCGCGACATCGCCGACGCCCTGCGGCTGTTCCAGCCCCGTGCGGAAACAACGGACGGCGAGCGCCAGGAGTTCCTCCTCCCGTTGAGTCGCGCCATGAACGATCTGGCCGAGGTGATGATCGGCATGCGCGCCGCCCAGAACGACCTGGCCGCCCAACTGCGCGACTCCTCAGCAGGACTGGCGGGCCGCTCGGAACGCTCCCTGGTGGAGATGGCAGGCATGGTCAAAACCCTGCAGACCGCCATCTCGGAAATGTCCAACCAGATGCGGGACTCCTCCGCTGGGCTGGCGGGCCGCTCGGAGCGCATCATGGGCGAACTGGCCGGCGCGGTGCGCAACATGCAGTCCGTCTTCCAGGAGATGACCACCCAGTTGCACGACTCCTCCAACGGCCTGGTGGGCCGCTCGGAACACTCCATGAGCGAAATGACCCGGGTGGCCATGAACATGCAGACCGCCCTCCAGGAGATGGCTGCCCTGGTGCGCGACTCCTCGATGGGGATCAGCGGTCGCCAGGAACGCGCTCTGGCCGACCTGGCCGCCGTGGCGTCGGGCATGCGCAACGCCCAGACGGAACTGGCCGCGCTCCTGCGTGACTCTTCGGCGGGATTTGCCGGCAGCCTGGCCCGCACCATCACGGACCTGACCTCTGTTGCCGACAGCATGAAAACCGCCCAGGGCGAGATGGTCAGCCTGCTGCGGGAATCGTCGGTCGGCTTCAGTGAGCGCCTGAACCGCACCATCACCGATCTTTCCCAGACCTCCACCACCATGATGGCCGTGCAACAGGAGATGCAGCGTTTTTTCAGCTCCGCGCCCCACCTGTTGATGGCCACCGAGAAACTCCTGCAGGGGATGGAACGGTTCCAGGGCAGCATCGGCGACAGGATGGCCGCGCTGGATCAAACGCGCGTGTCAACGCAAGGGATCGAAACCGGTCAGGAGGAGATGATCCGCTCCCTCGGCCAGTTCATGGCCCAGTCCCGCGAATCCATGCAACAGGATTCGCTCCAGTTGAACGAGGCCATGGTCAAGGCGGGCCGTTTGTTCCTCGGGGCCACGGAAAAGCTCGAGGCAACCATGACCAATCTCTCCTCGCTGTTCGCCAACTCCCTGAACCAGTTCTCCCGAGGCGCCACGGAAGTGACCGCCGGGATGCATCACGCCAACGACCAACTCTTTGCCCGCATCGGCGACTCGCTGCTCTCCCTCAACCTGGCCGTGGATGGGATCCGTTCGTCCCAGGAGGAGATGCGTGACCACTTCCTGGCGAGCACCAGCGAGGTGACCACCGGGGTGAATCAGGCCAACGAACTGCTCGTTTCCCGCATCGGCGACGTGCTGCGCGCCATCAACCTGGCGGTGGAAGGAATCCGCTCGACCCGGGAAGAGATGCGATCCGTCCAGGTCATCCCGCCCCCGGAAACCCGCATGCCCTCCCAGGGAGAAGAGATGCAAAACCGCTTCGAGATGTTGATCGGCGCCTTGTCCAACCTCTTCGAACGGATGGAGGCCAACACGAACTCCACCATGCATACCATTCAGGCGCAGCATCACGCATCCGCCAGCTATTTCCAGCAATCGCAGCAACATATGACAGAAGGCAACATGGAACTGCAAGAAGTGCTCCAGGCCAGTGGCCTCTCCTTCCGGCAATCCGCTGCGGAAATGGGCCAGGCCGCTGCCCATATGGCCCACGCCCTCCAGACCTCCATCCGCTGGTCGGAGGAGAATCGTCAGGCCATGGATGCCGTGATCCAGTTCTCCAACAGCTTCGGACAGGCGCAGAACCGCTTCGCGCAGATGATCCAGGCCCTGGAATCGGGCGCCATGATGATCGCCGTGGCCGGAGAAAGACTGCAAGGCAGCACCGACAAGATGGAGTCCGTTGCGCGGGAACTCTCCGCCACCCAGGAGACCGCCCGACAGACCCTCAACGCCATCCTCAAGGCCCACGAACAATTGCGGGTCATCTGGCACAACTACGAAAGCCGCTTCACCCAGGTGGACACCTCGCTGGAACAGACCTTCAATCACCTCAACGACGGCCTTCAGGAGTTCGCGAACCGGGTGCTGCGCTTCATCGCCGGCGTGGACGACCAGATGGGGGGCATCACGGAAAAACTCGGCTACGTGATCGGCGACTTCGGCTCCAAACTGGAAGACCTCAACGACACCATGAGCGGATTTCTGGACAAGATGTCCGGCACCATCATTCAACCCATGCATGACGCCTCCGGGCAGATCCTCCAGGCCGGCGAGAAGATCCACGGCTCCCTTTCCAGCCTGTCGGGACTGGCATCCACCCTCTCCCTGGCGCATGGGGAGGCCAGAGACGAATCGGCCCAGACCCTGTCCAATATCACCGAAACCCACGAACGCATGAAAACCACGATCAGCCTGATGCAAAGGCAGATGGATGCCACCCTGAACGAACATCAGCAGCGCCTCGAACAGGTGAACGTTTCGATGCAACAGACCATGGCTCATATCAACAGCGATCTTTCCGAATTCTCCTCGGAAAAGATCCTCGAATTCATCGGGGGCGTAGATGAACACATGGAAAGCGTATCCATCCAGTTGCGCGACACGATCAGTGATTTAAATGGCAAACTCGACGAACTGAACAACATGATGGTGTTCGTGGTTCAGACCCAGTCCAATCAAGAGTGACGGGTGACCGATCATGGCGCAACGCATCCGGGAAACCAGAACACCGCAATATGTCGCCTTGGATTACTCCATTTCCATCAGCGATGTGATGTCGGCCCTGCTGTTCGTGTTCATCGTGATCCTGATCATGTTCTCCTTCAACATGAGCACCTCCGAAAGCGATTTCCGCGAGGAGTACCAGCAGGCCGCCAAGGAGCGGGAGCGACTCGAGGAGATCAACGCCGAGAAGGAGGAAAAGCTGAAAAAACTGAAAACCAGTGTTGCCGAACTGCGCGAACTGGCTTCCAACCTCAAGCACGACTTCGACCTGCAACAGGCCAGGACCGCGCAACTGCTGTATCAACTGCTCACAGACATCCAACAGGAATTGATCAGCAAGGAAAATCTGCGCGTCCATATCGACCCCAACCTCGGCATTCTGCGCCTGCCGAACGAGATTCTCTTTCCCCTGGGATCCGCCCAGTTCGCGCCGGGCGGCGAGGAGATCCTGGAGAAACTGGCCCGCGTTCTGGAGCACCACCTGCCCTGCTATACCGGCAAGGTGGATGAGGCCAGCCGGCCCTCCTTCTGTTTGGACCGACAATGGAATCCGGGCACGCTGGACGCGGTGTTCATCGAGGGACATACCGACAACATGCCCCTGGTCAATGCCAAAAGCTTCAGCAACAATCTGCATCTTTCCGGGATGCGGGCCATCCGGACGTATGAAACCCTCATGGCCGCTTCCATCCAGGCCCCCCTCATGGAACTGCGCAACCGGAAGGGTCAGACGGTGTTCGGCATCAGCGGCTATGGGGAATACCGCCCGGTGGTGGGGCATGCCACCCCGACCCCGGAACCGGCGAACCGCCGGATCGATGTTCGCTTTTTTCTGGTCAATCCGAAACCACCCGAGGCCATTCCCCAGGTGTTCGAGGGGTTGGATCGCCTGACCGAAAAACTCGGTGAACTGAAATGAGCCTCAAGGTCAGTCTGGCGCATCATCTGTATGCCTTCTCCCTCCCGCCGCATTTGACGGTGGAGTGGAAAACGGCGCGCGCCGCAGAAGAGATCGATCGCCTTTTCGCCACGCTTTCTCACGCCAGACCCCTCGAACGCCTGACACGGGAACAACACCGCGAGATGGTCATGGATCATTTCCGCCAGCATCGCTCCCTGGCGGGATTGTCGGCTCGCGTTCTGAAGCAGGTGCCCTGGTTCCTGTTCGATGCGGAGGCCGACGGGTCACGGCTCACGGATGATCCCGCATTTCGCCAGGCATGGCGCGCCTGGTTTGCCGGTCATGCCACCACCGGCACCCTGATTGCCCTGCTGCACAATCTCTTGCTGTACGCCCCCGCACAGGAACACATGGAGTTCTGGAAGGAAGATCTGCAGCGGCTGCTGGCACAAGGCAACCATCCGCAACTGGCCGCATGGAAGGAACGTTGCGAACGGTTTCATCTGTTGGAACCCGAAGGTCCCATGGCATTCGCCAACGCCCTTTATCGCGGAGAGACGACCTTGCATGCGCTTTGTCAGCAGGCCGGCCTGCAAGGGGATTTGGCCACCGGGGGATTCGTGCGCCGCGGGTTGACGCATTTGCTGGAACGGATGGGCCGCTATGCCGAGAAGGATGGTTTGCGACACGAAGAACTGAAAAACCTGTTGCACGGACTGCGGGATCAACAGGGCCGCTTTCGCACGCTGGTCAGCGGCTTTGCCACCCGGTTGGCGGAGGTCCTGCTGCGCCCGTTTCAGAACCAGGAGGCGGAAACCCAACTGCGCAATCTGGTGCGGAATTTTCTGCTCGGCTATCTTGGCGACCCCCGCACCCACCCTGCGGCCTGGCAGGCTGTGGACCCCGCTGCACGCGCGGTCATCCTGGCCTGGCTGGCAGGCAGGCCGAAACAGGTCGATGACAAACTCAGGCTCTTCATCCAGGAAGCGAACAAGCAGTTGGCCGAATTGGAAACCGACCTGTACCAGATTCAAAACCAGGGTCCGACCACCCCGGACCCGGTCCTGCAGCGTGCCATGCAACGTCTGCACGGCATCGTCGGAGTCGCGGAATTTTTCAATCTGATCGATGTGATCGAACTCAGCCATGCCATGGAGACCACCCTTGGTGGCCTGCGCGTCAAGACCCTCCCCTGGTCCGTCGCGTTGGCCGCGCGGCTCATCCAGGAGCATGGTGAATTACGCGAACAATTTAATTTATTGCATGGAGAGAACAAATGAAAATTTTAATCGTTGACGATCAATTGCAAGGCAGACAGTTGTTGAGCGCCTTACTGCGCCCCTTTGGCCACTGTGATCAGGCAGCGGACGGCAGGGAGGCGGTTTTTCTCGTGGAAAGCGCCCTCGCCTCGAAAGCGCCTTATGATTTGATTTTATTGGATATCATGATGCCAGAAATGAACGGGCAAGCGGCATTGCACGCGATACGGGCCGCAGAACGTGACCATGGCCTGGCAGGCGTCAAGGAAGCGGTCATCTTCATGGTGACAGGCGTCAGTTCGGCGCCTGCCGTCATTGAAGCCTTTTTCAAGGGCTACTGCACGGATTATTTGACCAAGCCGATCACCCGGCAAATATTGCTCGACAAACTACAAGAATATCATTTGATTGACAAGAAGGCGGAATCACCATGAGAGTCCATGCAAAACGATCGCTTGAAAGTGCGATTGCGTTTCATTTATAATAAGGTCCATTCAAGATCCATGATCAATCAAGGGTAAAAAAACCATGAATACCATGACACTCGCTGATCTGCAAATTGGCCATATCGTCAGAATCGAAAAACTGCTCGGAGACGCCATCAGCAAGCGTCGTTTGATGGCGCTCGGTCTTGTCCGGGGCAAGGAGATCACCCTGGAAAACAAGGCCCCCCTGGGCGATCCAGGCATCTATTCCATTCTTGGCTATCGTTTGTCCATCCGCAATGACGACGCCCGCAATGTCCTGGTCTCCAACCTGTGAAGCATGCATTCTGCAACGGAGTCTCTCCCATGGTGTCCCAGGCGTCTGTTTCTGTTGGCCTTATCGGCAATCCAAATAGCGGAAAAACAACTATTTTCAATCAATTGTGCCGCGCGAAGGATCCGGTTGGCAACTATCCGCGCGTGACGGTTGTCCCCAGGCAGCGCCGGTTCGTTCATGAGCAACGGACGTTTCACCTGACAGACCTTCCGGGCATGTATGCCCTGACCACCCAAACCCCCGAGGAGAGCGCGACCCGGGATTTCATTCATGCCGACCAGGCGGAGATCCTCGTCAATGTGCTGGACGCCGGCAATCTCGAACGCTCCCTGTTTCTGACCAGCCAATTGATGGAACTGGGCAAACCGATCCTGTTCGGGGAGAGTCCCCCACCGGAAGAGGGAGAATTCGGCGTGATCGAAATGC
>JADGAR010000037.1 GCA_015231915.1 Magnetococcales bacterium
GGGCTTCGCCCTTGGATCCCACCAGGGGGATAATCCCCCTGGACCCGTAATAATTCTTGAAAACCAAATCTTCCGAACCTGTCGCGGTTTAAACCGAGCCTATGTATGATGGCCGAAACGATAATCAAGGCCGAATTATCGAAACCGATCCAGCGCGTCCCGCATCCCGTCCCAGCCCCGGTGCAGCTCTTCCGGGGCGATGCAATAAGGCGGCATCAGATAAAGAACAGCCCCCAATGGCCGGATGATCAGGCCCCGGTCCAGAAAAAAGCGAATCAGGCGCGGGGTGGCCGAAGAGGCGTAACCCGACTCCGGCATGACCAGTTCCAGGGCGGCGATGGCCCCCATGACCCGGGGATGACGCATGGCGGGATGGCCGGTCAATCCGGCCAGCCGTTCCCGATGGAGCGCCTCGATGGCGGCCACCCGCTCCAGGGTCTGTTCGGTTTCGAACAACGCAAGCGAAGCCAATGCCGCCGCGCAGCCGAGTCCGTTGGCCGTGAAGGAGTGGCCATGGGCCAGCGCCCGGTCGAAGGTCTCCCCCAGAAACGCCGCGTAAATCTCCTCCCGGCAGGCGGTCACTGCCATGGGCAGAAAGCCGCCGGTCAACCCCTTGGAAAGACAGATCATGTCCGGGGCGATCCCTGCCTTGCCGCAGGCAAACATGGTGCCGGTGCGACCGAAGCCGGTCATCACCTCGTCGGCAATCAGCAGAATGCCGGCCTGGCGTATTTTTTCGGCAAATGTTTGCAGGAATTTCGGTCGGCACATCCGCATTCCCGCCGCGCCTTGCGCCAGGGGTTCGAAGATCGCCGCTGCGCACGCCTGTCCATGCCGCTCCAGATAGCCATCCAGGACGCGCAGGGCCTCTGTCTCTTTTTGTTCCACTTCCTGGTCCTGCTCCCAGGTGGCGGGAAAGGGAAGAAAATCCACCTCGAAAAGCAGCGGAGCAAAACTGGAGAAAAAACCGGAATTGCGGCTGGCGGACATCGCCCCCACCGTGTCGCCGTGATACCCCCCCTCGAAGGCCAGGAAGCGGGTGCGCTCCCGGCCCAGGTTGCGCCAGTATTGGCAGGCCATTTTCAAGGCCACCTCCACTGCCGTGGAGCCGTCATCCGAAAAGAAAATCCTGGTCAGCCCTTCCGGCAGTCGGGCGGTCAGGGCCTCTGCAAGGCGTACTGCCGGTTCGTGGGTGAAACCGGCGAAGATCACCTGTTCCAGGGTTTCCGCCTGTCGGGCGATGGCTGCGGCGATGGCCGGGTGGGCATGGCCATGGATGGCGACCCACCACGAGGCGATGAGATCCAGATAGTCGCGACCGTCCATCCCGCGCAGCCAGGCCCCCTTGCCGGAGGCGATGGCCAGTGGCGCTGGGGCGGTGGCCTGCTGGGTGTAGGGGTGCCAGAGGTGTTTGCGGTCCAGGGCGAGCAGGCGTTCCAGGTCTGTCATGGGGCCTCGTCACAAAAGGGAACGGCCATCAGGGAGGCCCTGGTGAGGGGTTCCAGCCGGGGAATCTCGGCCAGGATGCGCACCCGACCGAAGCGGGCGATGGCCTCCCGGTTGACGGCGTCAGGGGGGCCGGAGAGGATCGCGCCCCAGACCTGCAACCCCCGCGCGCGCAGGCATTCGAGGCTCATCAGGGAGTGGTTGATGGTCCCAAGGGCGGTGCGGGCGACCAGAACCACCGGCAATCCCAGCCTTGCCATGAGATCCACCATGCGCGCCTCGTCGTTCAGGGGGGCCAGCACCCCTCCGGCCCCTTCCACGATCAGGGGGCAGGGGGCAACCGGTGCCAGGAAATCGTCCAGGCCGATGTGTACGCCGTCCCGGCGCGCCGCCTCGTGGGGGGAGAGGGGGTGGGTCAGCCGAAACCGTTCCGGAAAGACGGCGGCCCCGCTCAGACGGCGCACGAAGTCGCTGTCGCACTCTTCTTCCAGGCCCGACTGCACCGGTTTCCAGTAGGCCGCCGACCATTTTTGCGCCAGCCAGGCAGCGGCGACGCTCTTGCCCACGCCGGTATCGGTGCCGGTGACGAAGAGGCCCCGTTCGGGAGGGTCAATGTTCATCCACCCGTTCCACGGTAAAGCCGGCATCGCGGATCATCGCCATGGTCCGGTTGGCCGAGTGGCCGGCGGTGTTGAGATACCCTTCGGCGAACAAGGAGTTGGCGGGATAGAGGGCCAGGGATTCCAGGCCGCGCAGGTTGGCCTCCCGGCCTCCGGCAGCGCGGATCTCGGCGGCAGGATTGAGAAAACGGAACAGACACAACGTGCGCAGACAACGCTCCGGGGTGAGGTGGTTCTGTTCGCCCAGGCGCGCGCCAGGGGCATGCACGTAGAAATTGACCGGAATGGAGCGGGCAGCGAGCCGATGCAGGACCGTGGCCACCTCCACCACCTCCTCCGGGGTTTCGCCCATGCCGACGATGATCCCGCTGCACACCTCCAGTCCAACGCTTTTGGCCGCCTCCAGGGTGGCCACCCGGTCGGCGTAGGAGTGGGTGCGGCAGATGGTCCCATAGCGTTCTTCGGCGGTGTTGAGGTTGTGGTTGTAGCGGTCCAGTCCGGCGGCTTTCAACCGTTCCGCCTGTTGCCGGTCGATGAATCCGGCGGACAGGCAGACCTCCATGGGGAAGCGTTGTTTCAGGCGGCTTACCACTTGCGCCAGGTGGGTGATGCGCTCCTCGCCCGGTCCCCGTCCGGAGAGCACCAGGCAGTAGCGGTAGGCCCCGGAGGCGTGCGCCCGTTCCGCCTCTTCCAGGATGGCCTCATCGGATTTCATGCGCCAGACCGGGATGGCGTCGGTGGCGCTCGCCGATTGGGAGCAGTAGTTGCAATCCTCCGGACAGAGGCCGTTTTGCACATTGTTGAGAATATGGACCCGCACCCCCAGCCCGAAATGGTGTTTTCGCACGCGGAAGGCCGCGTCCAGCAAGGGCAGCAACGGCACCTCCGGGTCGGTCAGCACCCGCAAGGCGTCTTCCATGGCGATTTTTTCGCCATGGAGCGCCGCCATTTCCAGCTTGTGACAGAATTCCCGTTGCTTAGGCATCCGTTCCCTCGTGGTGTTGCGATGGCTCCTGATCGTGCAGGATAGCAATCTCTCCACCCGGAAGGAAGCAAAAACCGCCGCGTGTCCGTTTGCGCGATGGTGCGGGACACCATGGTATTATAAGTTATACCCTTTGAAAAACACCTCTTTGGCCACGTGATGGCCCAGGGAGCGGTAGGCTTCGAACTGCTCTTCGTCGAAGAACTGGTCCAGGGTGGTTTCGTGGGGGAAATCCGGGTGGCGCGCCTTGTAGTGCTGGATATTGATATCCTCTTGCTTGCAGAGGGAGGCCTTGATGTAGAGCAGGGTCCCCACGCTGTTGTCGTTGGCATAGCGAATTTTCCCGGTGGCGCAATGGCGCGTTCCGTTGCGCAATGCCAGCATTTCGTCGGCATCCATCTCGATATGGACGTTGAGATTGATGCGCGCCAGGCGGATGGTGGTGGCCAGTCCCTCGAATTCCAGTTTCGGGTCCGCCTCTCCGTCCAGGGCCACGATCAGGCGGCATTGCCTCTGCAACAAAGGATAGATGGCAAGGTTTTCGATGTGTCCGCCATCGGAGACGTTGATGAAGGCATCATCGTGGGGTGACAGGGTCGAAAAGGCCTCGTTGAAGAGATATTTGCGCGGCGGAGACCACCAATACTTGATCGCCATTTTGAAGAACCAATTTGTGCAGTTTTCCTCGAAGCACTTTGGATTGGGAAGCCAGTAGCCGAGCCGGATATTGAGAAAGGTCATCAATGCCGTCAGGGGTTTCATGGTGAAGGTGCCCATGTTGGGCGAGAAGGCCGCACCGGAGATGGCCATGGCGGTGCCCAGATTGAGCCAGGGGTCGGCCTTCTCCATGGCGGTCGTCCGGCAGTAGCCGGTCAGTTCCGAGCCGACCCACTCCCTGCTGAAGAGAAAGAAATCCGCCGTGCGTCCGCGCATGACGTAATCGTCCTCATTGTCGGATTGGCCGTCCGTGCGGGTGACGTTCACGGCGGCATTGATCAGGTGGTAAGGGGCATCGTTGAACTTCAGATGGCTGAGTTTCAGTTCGTCGTTGTGCCCTGGCGCCACCTTTTGCCAATCCGGCTGGCCAGGTTTGATCAGATAGGCGCGGCTCAAACGATCCCGATAGAAAACATGCAGGGAGTATTTGTTGATATTGAAGAATATGCCAATCGCGAAGAGAAACGCGCCCGCAACGGCGAGGAAAATCCAGTAGGAGGTAGAGTTGTCGGGATGGGTGATGTGCGAGGCACAGGCATTCCAGCACAGGCCGGGCATCATCAGCCAGAGGGTCAGACTCCAGAAGAAAAGGGGAACCACAATGGTCGCGATACCCAGAGCGACGTATTTGCCGAATGGAATGCCCTCGGTCGTATTCTCGCTCTTTTTGATTTTGTTGATGAAGAGATAGACGCTGCTGGCGGCGGTTCCCAGTGCGCTGACCAACTTGCCGCTATTTTCGTCCAGTTGTTCGTGCAGGTTGAAAAATAACCTCATGGCATGCGGTTGCAGTTCCACGAAAAAGATCACCCCCAGCAGAAGCAGAAACAATCCCATGATATCCTTTGTGCTCATGTCCCGAATATCCCAGGTGGCGTGATGATTGTCGGAATCGGCTGCAAAGGCGATATGCATCACCATGAACAAAACGGCAACGACGCAGGCCATGACCTTGGTGGCCAAAAAATCGGTTCCCAGGCTCGGCATCACGACGATGCCTGCTGCCGCCAGCCACAGAATGAACGGCAGCACCAGCAGCATGTTGAAGAGCAGGCCCCGAATGAAGATGGCCAGCATGCGCATGTTGTCGAGCAGGCTGCCCGATGGGGCCAGATAATTGGAAAAATTGCGCAGGTGCTGAAAAGGGCGCGATTCCACCTGTTTGCCATGCGTGAATGGAAATTCCGGGTTGCATTTGCTCGCGGTACTGGCCGTATACCAGGAGGTCAGGCAGGATCCCAGGAATCCGCCGCCCGAGACCGTGGAAAGATAGTCGAATTGCGGGTAGAGACCGCGTTCGCCGAGATATTGCACGATGCCAAGGCTGAAGGTGGCGGAACGGATGCCGCCTCCCGATATGGCCAGACCGGTGCGATCCTTGGGGGAGTTGTCTTGATCTTTATGCAACTTTTCGAGCAATGACCGGCCAGGTTGCTGTTCGCGCAGCTGGCTGTATTCTGATTCATAATCGAAGGTCTTTGAATAGTTTTTTTCGTCCATATCGTCCTCTTTCTTTAATATTGTCGTTTGTTGAATGATATAAGATGAATATAGTCGACTTGGATTAATATAAACGCAACAGATGCGCATTGCAAGAATTTTTAGCAATGGCTCGCAAATTTCGCGCATGCGGTTCCAGGCCGCATGGGGATCGTGCGGCAGGGAGCATGGCCACGGGTTGTAGGGTGGAGATCAGATTTCCTGTTCGGCGGGTTTGGCGGGCTTGCGCCAGGGTGAGGCAGGTTTTGGGGCGCTCTTGCCGGGGGTGGGTTGCCAGTTCTTGGCCATTTCCTGTGCCTGGGTGAGCTGTTCCGGGGTCATTTTGGCGGTGAGCGCGTCGCGCATGCGAATGGCGGCACGGTTCCCTTTGCTGGCCGCCAGGTTGAACCAGAAGTGGGCGGTGACCACATCCCCAGGCACGCCCTGCCCGCGCAGATACAGCTCGCCCAGCTTTGCCTGCGCCGCCGGGTTGCCCTGATCGGCGCTGCGGCGGAACAAGCGGGCAGCCTCCTTGAAATCCTGCCTGACCCCTTCGCCGCGAACATGGAGCATGCCAAGGTTGGCCTGAGCCGTGGCATTCTCCTGGTTGGCCGCCAGTTGCAGCCACTTGACGGCCTCCTGGAGATCCTTGGCGACCCCTTCCCCGCGCAGATACATCACCCCCAGGTTGGACTGGGAGGCGGCATTGCCCTTCCCGGCGGCCCGGCGAAACCATTTGACCGCTTCCTGGTAGTCCTGCAACACCCCCCCTCTGCCCAGATAGTGCATCAGCCCAAGGGTGTTCTGCGCCGCGACATCCCCCTTCTCGGCGGCCTGGCGCAAGGCATCCGTCACCCCGGCCCAGGCCGGCACGACCGCGAGCAACGTCCACCACATCACCAGCAGGACAAGAGGTCTTTTCATGCCGTCAGTGCTCCGTGCAGGGTCAAAACCAGCAGGATCAACCCGCAGCCGATGAGCAGCAGGCCAAGAAGTTTCGCTCCCCAAACCAGCGCCCGTGCAGGGGGCGGGACCAGGTGGCGTTCCAACGTGTGTGTGGCCAGCAGACGCTCATGGTAGGCCGGGTGTTCTCTGCGCAATTTCTCCTCGGCGTCGCTGCCGGTGAAGATCACGGTCTCCGGGGGCGGCAGCCGGGAAGGCAAAAAATGATTGTTGAAAAAGTGAATGGTAAACAAAAACACCGCCGCCAGAAAGGCCTCTTCGCCATGCAGCAGCAGGGCGACGTTGAAAACCCATCCGCCGAAATGCTCGCCAGCCACATGGGGAAAGGCCAGCACCACCCCGCTTCCCCCGATCAGGGCCATGCCCCAGAAGACCGCCCAGTAGTCGAATTTTTCGTAGTAGGTCCAGCGCTCGAAACGCGGTTTTTCGCCACGGCCCAGAAACCAGAGGAACATGGCGCGGCAGTCACGGAAATCCCGCCGGTTGGGCAGCAGGGAGTCGGGACCGAACCAGACGAAATTTTTATCGCGGATCAGGCGCGGCACAAGAATCAGCAGATGCAGGGCAAAAATCCCCGTCATCAAGAGCGCCGCGCCGCGATGAATCCAGCCCATGCTGGCCGGCCCGCCCATGAGTTTGGCCAGGACCGGCGCCCACGGGGCGTGGGCGTTGTGGAGGGTCATGCCCGTCACCAGCAGCGTCATCACCGTCAGGGCGAACAGCAGATGGGCCGCCCGCCAGAACCAGGGGAAGCGTCGCACATGGCGTCCCGATGGGGCCGGGCGGGGGGTGTGGGGGCGTTCCCGCCACTCACGGCGGAACCAGAGCGCCGCATGAATCAGAAAAAAGAGCATCACCCCCCATGTCAGGCCGTGAATGAGGCGGGAGGCGATCCACATGCCGGGAAAACGATTTAAATCATCGGAATGGGCGTGCGGGGTGAAGGAGCCGAATCCAGTGGTCGCCAGCGGGCGTTTCTGGCCGTCGTGGCATTTCTGGCAGGTTTTCAGGCGGTTGCCGGGATGGATCGTGGCGCCGGGATCCTGCACGGCGCGGGTGGCGTGGCTGTCATGACAGTGAAAACAGTTGGCGGTGGCCTTGGCCCCCAGTCGGTTGGCCTGCCCGTGATAAAAACGGCGATAGCTGGCCAGATTGCGCGGATGACACTTGCCGCACGTCTCCGTGGCGTTTTGGGTGAAGGTGGGGATGTGGGACCCGGTAATGGCGTGGGTGTCATGACAATCCGTGCAGGTCGGGGCGCGGGGATTGTGTTTCTCCAGGAGTTCGACGCCGTGAATCGATGCGGCATAGCGCTCCAGAGGGTCGTCATGGCACTTGCCGCACAACGCCGGGATGTTCGCGCGCCACGCCGCGTGGGCCGGAGAGGCCTGGTCGCGGGGAATGGCGAAAAAATGGGTATCGTGACACTCGTGGCAGGTGGCGTTGGGGATGGTGGGATCGTCCGGATTGGGGCGGGCGTGGAACGATTGCCGGTAGTGATCGATGTTGCGCCTGATCCGCGCCTCTTTTTCCCCCATCCGTTTTTCGTGACAGGCAGCGCAGTCGATTTTCGGCGCCGTGCCCTGCTGGTGGGGGGGGTCGAGCGCGACGATCCCGGTGTGACACTCCCGGCATGCCATGCGGCCATGCACCCCTTGCGCATACCGTTCCCGGTGGATGGCTTGCAGGGGATGAGATTGGACCAAAAGCTCCCTGACGCCATCGTGACAGCGCCAACAGGCCTCGTTGTCGTCCGCCAGGGCCGGCGACGGCATCCAGGGCAACAGCTGCAGGATCAAAAATAGCAGGCGCGTGATCACTGGAATCGGGTGGTGTAACGGAATCCGATGAAATCTGCGGTCTGTCGATCCTGGGTGGCCATTTGCGTGCTGTCTGTGGTGGTGCCGTAGATGTAGGGCGTGCCGTCGCTGAATTTCCAGTTCCAGTCGTTGCTCTCCCAGCGTTCGTGGATGTAGTCCCAACGCAGCATGCCCGGTCCCAGCCCCTTGTATTCGAAAAAGGCGTTCAGCCGGGTCATGGGTGAGACGATCATCGGCAGAGGGGTGACCCCTGCCGGATAGGCCGGCACGGCGCTCTTCGGGTCGGTGGTCACCATGTCATCGAAGGAGGAGGTGGTGCGGGTCCATTGGAAGTTGGCTCCCAGCTTGAGTTTTTCGTTCCACTGGTTGCGCACTCCCAGTCCCAGGGAGGAGCCGGTGTCCGTGAGCATGGAACTCTTGTCCGCCTCGTGTTGCGTGGGGGTGTTCCAGCGCCCGGAGTCCTGCCAGGTGCGGTTGATGTCGTAGGCATACCAGGCCGTCAACAGCCATTTGTCGGTCGGGGCGAAGTCCAGATCCAGCGAGTAGAGTTGGGCATGGCCCTTTTTCATGCCGTAGGGGTGGGTCTGGTCGTCGTAGTGGTCCAGGGCATTTTCGGCGTTGATCTGCACGCCGAGCCGATCCACGGGACGCCAGTCCATGGAGAGGCGCAGCTTGTCCCGCTCCCGGTCGGCGATGAAGAACGGGACGATCTTGCCTTGCGTGGTGCCCAGGATGTTGGGTGAGTCCACGAAGCTCGAGCCGGTGCGCGTGGCATGCTCGACGTTCACCGAGCCGTTGACGCTGTCCGAAAGGTGACGGGCCAGTTGCAGGCGGTAGGTGGTTTCGTTCAACCGGTTGCGCCAGGGGACGAAGCGTTCGTCGTCCATGCCGTCGCCATTGCGGTCGCTGCCGAAGGGGACCGAGCGATCCTGTTTTTTGTGTTCCACGCCGGCGGTGACGGTGGTTTCGAAGGGGAGGCGGTAGCTGGCCTCCAGCAGGCCTGTCGTGGTGGTGAGAGATGCCGGGGTGGAATGGACCTGGGCGGTGGCGGTTTGGGCCACCAGCCAGGAGGGGGTCTTGTCCGCCTCGTCGTAATAGCGCAATTTGGCGTTGATGTGCAGATCCGGCAGGGGCCGGGTGGTCAGGCCCAGCAGCAGATGGGTGGTGTCCACCCGGCCTTCCAGGCTGGCAAGACCGCCAGTGCGGCCCAGGCCGGCGATGTCGGCGGTGGGGAGGTGTTCGTTTTGCAGGGCGCGGCCATAGGCGATCTTGAAGGTGACGCGGGTATCCGGCGTGATTTGCTGGCCGCCGCTCAGATAAATCTGATGCGCCTCGTTGTCCAGTGGCAGGGAGAGGTAGTAGTGGCTGGCCAGCAAGGTGGGGTTGTCTCCTTGCAGGAGGGTGTCCACCAGGGTGTTGTCGTTGTGGAACCAGCTGCCGTTGTAGCCCAACTGCCATTGCAGGTCGCGTCCCTGGTAGCTCACGGAAGGCTCCAGTTGGCGCATGGTCCACTCCACCGGTTCCAGGACGAACTCCGGCGCGCCGCCCCGGCCCCATTGACGGGTGCCGTCCTTGGTTTCGTTGCGGAAATTCAGGTTGAACTTGAGGTTGCGGTTGAAGGTGCGGAAGGTGTTCAGGGTCAACCGTTCCCGGTTGGTCTCGATATGGTAGGTGTTGCCGTTGTTGGCGATGGCGCTTTTTGGAATGATCTGGGTGGTGGTCCCCAGGCCGTCGGTCTTGGAGTTGGCGGTGTAGGGGGCCAGGGCAGGGGTCTCGTTGAAGTCGAGTCGCACCCCCCACACCCCCTGACGCTCCATGTCCAGGGTGAGTTCCCGGTTGTCGTCCAGACCGAGGTTGCGTCCCACGGCCCGGCTCCAGGTGCCGGTGGCGTCGTCGCGCCGGACGATGTTGGCATCCAGCAGCAGCTCCGGGCGGGTGTGATCCCGGGCATCGAAGATCCCCAATTGCTGGCGGTCGCCGAGCAGATAACCGGCGCCTACGGAGATGGAACTCTCCGGTTTGGTGTAGGGCGCGGCAGTGGGACTCATCTCCGGCAATCCCTTTTCCTCGGACCAGACCGGGCCGGGGAACAAGGAGATGGCGAGCAGGCCGGTCAGGGCGGACAGAATGGATGGGCGATGCGTGGTCTTCATGGTCGTCTCTCTCCCCGGGTCTGGTCAGCGCCGGAACCGTCCGGCGCTGGTGGCGTTCTCCGTGCTGTTGCCGCCGTGAATGTTGGTGTGGCACTTCAGGCAGCCACGGGCCAGGGAACCCACTACCGCCGCGTTCACGGAGCGCCCGTTGGGCAAGCCCGCCACCTGTCCCCGGTGGGAGGTATCGCTGTGGCAGCTTTGGCACAGATAGGGCGGGCGGTAGGTGAGCAGTCCCGGCACCGTGGTCCCGTGGGGGTTGTGGCAATTGAGACAGTTTTCCGATACCGGGGGATGGCTGTGGACGAACGGCCCGCGTTTTTCCATGTGGCACTGGTAGCAGGTCTCGTTGACCGTGTCCCAGCGCAAGGACTTGTGGCCCGCCGAGCCGTGCGGATTGTGGCAGTTGGAACAGGTCATCTTCCCCTCCGGGACCGGGTGGTGCGAGGGGCGGTTGAACAGGGAACGCTGGCTTTTGTGACAGCTGAAGCAGACCTTGGGCTGGCTGAGCTTGTCTTGTGCCCGGTCATGGTCGGTATGGATTTCGTGGCAGTTGGTGCAGGCCACGTTGCGGGTGGAGTGGGCGCTGCCGGACCAGAACATCAATTTCTCCCCTTGATGGCAGGTCAGGCAGGCCTTGTTGATCACCTCGGCGGGACTGGATGCCCCCTTGAAATTGGCGAAATCTTCATCGATGCGGGCATCGGGGCGCAACGCGGGGGCGCGCCGGCCATGGGTGATATCCGGTTTGGGGCGTTTGTCCGAACCCGGCAATTTTTCTTTCATGTGCGCCTTGCTGGGACCATGGCAACCGACGCAAGTGGGCGTCCGGCTGTCCGCCAGGGTCCCGTGCCGGGTGCGACCGATGGACAACAGGGAGGTGGAGTCCTCCTCGTCGTGGCAGAAGGTGCATTCGGCATCCCCGCGCAGGACCGCATCCTTGCGTGGCTCTTCGGCCAGGGCGGGCAACGCCAGGACAAACAGAACCAATAAAGAGATCAATATTTTTGACATGTTTGCGCCCTGTGCTTTCTTAAAGAGAAAGAATCCAACGAATGAACTCTTTCAGATGGTCATTGTTGTCGAAATCGGTTTTCTTGTGGTCTTCCTCGGTGCCGTCCGCGAGCTTGACCTTGGGGGTGGAGGTCAAGTGCTTGAACAGTTTTGCTTCGGCCTGGGCATCCCCCTTGTACTTCTGGGCGACCTTGGCGTAGGAGGGGCCGTTCTTCGACTTCTGAATGGAGTGGCATTTGGTGCAGTCGTTGCGTTTCAGCACCTCCAGGGCGGTGGCGGCATCCAGCTCCGCATGCGCCAGGTCGGGAAGAAAGGCGAGACCCAAGGCCATCACAATCCGGGAGAGAAATGGGAACATGCGTTCATTCCTTTGTCGATTCTGGGGTGTGAGGGATATTGTATCTGGCCAGCAGCTCGGGAATCCGGTCGGCTGGGAGCGCCTTGCTGTACAGCCAGCCCTGCACGTCATTGCAACCACCGAGCTTCAGTTTGTCCTGCTGATCCTGGTTTTCGACCCCTTCTGCGGTCACCAGCAACTGCAACCCGCGCGCCATCTGAATGATGGTGTTGATCATGTTGAGATTGGAGGTTTGCGTCGGGAGGTTCATCACGAAGGAGCGGTCGATCTTGAGGCGGTCGAACGGAAACTGTTGCAAAATCGACAAAGAGGAATACCCGGTGCCGAAGTCGTCCAGGGCCAGTTGCACCCCCAGTTCCTTGATCGCGAGCAGGACCTCCCTGGCCCGCTCCTTGTCCAACATCACCTGGGATTCGGTGATCTCCAGTTCCAGATGGCGGGGTGGCAGGCCGGAGTCGCTCAACGCCTGGGTGATCGTCGTCAGCAGCGTCGGGCTGGCGAACTGACGCGCCGAAAGATTCACGGCCATGTGCAGGTCCCGGTATCCCAGATCGTGCCACGCCTTCAGATCCCGGCAGGCCTGTGGCAGCACCTGTTCCCCCAGAGGGACGATCAACCCGGTCTCCTCGGCCAGGGGGATGAATTGATCGGGAAAGGCGCGCATGCGGTCGGGCCGTTCCGGGTCGGGCCAGCGGATCAGGGCCTCGAAGCCGATGATTTTCATGGAGGCCAGGGAGATCTGCGGCTGGTAATGGGGCGTCAACAGCCGCTGGGCGACGGCCTTCCGCAAATCCTGCTCCAGGGCGAGGATGGCCAGGGTCTTGGCGTGCGCCTCGCTCGAGAAGACCTGAAACTGCCCCGGCCCCTGTTCCTTGGCGCTCTTGAGGGCGAATTGCGCCTGTTCCAGCAGTTTCTCCCCATCGTCCGGAAACAGGCTGATGCCGATGGAAACGGTCACCCGCAGCTCGCGTTCCTCCAGGGGGAGGGGGTCGGCAATCAGGGCGCGGATCCTTTGCACCGGCGACATGATCTCGCGCACATTGCGGATGAACATCAAAAAAAGAAATTCGCCGCCATCCGCCTTGGCCAGAGTGTCGCCGGCACGCATGGTCTCCTTGAAACGTTCGGCCAGCAGGCGCAACACCTGATCGCCCACGGCGCGTCCCAGGGATTCGTTGATGCGTCCGAAGCGGTCCACCCCCAGGGCCAGGACCATGAAGGATTCCCGGTTGCGCACCGCCCGGCGCCGGGCCTGATCCAGCCGGTCCTGAAAAATGCGGCGGTTGGCCAGCCCCGTGACCGGATCCCGGTAGGCGAGGCCCCGCAACTCCTCCTGGGTGACGTGCAGGGCATGCAGCACCGACAGGGCCATGGCCACGGCGTCGATGAGAAAATGGGCACGCGGGTCTTCCCGGCACTGGTTGCGCACGTAGAGATTGACCAGCATCAGCGGGCGATCGGTTTGCAGATTTTTGGCCAGGAACAGGGTGTGGCCATGGGGCAGCATGGCAGGGTGTTCCCGGGTGTGCACCTCGTCGATGGACGGGTGGAACTGGATCGGCTTCGTCTCCTCCATGGCGCGACCGCACAGACACTCGCCGTAGGGCACGTGCCGACACAGGGTGGTCAATTCGGCAGGCAGATGACGTTGCGCCACCATGCGCAATGCACCGCCCGCTTCATCCACCAGAAAAAGACACCCCTGATCCAGGCCATGTACGCTCGGAATGGCGAGGATGCAATCCAGGGCGCGTTGCAGCTTCTCCTCCAGGGAGAGATCGCGCAGGGCCAGGCCGATGATCTCGCTCAAGGCGGCCAGCGCCCGTTTGCGTTCGTCGAGCTGGGCGGCCAGAATCTCCCGCAGGGTCTGTTCCAGCAGGGTGAAGGCATTGCGCGCCTCCTGCGTGCCCTGCCGCATGCCGTCGCGCAGCAGATGATCCATCAGGGCCTGCAGGGGGAGCGTCGCGCTGCCCAGTTCGTCGGAAGGGGTCATGGCGTCGGCAGGCTCACGATGCGTTGGCGATGGCCTTGTCCAAAGCCGTGAACAAGGCGATCAGGTTGGTTTCCATTTCTTGCACCGCAGAGTCGTGGGTTTCCGGGGACAGGCCCGCGCGCACGGACTCCTGGAGCGCGGCCAGGCAGGTGGCGACCTGTTCGTGAAAACGACGATCCGCAAGGCTCACTTCCGGGTGGGCATGCAGCGGGGTGTCCCGCAGCGGGCAGGCCGGGCTTTCCGTCAGCGGGGCGGCGGACTCCGGGGTCGCACCGCACAGGGCCAGACGCACCGATTCCACCACCCGCAGGTGGCTGCTCTTGATCTCCGTGAGCGTCAACGGCTGCCTGCCGGTACGCAGGGCGCGTCCCGACTCCTCCAGGGAGTCCCCCACCGTCTGTCCATAACGGGTCAACAGGCCGGAAAATTCGATCAATCCCCGCACCAGACTGGTCAGATTCATCGAGACCAACATGTGCCTTTGCACCTGGATGGAAGCGGCGTAGATGTCGCCGGCAAAAAGGCGCACCGACTCCGCCTGGCTGGAGGCCTCGCGGCTGTTGTCGGCCACGAATGCGACCGCCCTGGCCGCCGCGTCCGCGTCCTCGGCGATGCTCACGGTGAGGTGCTCCGCGTTGGAGGCGGTCTGCGCCACCTCGCTCGAGGCTTCCAGAAGTCGCTCCGCATGCGCTTTCACGTCGCCGGTCGCGTGTTCCACCCGGCGCATGTTCTCCATGATGGTCTCGACGGAGAGGGACTGTTCGTCCATGCTGACCTCGATGGCATCGTTGATCCTGGCGATGCCGCCGATCATGGCGTCGAGCTGGTGGGTGGCCTCCGAGACTTCGTCCACCCTGGCGCGGATTCCGACGGCCAGCTCCGAGATGTTCAGGGTGGCCTTGGCGGTCTGATGGGCCAGTTCCTTGACCTCGTTGGCCACCACGGCGAATCCCTTGCCGGCCTCGCCGGCGCCGGCGGCCTCGATGGAGGCGTTCAGGGCCAGCATCTTGGTTTGATCCGCAATCTCGTTGATCATCTCGACGATATCGGCAATGGCCCGCACCTCTTCCGTGAGATTGCCCATCACCTCGAGGGACTGCTTGGTATGCAGGGTGGCGTTGTTGGAGCCAGCCGAGGCATCGCGGCACTGGCGCCGCACTTCCGCGATGCCGTTCGACAATTCGCCCACCTCCCGACCCACGTTGCGCACCGAGCCGTCCACCCGTTGCAGGTTGTCGTACACCTCGTTGATATGGGCATTCATCGACCGGGACGCGGCGGCCATCCCCTCGACGTTGCGGGACGCGGACAACGCCTTTGCGGCGATGGGTTGCACGTTCTCCTCCAGCAGGTGGTCAATGCTGCCGGAAATGCGGGTGAGGTTGTCGTTGGCCTGGGTGATGCTTTCTTGCAGGCGGTGGACCTTGGCGTCGAGCTGGTCGTTTTCGCTGACCACCCGCCGGGCCAGCTGCATGTTTTCCAGGGAGTGCCGGTTCAGGGTTTCGTTCAGATGCGCCTGTTCGTGGATGATGGCGTTCACATTGCCCGACTGCACCATGGTCACCATGGCGTTGCGGGCGAGATTGTCGAGCATGTCGTTGAAGATGGTGGTGATTTCACTCAATTCGTCCCGCCCGATCACCGGGACCCGCCCTCCGAGTTCTCCCCCGGCGACGATGCGCATGGCACTCGCGATCAGGGAGATCGGTTTGACCAATGAGCGGACGATCAGCCAGCCCACCAGCCCGGAGCAGGTCAACGCCAGCAGCATGACCACCACCAGACCCCGTTTGAGGTTGGACATGCTCTTTTCCAGGCCGGTCATCTCCTCCAGGATCGTCTCTTCCTCCTGGGTCATGAGTGGTACAAAGTAGTAATCGATATACTCGGCCTCCTCGTCGAAGGCATGCTTGAGCCGGAATCCTTCCTCTTTGTTGTTGGCAATGAAGGCCAGCGTCATCTTCTTGCCGATGTTGTAAAAATTTTCGATTTTTGCAAGGATTTCGTCAACCGCCTGCAGGTTTTTCTCGTTGTGGTCGTTTTGGTAGGCGGCTTTGTATTCTTTCAGATTTTTCACAATACTATTAAAATACTCTTCCGCCCCGATGAAGGGATCGGTTCCCCCCTTTTCCGCCTTGTTGATGGAGACCTCGGTCAGATAGTACTGCATTTTGAGCAGTTCCTTGCCCAGGCGCTGCGCCATCAATACCCGGGTGAGGCGTTCGTTGCGGATCTGGCCCACTTCGCCCAACACCCTGTGGCTTGCGGTCCAGCTCCAGACGCCGACGACGATCAGCAGAATCAAGGGGATGGTGACGCCAGCCGTGATGCGATGACTGATTTGCAAACGATTGAGATGGATCATGAGCTAGCCCTGATTGCTTGTTGATGCCGGGGTATCCTGGTCCGGAGGCGGGGCGGCGCACACCTGATTGCGTCCTCCTTTTTTGGCCTGGTACAGGGCGTTGTCCGCCGCCTTGAAGATCTCCGCCGGCCCCTGCGCGCCGGGCAGGAGCTGGGGATAGGTCACCGCGCCGATGCTGATGGTGACCTTGAGGCCGTCCACCACCATCGCCTCCACCTTGCGCCGGAACCGCTCGGCGGCGATGAGCAGCCCCGTGAGATTGGTGCTGGGGGCGATGACGCAGAACTCCTCGCCCCCGAAACGGCAGCAGAAATCGATATCCCGGAAGGCGTTTTTCATGGCCCCGGCGAGGGCCTGCAGGACCCGGTCTCCCTGGTCGTGGCCGTGAGTGTCGTTGAATTTTTTGAAGTGGTCCACATCGAACACCAGCAGCCCGAACTCGACGCCATAACGCTTGCCCCGCTGGAACTCCGCCTGGAGGAGTTCGTCGAAATGGCGGCGGTTGATCAGTTTGGTCAGGCCGTCGGTGTTGGAGAGGTTGCGCAACTGCCGCTCGAGGTTCTTCTCCTCGGTCACGTCGCGGATCAGCGCCGCCGAGCCGATGATCGCCCCCCCCTTGTCCCGGATGGAGGCGGCGAAGAAGTTGAAGACCTTCTGGTTGAAGACCACGGTCTCCGGCATGTCGTAGCCGGAACGCACCAGGAATTGCCGCACGTATTCGGGATCGTCCAGGATGTTGAGAAACCCCCCGGCCACGATCTCCTCCTCGCTCTTGCCCAGCAGCCGCTGCGCGGCGGGATTGACCAGCACCACCTCCCCTTCCCGGTTGGTGCCGATGATCCCTTCCCGGGCGGAGAGCAGAATGGTCATCAGTTTTTCCTGTTCGTTCTGCAGTCCCTCGTGGGCCGATTTCAGTTGCAGGGCCATCTGGTTGAAGATGGTCGCCATCTGGCCCAATTCGTCCTTGCCGATCACCGGGACCTGGGATTCCATGTTGCCGTCCGCCACGTGCAGCATGGCCTTGGTGACCTTGGTGATGGGATGGACCAGGCTGTTGACCATGAGAAAGGCGATGACGACCATCAGCACGATCATGACCATCGCCAGCGAGAAGGCCAGTTGGGTGCGGTGCCGGCCATACTGCTGGGCCTCCCGCGAGGCGTTTTTCATGTCCTTTTTGACCTGGCTGAAATGGTACTCCACCAGGAATTCGATGGCCTGGTTGGCCTCTTCCATCTTTTCGGCGAAGGTTTCGCTGGTCTTGGCAGAGGCGTGCTCCTGCCAGGCCTGGAAGGTGGCGAGAAAGGCCTGGCGGTAGTCCTGGATGTGCTTGAGGATCCCTTTGGGCGCCTTCAGATCCGGCTCCTGGCCGCCGATGCCTTTTTCCAGTTCGGTGAGTTTTTCCAGTTTCTCCAGAAATTCTTTGTAGTATTTTTGATGATCCTCGGCCAGTTCCTCGGTGGGGGCGAGGCGGAAGTTGTACTCCACGTCCCGCATCATGGCCAGGGTGTGGGAGAGTTGAAAGCCGATGGAAAAGCGGGCGAAATCTTCGGAGATCAGGGTTTCGTAACTCGCCTCGATCTGCCGCATCCCGGTTTGATAGACGAAGACCAGCCCGATGAAAAAACCGGCGATGATCATGAAGCCGAGCGTGAATTTTTGCCAGATGTATAATCGGTTAAAAATATTCATAATTGTTTATTTACTTGACTGGAATTTCTAAGGAGTTGCTATAACTATTTATAGAAAAAATAGTCACTTGTCAAGCCGAAAAAAGCGGGGCGGCGAGGCGCTGTTCCAGCCAGAGCGGGGTGGTCGAGAAGGCGATTTCCACCCGCAGGGCGAACACCGGCATGGCAAGGCGGGCGGGATCCAGCTTGACGGCATCCTTTTCGGTGCAGACCAGGGCCGTGGCGCCTGCGGCTGCGGCCTGGGCCAGCAGGCGCGTGGTCTCCTCCGGGGTGAAGGGATGATGGTCGGGGAAGGAGCGCAGGCCGCGCAGGTCGAGGTTCAAGCCGCGCAGGGTGGTGAAAAAACGATCCGGCGCGGCGATGGCGCAGAAGGCGAACAGGGGAGCGGTCAGGCCGTCCAGGGGGAGGGGAGCGCCGGGGGCGTGGAGGGGGATCCAGGCGGCGGGGCGATGGGTGGCGGTCATGACCGGCAGGTCGGGGAAACGTTCGGCCAGCCAGGCGCGGGTGGTCTGGGTGGCCTGGAGGTCGTCGGCGCGGGTGAGGACGATGGCATGGGCGCGCCGGATGGCCGAGGGGAACTCCCGCAGCACCCCGCCAGGCAGAAGCCTGCCGTTGCCGAGGGGCCGGGCGGCATCCAGCAGGAGCAGGTCGAGATCCTTGCGCACGTCCAGGCGCTGAAAGCCGTCGTCCATCAGGACGAGGTCGCAGTGGAACCGTTCCACGGCGTGGCGGATGAGGGTGGGACGGTGGCGCCCGGTGAGGACGGTGACCCCTGGCAACGAGCCGGCCAGGAATGCGGCCTCGTCGGCGGCCAGGGGGGGGTGGAGACGTTGACCGCCGGGATCGGCGACCACCGTGACCGGCGCGCGGGATTGCTGCCGGTAGCCCCGGCTGACGATGGCGATGCGGCGACCGGTGGGGGCGAGATGACGGGCGAGCCAGAGGACCATGGGGGTCTTGCCGGTGCCGCCGGCGGTGAGGTTGCCGACGCTGACCACCGGGCAGGGCGCCTGGAAGGGGTCCCGGCCCAGGGTGCGCAGCCACTGGATGGCGCCATACACCCGGCCCATGGCGCCGAGGGTCGCCAGTCCGGCGCGCGCCGGCCAGGTGGCGGGGGTGCGACTGCCATCCAGCCAGGGCAGGAGATCCGTCATGGCGTTGCCGCCATCAATGCCTCGATGGCCGCCAGGGTGCGCTCCAGGGCGCCGGCGTTGGCGGGGATCACCGAGCGGGCCGCCTCGCCCATGCGCTGGCGTTGTTCCGGGGTCTCCAGCAGGGTGATGATCCGGGCGTGCAGTTCGTCGGCGTCATGCACCAGGGCGGCCCCGCCGGCTTGCAGGAGCTGGTCGGCAATCTCGCGGAAATTGAAGGTGGCCGGCCCCATCAGGATCGGCGCTCCCCAGGCGGCGGCTTCGAGCATGTTCTGCCCGCCGTGGGGGACCAGGGTGCCGCCGATGAAGACCAGATGGGCCAGTCGGTAGAGCACGGCCAGCCAGCCGATCTCGTCCACCAGCAGCACCGGACTCTCCCAGGAGCCGCAGGTGGCGGAAAAGAGCTGGAACGCCAGTTGGCGTCGTCGCAGCAGGGCCGCGACTTCCCTGGTTCTTTCCGGATGGCGGGGGACCAGGATCAGGCGCGGGGCAGAGGGATGGCCGGCCAGCCGTGCGAAGACCTCCAGCAGGATCTCCTCCTCGCCGGGGTGGGTGCTGGCCGCGATCCAGACCGGCGCGCCGGGGGCGGGGAGACGTGCGTCCAGTTGGGCTTGGCGCTCCGGATCCGGGGGGCGCAGGGCCTGGTCGTATTTGATGTTGCCCGTCACGGCCACCCGGTGGGGCGAGGCGCCCATGGCGATCAGGCGTTGGGCGTCGGCCTCGGTCTGCATCAGATAGAGCCTGCCGTCCGCGAGCACCCGGCGCATCAGCGGGCGCAGGCGGCGATAGCGCGCGAAGGAGCGGGGCGAGATGCGCCCGTTGACCAGGACGATGGGCACGCCACGCCTGGCGATCGCCCGGAACAGGCCGGGCCACAATTCGGTCTCCATGACCACCAGCAGCCTTGGTCGGATCGCCTCGATGACCGGGTTCAGACAGACCGGCAGGTCGACGGGGAGGTAGCAGTGGGCTGCGGCATGGGGGATTTTCTGGCGTGCCACCTCCTGGCCGGTCTTGGTGACCGTGGTGACGACCAGTTCGTGGCCGGGCAGCAGAAGCGGCAGGCGGTTGGCCAGTTCGCGGGCCGCCATGGTCTCGCCCACCGAAACCGCATGCAGCCAGACGCGGGGCGTGTTTCTGGCATGTCCATTGCAAAACTGACCAACGATACCCAGCCTTTGCCGAACGGTTCCCCGGTATTTCGGCGTGGCGAGGTAGCGCCATGTCCAATAGGGAAGGGTCAAAAGGATGACGAGCGTCAGAAGGATCGAATAGAGCGCATGCATCTTAAATCAAAAGTCCGGCCAGGTGAGGAAGGATCGGTGTTCGGCATGGTCCCGATCATACAGCATGCGCCGCCTGCCGGGAATGCGGATCGTGCGGCGCGAGCGGATTCCTGCTGCACAGCGTTAATGCAATGCATTGCTTGTCTTTGGTTGAGTCTGTCATGTATAATGAATTCATTTGCGTCGGGATACGGCTCGTTTGCGGCTCTGCAACACCTCGCGCGTCTCATCGGAAGGCTTCTTGCATGAAACAAAACTGGATTTTACATGGCTTTTTGGCCTTGTCCCTGCTCGCCGGAGGCTGCACATGGAGCGGTCGCAAGGGAGCGGACCCTGCGGACAGGAAGGAGATGACCCCCGAGGAGATCGAGCATTTCAACAAATCCAGGCTCCCGGGGAACACCATCGACTGGAGCGATCCCAAGGGGTGGTCGGAGAGCAAGAGCGAAGCGAGGCGGGATTTCGACAAGCTGCGCAACAAGGCGCCGAACAGGGATGTGCATGGTACGGTCCTCGAGGAGGATGCCATGCTCAGGGAACGCCAGAACCAGTTGCTCAACATGGAACAAAACAGCCCCGTCTCCGCCCCCATGCCGGTCATGCCGCAATACGACCGTCTGACCGACATCATGGTCTCCCTGGAGATGGACAAGGTGGATGTGCGACAGGCCCTGCGCGCCCTG
Source organism: Magnetococcales bacterium (assembly GCA_015231915.1). Taxonomy (GTDB): domain Bacteria; phylum Pseudomonadota; class Magnetococcia; order Magnetococcales; family Magnetaquicoccaceae; genus Magnetaquiglobus. The sequence goes on from JADGAR010000037.1 coordinate 20,722, forward strand.
GCCAAACAGACCAGCCTGAACCTGCTCCTGGACCCGGTGGTCCTGGAGGAAGCACCCGTCATCACGGTCAGCTTTCAAAAGGTCTCTGCCGCCACGGTCTTGCGCGAGGTGTTGCGCCTGGCCGACCTGCATGGCGTGATCGAGGATAACGTCCTGCGGGTCTCGCCGGTTCAGGAGACGATCGTCCCCCTCAATTTTCTGGAAACCAACACATCTTCAACCTTTGATTCCGGTGGCGACGTACTGGGCGTCAGCGGTGGCAAGGGGACCTTGAAAGGGGGGTTTTCCATGTCCGGAAGCGCCAAGGCCACCAATCCCTATGAGCCGGTCGAGAATGCCGTCAAGGCCTTGCTCGGCGACAGGAAAGGCACCTATCAGATCAACCGCCAGACCGGTACGCTTTTCCTGCGCGCCAAGCCTTCCGCAGTCAAGAGCATGACCGAACTGCTGCAACGATACAAGGAGATCCTGAGTCGCCAGATCCTGATCGAGACCCGCCTGATCGAGGTGCAGTTGAGCGACCAGTACCAGACCGGGATCAACTGGGCCGTCATGCGTCGGAATCTGGCCATTACCGGCGGCATGACTCAGACGGTTTCGCCGAGTGTCATCTTGAGAAATCCCAACAACGACGCGCAACTGGACGATGGTGCCACCTTGGTGTTGCCGGGAGGGGCGGCCACGAATGCCGCTTTCGGCAGCGCTTTGGGCACAAAGGTGAGCAGGGCGGGGCTTGGTTTTTTGCAAGGCGGCGACAATTCTTTGATTTTTCTTGATCTTCTCAAGCAATTCGGCGATGTGCGCACCTTGTCCAATCCCACCATACGCGCCCGGCACGGTCAGCCTGCCATGATCAGCGTAGGGACCTCCAGCAACTATGTGGAATCGACCAAAGTGACGCAGGCCACGGTGCAAGGGCAACAGCCCACTACCGAGGTCAAGACCGCCACCCTCTTCGACGGGGTGATGTTGGGGGTGGTTCCGTTCGTTGGCACGGACGGGGCGATCACCATGTCCGTTCATCCCATCCAGAGCGCTCTCGTGGCGGATTCCATGAGAGCACAGACCTACGGTACCTCTCAGGTTACCCTGCCGCAGGTGAATCTCAAGGAGATCAGTACCATCCTGGAGTTGCATGATCGTGATACGGTGCTGCTTGGCGGGTTGATCGATAAGAGTTTGACGAAATATCGCACCGGAACTCCGATTCTGTCAGAAATCCCATTGCTGGGTCGGTTATTTACCCATGATCAGTCCCTCGAAATGTCTCGGGAACTGGTCGTCATGATGCGAGTGACTATTTTGTGAGCATTATTTATCGGGCGCTACGCAAGGAAAAACGGGCGGAAGCCGAGTCGAAGACCGTCAACGCTGCTTCTTTGCTTAATTCCGAGCAGTTCTCTGGCGATGAGGGCGTCCACTCCGGCGAGGAGGAGCGAGGATTGCCGCGCGTCTGGCTCGAGGTGTTGCAGGCGCGCTGGAGCAGTTTCAGGGGCTGGTTCGCCGAGGCATCTCCCAAGACCAGGGCCGTGATGATTGCCGTGCCGGTGTTGGTGGTGAGCATGATTGGCGGGTTGGGGTTTTGGGCATATCAGTTCTATCATGGCGCTGCGGATCGCATGGCCGATCAGACCACGAAACCAGAGGCCGTCGCTGCCAAGGATGCCAAGCAGGAGAGTGCTGCCAAGGCCGCAGACGAGGCTCTGTTCTCCGGAACGGAGGCAGGCGCGGGTGAAGGCGCCTCGATCCCCACCGAGGAATCCCCCCAGGAGGCCGTGGTCGGGGAGGATGAAGCGTTTTCCGAGGAGAAGTTGCTGGCGAAGTTCTTCGGCGAATCCGCCATGCCGGAGGTCCAGGAAGCCAAGGCCGCTCCCGGCAAGGAACCACCTCCATTGGATGTGACCCCGGAAGAGGAGGAGGCCGCCCTCGGCAAGGCGCGCCTGGCCAAGGCCAAGGCCAAGGAGTCCGAATCCGTGGTGGTTTCGCCGGATGTCCAGGAGAACCGTGAACGGGAGGTCGGTCGCGTGGTGGGGGATCTGCGTCTGGCCATGGGCCGGGGCGATGCGCAACAGGTCGAGCAGATGCTCGTCACCCTGGGGCAGGCGAAAGCGGGAGGCGAAAAGGATCCGTTCGTGCTCAATATGCGCGCCTACTGGGAGATCTCACGGGGGCGGTACGACCAGGCCGCCGCCATCCTGAAGCAGATCCTGGAACGGCGTCCCGACGATCTGGAGGCCGGGCTGAACATGGCCGTGGTGGAGATGCGTACCAATCGTTCGACCGAGGCCAAGGCGCGGCTCTTCGTCTTGTTGCAACGTTATCCGGGGGATTCCCGTCCCAACGAAATGCTGCGTTATCTGCGTTGACCGCCAGCCATGTCCACCGCGCACAAGTTGGCCAGTTCCTCACCCAACCCCAAACCCGAAAGCTGGGAGGATGTCGCCAAACTGGTGACCATGGCCCAGGAGAGCGAGGCCTATCTCAAGTATCTGGGCCTGAAGCGCAATCCCTTTCCGGTCGCCCCGGATTCCGAAGTCTTCTTTCTGCCCACGCGCATCGATGCAATGATAACAGAAGTTTTGCATTGCATCTATACCCGCAAGGGGTTTCTGGTGATCACCGGCGAGGTGGGTCTCGGCAAGACCACGGTGAGCCGGAGGATCATGCGCACCCTGGACGAGACGCGGGTGGAGACGGCCCTGGTCTTCAACACCTTCATTCAGGGCGGGGCGTTGCTGGAGGAGATCAATCGGGATTTCGGGATCGAGAATGCCGGGGAGGGTCCGCAGGCCCACATGGCGGCGTTGAACCGGTTTTTGATCGACCGGTATACCGCAGGGATCAACTGCGCGATCGTGATCGACGACGCCCAGAACCTGACCGAGGAGAGCCTGGAACTGGTGCGGATGATCTCCAATCTGGAGGCGCAGGCCGAGAAGCTGGTGCAGATTTTGTTGGTGGGGCAGCCGGAGCTGGAGGCGAAGCTGGAGGCCCACGCCCTGCGGCAGCTCAAGAGTCGGATCGTGGTGCACGCCCGGATGAAGCCGTATGACCTGGAGGAGTTGAAACAGTACATTGCCTTCAAGCTCAACGCAGCGGGTTCGAAGGGTGGGCTGGTGATCCCGGAGAACAGCTATCGGCTTTTGCAGGAGTTGACCGGGGGCAATCCGCGGCGGGTAAACAATCTGATGGATCGTTGTCTGTACGGGTTGTTTGCCTACAACACCATGCGGCTGACGCGGCGGGTGATTCTGGAGGTGGCCAAAGAGTTGGGCTGGAGCCGTCCCGGGGTGAAGTGGGGGTGGTGGGCGCGTCGGGTTGGGTTGCCGTTGGCGGGCGCGGCGGGTTTGGCCGGGCTGGTGATGATGGGGAGTGCGCATTGGCCCCGTGGCGGAACGGACGAGGGGTCGCTGCAGGCGCGGGTGGTGAAGGAGGAGGTGGAGGCGGAGCTGGCGAAGGCGCGTCTGGAGCGGGAGCGGGTGGGCGCGGAGCTGGCGCGGGCGAAAGAGGCGCGCGAGGCGGCGGAAGCGGAGCTGGCCCGGAGCCGGACGGAGAGCGAGAAGGCGAAGGAGGCGGTGGCGCGGGCGCAGGTGGCGGAGGCGAAGGCCTTGACGCAGGTGGCGAACGCCAAGGAGTTGTCGCAGGTGGAGGCGGCGGCGCGGCAGAAGGCGCTGGCAGAGGCGCGCGAGGCGCGCGAGGTGGCAGAGGGCGCGGCGGCGAAGGCATCGGCGGGACTGGCGGAGGCAAAAACCAGGGCCGAGGGACAGGAAAAGGCGTTGCGCGAGGCGTTGGAGGCCAGGCAACAGGCAGAGGCGCGTGCGGAGGAGGTCGGGCGCAAGCTGGCCCAGGCCCAGGCCGAGTCAGAGGCGCGCCTCAAGGAGTTGGCGTCGGCCACGCGGGTTCGGCAGGAGGCCGAGGAGCGGGCGAAGGCGGCGAGCGCCGACGCGGAGCAGGCGCGGCGGGAGGCGCGTGCGCGGGAGGAGCGAGCCACAGAGGAGAAGCAGGCGCTGGAGGCGGCACGGAGCGCGCGGGAGGCGGCGGAGGCAGAGGCGCGCAAGGCGCGGGAGGAGACCGAGGCGGCCCTTGAGCGCATGGAGCGGGTGCGCAAGGAGGCGGAGCAGGCGGTCGGCAAGGGCAAGGCCGAGGCCGATGCGCGCCTGGCCGAGGCCGAGGCGAAGCGGAAGCAGGCCGAGGCCGACGCGGCGCGGGCGCGGGAGGAGGCGGCGCGGATTCAGGCGGCGCAGGGGCAGACGGAAAAGGATCTCGTCCGGCGGAAGCAGGAAGCGGAACGTCTCCTGGCCGAGGCGGTGGCGGCGCGGGAAGAGGCAGTGCGGGCCGGCAAGCCGGATCCGGCGGCGCGGGAGCAGGCGGTGGCCAGGGCCAGGGAGGAGGCGGCGAAACAGGCGCGTGGGCTGGAAGAGTTGCACGCGGCCCGCAAGCAGGCGGAAGAGGCGGCCCAACGCGCCAGGCAGGATGCGGACAAGGCGCTGGAGGAGGCCAACCGGGTGCGGGAGCAGGCGGCCCAGGACGTGGATCTCGCCAAGGCCGAGGCCGAGAAGGCCAGGCAGGAGTTGCGGATCGCCCGGGGTGAGGTGGAGTCGATGCGTGGCGCTGTGGGTGGGGCGCCGGTGGCTTTGGTGGCGGTGGCCCCGGAGGTGAAGCAATTTCTGGCGCTCAACGGCCTGGAGGGATACGAGCAGCCCTTTGCGCGCGCCTTGGCCGACGGGTGGATGGACGGCGTGGCGCGGGTCATCGAGGAGGAGAAGGGGAAGCATCTGCTGGTGCTGGACCGCAAGCCGCCGGCCAGTGCCGGGCAATACACGATCCTGCATGCGGACAAGCGGCATTATCTGTTCTGGAATCCCCCGGTGGCGGTGGGGACCTTTTTTTATGGCTATTCCGGTCCCGAGGTGAAGCTGTTGCAGGGTCATTTGAATCGCCTGGGCATGTTTCCGCATCCGGCGGATGGGGTGGTGGGGCGGCATACCATGCTGGCATTGACGCGTTATCAGAAGGAGCGCAACCTGCCGGTCACCGGGCAGCCGGACGATGTGACGCTGTTTTGGCTGGTGCATGAGGCCGGAGCAGGCGCGTCGCCGGCGCAGGCGGAAGCGCCGTCGTCCAGGAAGGAGCCAGCCAAACAGGCCGGATCCGGGAACTGGGCGGTGCAGTTGGCCAGTTTTCGCGCACGCAAGGATGCCGAGGGGTTGCGGCAGAGGATGGCGGAAAAAGGGGTGGCGCTTTCGGTCGCGGAGGTGCGCAGGTCCGACGGATCGACCTGGTACTCGGTGCGCAGCGAAGCGGTGGCGGATCGACCGGCGGCGGAGGCGCGCATGCGGGAGTTGTCGGAACGACTGGGATTGCAGGGGGTTTTGGTCTATCTTCAGCAGAAGCATTGACATACGGGCGGCAAGGTTCGAGGAGGCGGGATCATGGCGGAGGCGGAGCGGCAAACCAAGCAGATTGGTGAACTCCTCAAGGAGAAGGGGCTGATCGGCAACGATCACATCGATCTGGCGTTGCAGGATCAGAAGGTGACGCGGGAGCGGGTGGGTGAGATCCTGGAACGGCTGGGGTTCATCTCCCAGTACGACATCGCCACCACCATCGCCGACCAGGATGGCCGCAAGTACGTGGACGTGGACCAGAAGCGGCCCACGCCGGAGAGTTTGCGTCTGTTCAATCTCAACACCTGTCTCACCCACAAGTTTCTGCCCTATTTCAATGACGACAAGGAAGTGATCGTGGCCACCTTCTCCGATGACGTGGAGGGACTGGAGAAGACGATTGCCCGTCTGACCGGCCTCAAGCCGCGCATCCGGCAGGGGGAGAAGGGCAAGATCATCAATGCGGTTCAATATTATTATTATTTTCTGGAAAATCCGGTCGAGAAGCTGATCTTAAAGGAGATTCAGCTCCTGGCTGCCGACCGGGACGGGGTGCGTTCGCTGGATTCGTTCATTCTGCACCTGTTGCAGTTGGCGGTGAAGGCGCGGGCCTCGGACATTCACATCCGGCCAATGGACATGACGATCAGCATCGCCTTCCGGATCGACGGGGTGATGCGGGCGCAGTTCGCCCTGCCGCTTACCTTCAAGCGCCTGATTTCGACCGTGAAAATGAAGTCCAACATGGACATTTCCGAGCAGCGTCTCCCTCAGGACGGGAGTTTTTCGGAGACCATCCTGAACAACCCCTATGATTTCCGCGTCTCCTCCACGGTCTGTCCCTACGGGGAGAACCTGGTGTTGCGTCTGTTGCCCGCCAAGGGGGATTTCATGAGCATGGCCCAGTTGGGGGTGTTCGAGGAGGATATCGATCTTTTGACGCAGATTTTCAACGAGCCGTTCGGCATCGTGCTGCTCACCGGGCCGACCGGTTCGGGCAAGACCACCACGTTGTATGCGGCGGTGCGGCGTTTGAATCTGACCGAAAAAAACATCATGACAGTGGAAAACCCCATCGAATTCCGCATCCCCCTGATCCGGCAGACGCAGATCAACATCAAGGCCGGGTATACCTTCGCCAACGCCATCCGATATTTCTTGCGCCATGACCCGGACGTGATCCTGGTGGGCGAGATCCGCGACCAGGAGACGGCCCTGACCGCCGTTTCCGCCTCGGAAACCGGTCACCTGGTGCTCTCCACGCTGCACACCAATACCGCCTTTGGCGCCATTCCCCGTTTGCGTTCGCTGGGCATTCCCAATTTCATGCTGGCCGACTCCCTGGTGGGGGTGGTGAGCCAGCGTCTGGTGCGCAAGATCTGTCCGGGGTGCAAGGAGGAGTATCGCCCGGACGCCGACGAACTTGGCTATCTGCAGGATCCGGAGATCGCCACCCTGTGGCGTGGGCGCGGGTGCGACGACTGTCGTGGCAGCGGTTATATGGGCCGGACCTTGATTTATGAGGTTCTGCGTTCCAACCGGGAGATCGCCGGCATGATCGGTCGCGACGCCGACGTGGAGAGCATGGAGATGGCGGCGCTCAAGACCGGTTTCAGGAATATTTTTCATTCCGCAGTCCGCAAGGTGAAGTTGGGCCAGACCACGGTCAAGGAGATCATCCGGGTGCTGGGGCATTGATGGGGCAGGAGGGCGTGACATGCGGCTTGATTTGGAGCCGGTCGTGTATCGGGCCATGTGGGAGGTGAGAATCCTGTATGAAAGGGCGTGAGCAGGCGCGTACACTGCAGCAACGGAAATGACTGTGCAGGACTCGTTTTGATGATGCATTCGGGAGCAGGCTTGGAAAGATGGCTTATTTTCATTACAAGTTGATTGGCAAGGATGGAGTGGCGCGGGGCGGCCTGGTGCATCTGCCATTCGACAGTCCTTTGTCCGCAATTGCCTTTCTGGAGCAGAAGGGGGCCGCCGTGATTTTCGCGCAGCCCCTGCATCCGATGGTGGGCGCCGTTTATGGGGTACTGGAACGATTTTTCGAGACCAGGGTGGAGACCACCGAGATGGCCGAGGCCCTCAACAACGTGGCCATCATGCTCAAGTCCGGCATCTCGGTGGTGGCTGCCATTCAGGATGCCATGGCCGACAGCGAGAATCCGACCATGTCCAAGCTCGGCCATGATCTGGTGGGCCGGATTCAATCCGGTTCCAGCCTGTCCGAATCCGCCCGAAACTGGAGCCGTTTTTTTCCGGACACGGCCCTGTTTCTCATGCGGATCGGTGAGGAAACCGGTACCCTGGATCGTACCATCAAGGATGCCTCCCGACATATGATCAAGGTGGACAGAATTTTCCGCGAGACCAAGAGCGCATTGACCTATCCGGCGATCATGATGGGGGCCATTCTGCTCGCCATGGCCTTTTGGCTCTATTTCGTGGTGCCGATGATGTTGCCGCTCATCACAGGCACGGGCCACGAGCTGCCTGGATTGACAAAGGCGATTATCGCCACCGCCGATTTTCTGACCAATCATGTTCAACTGATTCTTGTCACGATGGTGGTGCTGGTGGTGCTGTTTATCCAGTTGCTCAAGCGGGTCAAGCGGTTCAGGCGGCTGGTGCATGCCTTTCTGTTGTTCATGCCCATCATCAGCAAGGTGGTGCATGCCTCCAATCTGGCCTTCATCACGGAATATTTCAGTTTGCTGCTCAAAGCGGGCGTGGATGTCATCAAGAGCATCGATATTCTGGAAAGGTCGTTGAGCAATGATATCTACAAGGAAAAGATGCTGGAAGTACGTACTGGCTTGATCAATGGTCTGGGTTTGCGGCGTTCGTTCGCGGATGCCGGCATCTTTCCGGCCTTTGTGGTGCGCATGATCGGCATCGGCGAGGTCAGCGGCGCCTTGTCCGAACAGTTGGAGTTCGCAGCCGAGGAGTACGGTCGCCGGCTCGATGATACGGTGAAGGCGCTGACCAAGAGCATCGAGCCTATTGCCTTGGCCATCGGTGGCGGGTTGTTCATCGTCATGCTGGTGGGCATGTTCATGCCTTTGTACAGCATCGTGGGAGGCAAGTGATCCGTCGAATTTGTGATTTGCATCCGGACAGATACATGCTAGAGTAGCGCAAGTGGGAAATCCGGTTCTAAGGAGGATGGGCATGAAGCTGGAACGGGTGGGTGAGTGCCGTGTGCGGAGTGCGGGGTTTTCCCTGATCGAATTGTCGATCGTCATGGTCATTCTGGGGGTGATGACCACCATGATGGTCGGTTTTTTCGAGCCTTCCATCGATCAGGTTCGCAAGGCCAAGAATCAGGTCATTGTCCAGAATGCCGTGAACGCCCTGGTCGCCCAGGCTGGCGCGTACAAAAAGCTGCCCGCCACGTTGACCGGCTATGCGGATGCCAAATCGAATACCCTGCAATATAGCGCGTTTGCCGGTCTGACCGACAGCAACGGCGTTTGCAATCTCTCCACCACCGGATGGTCGGTAACGGATGCGACAGGGGGGTTTACCGTCAATGATGTGGCGTTTCTGGTCTGGAGCGTTGGCGCCAACGGCGTTGCGGAACTGGGCGCCGGAGCGACGAGCGTCCCGGTGGAGTCCAGTACTTTCGACGACGTGGCGGGCTGGGCGACGTTGTGGGAGTTGAAGGCGGCTGCGGGGTGTGAAGGCCGGACCATGCGGATCGTCTCCACCTCGGTGCCAGCGGGTACCAGTGGCTCCTTATACTCCACAGCGACTTTCACCCCGGACGGCGGTAGTGCTAACTATTCCTGGTGCGTGGAATTTCCTGCTGTTATTACAGGAGGAGTTCTTTCCGACAATTTAGGATTTACTTCTGGGGTGCCTGTCGGGGATACCGATTCGTGTGCTGGCGCAAGCTGGGGTGCGTCAGCCACTTTGACAATGACCGGCACCGCCGCCTTTTCGGCAAGTGGAGATGCGGGATCTTATGATTTTAAGGTATTTTTAAGAGATTCAAGTTCATCACCAAATACGGATAGCAGGGTGTTTACATTGTATGTAAAGTGATGAGTGGTATGATAAACAAAAAAAACTGTGCCGGTTTTGATCTGATCGCTATCACCTTGATGTTGACTGCGGTTGGAGTGTTGTTTTCCATTGCCTTTCTGGTCATCCCTAATCCGGAATCCTTGAAATTGCAAAAAACCACTGCGCGAATCAAGGCCAACAAGAGTGCCCTGATCGGCTTTGCCGTGGCCAAGGGGCGGGTGCCAGGCACTTCCGAGGTGGCAACGCTCCTGCCCAGTCAGGTTGACGGTCATCAGCGGGCATTCGGCTATGCCTATGACGAGCGTCTCGCAAAGGCGGGGTTGTGCGCCACGTCCGCCTATCTTACGGCAGAGGGGGTGTCGAATGTCGCCATGGTGATTTTCAGTTCCGGGTTCGACGGAACCACCACGATGTCCGGCGGCGCGCAGACTTCCTCGGTTGAATATTCAACCGGCACCAGTGACGACATGCTCGAATGGGTGACGCTGGGCGACTTGCGGGGGAGATTGAACTGCGAGAGGTAGTTGGCCTTGCGAAAAAAAAGACAAGGCGGAACACAAGGTCCGCCCTGTCTTTCGCAAGCCCGGAAGAGTAGGTTCAGCCGCCAGTGGCAACGGTACCGGTACCAAATTCGCAGGTGCAAGTCGTGCTGCCGCAACAGGCAGTAAATTCCGCAGCGGTGAGGCCTGTACAGGTGACTATGGTATTGCCGCCGCCAGTGGTTGCCCCGGATGCGGTGCAAGTCGGGGCTGACCCGCCAGTGCAGTCCGCGTTGGAGGTTCCGCCAGCCAATGCGACGGAAGCCGTGGGAACGACGCATCTCTTGAGGTGCTTCTGTGCCCTGGCCTGCTCCATGGTGGAATTACCCACGGCAACGGCCGAGACGATCAAACCGATGATGACGAGCACAATGGCCAGTTCCACCAGGGAAAAGCCGGCATCCGGTCGTTTTGGGTTGGCGGATAGGGCGAGCATTTTGTATTCTCCTTGCATAATTGACGATGAATGATGATGAAAAATTGGTGTGGAATTTGTATTCTGCATCTGTGAGTGGAAAGATTAGCAGAAAGTGATCTTGTTGTCAAGCTTTTTTTTGGGGTCTGAAGCGCGATGAACGTCTTGATTCGATTGATTTCCTTGGTCGGGAGGTACCTGTACATCCTGGTCGCTTTGGGAATTCTGGCAGCCATGCCATACAGTGGCCGGTTGGCGTGGAGCGCCTATCAGGATTTCCATGCGGCCCGGGAGAGGCTGGAACTGGCCAAACAGGAGCGTGCCGAGCAGGACAGGCGGGTGGAAAAGGCCAGGGAGTTCAGGAAATTTTCCGAGGAGGCGCAGGGCTTTGCCAAGGTGATGCGGGAGAATCGGCTGGAAGAGCAGAACTGGACCACCTACGAGGTGGAGATCAAGCAGCGGCTCGTGAACGTGACCGAATTGCGCACGATCTTGAGCAATGCCGCCCCCACTCCGCGCTATTATTTCCGACCGAAGCAACTGGAAGTGACCTCCCTGCTCGCCAGGGATCATTTGCCGGAGGACTACAGGCAATTGCTGCATGACAAGAAACTGGACAAGTTGATGATTGCTAAATTATTGAAAAAATTGGAGCTTGATACCACGCCGACCCCTGGGGAAAAGGTTCTGCTCTCCTTGTCCGGGACCTATATGGTCCTGAATCGTAATTGACGGCCCGCTCTTGTTGGGATGGCTGGTTTTTTGACGGCCAGACTTCGCTATTGAAATCAGGTGCTATCGGATGAAGAAATCGGTACTGGATGAGTTGATCGTGGATTTGGATGGCGCGGCCCATCTCGTGCGGCGCAGAACCGCCGAGACCCTGGACGGCCTGTCCGGCATCAAGGGAAACAAGTGGATCTTGAGCGATTTCGGTGGCGCGTCCGCCAGATTGCTCACCGTGGAGGCGCCGATCCGTTATGCCGAGATCGTGGCGCAAAGGCGGCTGTTGGAGGCCGGGGATGCCGGCGAACACGCCCGGATCCTGACGCATTGGAAACGGGCACGGGGCAAGACCACCACCGACATCTTCTGCACCGTGGTGGAGGGGGATCGGTTCGCGGCTTACGAGGACCGCGCCATCGAGGATGGCGAGCATCACCTGCTCTTTCCCGTCCATGCCCTGCACCATGCCTGTCTGCGGGAATATGCCAAAAAGAGCACCGTCCTGGTGATGTTCGAGCACGACCGCCATGTCGATCTCCTGCTGGGGCGCGCCGGTCAGATTCTGGCCGTGAGTCAGGCCTCGCTTTATGCCAATACCCCGGAGGCCAGGGAAAATCTGGCCGATACCGTGGGGCAGGAACTGCGCGCCATGCTGGCCGATATCCCGGGCAAGCTGGAGTTGATCGTCCATTACGGCTGGCAATTCGGAGTCGAAACCGAAACCGCATCTGCCACGGGGAACTCTTCCAGCACCGGGGGAAGTGGTTTTTCCTCCTTCGGGATGGCCACCAAGGAGGCTTCCACCTCCACGGGTTGGGCGGCCACCGGCGAGAGCACCTCCATGGGCAAGGAGCAGGCCCGCCTGATGTCCGCCGAGTGGGCGCACAAACTGGCCAAGGCCAATGATGTCCCCTTGAAACTGCTCAAACCGCGTATGCTCGAAATCAAGGGGCAGGAGTTCGTGGTCACCGGCATCCCGGAAGCCGTCTCCGCATTGCAGGTCGCCGATTCGGCCTCGCCGACCATGGACCGACTGCAGTATCGCGCCCAGCGCACGCTGAGTATTGCCACTTTCCTGGCCTTGCTGGTCGTGGCCGGTCTGTATCTGGGAGCGATCTGGCTGCAGCGTCAAACCATCCTTCTGGCGGATGAAGCCATGAAATTGACCAATATCGGTGCGGTCGAAGCCTTGAAGGTGGAGCCGCTGGATCCGGTGATTCAAAAGGCCGTCCATTTTGCCGACAATCTTTCCAGGTTGAAGGTCGCTCCCTCCCTGCAGGGGATCATGGCCGACCTTTCCGCATCCATGCGGGGCAAGATGCTGCTGGATCAACTGGTGATCGGGTTTTCGGATCAGGCCAAGGCCTCGCTTTCCCTGAAAGGGCGCATCAAGGCGGGTTTCCAGCAGGCCAGCCAGGAACACGAAGGCTTCGTTGCAAATCTGATCAGCAAGAATTACAAGGTCGTGAAAAGCAGTTTTACAACCGATGTCATGGCACTCACATTCAACTTGCAGCTGGAGCGGGAGTAGGGTATGCAAGCCAAACGCTTCGGAATGATTTCATTGATGATCCTTCTTCTTGCCGGGATCGCGACCGGCAGCGATCTGGCGTGGCAGTTCCTGCATGCGCAAATCGACGGGATCCAGCATGCGAAGAATCCCAAGGAGCAAATGGCGATTCCGGAGGTCGATGCGGCCTTGCGGCAAACCATGCGCTCCAGATTGTCGGAACTGGATCAACTGCGTGTGCCCCCCACCTCTTCTCAGGGGGAGATCAACATGGAGATGCTGGGTTACTCCGATCAGTCCGTGGCCTCGGATCAGGCCATCGCCAATCGCGGGGAGGAGGATTTCAGCTCCCATGTGGTCTCCATGGCCTACGTCTCCGGAGGCGAGCGCTATGCCGTGATCGATGGCGAGATGTATCAGGAAGGGGACGAACTCAAGGGCGAGGCCGGGACCAAGGTGCGCAATATCACCACCGACAAGGTCCTCATCGCGGGTCGCTCCGTGCGGCAATGGGTGAAGGTGTTCAACCCGGCCAAGGTGGTGAAGAAGAAAGTGGAAGAGTCCAAAGAGGAGAAGAAGGAGGAGAAGAAGGAGGAGAAGAAGGAAGTCGCCAAGAGCGTGGCCGCCTCCACTCCAACCATTCCCTCCGTGCCCGAAGGAGTCGCAGCGACTGGCAGCGGCGGCTTGAGCGACGCCCTGCAAACCCTCAAGAACTATTCCGATGTGCTCAACTCCTTGAAAGGGGGTCAATAATTCAAGATGGTGCAAAAAAGGAACGTGGAATTTCATAAAGGCATCATCCTGGCCGGCGGCAGCGGTTCCCGGCTCTATCCGGCGACGTTGCCGGTCTGCAAGCAGCTGCTTCCGGTCTACGACAAGCCGATGATCCATTACGGGCTTTCGACGTTGATGCTGGCCGGCATCCGTCAGGTCCTGATCATCTCCACGCCGCGCGATCTGCCCCGTTTCGAGGAGTTGCTCGGCGACGGCAGTCGCCTGGGCATGCGTTTGACCTATGCCCCCCAGGCCGAGCCGCGCGGCCTGGCCGAGGCCTTTCTGATCGGCGAGGGGTTCATCGCCGGGGATCCGGTGGCCCTGATTCTGGGGGACAACATTTTCTTCGGGGCCGATCTGCCCCGCAAACTGCGCGCCCATGCCGGGTTGCGGCGCGGGGCGTGCGTTTTCGCCTATCCGGTGCGCGATCCGTCCCGCTACGGGGTGGTGGAGATCAATGCCGAGGGCCGCGCCGTGAGCCTGGAAGAGAAACCGGCCCAGCCAAAATCCAATCTCGCCGTGACCGGGCTCTATTTTTATGACAAGCGGGTGGTGGATCTGGCCCGTTCCATTCGGCCCTCCGCGCGGGGAGAACTGGAGATCACCGATCTGAACCGCCTGTATCTGGAAATGGGTGACCTGCGGGTGGAGCAGTTGGGTCGGGGGTTTGCCTGGATGGATGCCGGAACCGAGGACGCCTTGCTGGATACCGCCAATTTCGTGGCTGCCGTGGATCGGCGTCAGGGGTTGCGCATCGGCTGCATCGAGGAGGTGGCCTGGCGGCAGGGATGGATCTCCCAGGCGGATCTGGCGGCCCTGGGCCGGGGAATGGGACAATCCGGATACGGCAGGTATCTCCTGGAACTGGCTGGCGCATGACGGAACGCTGGCTCGTCGGCCTGCCGGCGGAGGCGGATGGCCGGGTGGCCTGGACCAATCCCGGAGACGGCGATCGGGTCTGTCGCCGCGATTCCCTGGCGCGGGTGGCCACCCTGGCCGGCAGGCGGCTGGTGGCCGTGGTGCCGGGCGTGGAGGTGGTGTTGACCCGCCTGGAGGTGGGGCGCATCGCGGCGCGGGATCTGGCCAAGGCGATTCCCTATCTGCTGGAAGAGCAGCTCTCCGTCCCGGTGGAGACGCTCCATTTTGCCCTGGGCCGTCCCGCCCCGGACGGCTGGCTGCCGGTGGCCGTGGTGAGCCGCCGGCGGATGGAGGAGTGGACCGGGCAGTTGCGCCTGGCGGGGGCGCAACCGGAGGAGATCCTGCCCGCCCCCCTGCTGTTGCCCTGGGAGCCTGACTGCTGGAGCGTGCTGGCGCGGGAGAATCTGGCCATGGCCCGCACCGGCCCGGTCTCCGGCTTCGCGGTGGATCTCGTCAATCTTCCTCTTGCCTTGCGTCGGGCGCTGGCCGAGCCGAACCTCCGGCTTCCGGCGCGCATTCGTCTGCTTACGGATTCCTCTGTCCTCGCCTTGCCGGACCTGACCGCCCTGGGCATTCCGGCGCAGGTCGAAGAAATGCGCGGGGATCTGCTCTCCCTGATGTCTGTTCAGGCAGCCACCGGCTGCGGGATCAATCTTGCGCAAGGCCCGTTCGCCCCGGCGGGCCGGGTGGGGGATTGGTTGGCCTGGTTGCGATTGGTTCTGGTTTTTCTGGTGGTCTGGTTGGGGATCAAGGCGGGGTTGGGCTGGATGGACGCCGACCGCCTGGAGCAGCGCATCGCCGGGTTGGATCGGGAGATCCGGGAGCTGTTCGAGCAGACCATGCCCGGCGCGCGTCTGGTGGATCCCCGGGTGCAGATGCAGCAGCAATTGTTGACCCTGCAGCGTGGCGGGGAAGGGCGGGGGCACGGGTTCGTGCCGCTGTTTGGCCGGGTGGCGGGGGTGTTGCGCCGGATGGGCGATGTGGAGTTGCGCGGGGTGCGTTATCAGGCGGGGAAATTGGAGTTGACCGCGCGGGTGGCGGATTTGCAGCGGCTGGAGGCCTTCGAGCGGGCGTTGCGGGAGGTCGGCCTGGCGGTGGTGCTGCAGGGTGCGGAGAAAGAGGGGACGGGGGTGGCGGCGCGCTTGCAGGTGGAGGGGTCATGAGGGGCTGGCCGGGTCGGGTGCTCGCCTCCCTGGGCGGGCGGGAGCGCCGGATGGTGCTCGGAGGCGTCGGGGTCGTGGCGGGATTGCTGGTCTATTTTCTGGCGTGGCTTCCCTGGAGCGAGGAGCGGGAGCGTCGCGTCGAACTCGCCGGGGAGAAGGCCAGGGTTGTGGCGGAAATGCGCCGCATGGCCGGGGAGGTGACGCGCTTGCGCAAGGAGGGGGGCGTGCCGGTGGCGCGGCCTGCAGGCGGGGAGTCGTTGCTGGCGCTGGCGGATCGGAGCGTCCGGGAGCGGGGTCTGGGTGGGGCGTTGCGCCGGGTGGAGCCGGAAGGCGGGGACCGGGTGGTTTTGTGGCTGGAAAAGGCGCGCTTCGACGAGGTGATGGCCTGGCTGGTGGATCTGACGGAGCGGCACGGCGTGGTGGTGGGGAATCTTGCCCTGGACCGGGAGGAAACTCCTGGTTTATCAAGGGGTCGTGTGGTCCTTGCCCGGCCTGGGAAGAGTGGGGATGGGGTTTTTTGAAAAAAAATGCATCGAGGTGCGTTTTTTCTGTTGACGGGGCCGGGGGGATTTGGTAGCTTATGGGTTCCTGGGGCGGCAAGGCTGTCGCAACACAGGGAAGCGATCTTTGACAATTCAATCTCGATCATCGGCGTGAACGTTGGCGTTGCGAACGGGTCGGCAAGTGTTTCAAGTTGCCGAGCTTGTGAGTGATGTTGGAGTTCATGCTGAATGCATCAAACAGTCAGCGTAACAAAAGTA
>JADGAR010000038.1:0-19657 GCA_015231915.1 Magnetococcales bacterium
ATTCAATCCAAGGTGGGCAAGGGGACCACCATCACCCTGAAACTCCCCCTGACCCTGGCCATCATCCCTGCCATGATCGTCTCAGCAGGGCGGCAGCGCTTCGCCATCCCCGAGATCGGCCTGGTGGAGATCGTGCGGGTGGCCGAATCGGATCGCGCCCAGCAAATCGAAATCGTGGGCAACGCGCCGGTTTTGCGGCTGCGCAACATGTTGCTGCCCCTGGTGGATCTGGCCGACGTGCTGGACATCCCCAGGAACTGGCCCCCCAACAGCAACGATCCGGAGCGGCGGGAACGTCTCTCCGACCGGCGCGCCACCCTAAGAAAGGCGCAGGAGGCGGCCTTCGCCGCCGCCGCTGCGAAAAACGCCGTGAAGGGCACCGCCGCCGCCAACACCCTCAAGGAGGATCGCCGCGACGCGCCCAACAGCGACCGACGCGACCCCAACAATCTGGTGGCCTACGTCATGGTCCTGAACGTCGGCGGCAACGAGTTCGGCATGGTGGTGGACGAGGTGCTGGACAGCGAGGAGATCGTGGTGAAACCCCTGCCCGCCTTCTTCAAGGACAACCCCTGCTTTTCCGCCACCACCATCCTGGGGGATGGCAGCGTCTCGCTCATCATCGACTACGCCGGCCTCATGGAACAGGCCAAAATCAACTTCAGCAACGTGGAGAGGGCCACCCGCATGGACCTGGACGAGGAGCGGCGCGCCGCCCTGCGGGAAAAACAGAACATCATCCTGCTCGAAACCGGCACCGGACTCATCATGGGCATCGTCCACAGCATGGTCCGGCGCGTGGAGAAAATCTCCCCGAAACTCCTGGACACCATCGGCGGGCTGCCGTATGTCCGTTACGACGGCAAGACCTTCCGGGCCATCTACCCCGATTTGGTGATGGGGCTGGAAGGGATGGGACTCTCCCGCGGCAACGCCGATTCCGACGAGGAGGAGGATGGCAATCTCTGCATGGTGGTGCCCAACATCCCGGACCTGCAGGCGGGACTCATCTTCTCGCGCATCATCGACACGCGGGAAACCAACATCGACCTGGACTGCCGTGCCATTCAAGCCCCTGGGCTGTTCGGATCGGCCCAGATCGACGACCGGGTGGTGCTCTTTCCGGATGTCAACGCCGTGTTCGAGATGGCCGGCATCCGCCCGCCCGCGCCGCCGCCCAGTGTGGAAGGGGGTGGTTTCCGGGCACTGGTGGTGGACGACACCCCGTTCCTGCGGGTACTGACCAGCAATTACCTCTCTTCGGTGGGGTTCGCGGTGGATCAGGCCGAGGACGGCCAGGCCGCCATTCAGAAGTTGAACATGGGCAATTACGACCTGCTGGTGACCGATCTCAACATGCCGGTGATGGACGGCTTCGAACTGGCCAACGAGTTGAACGGCACCCGCCACTCGGATCTGCCGATGATCGCCACCACCTCTTCCATCTCCTCGGAGCTGGAGGATCGGTGCCTGCGCACCGGCTTCGTCAGTTGCGTCCCGACCATCGACAAAAACCGATTGCTCAAGGTGGTTTCCACCTTGCGTCCCCGTTGACGCGCATGACTTTTTGACCCGGTCGTCGGCATGAGACACTTTTGACTTAATCGCAAGCGGAGACAAAACACCATGCTCGTCAGCACATTCACCTTGGGAGAACTCTATCTGGGCATCAATATCCGCCTGGTGCGAGAGATCAACCGCTCCATGGAGTGTACGCCGGTGCCCGGTTCTCCGAACTACATCCGGGGCATGTTGAACATTCGCGGGCGGGTCATCACCCTCTTCGACCTGAAGACCCGTCTCGGCTGGTCCAGGCAGGAGTCGGGCGAACTGAAGACCAAGCATTACAACGTCATCATGAAGACCCGGGACGAAGTGCTGAAAATCGACCAGGAGCTTGCCCTGACCAAGTGTCCCTGGGAGGATCCGGTGGGGCTGGCCGTGGATCAACTCGGGGACGTGCGCGACATCGTGGACGACAACATCCTGCCCCCGCCGGCCAACCTGACGGGCATTTCCGCAGATTTCATTCATGGCGTGGTGGAGTTCGAACGCAACTTGCTGATTATCCTGGACGTGGCCACGGTCCTTGGCCTGAACAGTCAGGCATCAAGTTGATCCAGTAATGACCAATCGCAATGCACAGATCCTCCAGGAAGTCCGAGAGGAAGTGGCGCGGGAAGTTAACAGCGTGCGTCATGAGATGCAGCAGATCCGCTGCCTGGTGCAGGACGCCATCGTCAAACTGACGGACAGTTTCAATGGTTTGCGGGATCAATCCGATGCCCAGTACCAACTGGTATCCAAGCTCACCCACTCCATGGATCAGGAGGCGGATCAGGCGAGCGAGGGGGTCAACATCCGCAAATTCGTCACGGAGACCGACAAGATCCTGCGCACCTTCGTGGACCATATCATCCTGGTCAGCCGGCAGAGCATGGAGATGGTTCATCGGGTGGACGCCCTCTCGTCACAGATGCAGGAGGTCGTGACGATCATCAAGGATATCAACGGGATCGCAGAACAGACCAATGTCTTGTCCCTGAATGCGCGCATCGTGGCGGCCCGTGCGGGTCAGGCCGGACGCGCCTTTTCGGTGGTGGCGGACGAGGTGCGCAAACTGGCGCGCAACTCCCATGAATTCAGCGACCGGATCAGCGAGGTGGTCGATCAGGCCAAGGAGAACATCCTGGCTACCAAGGAGATCATCGAAGTCATGGCCTCCAAGGATATGAGTTTTGCCATCGAATCCAAAGGGCGGGTCGATTACATGATGGGCGAGGTCAACGCCATCGACCAGTTCACCACCGAGACCATTCAAAAGGTCTCGGTGATCGCCGGGGACATCGCCATGCGGGTGGGAATTGCGGTCATGTCCTTGCAGTTCGAGGACATGGTGACCCAGTTGACCCAAAGCATGGAACGCAAATTCACGGTGCTGGAACACTTCGGCTCGCTCTTGCCCGTGGAACTGCTCACGCACGAATCGCTGGCGGACGCCTTGCAGGGGGCACTGGAGGAGCAGAAGGAGCGTTTCAACACTGCGGATCGGCAGGCGGTCCAGCAGACCAGCATGGATGAAGGGGACATCGAGCTGTTCTGAGGATCATTAAACGAAAGTTTTTTGACAAACATCACCATAAAACACACCATGAAAAAATCAAGAGGAGAATAAGATGTCAGGAACCATCAACGTGACCCGCAACGACAACGAGACCGTCATCAACGTGAAGGGGCGTTTCAACTTCGAGATGCACTCCCAGTTTCGGGCCGCCTATCAGAGCGATGCCGGAGACGAGAATCAGGGACGGCGTTTCGTGATCGATCTGTCCGGCACGGAGTACATCGACTCCTCGGCCCTGGGCATGCTGCTGCTGCTGCGCGAAGAGGCCGGCGCCAACGAATCGGACATCGAGATCATCAACACCCGACCGGAAATCCGCAAGATCCTGGAGACCGCCAACTTCCAAAGACTCTTCAAGATCGCGTAACACGCCACCAACCCGCGACCACGAAGCATTGCCGGATGAAGATACTGCTCGTCGACGACGACCCCATCAACCGCACCATTCTGCAACGATTGCTGGGCAAGGAAGGCCACCCGGTGATCACTGCCAGCAATGGAGTGGAGGGCGTCGAGCGGTTCATCGAACATCAGCCGGACATGGTCTTGATGGATATCCGCATGCCGAAAATGAACGGCTACGAAGCGGCCATGGAGATCAAAAGGCTGAGTCGCGGTCGTTTCACGCCGATCATCTTTCTCACGGCGGTGACCGACGAAGAGGGACTGGTGCAGTGCATCGAGGCGGGCGGGGACGATTTTCTGACCAAACCGTTCAACCGCCCCATCCTGCAGGCCAAGATCAGCGCCATGGAGCGGATCAGCCGGCTCCATGCCACGTTGCGGGAACAAAAGGAGGAACTGGAACAGCATCAGGAGCGGGTCCACCAGGAACTGGAGATCGGCAATCATCTTTTCGCCCACATCGTCAAGGTGGGCAATCTGTTGGATGCGCCATGCCTCAATCACTGGACATCGCCGATGTCGCTGTTCAACGGCGACCTGCTGGTAGCCAGTTACAACCCGGTGGGCGGCCTGAACATCCTGTTGGGGGATTTCACCGGCCATGGACTCTCCGCAGCGGTGGGGGCCATGCCGGTATCGGACATCTTCTACGAGATGACCGCTCAGGGGTTCTCCATCGGCGACATGGTGGAGGCCATGAATGCCAAACTGCTGGCCATCATGCCCACCCGGATGTTTCTGGCGGCCTGTCTGATCGAGGTGGATCCCCGGCAGAAGAGCCTCAACATCTGGAACGGCGGACTGCCGGATGTTTTGATCACCGATGACTCGTGCCGCATCATTCACCGCGTTCCCTCCAGCCACCTGCCCCTGGGGGTCACCCACTTGACCCGGGAGGACCGGAAGGTGGAAATTCTGGAGATGTGTCCGGATTTTCGGGTATTTTTATACTCGGATGGTGTCACGGAGGCGACCAACACCGACGGAGCGATGTTTGGCAACGATCGCCTGGAGTCGCATTTCAGCGGCGGACAGGCGCCGGAAAGCCTGTTTTCCTCCATCCTGGACGATCTGCAAAAATTTCGCGGGAATGCCAGACAGACCGATGACATCAGTCTGCTGGAGATCGTCTGCGCCCAGGCCGGCGAGGAGGCGCGGGGGGTCGAGGCGCGACGCCAGCGGGCCTCCATCGCGCCATCGCCCTGGGAAGCGTCGTTCACCTTCAGCGCCCACACCCTCAAGTCGGTGGATCCCCTGCCCACGATTCTCAACATGGTCATGACCCTGCAGGCCCCTGCGGGGCACCGGGAGCGGCTCTACACCATTCTGGCGGAACTCTTTTCCAATGCCCTGGACCATGGACTGCTGCGACTCGACACCCGCACCAAAAAGACGCCGGAAGGATTCATCCGCTATTATGCCCAACGGGAGGAGAGGCTGGCCTCTCTGGAAAAAGGGAGCATTCGCATCCAACTGTCCCATACCCCCCTCCCCTGTGCGCCCGACGGCCCGCAGGCACCGGGCGGAGAGATCCGCATCCTCATGGAGGATAGCGGTCCCGGCTTCGATATCACCAACATCCATTCCCATCTGGTTGGCAATACCGGCCATGGCGGACGCGGGATCGCCCTGATGCGTTCCTTGTGCAAGGAGTTGACTTATCAAGGATGTGGCAATCGTGCCATTGCGGTCTACCAATGGACACAGTAGGCACCTGAACAGCGGAAAGCGGGACACATGCCTGGTTCACTCAACGTCATGGTGGTGGATGACACTATCACCTATCGAATGATCATGAAGAAGGTTGCGGAAAGCATTCCCGGAATCTGCGTCACCTCCACGCTTTCCAACGGCAGGATGGCCCTGGACAAACTGACCGAACAGATCACCCAGAACAGCCGGGAACGCCCGGAGGTGATCCTGTTGGACGTGGAGATGCCGGTGATGGATGGGCTGACCACCCTCAAGGAGGTCCGCAAACGCTATCCGCAAATCACGGTGGTGATGGTGAGCGCCTTGTCGCGGTCGAACGCGAACATCATCATGGAGTGCCTCAACGCCGGGGCCATGGATTTCGTCACCAAGCCCCTGGAAACCAACGTCGAGCGCGCCAAGAGCGCCCTGCGCAAGGAACTGGAACCGATTCTCGCCCTGCTGATGCAGGATCCGGGCAAGGGGAGCGGTGCCGACACCAGCCGACCCGCCACTGCGGCACAGGCAACGGCCATGCCGGCCACACCCTCCCCGCCGCCGCCGGCGATGCGCCCCTCGTTCGGGCAGACCGTGCCGGGTCCGCGCCCCACCTTTGCGTCGCCCCCACCCCAGATGGAGAAACCGCCGGCGCTCCAGGTCGCGCAGGCCGCACCCGGTCAGCCGCAACCCGGCGGCGCGCGCAAACCGGTGCGTCCCGATCTGCTGTTGATCGGTTCCTCCACCGGAGGTCCAGTGGCCCTGGCCAAGGTGCTCGGCAACCTGGGGGAAAAACCACAAATCCCCACCCTGATCGTGCAGCACATGCCCCCGGTCTTCACCGCCTCCCTGGCGGAACAACTCAGCCGCACCTCGGGACTGGTGGTCAAGGAGGCACGCGATGACCAGACCCTGCTGCCGGGCAGCATCACCATCGCCCAGGGGGGACGTCACATGACCTTGCAAAATCGCAACGGCACTCTTAAACTCATCCTCAACGACGGGCCAAAGGTCAACGAATGCCGCCCGGCGGTGGATGTTTTGTTCATGTCGGTCGTTGCCTCCTTTACAGGCAACATCGTGTGCGTTATATTGACCGGCATGGGGAGGGACGGCACCAACGGAGTGGATGCCTTGAAACGCGCCGGCAGGACATGGTGCATCACTCAAGATAAACAATCGTGCGTGGTTTATGGCATGCCCCGTTCCGTTGAAGAAAAAGGCTTATCCGACGAATCCCTGCCACTGGACGCCATTGGCGGCAGGATCACGCAACTGTGCAACCTCCCCGTGGCGCGCTGATCATGGCTATCACCACTGAAGAATTCGATCTGATTCGCCATTTCATCCACGAACACAGTGGCATCGTGATCAATCCCGGCAAGGAATACCTGATCGAAAATCGCCTGACCGTGATCATGGTACAAAACGGTTGCGAGACCTTCCGGGACCTGCACGCCAAACTGCAAAAAGATCCCGGCCCGTTGCGTACCAAGGTCATCGACGCCATGACCACCAACGAGACCCTCTGGTTCCGGGACGACTCGTTCGCTACCGCCCTGGCGTCGCACATCGTGCCGGAACTGATCAACAAGGCGCGCACCGCCAGCCAGGTGCGCATCTGGTCGGCGGCCTGCTCCACCGGCCAGGAGCCTTACTCCATCGGCATGCTGCTGCTCGACACCCTGAGCAGAACCAACTCTGCCCCCCCATTGTCGAAATTCTCCATCCTGGCCACCGACCTCTCCCCGTCGGCCATCGTCCTGGCGTCGTCCGGACGGTACAGCCAACTGGCCATTTCCCGGGGCATGCGGCCAGACTTCCTGGAACGCTACTTCAAGAAAAACGGCATGGTGTACGAACTGATCCCGGATGTGCGCGGCCTGGTGAAATTCCAGCAATTCAATCTCAAATCCCCTTTCACAGAACATGGCACGTTCGACTTTCTGCTGTGCCGCAATGTCTTGATCTATTTTTCCGACGAATTGAAACGACAGATTTATACGAAAATTCGTGACAGTTTAAATAAAGATGGTATCCTGGCAATCGGGGCGTCCGAATCCCCAAGAGGCTATACCACTGCCTTCCAGCAGGTCATGATGGGTGGCGCTGCTCTTTATCGTCCCATATAGAGCAAAGGTGCGATTCGATGAAATTACTCACCATTGATGATTCCAGAACCATACGCCGCGTGATCAGCGGCATTGGTGCCATGGTCGGGTTCGAAGTCCTGGAGGCCGAAAATGGGGACGCAGGCATCCGGGTGCTCGAACAACACGGCGAAGAGGTGGCCTTGATCCTGCTGGACTGGAACATGCCCGGCATGAATGGCCTGGAGGTGCTCAAACATGTCAAGGCCGACCCGCGTTGGGCGCACATCCCGGTCATGATGGTCACCACCGAAGGGGAGAAGGATTACATCATCAAGGCCATCCAGGCAGGAGCCATTCATTATCAGACCAAACCCTTCACCCAGGAAGAGATGGCGGCCCGCATCATGGAAGCCCTGGGCATGGGCGGGCTGTAACCACCACAGGAGAGATGCGCATGTCCCAATCCAGCTCCCCCGAACTGATCGAAAAGCTCCTGGCAGGACTGCGTCAGGCCGTCACGGAAATGATGAACTCCATGGCCATGTCTGAGGTGGTTTTCGCCGGTCGCGAGGCTGCCAGCTCCTTTACCCTCACCGCCGAAGTGGTGGGCCTGGTGCGGCTTTCCGGACACATGCAAGGGATGGTGGGGGTGACTTGCGACCAGGAACTGCTGCGCATCATCGTCTCCAAGATCGTGGGCCTGGCCCCCGAAGAACTCTCCCAGGAAGACCTGCTCGACGGGGCAGCCGAATTGGCCAACATGGTGTGCGGCGGCATGAAAACCAAAGCGCAAATCGGCGGTGTCGATCTCTCCCCGCCCATTGCCATTGTCGGCAAGGAGTTCGTCGCCCAGTGGAAGACCAATCACGCCACCCACATCTTCACCTTCCAGATGGAAGAGGGGGGGTTGCGGATCTACTCCAGCCTGTAACCTTTCCAGCCCCCCCGCAGCAAGGCTGCCGCGCGGACCCGAATGCAAGAATGTTATTTTTTTGACTTGAAATTCTGCACCAATTTTGCAAGAATGGGCTTTTACCAAATACAATGCCATCCACTGTTGCCCAACCAGCCTGACGAAACTCTATTGAGGGAGATGAATCATGCGTGTTTTGATCGTTGACGACTCGAGCGTCATGCGGAAAATCGTAGCTCGCGGCCTGCGTCAGGCCGGTTTCAAAATTACCGACATCCTGGAAGCCGGCGACGGACAGGAAGCGCTGAATCTTCTCAAGACGGACAGCAATTTCAAACTCATCCTTTCCGACTGGAACATGCCGGTCATGGATGGTTTGCAGTTCGTCAAGGAAGTGCGTGGCAACATCCCGCAAATCAAAAACATCCCCATCGTGATGGTCACCACCGAGGGCGGCGAAAGCAAAGTGACCGCCGCCATGGAAGCCGGGGCCAACGGCCACATCAAAAAGCCCTTCACGCCGGAAACCCTGCAAGAAAGCCTGCAACGTTTTCTGGGCTGACCCGTATCCGTCGTCCCTACGACTCGTCCGTGGCCTGCCATTGACAGATGGCAGGCCACGGATTTTTTTTGCCCCTAATTCCCACCTGCTTATTGGCATCATTTTTGCTAGAAAAATCTCGCCAGATCCTCGGATCAAACCCAGTCTGCGGATTTCATTGAAAGCGGGACGAAATACCGAATGGAAACACCTCCAGAAATCGTCAAAAAGGCTCGCCCATTTTTCTTGAGCTATTTCACCAAACTGGGCAACGACCTTAACACCCTGACCGCTGCACCCGTGGTGTGCACCCTGCAAGGCATCGAACTGTGCCGGGGTCATGACGACCTGGAAGCCCTGTTCGAAGCCGACCGCAGCGTGGCCTACGTCGTCGAGGACGGGCTGCACACCGGCGACGTGCATCTGATCATCGACATCGCCACCTCCATCTCCCTGACCGGCCTCATGATGATGATGGGGGCCTCGGTCATTCAAAGCCAGGTCAAGAACCGGGAATACAACGAAGAGATCCAGGAAGGCTTCCAGGAAGTATCGAATCAGGTGGTGGGCGCACTGAACGATCTCGTGGAAAAAAAGCTCAAGAATGGCGGCCACCTGCTTCTCAAGGAGACCACCTACGTCCCCTATGGCGAGTTTCCGCCGACCCTTTCGGACGACACCACCTATGTGAGCGTCGGCGTCCAGATTCAGGTTGCCGATTTTCCGGCGCAAATCGCCAGCTGGTTGCTGTCGAAGGGCTTCGCGGAAACCTTGCTGGGTGTCAAGATTCCTGGCACCCCGGAAGAGGAGAATAAGGCCAAACAGCAGGCAGCCCCGCCGCCACCTCCGCCGCCGCCACCTCCGCCGCCACCTCCGCCGCCACCTCCGCCGCCGCCTCCGCCGCCTCCGCCTCCGCCGCCTCCGGAACCGAAGGCTGCCCCGGCGCCCAGCGAATCGGAAAAAGCCGCCAAGGTCACCACCGCCTCCCTGACGGGTCCCCTGCCCACCTTCCAGTACGCCAGGGATTCGCTCCCCATGCCGGATGACGCCGGCAGCGTGCAGGCCATCATGATCCCGAATCCGTTCACCCTCAAGGAGGACGAACGGGTGCTGATCGCCATCAATGCCATGCGCCAGGACGGCTACCGCTACATGGGCGTCGAGCGCGGCGGCAAGCTGATCCGTGTGATTTCGCAAAGCGATCTGCGGCAGATCATGGGACCGTTTTATGGCACCCGTGCCATGAACGCCCGCGACAAGGCCCTGTGCAACATCCCCATCGGCAAGCTCAACCAAACGCAAAAGGTGCATGCCGTCACCCTGGACAGCTCCATCGCCAAGGCGGCCAACATCATGGACGAAAACAGGCTGCACGCCCTGCCCGTGGTGAGCAACCAGGGGGTGCTGCGCGGTTTCGTCACCATTCACGCGGTCCTGGACTACTATCGCCGGAAAAGGCAAGCCTGATCCATGCCCCCTGGGCCGAAGCAGGCGGCGGATCGACTGCCCGCCCTCAACGAACATGGCATTCGCCTGGCCCAGGGGCAAAACTGGCAGGCAGCCGAGGCCGCATTCCGGCAAATTCTGGACATCGCCCCCACCGATGCCGACGCCCACAACAATCTGGGCAATCTTTTCCTGGAACAAAACCGCTTCGCCGAGGCCGAACAGGCCTATCGGCAAGCCCTGCGCCACGATCCCGGCCATGCCGTGGCCTGTCACAACCTGGGGGTCGTCCTGAACGAACTGGACCGGCCCGCTGAGGCGGAACAGGCGTATCGACAGGCGTTGACGCTGCGACCGGACGCCCTGGAGGTCAGGCTGCATCTGGGAATCCTGCTGGCAAGCCAACGGCGTCACGCCGAGGCCATGGCGTGCTTGCGCGCCATCCTGGCCAAGGATCCGGAACATGCCGACGCCCGCTGGCAACTGGGACTGCTCGCACTCTCCCTGGGCCACTACGCCGAGGGTTGGCACGGTTACGAGGCCCGCCTGCACCCCCGCTGGAGCGACCGTGTTGCCGCCCCTGTTGATTTGCCCTTTCCGGTCTGGAACGGCGAGGATTTACACGGTCGCTCCCTGCTGGTGATCGGGGAACAGGGAATCGGCGACCAGATTCAATTCAGCCGTTATCTGCCCCTGCTGAAGACCGCCGGGGGTGCCGGGTGGATCACCCTGGTGTGCCGGTTGCCGCTGGCGCCGTTGCTGACAACCCTGGAGGGGGTGGATCGGGTGGTGGGCGTGGGCGAGGCCCCATGGAGCGCTCCTGTCCATGATTATTGGATCCATCTGCTGTCGTTGCCCGACCGGCTGGGGACGACCCCGGCCACCATTCCCGCTGCGATCCCCTATGTAAGGCCATTGCCCGACCGCATGGCCGCATGGCACCCCCTGCTCGCGGTCGCGGGGTTGCGTGTGGGGTTGGCCTGGAGGGGCAATCCGGCCCACAGGAATGACCGCAACCGCTCCCTGCCCGGCTTGAGGACACTGGCGCCACTCTGGAACGTGCCGGGAGTGACCTTTTTTTCCCTGCAAATGGGGGAAGGGGCGCAGGAGGCCCGCCAGCCGCCGGCAGCGCAACCCGTGATCCATCTGGGGGACGCCATTCGGGACTGCGCCGACACTGCGGCCATCGTCGGGCAACTGGAGTTGATCATCACCGTCGATACCGCCCTGGCGCATCTGGCGGGGGCGTTGGGCAAGGCGTGCTGGGTGTTGTTGCCGGCCATTGACCCGGACTGGCGCTGGATGCACGACCGTGACGACGCATTGTGGTATCCTGTGGGGATGCGGCTTTTCCGCCAGGTCCGGCCAGGCGACTGGAGCGAGGTGCTGCAACGGGTGCAGCGGGCGCTGGAGGCCGAGGCGGCGAACCATGCCGGGATGATGCATATCATGCAGCAACGGCTCCCCGAGGCGGAAAGCTGCTTGCGGCACGCCACGCTGCTTTGGCCGCAACACGCCGACGCCTGCAGCAATCTGGGGATCGTGTTGCATGCGCGCGGGGCAAAAAAAGAGGCCGAGGCCCTCTTGCGGGAGACCGCGCGGCGCCATCCCGGTCATGTGGATGTCCGCTACAATCTGGGGCTGTTGTTGCAGGGCGAAAACCGTTTCCAGGAGGCGGAAACATGCTACCGGGAGGTGTTGTCCCTGCGGCCCGCCCATGCCAACGCCCAATGGAACCTGGCGTTGCTGCTCCTGGCCAGGGGCTGCTTCCGGGAGGGATGGGCGCTGCACGAGGCCCGTTTTCATCCTGGGCATATCGGACGCAAACTCTTCCCCCCGGAAGCGTCGTTTCCCATGTGGCGCGGCGAACCGCTGGCCGGCAAACGGCTCGTGCTGCTCCCGGAGCAGGGGATGGGGGATCAGATTCAGTTCTGCCGCTTCGCCCCACTGCTGAAGGCATTGGGCGCCGCGCACATCACGCTGGTATGCCGCGCCCCGTTGGCGCCACTCTTCGTCACCCTGGCCGGGGTGGATCGGATCCTGACCGGGGAGCAGGCGCAGCCGCTCCCGGATCACGACTTCTGGTGTTTTCTGCTCTCCATTCCCCTCTACCTGGGGATCGACCACCACAACATTCCCGCCTCCCTGCCCTATCTGGGGGTTCTGGAAGAACGCCTGACCCCCTGGCGAGAAAAGTGGCACACAACACCCGCTTTCCGGGTCGGCCTGGTCTGGAAGGGGGATGCGGGTCATGCGGACGATGTTTGGCGTTCCCTGCCCGGTCTGGCGGTGCTGGCGCCCTTGTGGAGGGTGCCCGGCGTGACCTTCGTCAGTCTGCAGAAGGGGGCGGGGGAAGAGGAGGCACGCCATCCCCCTGCCGGTCAACCGTTATGGCATGCCGGAGAGGCATTGCGTGATTTTGCCGATACGGCGGCGCTGGTGGCGGAACTGGATCTGGTCATCACCATCGATTCGGCGGTCGCCCATCTGGCCGGGGCTTTGAAAAAACCGTGCTGGGTGATGCTGGCCGCCCACCCCTGCGACTGGCGCTGGCAGCGCGAACGCGAGGACTCCCCCTGGTATCCGCAGGTCATGCGCCTCTTCCGCCAGACCCGCCCTGGGGATTGGTCCGATGTGGTGCAGCGGATCTACGGGGAGTTGTCCTCTCATCTCGCATCCATCGCACGCTAGGCCACGACGGCTTCACGGTGCGGCACGGGGGGGCGCTGGCGGTATGATGGCGAGCGGAACCTTGTCGATGCCTTGTTCGATGGTCGGCAACTGGCGCTGTGAGATGACATAGGGATAGGGCGGTGGAAAGTAGCGCAGGGCGGCGAACAGTCCTCCCGCAACCGCCACCAGCATCAGACCAAAACGGATGATGATGCGCAGTTCTTGTTCTTTCATGCGCAGTTCGAGTTCTCTGATATCGCGCTTCAGTTCCAAGACGTGCATATCCACCTTGGCCAAATCCGCCTTGGTTGCCAGTTGCGCTTCCAACTCCCGCAAATCCCGTTTGGACGCCATCTCGTCGAGCGTAATGGCATGGGTTTCCTTGAGGGCATCGGAAATGGCCTCGGCCTGACTCTCCGGCATGCCCGCATCCTTGAGACGCCGAACAAACTTGAAGGTGTCGAAAGTTATGGCGTGCATGGGCGTATCGGCTCCCTCCCGGTTGGTCAATGGCGTCAGACTAACAGAGTTGCGGGATGAAATTCAATCCCTTTCCCCCTGCCGCCCCTTTTCGGCGAAGGGATTGTCGCCGCCACCCCTGAAATTCAGGCGCAACGGCACGCCATGGAAACCGAACTGATCCCGCAGACGGTTCTCCAGAAAGCGTCGATAGCTCTCCTGGACCGCATCCGGACGATTGATGAAAAAAACGAACTCCGGTGGCGCGCTGCGCACCTGGGAGACGAAACGGATCTTGACCGGACGCCCCCCCGTGCGCGGATGCGGATTGACCGCCTCCACCTCGGCCAGCCAACGATTCAATACCCCGGTGGAAACCCGCAGACGACCCGCCTCCCACACCCGATGCACCTTCGGCAGCAACCGGTCCACCCGCCAACCGGTCCGGGCCGCGACGAACTCCACCGGCACATGCGACAATCTGGGAAACGCCTCATCCAGGGCCTGGCGAAATCCCTTCTCGGTCACCCCCTTGCCGATCGCATCCCATTTGTTGACCACCAGCACCAAGCCGCAACCGGCCTCCAGGGCATAACCGGCCACCTTTTGATCCTGCTCGGTCACCCCGCGCACCGCATCCAGCACCAGTACCGCCATGCCGGCCCGCTCCATGGCCCGCAACGCGGCCACCACGGAAAATTTCTCGATCCGCAAGGCAATCCGCGACTTGCGCCGAATCCCCGCCGTATCCACCAACACGAAACGCCGACCTTCCCGATCCGTCAGCAGCGTGTCCACAGCATCCCGTGTCGTGCCGGGCCGATCCGAGGTGACCAGGCGCTCCTCGCCCAACAGACGGTTGATCAACGTGCTCTTGCCCGCGTTGGGAGAACCGATGATCGCCACCCGCGCCACATCCTCCGACTCCCCGGCCTCCCCGGTCGCGACCACCGGACACACCTTGAAAACCTTGTCCATCATGTCCGCCACGCCCATGCCATGGGTCGCGGAGACCGGCACCACCGGCTGCAACCCCAAGGCATGAAACTCCCCCACCCCCTCGGCCCCGACCCGCCCCTCGGCCTTGTTGACCACGCAGATCACCCGTTTGCCGGAACGCCGCAACACCTCGGCCACCTGCCAATCATCGGCCAAAGGACCGGTGCGCCCATCCGTGACAAAAAGGATGCAATCCGCCTCCTCGACGGCCAACAAGGCCTGCTCGCGCATGCCGACCAGAATGTCGTCCCGGGCATCGAACTCGAATCCGCCCGTGTCCACCACACGAAAAGGGCGCTCCGCCCACACCCCGGCGCCGTACTTGCGGTCCCGCGTCAGCCCAGGGGTGTCGTCCACCAAGGCATCGCGACTGCCGGTCAACCGGTTGAACAGCGATGATTTGCCCACGTTGGGCCGCCCGACGAGCGCCAACAGCGGCCCGGCACCGTGTCCGAAGCGGGCGGCGATGGCCTTTTGGTGCCGTAAACTACTCATAACGCAACAATTCGCCGCTGTTGGTCCACAGGTACAGCCCCCGATCGTCCACCATCGGCAGGGACATGACCGCCCCCGGCACAGGATCCCTGCCCAGCAGACGGCCACTGGCCGGATCCAGGGTGAACAGATTCTTTTTATTATCCGCAACCACAACCTTATCCTTGAAGATAATGGGGGTTGTCAACATCCCATCGGTGATATGGGCGCGCCACAGTTCCACCCCGTCATCCGCGCTGATGGCGACCAGATTGCCCTCCAGGTCCGCGAGGAACAGACGCCCCTGGAACCACAAGGGCTGCCGCACCACCGACAGCTTCTTCTCCCAGATTCTGCTCCCGGTCGCGGCGAAATAGGCCACCAGGCGTCCCTGGTGATTGGCCATGAAGGCCCGCCGGGGCGCCACCTGGGGACCATGCTGCCCGGAGAGGACCACGGAGGCATCCACATCCTGCATCATGTCCAGTTCGCTGCTGCCACCCAGCACCCGCAAATTGTCCGACCAGGCACGATTGCCGTCCGCCAGGCGCAGCACGTACACCTCGCCGGACGAGTAACCGACGAATACCAATCCGTCCGCGATGGTGGGCGTGGCCGACCCCATCACGACCAGGGCTTCCGCCGTGGTGGAATGCATCCAGAGCCGCTTGCCGGTCACCGCGTCCAGGGCATAGGTGCGATTGTCCAAAGTGACGAAGACCACCTTGCCATCCGCCACCGCCGGCGCCGAATCCACGGTGGTGGCCACCCGCGTCCGCCAGACCAGCTCGCCGTTGGAACGCTTGAGGGCGATCATTTCGCCCTGCTCGGTGCCGGCAAAGACCCGCTCCTCGTCCACGGCCACCCCCCCCATGACCGAGGAACCGACCTGGACGGACCAGGCAACCCCCCCTGTCTTGAGGTCGTATTTGACCACCCGCCCCTGAAAGGTCCCCACATAGGCCTCTCCGTCGGTCACGACGAAGCGGGCCGGTTGTTCGAAATGCTCGCTCGGCTCGCCTCCTCCCCGCCAGTCATGCAGGGAGGCATTGGATTTCCGCCATGCCAGTTGCAGCCCGGTAGGCCCTTCCGCCACCTGAACCGGCTGGCGCGGCACCACCGGCTCGGTACGTTTCTTCTCATCCTTGCCCCCCATCCAGGAAGGCACCCAGCCCGGCATGGAAGCACATCCGCCCAAAAACAGCGTGAGCAGGAGCCAGCTGCCCGCCAATCGCCAAGTCACACCTGCGCTGCGTTCCATTCCCATCACCCTCCCAGTCTCCGGATGCGATACTCCAACCGTTTGCGCAAGCCCGCATCCGGCTTCAGGGTCAAGGCCTCCTGAAACATCGCCAAAGCCGCCTTCGCGTCCCCCTGCTTGAGGGTCAGCACCCCGGCCAGTTCCAGTGCATGCGGCTTGAAGACCGACTCGTTGGGAATGTTTCCCAAACGGCGCAGGGCCAACTTGTCGTCATCGGCGATCACGTATGAAGCGTTGATGATGGCCATGTTCTTCATGGGGGGCACGGCCATTGCAGCGGCCTCTTCCAGAAGCAGCGCCGCGTCGTTGCCCTTGCCCTCTGCGACCAGTTCCCGGGCCTCCCGGAAGCGGGCCATCTGGGCGAATCCGTGATCCCCGTATCCCCGCACCACCTCGCCCAGCCCCTTGCGACCCGCCTCCACATCCCCGCGGTTCAGGGCCTCCATGGCGCGCAGATACTTGTCGGACACCTCATGGTCCCGCCTTTTGCGCACCTCCTGCCACCCCACGAAGAGCAGCAAACCCACAAAGAGCAGTATCAGACCGCCAATGATCCAATTCTGGTGCTGTTTCCAGAACTTGGCCACATTTTCCGCCTCGAGTTGCTCGTCGATCTCCTCGAAAATACCTTCCACTTCCACGCGAGACACGGTCAATCCCCTTGTTTGTTGCGTCGTTGTTGAATCCGATCCACTACCATTTCCACGCTCAGCGTCTCCTGCTCGCCGGTCGTCATATCCTTGAGTCCCACCATGCCCGACTCGGCCTCCCGCTCGCCGATGATCACCGCCAGGGGCGCCCCGGAGCGGCCCGCGTGCTTCATGCCGCTCTTCATGCTCCCGCCGGAGAGGTGCATCTCCACCGCCAGACCGGCCTCCCGCAACCGCTCGGCCAGTTGCAGGCCCGCCGCCTCGCCGGCGCTCCCCGCTCCCAGCAGAAACAGGTCCGGACGCGACTCCGGCACCCGCGCCTCATCCAGCAGCAGCAACAGCCGCTCCAGCCCCATGGCGAAGCCGACGGCAGGCGTGGCCACCCCGCCCATCTGTGCCACCAGACCGTCGTAACGGCCCCCGGCGGCCACCGCGTTCTGCGCCCCCAACCCTTCCGCCAGGGCCTCGAAGGCGGTGCGATGATAATAATCCAGACCCCGCACCATCAGGGAATTGACCCGATACGGCAATTGCAAGCGATCCAGATGAACGCGCAAGCCATGAAAGTGGTCGTCGCAGGTCTGGCACAGGGCATCCTGCATCCGGGGCGCCCCCTCCAGCACGCCGCTCCCCCCCTCCTGCTTGCAATCGAGCACCCGCAAGGGGTTGCGGCTCAACCGATTCTGACAATTTCCGCACAACCTGTCGCGCACCGACTCCAGATAGACGGTCAGTCGCTCCCGGTAGGGACCCCGGCACACCGGACACCCCAGGGAGTTGATCTCCAGGGAGACGGCCTGTCGCACGCCGATCTCCCCGAAAAACCGCAGCACCATGGCCATCATCTCCGCGTCGGCCAACGGCCCTTCCGGCCCGAACAGCTCGCAGCCCATCTGATGGAACTGACGAAAGCGCCCCTTCTGTGGTCGCTCGTAGCGAAACATCGGCCCCATGTAGAACACCCGCCAGGGCAAACTGCGGTTGCGGGCGGTCTCGATGAAGGAGCGCACCGCCGAGGCCGTCCCCTCCGGTCGCAGGCAGAGGGAATCGCCACCCCGATCTTCGAATACATACATCTCTTTTTCGACGATGTCACTGGTCTCGCCCACGGCGCGGGCAAACAGTTCGCTCTTTTCGAAAATCGGCGTGCGCAACTCGCGATAGCCATAGCGGGAAAACAGCCGTCGGGCGCACTCCTCCAGGAAGCGCCAACGCTCGGTCTCTTCGGGCGGGATGTCCCGCACCCCTCGCACGGTCTGAATCATGACTTCTCCAGTTCGACTCGTTTGGGTTCGTCCCGCATGCGGGCGGCCAGGGCCTCGACCTCCAGGGCCAGCCGTTCCACCACCTCCCCGTCCGCCACCTTGCCGACGGGCCTGCCATCCATGTACAGGAGATTGCCCCCCTCGCCCCCCACGATCCCCAACCGGCTCTCCCGGGCCTCGCCGGGACCGTTGACCACACAGCCGATGACCGATATCGTGATCGGCTCGCGGATGTGGGCCAGACGCTCCTCCAGACGGGCGGTGACCTCGATCACCGGAAACTCCTGCCGCGAACAGGTGGGGCAGGCGATCAGGGTCACCCCCCGATTGCGCAGCCCCAGGGCCTTGAGGATCTCGAATCCCACCCGCACCTCATGCACCGGGTCCGCCGAAAGGGAGACCCGCAAGGTATCTCCCAGCCCCTCGGCCAGCAACAACCCCAATCCCACGGCGGATTTGACCGATCCCGGCAGCAATCCCCCCGCCTCCGTGATCCCCAGGTGCAACGGATAATCGGTGCGGGCGGCCAGCATCCGGTAGGCGGCCACGGTCATGGCCGTGCTGCTGGCCTTCAGGCTCACCTTGATCTCCCGGAAATCCAGATCCTCCAGGATGCGCAGATGGTTGATGGCCGATTCCACCATGGCCTGGGGGCATGGTTCGCCATACCGCTCCAGGAGTTCCCGTTCCAGGGAACCGGCGTTCACCCCGATGCGGATCGGCACCCCCCGCTCCGCTGCCAACCGCGCCACCTCGGCCACCCGCTCCCGCGCCCCGATGTTGCCGGGATTCAGTCGCAGACCGGCCACACCCCGTTCCAGGGCGATCAGGGCCAGGCGATGATCGAAATGAATGTCCGCGATCAACGGCACCGGCGATCCGGCGCACAAAGGCCCCATGGCCAGGGCCGCCTCCCGGTCCGGACAGGAGACCCTGACCAGATCCGCGCCGGCGGCTGCCAAGGCACGAATCTGCTCCAGCGTCCCCGCGATGTCCCGGGTGTCGGTGTTGGTCATCGACTGCACCGTAATCGGCGCCCCTCCCCCCACCGCCACCCCGCCCACCTGAATCCGGCGGGTCGCGCGACGCGGGGCAGTCAGAGGCGGCAGCGCGCTCACCGTCCCCCCACCCGATTGCGCAACGCATCGGCGGCAATGGGCAACCGCTCCACCATCTCCCCGGACGATCCCACCGGCGGGAGATCCTTGGCGCCCACCCGCATCCGCACGGAGGTGGCATTGCCCAGGGTGGCGGTATAATTGCCCCCTTCCGGCACGCGGAACACGAAACCGGGCTGCAGGACCATGTCCTTCACCACCACGCCGTTGCCATCCTGAATCTGCACCCACACCAACTCCTTGGCCACGATCGAAACCGCGTTGGGGGACTCCGGAGCCAGATCCGCGTCATTGGTCACCGGTTCCGGATAGCGCTCCCGGATCGACTTGGGCAAGGATTTCCCTCCCGGAGAGGCCGGCACGGACTTCGCGGCAGGGGCAGGAGAGGGCGACGCGCTCTCGGCGGGCTTTTTCTCCGGGGCGGGATTGCGCTCCGGGGGCTTGGCGAGCGCCGTCTCGGCAGGTGCTGCGGCAGCGGGCGCGGCGGCTTTCTTCTCCGGGGCGGGATTGCGCTCCGGGGGCTTGGCGAGCGCCGTCTCGGCAGGTG
>JADGAR010000038.1:19757-36756 GCA_015231915.1 Magnetococcales bacterium
CTGCGGCGGCGGGCGCGGCAGCTTTCTTCTCCGGGGCGGGATTGCGCTCCGGGGGCTTGGCATGGGCCGCATCGACAGGAGCAGCCGCAGGTGTGGCGGCCTTCTTCTCCGGGGACGGATTGCGAGCGGACGCCTTGCCGGAAGCGGGTTTGGCAGGCTCGATCCCCTCGATGGGATCCTCCGGTGTGGGGGCGGTCTCCGGCTGCCATTTGCCGGGCAGGGCTGCCACCACATCCGGCGTGACCTCTTCCTTCTCTCCCTCCGACCCGGCCTTGGCCGCATCATCATTCGGCATGAACCAACCGACCACCCTGTCCAGCAACGACGCGGGAACCTTGGCGGGCGGATTCTCCGGCTCCTCCTCCTCCTCTTCTTCTTCCTGGGCGGCCTGGGCTTTCGCATCCGGCTGAGACACCGGTTTGGCTTCCGGCTTCGGTGCCGGTTTCACCTCCGGCTTCGGCTCCGGTTTCACTTCCGGCTTCGGCTTCGGCTCCGGCTTCGACTCCGGTTTCACTTCCGGCTTCGGCTTCGTTTCCGGCTTCGGCTCCGGTTTCACCTCCGGCTTCGGCTTCGGCTCCGGTTTCACCTCCGGCTTCGACTCCGGCTTCGGCTCCGGTTTGCGCATGAGATCCGAGGCCATCAGGGTGACCTTTTCAGGAGAAGAGTCGGTCGCCGGCCACAAGGAAGGATCGTCCTGACCCATCGGCTTGGCAACCGCCGTCTCTTCCACGGACTCCAATGGAGCCGTTTCCTGGGTCGGGCTTCTGGGGGGCAACACCTCGCCGACCCGCAACGGCGCCGCATTGGGGGGCGCAGGCAACCCGACCGCCTTGGAAATCTCGGCGATGTGATATTCATAGGCCCCAAACAGCGCGCCCAACACCAACAGACCGATCACCGCCAGCAACAAGGTCGGACGATGCCGGGGCGCAGGAGAGGCAACAAAGCTTTCGTTTTGCAAAGCCTGACGGGCACCGTCCATATCCGCAAGGCAGGCCTCGACCTGTTCCATGCCGGGAAATTCGAGGGTACGGGCATACAACCGCATGAATCCGATGGCGAACACCCGCGCCGGCATCGCGTCGGGACGCCCCTCCTCGATCGCCAGCAGATGGGTCTCGCGAATCCGTGTCCGCCTGGACATCTCCTCCAGGGAAAGACCCAACTCCTCGCGGTAGCGACGCAAGGCATCCCCCATGCGGGCATAATCGGCATGCCCGCCTCCCCCCGCTTTCCTGGCCAAGGCCACGGCCTCGCCGAGGGTCTCCGGTTCTTTTTTCGAGGTTGAACTCATGGCACCTTTTCCAGAATCGCCAATTTTTCCGTTGCCCGCCTGGCGGCCTCGCCACCCGGTTTTGCATCCCGCACGCCGCGCAGGTATTCCCGTGCCTCACCGGTCTTGCCCGCCTTCAGCAGGGAGTCGACCAGCATTTCCAAC
Source organism: Magnetococcales bacterium (assembly GCA_015231915.1). Taxonomy (GTDB): domain Bacteria; phylum Pseudomonadota; class Magnetococcia; order Magnetococcales; family Magnetaquicoccaceae; genus Magnetaquiglobus. Next base: position 21,196 of record JADGAR010000038.1, read on the forward strand.
GCCGCGCCATGTTCCGGGTTCTCCGCCAGGAGGCGGCGCAGATCCGCCTGCTCCAGGTCAGGGCGCCCCATGAGGCGATGGTGGATGGCCAACTCCAGGAGGGCCGGGGCATAACCGGGGCTGACCTTGAGCGCGGTCTCCAACGCGGCGAGCATCTCGCGCTGATTGCCCTGCTGCTTGTGCACGAGGGCCAGGTTGAAATGGATCTCCTCGGGCGTGGGAAAATTGACATCACGCGCAGCCGTCCCGAAGGCGGCAAGCGCCTCTTCCCAACGTTCCAGGCGCATCAAGGCCACACCCAAATTGTTGTTGATCCTGCCGTTTTCCGGCTGCAGCCGCCGGGCATGCTCCAGGGCCTCCAGGGCCTGGACGGGCCGGTTGGCCTGATCATACGCCATTCCCAGCATCAAAAGCACGTCGGGATGATCCGGTTGCAACTCCCGCGCCCGACGCAACGCCGGCAGGGCCATGACCGGCACCCCCCGCTCCAGATAGGCCCGGCCCTTGCTCAGTGCGATCCGGAAGGAGTCGCCCTCCCCGTCATCCGGGCGTTTCTCCCCGGCGCAGGCCGTCAGCAGAATGCCGGCCAGAACCGGCAGGAAGAGCATCCGGAACCGTTTCATGCAATCCTGAACCCGTTGGTGATGGGATAGCGCCGATCCTTGCCGAAGGCACGCCGGGTGATCCTCACCCCCGGGGCGGCCTGACGACGCTTGTACTCGTTGCCATCGACCAGACGGATCACCCTGGCGACGGTGGCACGGTCCAGGCCGGCGGCGACGATCTCCTCGGCCCCCCGCTCCTGCTCCACGTACAATTCCAGAATACGATCCAAAACCGGGTAGGGAGGCAACGAATCCTCGTCCTTCTGGTCCGGTCGCAGTTCCGCCGATGGGGGACGTTCCAGCACCCGCTCGGGGATGGGAGGCGTCTGCCCGCGCTCCCGCGCCCAGCGGTTGCAGTCCTCGGCGAGTGACCGGACCCTTTGTTTGAGCAGATCCTTGAGGACCGAAAAGCCGCCGGCCATGTCTCCATAGAGGGTGGCGTAACCGACACTCACCTCACTTTTGTTGCCGGTGGTCACCAGCAGACCGCCCCGCTTGTTGGAGACGGCCATCAGCAGGGTGCCGCGAATGCGGGATTGGAGATTCTCCTCGGTGGCATCCTCGGCCAGCCCGGCGAACTCCCCGGCAAGGGCGTGACGAAAGCAATCGAAGAGCGCACCGATGGGGAGTTCGCTCAGGCGGATGCCAAGGCGGACGGCGATGGTGGCGGCGTCTTCGAGACTGGCTTGCGAGGTGTAGGGCGAGGGCATCATCAGGGCGTGGACCCGATCCGCTCCCAGGGCATCGACGCAGATGGCCGCCGTCAGGGCGGAGTCGATGCCACCGGAAAGCCCCAGCACCACACTGGCGAAACGGTTCTTGGTCACGTAATCCCGCAGCCCCAGGGTCAGGGCGGCATGGATCTCCGCGTTCTCCTCCATTTCCGCAGCCACCTCTCCGGGGAGAAAGCGCACCTCGCCTCCCGGTTCCCTGGCCACGGCAATCAGGGTCAACGCCTCGCGAAAGGAGGCAGCGCGCACCGCCACGCTGCCATCGCGATTCATCGCGAAGGAACCGCCGTCGAAGACCAGTTCGTCCTGGCCGCCGACCATGTTGACGTAGATCACCGGCAGACCCCATTCGGTGATGCGGTGGAGGGCGGTCTCTTCGCGTTCGCGTTGTTTGCGAATGTGATAGGGAGAGGCGTTGATGTTGATCACGAAGGCGGCCTCGGTACGCGCCAGGCGTGCCAGCGGCTCGCCGGAGCGCCAGAGGTCCTCGCAGATGGTGATGCCGAAGGGCATGCCATGAAAGGGGAACGCCCGGACGTTGCGGAACGGCTCGAAGTAGCGGCGTTCGTCGAAGACGCTGAAATTGGGCAGCCAGCGTTTGCCGGCAAACCCGACCTCCCGACCTGCGGAGACCACGATGCCGGCGTTGACGAGGCCGTGCTCCCCCCTGCGGATGGAGCCGTAGACCGCATCCAGCCCCAGATCGCCCAGGGCGTGATGGAGCCGGCGTTCGGCATCGGCCAGGCGATCCAGGAACAAGGGCTTGTGCAGGAGGTCTTCCGGGGGATAGCCGGTCAGGACCAGTTCCGGGAAGACGACGAGTCGCGCCCCGGCTTGCGCGGCACGGCGCGCCATGTCGAGCATGGTTTCCAGATTTTTTTCCAGGTCTCCCACATGGGGATTGACCTGAGCCAACGCGAGCAGGGCTTTCATCGGAACATTTCACCAGGTAGATCCATCCGGGGGATGAAAACCTTTTCAGTTTAGCATGAACAGGCCGGTGAATTCCAAACCTTTCCGGTGATGCGACGCAATGTGACGGAATTTTCCCCAGGGAGGGTGGGGCGGGCGGGTCGGACGGCAGGAAAAGGCCCCTTTTCCTGCCGTCCGACCCTGTCGAACGTGGCGGGCGTGGCAGGGAAGGTCAGTACTTGGCCAATTCCCCAAGCCGCCGGTCGATTTCGGACATGGAGTCATTGAGCGTTTTCTTCAATGCCTCTTTTTTCTCAACCTCGACCCGATCCTGATCTGCTTGTGTAGGATTAACCTTGTCAAGAGTACCATCAATCGTTTTCATCTTTTCCTCAAGACTGGTTTTCATCTTACCAAAACTCGCTGACGTATCCTTATGCGCCTCGGTGACCAGTACGATGCGACTCTTCTCTTCCGGTTCCTGCAACAGTTTGGAAGCCCCGGCCATTAACGTTTGCAAGTCACCGATTTTTTTGGCGCCCGTCATCAGCGTGGCAGCCGTGTTGATACCGGCGATGGTGGCATTCTTGTAAGCCGCCAGCAGTTCGGTGGGGTCGGAGGAGAAGCTTTTCAGATCCCAGTTGCCGGTTTCGTCACGAATGAAGGCCATTTGCGTCTTGCCCTGACCACTGGCATAAACGGTATTCAATCTGGCCCAGTGGTGATCGGAGAAAACGCGCTCATAGGCCTTCACACGACCTGTATCGTAGATCCCGGGCTGAATCACTTCATACCAGGTATAGAAATCGGGGAAGATCGACGCTTCAGAACCATCCAAATAATGGCTGGTTTGCATGTGTTTGCGTCCGACACCCTTCAGTCGCGCCATCAGGGACTTGGTGCGGGCCTCCAGCAGGTTGCCATACTCTCCGGCGGCATTGATGCTGGCGACATGGGTCTTGCGCAAAGCATCATCATTGGAAACGTAGGGAATCATGATATGCACCAGATTGCCAGCGATCAACTTCATGCGGGTGGCATTGTGACTCACCTTGGCCAGTTCGTTCAGCCGCAGATTGAAGGCCATGTCCCGCATCTCCAGGAAATGATCCGTCATGATTTTCACGCTCTCTTTCAAATTCTGCAGCTTCGAAAGATTATCTTTATTAATACACGGATTATTGTCCTTGAGCAAGTCCAGTTGCGACTTCCAGTCGTCAAGCGAACTTCCGACCACATGCAGTGTGTCGGGTGACTTGCCGAGTGCAACATGATTGGGCAGTTGCAATTTGTACAGGTTCTGCTTTTGTTCTTTCAACCACTCATCCAACTTCTGGACAGGCGCCTTATTTTTGTCGTCACAACCTGTCCCTGCCGCAATCAGGGCGCTTGGCAAGAGCGCCACATACTGCTCATTCAACACACGCTGCATCCTGTTATGCTCGGCGATCCTGGCACTGACGGCTTGTGCGTCAATGGTTGCCTGCTGATCAAAAATTTTGTTGATATCGTTGGCCGCATCCTTCATGTCCGCAACCAACCGGCATACCGATATCAAAGTCGCAAGATCGGCCAAGGCAAACTTAGACGGCTTGTCGGCGGACAACGCTTCGTTCTTTCCGTAAACACATCCGAGCAGCCGTTGCGTATTGTAATGCAATTCCCCGACAGAGGCCTTGGCCTGTACGGCAATGGCATGCAACTCTTCCCAATGGGCATCCTTGGTCTTGCTCAGCGGTCCCTTGTAGACATCCACCTCAATTTGCATGGTTCCGGTCGTGCCGCAGGCGGCCAGCATGACCGCACACAAACCAAAACCAAATTTTCTTATAATATTCATCTCCATTCACCTCAATAATCATTGATGATGTTGGTCAATTCCTTCACCCCATCAGCAGATGTCTTCTTGTCATCCGCTGCCAATCCGGCCAATTTCGCCTTGGTATTCTGCAAACGCAGCCGCTCTTTCGCGCGCTCCGTTTCCAGGGCCTGACTGGGCGGACTCACGCGCCGGGAGATGTCCTGCAAGGTTTGGATCAACGGTGAACTGTCGATGGACATGGCCATCAACAACCTTTCATCGGGATTGAGATGCTTGACCCCCTGCGGCCCCCAGATTTCGAACTGGGCATGATCCCCACTGCATTTTTTCTTGTCAGGCACGCATTTTGTCGCATCGGTGCATGCGGCCACACCGTTACCATCGATGGTGAAGCCATTATCGCCGTACCGGACCATCTTATCGAACCCTTCAATCTGGTCGCGATGCAGGACACCGGACTCGAAGAGCACTTTGTTTGTCAAGGAGGCGGCCTTGCCGGTCATCCGGAAACGAAAAAACGTATCCTCCTTGATCTTGCTGTATTCGTCACAGTTATTGACAACCCGAATGTAATAGACAGTCCGAAATCGCACATCATCATCCTCGTATTTCGGCTCCGATCCGGTACGGACATCCATGTGAGGCGGCATCCCGCACCCGGTCACAAGCGCCACCAGCAACCATGGCGCTTTTCTCATAAAATTACCAAACATGATCAACCCTCCCTGACAGCCTCTGACAGACCATTAAAGTTCATCCATCTGCTGGATGCAACACCGGTTGCGACGCAACAAAAAAATGTCGCTATTCACTACATTCTAGCGAACGTGGCGCATACAGCAGAGTATTCGATAGCCATCAAAGACGCAAGGAATCACAATGCGAAAAACCGTTACGACAAATAACGCCGCAACGCCTGCTCAATGGAAAGACGCGCCGGGCCGAGAGATGGACCGGGAAGAGACCCAAGCAAATAGGGCTGACGAGGAAAGTGACGAAAAGCACACCCCCGAATCCGCATGTACTCGTCGTGAAAGGCTTGCCAGGGATGACTGGCAATCAGGGCATTGGACGCCACCCCGCCATGAAATTGATGAAAGGTCGCCTCGCCCAACAATACCACATAGCGCCAATCCCCACGCTCCAGGGCACGGCGAAAAAAGTCCAGATTGACCAGGCCCCCGCCAGGAGAACGAAATCGTTCGTCCAATCCGCCCAGTTCCAGAAACGCCTCCCGCCGCAAACCAAAACAGCCGCTCTCCAATAACTCCCCGAACCAGCCCCCGCTGTCGTCCGCAAAGGCCCCGGCGATATGAAACAACCGATAGCCGTCCTCCCGCCAGCCGCTTTGCCCCAGCAGCCAATCCTCCCTGGCCTGGTCGTATCCTTGCGTCCGGGAAAGATTCTGGCGCGCAGGGCCGAGATGAAACGGCACCGTGGCCACGAATGGCGAGGGAAACAGGGAAAATGCCTCCATGGAACGCCGGATCACCCCGGGAGAGAGGATGTGCGCACCGTCGATGATCACCAACAGATGCTCTCCGCGCGCCTCCCGACAGGCCGCATTGATGGCCCGCACCGGCGACACATCGGTGGTCTGGACAAAATGGAGAGAAAATTCGGGACCAAAACCCCGCACATCCGACTCGGACAAGGGCAAGGAGGAGCCGTGATCGAGGACGATCACCTCGTAGTCGATACCATCGGTTTCCCGCTGACCGGCACGGGAGAGGGAGTACAGCGTGTTGCGCGCCTCGCGGCGATTGTTGTGGAAATTGACGACAACGGAAAGCATGCGACCCTTGTCAGGAACCCCGACCCCAGGCGTTCATCCGCTCCCGAAACGCCGGATCGTCCCCATGCGGCTCCAGCCACTGCCCGTCCCGGGCACGCCCCCTGCCACTGGCAACATGCTTCTCCCGCGTCTTGACCCCGCGCCAGACCGTAAAGGCATCGTCCCCGTCCCGCTCCTCCACCTGACCAAAACGGGGCCTCAGCAAAGCACCGTAATCGAGACCGCGATTGCCCACCAGCCACAAAACGCCACCCGGATGCAGCACCCCCGCAGCCGAGGCCAGAAACGCCAGAGTGGCATCATGATTGGAGCGCACCCCCCTGTGGGCGGGCGGATTGGTGACAATGACGTCGAAACGCAACCGCTCCAGATTCCGGCCAATGCCATCCTCGGTGATCACCTCGCACCGTTCGGCAAGGCCGTTCCATTCCACGGTACGGCGGGCGCAGTTGGTGGCCGTCACCAGGTCGTCGCTCAACACCACGCGCAGATCGGGATAACGCGCAGCCAACGCCGCGCCCAGAAATCCCGAACCGCACCCCCAGTCCAACAACCGGCGACCGGGATGCTCCCGAATCGCCTCCAGCAGCAACAGGGTCGCCGGATCGATGGCCTGCCAGGAAAAAATCCCAGGCCGCAACGCCACCCGCAGACCGGACACGGTCAGGGAGGCAAAACCGTCCGCGTCGGGCCTAAACGACCGGGTTGCAGACTTCTCCGGATGCAACCGGCTCGCTTTCGACAGGCTCAAAAGCCGCAGATGCCCCTTGCACAGGGCAGTTTCCACCCCGGTATAGCCCTTGGCGACCGCAAGAATCCCCGACTCGCGGTTGCCGAACAGCCACAAACGGCTCTCCTCGTCCCGCAGCGCGGCCAAAGCGGCATCGATGGCCAAAGAGGAGGCCAAACGACCTTGCGGGAGTTCCATGAGGATATGGCCGGCCATGGCTCCGGCAGTGGGATGATCGTCGAGCACAAGCTCGACGCCGGGATGCTCGCGCCGGATGGCATCCGCCAGGGAAGCCCTGGCCACCACCACCCTGCCCCGGAACCCCGCCTCCCGCAAGGGATCCAAGGGAGAAGGCGGCTCGGTCGGCCAGTGGATCAGATGAAAATGCTCCAGTTGTCCCACCGGACAAACCTCGGCAAGCCCCTGAAAGAAACGACTGATGGAACGGGAATCGGGATGCACGGCCAGCACACTCGCAAAAGGGAACAGCCCCGTCGCTTCAGGGCAGGGGAACGGGATGGACCGGCGTGCCGTACAACAACTCCTGGAAGATGTCGCGCACATGGACCATACCGGTATGACGCACCGCATTGGAGCCGGTGAAAACGAGTCCGTTCTCCAGGTCCCCCTGCTGCGCCCGGTGCAAGGCGGTGGCGATGCAGAAGGTCTCCTTGTGCTCCCGGCAGCGGCACTCGTCCAGACAGGTGGCGATGCAGGTGTCGGAGACCTCGCCCCCCCGAAACAGGGTGCGGGTGAAGGCGGTGTTCAGCGCCCGTCCCGGCAGACCGGCCGGGGAGTCCACGATCACCACATCCCCCTCCCTGGCATTGATGAAGGCCCGCTTGTACTCGTCGTGGGCGTCGCACTCGTAGGTGCAGATGAAACGGCTGGCCATCTGCACCCCCTTGGCGCCCAGGGAGAAGGCGTGATCGATGTCCTTGCGGTCCCACACCCCCCCGGCGGTGATGATGGGAATCTCGTCGTTGTACTCCTTCAGGGACCACTCCGCCAGTTCCGGGACCACCACGTCGGTGTCGTACTCCCTGGCGAACAGCTGCTCCCGTCCCTTGACCCCCAGATGCCCCCCGGCCCGGTTGGGATCCTCGAAGACCATGGCGTCCGGCAGCCGCTTGTAGAGCTTGTACCACCGCTTGGCCAACAGCCTGGCGGCCCGCAGCGAGGAGATGATGGGCACCAGGGCCGCCCTGGGATTGGCGATGGCGAACTCCGGCAGGCGCAGCGGCAGACCGGCCCCGGAGACGATCATCTGGGCACCGTTCTCCACCGAGGTGCGCACCATGGCCTCGAAGTCGCGAATGGCCACCATGCAGTTGACGCCGATGATCCCGGTGGGACTCATCGCCCGCGCCATCTGGAGTTCGTCGATGAGCGCCTTGACATTGGCCCTGTAATAGTCCTTGCCCTTTTCGTAGTACTTGGAGGCCAGGGAGAGCGCCACGCTGGCGATGATGCCCACCCCCCCCTCGTTGGCCACCGCCGCAGCCAGACGATGGGCGGAAACACGCACCCCCATGCCGCCCTGCAGAATGGGAACCGGAATCGTGTACTCCCCGATACGCAACGGGGGCAATGGGGGCAGAAGTGGGGCGCCTTCGGTGGTCATGAGGAAGCGATCCAAAAAAGAGCAATAGAGATTACCATGTGGCCCAGTCGGGTTTGCGCGCCGTGACCCGCGCCCCTCCGACGGTCAGGGGCTTGCCCCTTTCCACGTCGTCCATGTACAGAAGCCCCAGTCCCGCCCGTTCGCCAGTGCCGGCGGTGACGCTGGTGAGCACGCCGGCTGGCTTGCCATCGGGCAAGAGGATCGGGGATCCCGGCGCCACGACCTCGCCAGCCGACAGCATGAGGGAGAAGACTCTTTTTTTCAAGGTTCCGCGATGGTGGGTGCGCGCCGTGGTCTCCTGACCCACGTAGCACCCCTTGGTGAAGCTGACGCCGTGCATCTCCAACAGGCCGCCTTCCAGGGGAAAGCCCTCCTCCGGGATCAGTTCGCGCCCCCCCAACGGCAGGGCATGCCGGATGCGGTAATCCTCCCACGCCGCCTGATCCACCGGTGGCGTCAGGCCGCTCAGGCGCTCCCGCCATGCGGGCAGGGCGGCCACGGGCATCAGCATGCGCCAGCCGAAGGCCGCGTGACGCGGGTCGGCCCAGACCAGGATCCCCTCCTCCGGGGCGAAAACCGCCCCAGGCGGCGCTTCTGCCAGGGGCAGGCCAGGAAAAAGCCGGCTCAAGGTGGCTCCGGCATCCGGCCCGGCCACCCCGAGCAGGGCCAGGGAGGTCTCGTGCGCGATGGTCACCTTGGCGCGCAGGCGATAGAAGTTCAAGCGGTCCATCAGGGGCCGGGCCGTGCCGGGTTCGGCGATCAGCAGCAGGCGGTCCCCCTCCTGGAGCATGGTGAAATCCCACAAAAAACGCCCCTGCGGGGTGAGATGGGCGGCATATACGCAACGGCCTGCGGTGACATCGTTGACCTGGTTGGTCACCAGTCCGCCCAGAAAGACGCGGTGATCCGCGCCGGCCAGAGAGACGATCTCATGAAGGGTCAAATCGAGCAGCAATGGGAAATCTCCTTGAGATAATGGAACGGGGTCAGCACAATAAGGAATCGTCGATGCTCATCAATCCCCAGCAAGCGAGGAGTTCATGCGCGCATTTCGCTCCGATTGGATTCGCAACCGCACTGGCAACGTTACCCAGATGCACTACGCCCGGCAAGGTTTGATCACACCGGAAATGGAACATGTCGCCGCCACGGAGGGTCTGGAGCCGGAATCGATCCGCGCCGAGGTGGCGCGCGGACGCCTGGTGATCCCGGCCAACATCCGCCACCCGGAGGCCCGACCGGTGGGCATCGGCATCGCGACCCGCTGTAAGATCAACGCCAATATCGGCAACTCCCAGATCTCCTCCGGCCTGGAGGAGGAACTGGACAAGCTGAATCTGTCGCTGCGCTACGGTGCCGATACGGTGATGGACCTCTCCACCGGCAAACGGATCCGGGAGATCCGCGAGGCGATCCTGCGCCACTCCCCGGTGCCCATCGGCACGGTGCCGATCTACGAGGCCGTGGAACGGGTGCCGGACGTGCGCGCGCTGACCCCGGAGATCATGTTGGAGGTGATCGAGGAACAGGCGCGCCAGGGGGTGGATTACATGACGGTCCACTGCGGGGTCACCCTGGAGGTGCTCCCCCTGATCGAAAGCCGCATCACCAAGATCGTCTCCCGTGGCGGGGCGCTGATGGCGCAATGGATGCTCCATCACGAACGGGAAAACCCTTTATTCACCAGTTTCGACGCTTTGCTGGAAATCTGCCAACGCTACGACGTGACCCTCTCTCTGGGGGACGGCCTGCGCCCCGGCTGCCTGCACGACGCCTCGGACGCGGCCCAGTTCACCGAACTGCGCATTCTGGGCGAACTGACCAGACGTGCCTGGGAGAAGGATGTGCAGGTGATGATCGAAGGACCCGGCCACGTCCCCCTCGACCAGATCGAGGCGAACATGGAGCAGGAGCGCCTGTTGTGTCACGAGGCGCCGTTTTATGTCCTGGGTCCGCTGGTGACCGACATCGCTGCCGGATACGACCACATCGCCTCGGCCATCGGCGGGGCGCTGGCGGCCTGGAAAGGGGCCTCGATGCTCTGTTACGTCACCCCCAAGGAGCACCTGGGCCTGCCCAACGCCGAAGACGTGCGCAACGGCATCATCGCCTACAAGATCGCTGCCCATGCCGCCGACATCGCCCGGCATCGTCCCGGTGCCAGGGAGCGAGACGACGCCATGAGCCGCGCCCGCTACGCCTTCGACTGGAACCGCCAGTTCGAACTGGCCCTGGATCCGGATCGGGCCAGGGAGTACCACGACGAAACCCTGCCGGAGATGGCCCACAAGAACGCCGAATTCTGCTCCATGTGCGGCCCCCGTTTCTGCGCCTACAAGCTCTCCCAGGAGGTGTCGGAGAAATCCCGCGGCCTGGCCGAACGGTTCACCCCGGAGTTCTGCCCCCAGACCGGGGGGCATGCCCATGGCGCGCGACCGGCACCGGCCTGACCCAGGGCCGACGGATGCGCAAATCGGCGAACGCCTGCTGCTGTTGTTTCGGCAAGGGGCGTTCGCGGAGGCGGAAACCCTGGCCCGCGACACCATCGCCCTGCGCCCCGACCACGGCATGGCCTGGAAGACCCTGGGCACCCTGCTGGGCATGCGCGGCGCCTTTCCGGAAGCCCTGACCACGCTGCGACGTGCGACGCAACTCTTGCCTGACGATGCCGAAACCCTGACCAACCTGGGCTTTCTCCTGCGGGAGCAGGGGTGGCACGAGGAGGCCGAACACCATCTGCGGCGGGCGGTGGCGGCCAATCCGTCCCATGCCAAGGCCTATTTCGTCCTGGGCGTGACGCTGCAGGCGCAAAACCGTTCCGCCGAGGCCGAGGCCGCCTATCGCCAGGCGATCCGCCTGCAACCCGGCAACGCCGATGCCCACAGCAACCTGGGCAGCCTGCTTTTGACATGCCAGGATTTCCCGGCGGCAGAACTGGCCTGCCGCGAGGCCTTGCGCCTCCAGCCCGGTCATGGGGATGCCTGGTACAATCTCGGCAGTGCGCTGCTCGGACAACGGCGCCCGCTCGAAGCCGAGGCCGCCCTCCGGGAGTCGATCCGTCTGGCCCCGCATCTGGCCAGGGGGCATCTCAATCTGGGGACCCTGCTGCACCGGACGCACAGGCTCGCCGAGGCCGAGGCCGCCTATCGCCAGGCCCTGGCGCTCCAGGAGGAGTATCCCCTGGCCCGCTTCAATCTCGGCCTGCTCCATCTGCAACGCGGGGAGTATGCGCCGGGGTGGTCCTTGTACGAGGCGCGTTTCCGGATTGCCGCTCTGGCGCTCACCATCCAGCCCCCCTGCCCTGGGATTCCGATCTGGCGGGGAGAGGATCCGGCGGGGGCAACCCTGCTGGTGATCGGGGAACAGGGGTTCGGCGATCATATCATGCACGCCCGTTTTCTGGCCGGATTGAAAGCACGCGGCTTTTCCCGTCTGACCCTGCTCACCAAGGCGCCCCTCATCCCCTTGTTTGCCACCCTGTCCGGCCCGGACGCGCTTCTGGACGAAGCGGATCCGGCTCCGCGCCATGACTGGCAGGTATTTCTCGCCTCTCTGCCGCACCTGCTGGGCATCACCGAGGTCACCGTGCCTTGCCCGCCCTTTCTGAGCGCACTCCCGGAACGGATCGCTGCCTGGCGTCCTCTTCTGCCTGTCACTGGCTTCCGGGTGGGTCTGGTCTGGAAAGGGGCTGCCGACAACAGCAACGACGCCTGGCGTTCCCTGCCCTCGCTGCGGGCGTTGCGCCCCTTGTGGGAGGTGCCAGGGGTTGCGTTCGTCAGCCTGCAAAAAGGCGCGGGGGAGGAGGAGGCGTCCTGCCCGCCCGCCGATCAACCCTTGACCCATCTCGGCACGGGCATCCGCGATTTCGCCGACAGCGCGGCGATCATCGCGCAACTGGATCTGGTGATCTGCGTGGACACCGCCATGGCCCATCTGGCCGGGGCACTGGCAAAACCCTGCTGGGTCCTGCTGCCCGGCTTCGGCCACCACTGGCTCTGGATGGAAGAACGCACCGACTCGCCCTGGTATCCCGGGACGCTGCGACTTTTTCGCCAGCAGGGACCGAACGAATGGGAGGCAGTCGTCGCGGCAGTGGCCCGCGCCCTGGCCGAAACCGTGTGTTGACTCAGGTCACAAACCCTGGACCTTTGCGGGTGGCGCATTTGAAAACACCGCATGACAACAACGGAATCATGCTCTATCGCCCGGATCTGACCGCAGGCGATGAAAAAACCGTCCTGACTTCCCTGGCAGACAAACCCTGGCGGGACGAGGCGGCTTTGACCCGCTGGGAAGAGGGTCTCGCGGCGTTGTGGGAAAGGCCGGCTGTGGCGTTCGCGGAACATGCGGAGGCAGTGGGCGCATTGAAAAATATCCTCGGCTGGCGCTCCGGGGATGCGGTGGGGGTGGATCCCCTGCTGGAACCGGCATGGCGAGAGGCGTTGCAGGAGGCATGGCTGCACCCGGCGGAACGGGACGTGGACCCGAAAACCGGTCAGGGCACCGGCATCTGGCGGATGCCGCCGGATGCCACGCAACCGCGCGCGGTGATCGTGCTGCACCCCTTCGGCCTGCCATCGACCTTGCCAAAAGGTCACGCTTTCGTGCTGGAGGAGATTTCCCCGGTGATCCGGCCCATGCCGGGCTGCGGGGAGGGCGATGCGCAGCTGCTGGATTTTTCCGGGCCGCGCATCCTCACCATCGGCACCGGGTGCGCGCTGCTCTCCAGGGATGCAGCGCTGATCCGGGAATTGGCCAAGGCACGGCGTCACCCCCCCGGCAGCACCGCCTGCACCCTGGGCTGTGCATTGCTGTCGGGGCTGCAGGAACGCCTGGAACGCCGCCGGGAAGTGGCCATGCGCTACCTGGCAATGCGACTCGCGCCGGTTGCCTCCCATCCGGCCAATCCCGCCGGCGGTCGCGTCTGGGAGCAGTTCTTCCTGCACCTGGAAAACGGTGACGCCCGCCAGGGACTGGAAGGATTTTTGCTTAAAGCAGGCATCGGGTGCGGCGCTCCGGTCTGGTTTCAACCGCCAGGAGAACCTCCCCCCGGATTGCGCCGCTTTCTGGCACAAACCCTGGCCCTGCCGCTGTATGCCGCGCTTTCCGATGCGCAGTGCAAGCGGATCATCAATCGGGTGCATCGCTGGATGGAGAGACTGCCATGAGCACGGAAGACGAATTGCACCGCTTGCGCGAATGGCTCGCCTGGCACAACTACCGCTACCACGTCCTGGACGACCCGGAGGTCTCCGACGCCCAGTACGACGCCCGGTTCCGCGAACTGGAAGCCCTGGAGGCCGAACACCCGGAGTGGATCACCCCGGATTCGCCGACGCAACGGGTGGGGGCAGCGCCCCTGACCGCCTTCGCCAAGGTGGTCCACCGGGTGCCGATGCTCTCCATCCGGATGGAAGTGGATGTGAACAAATGGCATGACAGCGTGCGGAAAGGCCTGGGATTGACGGCGGAGACACAGGTCGCCTATGCCGCCGAACCGAAAATCGATGGCGCAGCGGTTTCGCTGCTCTATGAACGGGGCCATCTGGTCCGGGTGGCCACGCGGGGCGATGGCAGGGAGGGCGAAAACGTCACGGCGCAAGCCCGCACCATTGCCGCGCTGCCCCCGCGCCTGCTGGGCAGCGGCCATCCGGAACTCCTGGAGGTGCGCGGCGAGGTGTTCATGACCCTCTCTGCCTTTGCGATCCTGCATGCCAGGGCCGTGGCGCAGGGCGAAAAACCGCCCAAAAACCCGCGCAATGCCGCAGCGGGCAGCCTGCGCCAACTCGACCCGCGCGTCACGGCGCAACGCAGCCTGGAGTTTTATTGTCACGGAACTGGCGAAATCACGGCCAGGGAGTGGCCGCAACGGCACGATGCGGTGATGGCGCGTCTGCGGGAATGGGGCCTGCCGGTCTGTCCGGATGCCGAGGTGGTGACCGGGGCGGAAGGTTGCACCGACTTTTTTCAGAGAATGGCGAGCCGGCGAGAGCAGTTGCCCTACGAGATCGACGGGGTGGTGATCAAGGTGAATGACCTGGCTTGGCGCGCACGGCTGGGATTCGTCTCAAACGCGCCGCGCTGGGCAGCGGCCTTGAAATTTCCCCCGCGCGAGGCGGAAACCGTGGTGGAGGGGATCGATGTCCAGGTGGGCCGCACAGGCGCCCTGACTCCGGTGGCACGGGTGATGGCCGTGGATGTGGGTGGGGTGACGGTGACCAATGTCACCTTGCATAACTTCGAGGAACTGGCCCGCATGGATGTGCGCGTCGGCGACCGGGTCAGGGTGTGCCGGGCCGGCGACGTGATCCCGGACCTGGTCGAAGTCGTGCAGCCGGAACAAAGAGACCCGCTGGCTCGCCCCTTTCTTGTTCCGGTCGTCTGCCCGGCCTGCGGTGCCCCCGTTGCCCGCGTCGAGGGGGAGACCATCCTGCGCTGCGGCAACGGCTTTGCCTGCCCGGCACAAAGAAAGGAGGCGATCCTCCATTTCGCCAGCCGCCGCGCCATGAACATCGACGGCCTGGGGGACAAACTGGTGGAACTGCTCCAAAACGAGGGATTGATCGAGGATGTCGCGGACCTCTATCGGCTGAAGGATACCCCGGAACGAATCGCAGGGCTGGCGCGCATGGGCGAAAAATCGGCAGAAAATCTGCTGGCGGCGATCGAATCGAGCCGGGAGCGGGATTTGAGCCGCTTTCTGTTCGCCTTGGGCATCCGCGAGGTGGGCGAGGCCACCGCCGCCAGTCTGGCGCGTCATTTCGGCACCATGACGGCGCTCATGGCCGCCTCCGAGGAGGAGTTGCAAGGCGCCCCGGATGTGGGACCCGTGGCGGCGCGACGTGTGGTGGAATTTTTCCGCGCACCACGCAACGCCGCATTGCTGAATCGCCTGCTGGCCGAACCCGCCACCGGCTGGCATCAAACCAACATGCCGGTGCGTTGGGATCATCCCCTGTCGGGGGCCACCGTGGTGTTGACCGGAACGCTCTCCACCCTGACACGCCAGGAGGCCAAGGCCAGACTTGAGGCACTGGGCGCCAAGGTCTCCGGCAGCGTCTCCGGTCGCACCCGTTATCTCGTTGCCGGCGCCTCCCCCGGCTCCAAATACGCCCAGGCACAAGCCCTGGGGGTGGAAATCCTGGACGAGGAGCAACTCCGGCGCCTGCTTTCCTGACGACCACCCGATGGAGCGTCGCCCGGTTCGGCCATTATTGAAAAACCGCCTGCAACGATTCCGCGCGCAGGATCTTTTTGGACCAGGCCGTGAGATCGTCCGGACCGGCAGAGGTCACCTGCTGGCGGACGGCATCCGAAACCGAACCGAAACGCTCCTGAAGCA
>JADGAR010000039.1 GCA_015231915.1 Magnetococcales bacterium
GGTCATGGCCGCGCGCAGGGCCATCTGGGCGGTCTCCAGGTCACGGATCTCCCCCACCAGGATGACATCCGGATCCTGCCGCAGGATCGAACGGATGCCGGAAGCGAAATCGAGCCGGATCGCCTCGTTGACCGAGGTCTGGAGGATATAGGGCATGGGATATTCCACCGGATCCTCCTGGGTCATGATGTTGCGTTCCCGGGCGTTCAGGGAGGAGATCATGGAATAAAGGGTGGTGGTCTTGCCGCTGCCGGTCGGCCCGGTGACCAGGATGATCCCCTCCGGGGTGCTCATCATGTGGTCCAGGATGACGCGATTGCGCGCCGAAAGGCCAAGGGCCTCCAAAGAGAGGATCCGCCTGGCCCGGTCCAGGACGCGCAGCACGAGGTTCTCGCCGTGCAGGGTGGGCTGGCTGGAACAGCGGAAATCGATCATCGTGGCCCCGAAGGCCATGTCGAAGTGCCCGTCCTGGGGCAGGCGGGTCTCCGAGATGTCCATGCCGGCCATCACCTTGAGCCGCACGGTGATGGCGGCCTGGAACTTCTGCGGCAGGGAACGCACCGGATGCAACACCCCGTCCAGGCGGTAGCGGATCTCCAGAAAACCGGCCATGGGACCGAAATGGATGTCCGAAGCCTCCCGGCGGATGGCATCCACCAAAAGGGCGTTGACCAGCCGCACCACCGGATGGGTGAACTCGCTGCCCCCGGACGAGAGGCTGGCGAGATCCACCTCGCCGCTTTCGATCTCGCGCAGGATGCCGTCCACCGAGAGTTCGAACCCGTAGAGCCGGTCGAGGGCCTCGTTGATCCCGCTTTCGGTGGCCAGTTTCGAGGTGACCGTGACCCCGCTCGGGAGACGGGCCATCAGGCGATCCAGGGTGGGCATGTCCAGGGTGTTGGTCATCGCCACCACCAGATGGCGTTCCCCGGGGGACCAGGAGACCGGAACCACGCCATGACGGCGGGCGAACTCCTTGGGAATGAGGTTGGCCATCTCCGGATCGAGGGTCACCTGGCGCAGATCGACGCTCTCCTGGCTGAGGACCTCCCCGAGCAGGTCGCGCATGCGGATTTCGCTCAGGAAACCCAGGGTGACCAGCACCTTGCCCAGGGGCTGGCGGGTGCGGTTCTGTTCGTTGAGGGCGATCTCCAGCTGGTCACGGCTGATGGCCCGCTGCTCCACCAGGATCTCTCCCAGCCGCCGGGCCGGCAGTGGCAAGGCTGCGTGCGCCCCCTCCGGGGTGGGGCCAGGCACAGTCAGGCGTTCGCGCAGCCAACCGGGCAGCCAGGGGCCGATGCCGGCAGCCGTGGCGACCGGATAGCCCGACTCCCCATGCCGACCGCGCATGAGCAGTCGGGCGTAGAGCAGATCGATCTCCCCGCCACCCTCGGGCAGGGGGCCGGCGCCAATGCGCCGCGCCACTTCCGAGACGCGCAGGGGATGATAACGCGCCAAAGGATCGTCGAAGGCGGCCAGACGCTCCGCGAGGATGGCGGCGTCGGCGTCGGGAAGGATGACGAAGGCGCTCAGGGCGGCCTCTCTGGGGAGCAGACGCAGACTGGCCAGATACATGCGCGTTCTGGCCACCTCGGTGCGGATGGCCTCGGCGCGGGCCGCGGCATCGGCAGGCAGGCCGGGGATCATGCGGCCCAGGATGGTGCGGCCCTCGTGGAAGCAGACCTGGCGCTGTCCCTCGGCATTGAAATGGATCAGCACGGCACTGGCGGCCCGGATCGGGGTGGCCAGGCGCAGCAGGGCACGCGCCAGCAGCGGCACGGACCACAACCCGACCACGGGCAGACGGTGCTCGCGGGCCAGGCGGAGCCACGGTTCGATCCGCTCCGGCTGGGTCAGGCCACAAAAAAGCACCCGCTCATGACCGGGCTGGCCGCGTCCCTGGGACTCCGCCAGCCGGAAGGGCGTGGCGCGGAACAGCCGGCGCAGGCGGGTGTCGATCAGGTCGCGACGGTTGGTGCCCATCAGACTGGGGACCGTCTCCCGGTGCAGATCCTCCTCCTGGAGGTCGGCCAGAAACAAAACCGGGGCCGCCTTGTCCGCCAGGAAACGGGCCGCCTCCCGCGCCCCTTCCCCGGAGTTGGCGAAGCGGATCCGTTCGCCATGCCGCTCCCCATCCCAGCGCAACAAAGTGACTTGCCGGTCGTTGAGGATCGCCAGCCACTTCCGTCGCGCCAGACGAATGGCCAGGGTTTGCGTGATTCGCGCCGTGAGCGTATGCATGGCCTCCCCGCAAGGTGAATACCGAACCAACGGACACGCGTGTGTGTCCGCCTCAATGGATAACACGTCAACGGGTCAACCTTCAAGACGTTTGGACAGGTCCAGCACGCGGGTGATCTCTTCCAGGCTGGTGGCGCCGTCGATCACCCGGCGGATGCCGTCCTCGGCGATGGAGGAGATCCCCTTGCGGCGCGCCAGCTCGGCGATGGCGGTCTTGGCCGCCCCCTTTTCGATCAGGGCGTCGAAATCGTCGTCGATGCGGATCGCCTCCATGACGGTCATGCGGCCCTTGAAGCCGATGAATTGACATTTCGCGCAACCCACCGCCGTGCGGAGCATCACCTGGCTCTCCTCCTCCAGCCCCAGCAGACGGCGCTCCAGGGGGGTGGGGGCCTGGGCGCGCTTGCAGGCCGGACACAACACCCGCACCAGCCGCTGGCTGAGAATGCCGATGATGTTGCCGGACAGAATCTCCGCGCTGACCCCCATGTCGAGCAGACGCGGAAAGACCCCCAGCGCCGAGTTGGTGTGCAGGGTGCTGTAGACCTGATGCCCGGTCATGGCCGCGCGCAGGGCCATCTGCGCCGTATCCTTGTCGCGGATCTCGCCCACCAGGATGATGTCCGGATCCTGCCGCAGCATGGAGCGGATCCCGTTGGCGAAATCGAGATTGGCCACCGGATTGACCGCCGTCTGCCGCACCATCTGCATGGGATACTCCACCGGATCCTCGAGGGTCATGATGTTGACCTGCTCGGTATTGAGGTAGCTCAACATCGAATAGAGGGTGGTGGTCTTGCCGCTCCCGGTGGGTCCGGTGACCAGGATGATCCCCTCCGGCTTGGCCATCATCAGCTTGAGGGTCTTCAGGGTCTGTCTGGCCAGCCCCAGATCCTCCATGCGCATGATCCCCTTGTTGCGGTCCAGGACGCGCAGCACCAGGTTCTCGCCGAAGGTGGTGGGCTGGGAGGCCACGCGAAAGTCGATGGCCCGCGAGGCGATGTTGAAGGAAAACCGGCCATCCTGGGGGGAGCGGGTCTCGGCGATGTTCATCCCCGCCAGCACCTTGATCCGCACGACCATGCCGGAGAGATAATCCCGATGCAGGCTGCGCACCTCCGACAACACGCCGTCGATGCGGTAGCGGATCCGCACGAAGCCCATCTCCGGCTCGATGTGGATGTCCGAAGCGTCGCGATGCACGGCGTCCGTCAGGAGCATCTCCACCAGCCGGACCATGGGATGACTGAACTGCATGGCCTGGTCGGTGGAGAGATTCTCCAGATCGACGGCGCCGGTCTCCAGCTCACGGATGATCCCGTCCAGGGAGACCTCGACCCCGTAATATTTCTGAATCGCACGGGCGATCTCGGTCTGACCGGCCAGCACGGTGCGAATGGTGATCCCGTCATGGATGTTGGCCTGGATCTTGTCGATCACCGCCACGTCCTGGGTGTCGGCCATGGCCAGGGTGAGGGTGGCGGTTCTGCCGTCCCAGTCCACCGGGAGCACCTGATGACGCTCCACCAGCCGCTTTGGCAACACGGCCAGAACCCGCGGGTCGAGCCGGGTATTGTCCAGATCCATGCTGGCCTGGCCCAGGGCGCTGCCCAGCAGGTCCCGCATCACCTGTTCGGGAATGAACCCCAGCTTGACGATGATGCGTCCCAACTGCTCGCCGGTCTTCTTCTGCTCGGTGAGGGCGATGGCGAGCTTGTCGGGTGTGATGAGATCGGCCTCCAGGAGGATATCCCCCAGTCTGCGCCGGTTTTGAGGGGGGGCGGGGGGAGACGGTGCGCTCATGATCCCGGCCCGGCCCGTTCCAGGATGGCGATGCGCCGCTTCACGCCCTGCTCGTCGAAGCCGGCCCCCCCGCGCACGGCCAGCGCCCGCAGGGCCTCCTGGTAGAAGCGCAGGGCGGTGCGTTCCTGGCCCATGCGATCCAGGCAGACCGCCAGATTGAACACGATGTCCGGATTGTCCGGCTCCAGCCGGTAGGCAGAGAAGAAGGCCTGCTGGGCCTCTGGCCAGTTCCTTTGTTCCACGAGGAGATTGCCGAGGACGAAATGGAGGTGGACGGCGTTGGGCAGCTCCCCGATCAATTGCCGCAGGCGGCTCTCGACGCGCGCCGGATCGCCCCGGTCGGCCAGCGAGACCAGGCCGGCGATGGCCAGGCTGTCTTGCGGATTCTCCCGCAGGATGGACCGGTACAAGCCGGCGGCCTGCTCGTAGCGGGTCTCCCGGATCTCGACGGAGGCCAGGCTGGCCATGGCGGAATGGTTGTGGGGTTCGGCCTCGAGCACCGCCTCGAAGCGTTGCCGGGCCGTGGCCAGATCCCCGTTCAGAAAGGCCTGACGTCCCTCCCGCAGCCAGCGTGGGGCATGACTGGTGACTTCCGGTGGAGGGGGCAGCGGCTTTTCCCGTGGCGGTGGCGGGGGTTCGGGTGGCGGTTTGGGTGGCTCCGGACGCGGCTCCGGGACGTGGATGACAGGGGACGGTTCCGCAACGGCGGGTGGCGCGCTGGGGGGGGAAGGCGGCGGAGGCGACGGCGGAGGCTCGACAACCGGCGCAGGAGGCGGCGCAGGAGGCGGTGCCGGGGCGGTTCCCCTGGCCACGGCGACGGGACGCGGCCCTGCCGGGGCAAGGCCATCCTCGAAGAGAAGCAGATAAAAATAACCGGCAGCACCCAAACCGCACACAAGCGCGATCCCACTGCCCACGATCCAGTGCAATCGTCGGGAACGACCCGGCGACACGCTCCCGCCCGGAGCGGGCGGAATGGGTGAGGACACGCGCAAGGAGGCGTCCGGCACGATCACCGGCTCAACGGTCGGGATCGGTACAGGCTCCTCGACGGGCACAGACTCCTTGACCAGGGAGACCACCGCGATTTCGGGCAGGCCATCCGGGACGGGCGCTTGCCGGGGTTCGGGCAACACGCCGGCAGCCTCCTGTATGACCGGGGGCGGCTCCAGGGCAGGCAGAGCGCTTTCCGGTTCCTCCTCCTCGACCCACTTGAAGGCCTCTGCGGGGATCCCCTCCCGCTCGTCCGGAATGAAGAGCAGCTCCAACCCGCTGACCGGGGACAGCCCGCTCGTCTGGCCCGACTCGGAGGCGACGTTTTTGCGGCCTCGTCCGGTCTCCGGTTCCGTCTCCTGAAGCGTGTCGAGGAGCAAACTCATAGCAAGGAGCGGTCCCGTCGCCAATCCTGGGGCACCGGTCGATCCCGTTCCCGGTACATCTCGCCGTCGTGGGCGTTAAGCAGGGAGCGCGGCTCCGTCATGACCACGGGACGCAGAAAGACCACCAGCTCGCTCTTGATGACGGAGTCGTCACGATAACGGAACAGCCCGCCCACCAGGGGGAGTTCCGCCAACCCAGGCAGCCCGTCGGTGGATTTCTTGCGGGATTGTTCCATCAATCCCCCCATGACCGCCACATGCCCGTTGGGGACCCGCAACACGGAATCCATCTCCTGCACCTGCACCACCGGCACCTGGGGCGGCACGAAGTTGATGGCATTGTTGAGGTTCAGGCGCAGGTTGGGATCGGGATTGTCCACCCATTTCTCCACCCTCTGGATGGTGGGACGGATGTTCAGGGTGATCACCTCGCTGTCGCTGATCTGCGGGGTGACCTGCATGATGAACCCCAGGGGCACGGTGCGAATCTGGGTCTCGCTGGTCCCGGAGGTGCGCAGGGAGCCGTTCTCGTTGAACGTCGGCTCGGTGACCCGGATCTGGAAGTAGACCTCGTTGGTGGTCACCCGCAGGATGGCGGTCTGATTGTTGAGCACCGTGATGCGCGGCGAGGAGAGCACCTTGGTGGTCCCGAACTTGGCCAACAGGCGCAGGGTGGCCGACACGTCCCGGTGACCCAGGACATCGGACAGAAACGGCACCTTGGTCCGTTCCAGGGTCATTTTGCCGATGGGCGCGGTCCCCAGACGGTTGGCGATCATCAATGAAGCATTGTTGGGATCCACGGCCCCGCTCGCCTTGATCATCGACCAGTCGATGCCGGACTGGTACTGGTCGGACAGACGCACCTCGGCCACGGTGGCCTCGATGAGCACCTGACGCTGGGCGCTGTGGACCACGTTGTCGATGAACTCCTGGATCTCCTGATGCTGGCGGGAGGTGGCCAGCACGCTGACCACGCCGGTGGATTCGTTCCAGATGATCCGCTTGTTTTCCTCGCTCTTGCCGTCCTGCTTGTCCGCTTCCTTCTTCTCCTCGTGACCGAGGACCTCGTTGAGATTGGCAATCAGGTTTTTCCAGAAGTCGAGGGTGGAGGAGGTGTCCAGCTTGACGGTGGAGCTGTTGTTGATGGCCGGGGCGTTGGCGCCGGTCGAGGCGACGGTGGTGGCGACGGAGACATCGGACGCCATCTTGCGGGCCGCAGCGACGTAATCCACCCGATAGGTGCGGCGGTAGGGGGCATCCGGCTCGACCTGCAGGACGTTGTCCCGGATCTGGTAGCGCAGACTGACCTGCCGGGCGATGCGCTCCATGATCTTTGGCAGGGACTGGTCGATGGCGTTGAGGGTGACGTTGCCGGTGATGCCCGGCAGGATGTCCACGTTCATGTGGGCATCCCTGGCCAGGGCGAACAGCACCTCGCGCACCGGCAGATCCGTCACCACCACGGTATAGGTGGCTTGGGTCATCGGCTTGCCGGCGACCGTCCCCCCAGGCAGGAAGGGGGCGACCTTGACCGTGTCGGGGATGGACCCCGCCCGCTCATCGACAGCCTCGCCCCTGACCTCTTCCTGGACCGGAGGGGGGGCAGGCCGGGGGGCGCAGCCGAGGCCGATGGACAGCATCCCCGCGCCCGCAAGCGCCAGCCAGAGGGAAAAGGGCACACAACGACGCGTCGGAAAGGAAAACATGACGGTCACCCGGTAGCCGGAGCAAAATCGAGCGCCAGTTTCCGCACCGTCAAGCGAAGGCGCTCCATGGTGCGGATGCTGGGACCACCGGTTTTCACCTGTGCGGGCAGACGCGTCAGAAAGGTCGCGGCCTCCTCCCGGGAGGCGAAGGTATTCAGGTAAACCAGCAGTGAGCCGTCCTTGATCCGGAAGACATGCACCTCGACGGGGACGATGCCGGCCAGTTGCGCCTCCAGGCGTCTCAGGCCGGCGTCATCACGCAACTGCATGAGCTGGATGGTCACCCGTTCGTGCGACGCGGCGGCCAGCCAGCGATGAGCGACCAGAATCCGCTCCCGCAGCGGATCGTTCGGCTTGAGATGGGGCGCAGAGGATGGAGCGGATGCGACCGGAAGCGGGGTGGCGTCATGAGACCGCCGGGCATCCGCAGGCATGGCCTGCTCCGGGGGAGACCCGACCGCTTGCCGCGCCACGGGTTGCGTTGCCTGCCCGCGCGCCGGAGGGAGCGGCTCCATGTCCCGGACGCCGCCCAGCGTGCCCAAGGCCCAGGCATGCCAGGCCATGCCACCGACCAGCATCCCCACCACCCAGGTGGCCAGATGCATGGGTGAGGGCACTCCGGGCCAGCGCTCCTCGATCTCCTGCGCACGACCGACTCGCAGGACATGACGGCAGGTCACGCGGTCGGCCTGTCGGGCGGCGGCGTCGGCCAGTGCCAGGTGGGCCAGATGATTGAGCCGCCGCAGGTCGCCCCGCGCCCGCCAATGCAGGGCGAACGCCGCGCAACGGGAGAGCAGCTCCACCCCGTCGCCTCCGGAGAGCCGCAGACGGTGATCCAGATAGTCGCGGGTCCGGGCGGGGGAAAAGGGATTCAGGGCGATCAGGGTGGTGAAGCGATCAAGAATTTGACGGGCTTCCGGGGCCGCCAGGCGCTGCTCCAGAGCGGGCAGGCCAAAGAGCACGAATTGCAAAAGCGGACTGGAGCCGGTCTCCAGATTGCCGAGCATGCGCATTTCGGCCAGGGTCTCCAGGGGGAGGCAGTGGGCATCGTCGATCAGGACCACGGCGCGCCGGCCTTGCCGCCGCAGCGCGACGAGCCGTTCCAGCAATTGCTGCCGATCCTCCAGTCCCTCCCCCCCGTCCCCGGTGGGGATGCGCCACTCCCGCAGGATGGCCCAGACCAGCTGACGCGGCGTCAGATCGGGGTGGAGCAGCAGCGCGACCTGCACGGTGGAGTGCAATTCCCGACACAGCACCCGGCAAAGCATGGTCTTGCCGCTGCCTGCCGATCCGATCACCCGGCAAAAGCCCTCACCCGCCAGGATGGCCTGGCGCAGTCGGTCCACCTGTTTGCGACGCCCGTTGCCCGGAAAAAATCGGTGAATCTCTGGCGTGAGAGAAAACGGGTAACCGCGCAAGCGAAAATGATCCAGATACATGTTGCCTCTACCGCGATGGCGTGCCCCTCAAACCCGGAACCGTTCTGTTGCAAGAAACAAACCACATCGCCGCGCCCCCGGTCAACAGCACCACCAACAACGACAGGAACATCAATACCCGCAAACTCTCCCGCAGGGAGTCCCGCACCAGATCCAGCTGATAGGTATCGGCCAGGGTCTCGCGCATGGCCACCTCGATGAAAGGCAACAGATCCTCCCCCAGGGCGTCGGCCATGGTGTCGAATTCGCGCATCAGCGCATTCCCGCCCCGGGTCCCCTCCCGCACATAGGCGTCCGCCATGGCCACCCCTTTGGCGTAGAAGGCCGCGAACCGCTCCGCAAGATCGGCGATGTGGGCCATGCGCTCCGGTTTGTCCACCTGACGCGCCTGCTCCAGAAAGGCGGGCAGTTCGGCCTGGAACCGTTGCGCTGCCTGACGCGCCTGCTGCGCCCCCTCGTCCATGCCGTCCCTGCCCCGGGTCGCCGACAAATCGGTCAGCCACTGCTGGACATCGAGCACATGGCCGCGCAACCCCTGGGCGAGCAGGCTGACGTTCATGTTCCGTTCCCTGCGTTCGGCAGTGTCGGTGTAGCGGGTCAGGAAGCGCACGTAATGCTCCCTGGTCTCCTGGCCCATCAGGTGCATCCAGAGCACATTCGCCAGCCCCTCGGGGGCGCGAAAGCGCTCCGGGGGGGAACGCCCCCCCTGCCCGCGCGGGCCGCCATTCCGCTCCAGGGTGCGGATCACGCCCGCCAACATCTCCCGCAACTCCCTGGCCTGGTCATCGAAGAGACCCATCTTCCGGTTCCCTTCCAGGGTGCCGCTGTGGATGTAGGCCCGCGCCATCTCCAGCCCCTGTTCGTAATAGCGGGTGAAGGCCTCGGCCATCACGGCGATCTCTTCCAGCGCCTCCTGACCGGAACCCTGCCTGGCCACGAGCCGCATCAGGTTCTCAAGCCCCGCGTGGAACTCCTCGCGCGCCTCTTTGGCGCGTCTGAACCCATGATCGAGGCCATCCTGCCCCAGGGTGGCGGAAATGTCGGTGAGTTGATTCTGGATTTCGGCCACGGCATTGCTCAACTGACGTGCCTGCACCGCCTGCTTGCGGTACAGGTTGTCCCGGTAACCCTCCAGGAACGCGGCCTGACGCCCATGCAGGGAGCCGAGATTGAGCAGACACAAAAGCAGCAGGCAGAGGAGCGCACCTGCCACCACAAGCGGCAGGCGACAGCGTGGCGCAAAAAAGCGGTGGGACATCCCGTGACTCCCGAGGCTTGGATCGAAAAGAGCGCATACTCGGGGACATGCAAGAGCGGTGCCCTATGCATCGCTGTGCGCCGCGCGGATTTTGCCGCAGCGCCGCCTCGATGGGTCAGGCTTTTTTGCAGGGAAGCTGAAAGCTTCATTCGATTATGATGGAGAATCGCGAGAATCCGAACCGACAAATGCCAGGGCATCGCCTGGTCTGGTCCATCCACTCACGCGGCGAACACCTCATCCACCGAATTGGCGAACACGAAGTTGTCACTCCAGGTCTCGATCATTTCCAGGTGCGCCGATCTCACCTTCTGGATCACCCAGTCTGGCGTCTGGCCAAACTTGCGCCGCATCTGTTTGAGCAGCATGGAAGCGGCTTCTTCCTGGCGGCCTTCCTGGCGGCCTTCCTGGCGGCCTTCCTGGCGGCCTTCCAGCAAGCCATCCATGCGCTCCTTCATAAACAGTGGTCGCAGCACATCGTTTTCCATCACATTGAATGTAAGTGACATTTCTTCAGCCTCCCCTTTCACAGCGATCTCCAGCTTGCGCAGCCTGGACAAATTGTGCAAGCCAAAAAATGTCCTGTCCGACTCCCCGCCCGTTTGCATCAGGAGTCGATGTGCGCCTCGCGGATTTTCAGGATCTCCGGCAGGATGGCGCAAAAGACCTCCACCAGATGGGGATCGAAGCAGGTTCCGGCCCCGGCGCGAATCTCCCGCACTGCGGCCTCGATGCTCCAGGCATGCTTGTAGGGACGCGCGCTGGTCAGGGCGTCGAAGACATCGGCGATGGCGCAGATGCGGCCCTCGATGGGAATCTGCTCCCCCGGCGCGCCGATGGGATAGCCCTTGCCGTCCCAACGCTCGTGATGGGTCAGGGCGATGATGTGGGCGGTGTTCATGGGTTCCGAATCGTAGCCGTGCAGCATCAGCGACCCGATGATGGTATGCCGCCTCATGATCTCCCACTCCTGCTCGTCCAGACGGCTCGGCTTGAGCAGAATGTGATCGGGAATGCCGATCTTGCCCACATCGTGCATGGGGGCGGCATGCAGCAGATTGTCACACTCCTCCTCGCTCAGGCCCGCAGCCCGCGCCAGGCACTCCGCGTACAGGCTCATGCGCACCACATGCTGGCCGGTGTCCTGATCCCGGAATTCGGCGGCCATGCCAAGCCGCCGGATGATGTCGAGCCGTGTCTTGCGCAGTTCCTCCTGCCTGGCCGCCAGGGCCGCCTCCATCTGCCGCCGACCGATGATCCCGGACAGGGTCCCGGCCAGGGTGGCGAGAAACTCATGCTCCTCGACGCCGTCATACCCGGGCTGCAACTGCAGATACAAAAGCCCCAAGGGCTGCTCCGGTCCGGGGATCGCCACGCAGTAGTTCCCCTGACCCGGCATGTTGTGGAAACAGACCACATGTTCGGGATTGTCCTGGGGAAAACGCGAGACCTTGCAGTTGTCGTGCTGGCAGAGACAGCGCGCGGCGGGGATGTGACGCACGGTATACTCCTCGCCCGGTTCGAGCAACCGCCCCGCCACCAGGTTCATCCGGGGTTTGTCGGGGTCGGCCAGGAAGAGTGCCCCCTTGCCGCTCAGGCCGATCCAGGACATGCCGCCGATGATCTCGATGGCCTTGTACAACTGGCTGTTCAGGTCCAAAGGCTGGAGGGCCGATTCGAGCAGTTCGTTGAGGACGGAGCGGGATTGCTGCATCCGCAGGTTGCGGGCATCCGCCTCCCGGCGTTCCACCACGGCCCGGGCGAAGAGCCAGGCGCCGATGGCCGACAAGCCCGCCAACAACGAGACCAGGATCGACATGCGCGTCCGCATGGCCGGCCACTCGAGTTGGAAGATCTCGGTCACCATGAAAAAAAACAGCAACAGCGGCAGGTAGAGCATCACGAACAGACGCTTCACCTGCCGTGCCGAACCGGAGGAGGCATGCCAATCGGCGCCGGTCTCCGTGATGTGCAGAAAGCGGATCAGGGGTGCGGCCAGCAGGGCGAGCAACGTGGCATCCAGCACCGCCTGCCGGAAACCGCCCGCCACCAGTCCGGCCAGGGGCAGAAAGAGCATGATGGCGCATTCGATGGAAAAGACCACGGCAAAGACGACCAACCCCAGGTGCAACACCTGGAGGAGCGACGGGAGCGCGCTCCCTCCGGACGGCACGGAGATGCGCGGCAAAAGAAACGTGGCGACGATGGCCACCAGCGCGGAGTCCGTCAGGGTGGCCTGCCAGCTCTCCATGCCCTCGCCACCGAGGAAGTACGGCAAGATCAACATGATCGCAAGTTCACTGACAAACAGTGCCAATGCGATCCACAGCAAATTCCGGCGGAAGGGTAGAACAAAACCGTTCATGGGTTCTTTTTCCGATTGATCAGCTTCCATGCCCCCTGGTGCAAGCATCCTACACGCAAACGTCGGGCATTTTCAACACTCCCTGTCCAGTTTTGCATTGCCAGAGGCCGACCGGATCTGGTAGGATGAATGGAAATCGCTCTCTTTACCAGCTCGAAAAAGGAACCCGCTCCATGCACACAAAAATCGCAAGCCGCATTGCCCTGACCCTGGCCCTGGCCCTTGGCGCCGCAAGCCCGGCTTTCGCCGCCGAGGATTACGTGGTCAACAGCGCCGAGATCGTCAAGGCTGCGGATTGGAAAAACCTGGAAAAAATCACCGTCACTTTGGAAGAATTCTCCTACCAACCGAAAAAGCTGGTCTTCAAGGAAGGCAAGGCCTATCAGCTCATCCTGAAAAACGCGGGCGAAAAGAAGCACTACTTCACCGCCCCGGAGTTCTACAAGGCCATCGCCACCCGCAAGATCCAATCCAACAAGGACGGCGAGGTCAAGGCCCCCTACCTGCTCGCCGTGGAACTGACGGTGGGCGGCCAACTGGATCTCTATTTCGTGCCGGTCAAGAAGGGCACCTACCCGGTCTACTGCACCATCGACGATCATCAAAAACAAGGCATGGAAGGCCAGATCGTCATCGAGTGACCCCCATGACCACAAAACGATCCGCCTTGCTCATGGGGTGTTTGCTGGCCGGTCTGATGCCCGTTGCCGGTCGTGCCGCCCCCGCCGCCCCGCCCATCCCGGTCCCGGTCGCCGCCCTGGCGGCGGCCCCGACCGTGGACGGCAATCTGGAGGAGTGGGGTGCGGATGGGTGGAGCGACATTCCGGTCAAACCGGCCAAGGAGGACGACCCCGACAACTTCACCGGCAACCTGACGGTGCGCTTCAAGGCCGGCATCGCCGGGGATCGGATCTTTCTCGCCTTGCGCTGGCCGGATGCGGCTGCCGACGTGAACTACCGTCCGTGGAAATGGGCCGGCAACCGCTACAAGCGCAGCAAACAGCGGGATGACATGCTGGCCGTGCGCTTCGACATGGGAGGGGATTATGCCGAGTGCATGCTCTCCAAGACCGACTACCGCGTGGACCTGTGGCAATGGTCCGCCGGACGGAGCGATCCGGCTGGCGTGGCCGAGGATTTCGTCCAGATCATCACCACCTCGCCGGTGGAAAACGCCGCCGAATACGAACACCCCGAAGGGGGGATGGTCTACATCCGCAAGATCCGCGACGCGGGCAATCCGGTGCATGAACTGCTCGATGCCCCCGATGTCAACAAGGGCGACGAACTCCCCGGCGCACGAACCCTGCAAGGCGGCTCGGGAAGCCTGGTGGATGTCAGCGCCAGGGGGGTGTGGAAGGAGGGTTTCTGGAACCTGGAACTCTCTCGCAAGCTGGATACCGGACACGACGACGACGTGCGCCTGAGCGGCATCCGGGAGATCAGGGGGGCCATCGCCATCTTCAACAACGGCCACGCCGAACACAAAAGCTTCTCGCCGACCCTGCTGTTCCGCTTTCCTTGAATCCGCGTGCGGGGCCTCATTTTTTGACCGGGATGGCCGTCTCGCACCCCGGCGCGAAGCTCACCCGGTTGCGCCCCGCCTGCTTGGAGGCGTACAGGGCGGTGTCCGCCTGCTTGAGCATGTCGGCGGGATCGCTCCCCACCCCCGGATGAATGGCCACCCCGATGCTGATGGTCACACGCAACCCGTCGATCACCTGGGATTCCACGGTCTTGCGCAGCCGTTCCGCCGCCAGATTGGCCCCCGGAAACCCGGTGTTGGGCAGAATCACGACAAACTCCTCGCCCCCATAGCGGCAGGGATGGTCCACGTCCCGGAACAACTCCCGCAACACCTTGCCGATGGTCTGCAATACCCGGTCGCCCTGATCGTGCCCGTATTGATCGTTGAACTTCTTGAAGTGATCCACATCGAAGAGCAGCAGGGCGAAGTGCTGATTGTAGCGTCTGCTGCGATTCCACTCCTCCAGGAGCACCTCGTCGAAACGGCGACGATTGAACAGGCCGGTCAGGGCATCCGTGGTGGAGAGCATGCGCAGCTGTTTTTCCAGCTTCTTTTCCTGGGTGATGTCCCGGATCAACGCCGCCGAACCGATGCGCTCCCCGCCGACGAGATGAATCGTGGCCGCATGGAGGCTCAAGACCTTCCCCTTGTAGACCACCACGGTGGGGACATCCTGGCGGGTCTCGTCCAGAAGCGCCGCCATGTGTTCCGGATCGTCCAGAAGGTTGAGAAAACCGCCTGCGACGAGGGCATCGCGATCCTTTTCCAACAGCCGCTCCGCCGCCGGATTGACCAGGACCACCTCGCCGGAGCGATTGGTCACCACCATCCCCTCCAGGGCGCTCAGGATGATGGTGGTCAGCTTTTCCCGTTCGTTTTGCAGGCCGAGATGGACCTGGGCCAACTCGTGACTCATCTGGTTGAAGTTGCGCGCCATGCCGCCGAGTTCCTCGGTGTCGAATTCGGGCACCCTGGACTCCAGGTTGCCGCCCGCCACCTCGGCCATGGCCTGGGAGATTTTGCCGATGGGCCGGATCACCGAAAAACGCACCAGCAGTATGATCAAACCCAACACGCCCGCCATGGTGACGAACAGAATGACCTTGCCTTGCTGACGGGTCCGATGGATCGACTCGACGACCTCGGCCATGGAAAAGGTCAATTGCACCACGCCGCGCACCGGATGTTTGCCGGAATGACAACGATGACAGGGCTTTTTGTTGAGGATCGGCGTGAGGACGGTCATGCTGGGTTCCTGTCCCGCCGCGTCGAGCACGACACGGGTGATCGGAATCCGAGACTCCAGAACCTGCAGCAGATCGGGATCGTCGGCGGGCAACACCTGCTCTTTGGATTCGGAATCCCGTGGCCGGAACTCCTCCTCACCCAGCCGCTTGTTGACATCCAGAATGGTCAGGTTGTCGCGGAAGGCCTCCTGGCCGTTGATGCGCAGAATGCGAAACGCACGGATCTCGTGGATGTTTTTCATGCGCTTGGCGTATTCGTGGGCGATGCTGGCCTCGCCGGCCAGCATGATCGCCTCCAGCCCTTCGTTGACGGAGCGCGCCAGGAAAAACAGGGTCTGCTGGTGCTGCTCGCTGATCATGCGCTCCTGGCGATCCGTATGGAACGTGGAGAGCCAAGTCAGCCCCGCGAACACCGCGATCCCCACCAGCAGCAGGATGCGGTCGCCAATACGCTTGAAACGAAGAAACGAAAGCCGCGTCATACCTGCATCACGTACCCCGTGCACCGGGCCTGCCGCCCGCGCGATAGAGCCGGTCCAAGGCCAGGAAGAGCCTCTGCCGGTCCACATGGAAGAACTCGATGATCTCTCTGGCCTCTTGGAGCTTCTCCTCCAGGAAGCCTTGGCCGTCGATCAGCGAGGAGTTGTCGGCGGTTTTGCGCTTGTGCTCCGCGATCACCAGCCGGGACAACTCTACCAATTGCGCCATCCTGCCCTGCATGGACCGGAAGGTCTGCTCGACTTCGACGAATGCAGAATCCTTGCCAAAACGGGGAAGTCCTTCCCCGGTCATCCAGGATTCGAAAGCGCTGAGACGTTCCATAAGCTCCGTGCGGATCTCCTCCATGTGGTCATCCAACTCGAAGCGGATCAGGGTGTCCTCCATGAGGCGAATCCAGCCGAGGAGCGACTCCTTGAGGCGCTTGATGTCGAACATCCCGTCGGTGGGGATGGTCAACGAACGACGCACCTTGTCCAGGGAGTCGGCGGATTGGAGGGTGATGTCCGTGACGTGCCCGAAGGCGGTGGTGGCCCCGGTGGTGCTGCGGGCCAGACCGAAGACGCTCATGGCGAGTTCCACCACCTTGCGGGCGCCCTGTTCGCTCTCCTGGGCGGCCTGCAGGGTGCGATTGGCCAGGAGTTGGGTCTCGCCGGCCTGGGTGGCCGCCACCTCAGCCGCATTGGCCCCGGCATTGGCGGAGGCCACGATCCGCTCGGCAGCCAGGCGGGAAACATCGGCGGCGCGCGCCACTTCGCCTGCGGCCAGAGAGAGTTCTGAGGCATTGTTGACCACCACCCCGGTCGCCTCGGAAACGTTGTCGATGGCATCGGAGATGGCATGGATCGACTGGTTCTGTTCCTCCACGGCGTCGGTGATGCGACCGTTGGCCTCTTCGATCTCGACGACGATTTCGGCCACGGTCTGGATGGCCGCGCCCACCTGGTCGGTATTGCCCTGGATGCCGGCAATGCGGGCGGAGATCATGCGGGTGGCCTCTGCGGTCTGACGCGCCAATTCCTTGACTTCGTTGGCCACCACGGCGAACCCCTTGCCGGCATCCCCCGCCCCTGCGGCTTCGATGGCGGCGTTGAGGGCGAGCATGTTGGTCTGCTCGGCGATGCTCTTGATCACCTCGACGCTGGCACCGATCTCGCTGGCGGCGCGCGACAGGGCCAGCATCACCTCCCTGGCGTCGTCCGTATTGCTGGTGGCCACCCGGGAGAGCTTGCTCGCCTCGGCGCAGAGGTCCTGAATCCCACCCAGCGAGTCCACCATCCCGCGGATCTCGCCGTGGACATTCTCCACCGCGACATCCACCGCCCGCAGATTTTCGGTGACGTGCTCGATGTTCGAGGTCATTTCGATGGAGGCGCTGGCCACGGTGGCGGCATTGGCCAAACCGTCGCTGGCCGACTCGACGATGACGCCGATGCTGGCGGACAGCTCGCGGGCGACCATGGAGATGTCGGCCATCCGTTCATCGACGTTTTCCATCAGGCTTTTGATCGCCGCGACGTTTTCGGCCAGATGGCGATTGGCATCCCCCATCACCCCCGCCTTGCCGGAGATCTCCTGGGCGCGCTCCTGCACATTGCTGCGGATGCCGTTCAGGCCATAGGCGCAGGCGGCCACGGTCTCCGACTGCAAGGCGAGATCCCGTCCGATGGCCACCAGATTGCCGGCCATCTCGTCCACGGCCACCCCCAGATCCCGCAACTCCCCGGCGGGCAGGGTGGCGATGTCGATGGTCCGGGTCAGATCGCCCGTGGCCATCACCTGCACGGCACTGGTCAGCCCAACCAGGGGACGGGACATCTTGCGGGCGATGAAGACGATGACCACCACCGCGAACAGGAGCGCCAGCACCATGATCAGCAGGGTCAGCCTGGTCATGCGCGTCAAGGAGGCCTCGCTGACCTTGAGCAGATCCTCGTGGGAGTCGATGCGGGCGATGCTCCAGCCGAAGATGGGCAGGGGCTGATAGACGATGTGGAACAGCCGGCCCTGATCCTCGAAGGTGCCGACCCCGGACCCCTGAGCCTTCATCTTGTCGATGATGGCCATGTATGCCGGACTGGCGGAGATGGAGTCCGCCTTGGGCAGATAGTCGGCCAGGTCGTGCTGGCCCTCCGGATCGGCGCCCTCGTGCAGTTTGATGTCGAACTTCTTGTGGCTGTCGGCGATCAGAAAGCCCTTGGGATCGAGAATGATGGTCCGCTTCGTCGCCTCGCCCTGGCGCGCATGGCTGGCAAGATCGGTTTGAGCGGTCTGCTCGCTGCCGGTGTTGAGTTCCCGGATGGTCTCCTGAAAGAGGGAAATCGGGATTTCGAAGTGGTAGAAGGCCGGTTTGGAGCCATCCTCGAGCACGATGGGGGAGGTATAGGAAAAGACCCACACATGTGCGTCCGCCGACATGTAGGGGTATTGGACATGCACCTCGTCCTTTTTGAGCTGCAGGGTCGGCTCGAAGAAGGGGGCGGTGTTCTCCTCACTGGAAAAATCCTCGTCCGGGGCCACCACCCCCAGGGTGAGGCGCGCATGCTCCTGGCCGGTCATGTCGATGATGCAGGTTTCGACGATGGGATACATGTGCTGGAGGCGCTGGACCCAGCGGTCCAGTTTGTTCTTGACCTCCCTCTGGGCCTCGGTGAATTGGATGATCTTTTTGACCTCCTTCTCCCCCTGGACCTCCTCGTAGCGATTGCCGGCCCGGGTGTCTTTCAGGTCGAAATACTCCTCGAAGCCGGGGTATTGCAGGGACATCAACAACATGTCCTTGGATTTGGCCTGCAACATCATGGCGCGGTTGCTGATCTCCTCCAGATCGTTGCGCATCCCTTGCACCGAGGATTCGATCACCGCCTGTTTGGTCAAGGCATAGGAAAAGAGGGTACTGACCGTGAGGATCACGCTCAGGATACCGGAAAAGATCAGGATCAGCCGATATTGAATCTTCATCCCGCCAACCAACCAAAGCGTAGCCAGCATGCGCCACGCGCCAAGAGTACCCCCCGGGTCCGTGCAGCGCCTACAACGTCACCTCGTCCTCGGTGACGGTTTCCGCCGCGTATTCGCCCCACAGAAGTTCCCCCCAGCGGCGGGCGCGACTGGCGGCCTCGCGGATCACCGTGGCGAGCACAGGCATGTCCAGGGGCTTGCGGACGTAATCCGATGCGCCATGGGCCAGGGCCTCGATGACCCGGTCCAGGTCGCTGGCCCCGGTGATGACGATGAACTGCACCATCGGGTATTTCTTCTTGGTCTGGCGGATGAACTGCAATCCGTTGCCGTCCGGGAGATTGATGTCCTGCAAAACGATCAGCGGACTGGACTCCTCGAGCCGCGCCAACCCCTCCGCAAAGCTGCCGGCATGGATGATCTCCACCTCGCCCGTATCGTCCTGGAAGGCCAGATAACGTTCGATGGCGCCTCGGATCTCCGGTTCGTCATCGACCACCATGATTCGCATCGGATCGTTCATTGTTTTGTCTCCGCAAAATTCCATTTTTTCTCCAGCATCCAATTTTCGTGCCATACCAGCGGAACGCACGGACGCCAGCCTCTCCCGCCTGTTAATATGCTGTAACTTTCCACCATAACGCAAAAAATGTCAAGCGCTTTCCATCAGTTGAACACAAATTATGTTTGTTTGACAATATTTGGCAATCAATGGATTATATATTATTTTGATAATGATTAATATCAATAAAATCCCATTCCGTACCGATATTGATCGATCTGTTCGTCATTTATTACCAAATGTCAAAAAATAATGGTACAAAAAAAGCATAAAAAGATATTTTAAAATATACCATACAACGGGCTTGACGAGAGGTGGAAAAATTGTATCCTGTGCTTACTACATCACCCCCAACGACACGGATCTCGCTTCAGGGACAATCGCGACATGGACGCACCCCCCCCCGACAATGCCCCCTCCCGCCGACGCCATGAACGGGTCTGGTTCAAATGCCAGGCCACGCTGAACCTGCCTGGAGGCAAAACGCTCTGGGGCATGACACGGGATGTCTCCCTGCGCGGCATCTTCCTGGCCATGGCCGCACCACCCACGGATGTCACCAAGGGCGCCACCGGAACCCTGCGGTTGACCGTCAACACCCTGCAAAAGGAATTTCCCTGCCGGGTGGCCCATGTCTGCGACCAGGGGGTGGGCATCGAACTGAACGACCAGGGGGAAAACTTTGGCGCCGCCTTGACCGCCAGCCTGCTCCAGGAAACGCAGGTCCGCCTGGGCGCCGATGTTTGCCACACCGACTTCATCCGCGTCGCCCGCCAGGGCAACGACACCACCGATGGTCGCCTGACCAAAATCAGCATCAGCCACATGGAGTTCACCTTCATCCCCTCCTCCGGCTGGAACGAACCAAAACCCGGCGACGAACTGCGACTCGCCATCCTCCAGCCACGCATGGAGCCTCTGCCGGTCAACGGGGTGGTGCGCACCGTCCTGAAAGGGGAAAAAGCCTCGGAAAAAACCTGTGCCCTGCTGTTCACCAATCTGTCCGACAAAACCACCGAGGCACTGAAAAAACTGGTCCAGTCCCTCCACGACCAACGCCTGAGGAACCTGGTCACGCAACGCACCACCGCCATCGGTCTGAACCGGGGAGGCGACACGCCCCGCTGGGCGCGCCCCGAGGTGCGCCAGAGACTGGAGCGATTCTACGGCCCCGGTCCCCGCTCCTGAGCCGGGCGAGACCGCTTGCGCGCAGCCAACTGCTCCCGATGGAGCGCCAGGGTCGGCAGGATGATGACCACCTCGGTCTCCGTGTACTCTGCGGTTCGCGGCGGTGAAAAGATCGTGATCTGACCGAGGTGATCCTTCACGATCCCCTCCACGATCGACAGACCCAGCCCGGTCCCCTTGGTCTTCCCCTTGCTGGTATAGAAGGGATCGAAAATCCTGTCGATGGCCTCCGCCGGGATGCCGGGTCCATTGTCCTTCACCCAGATCCAGACATGCCGCTCGATGGCCTGCCCCACGACGGTGATCCGTTTCGGATGATCGGTAGGCATCTCCTCCAGGGCATCCAGGGCGTTGTTGAAGAGGTTTACGAAAACCTGTGACATCTGCTGACGGTCGCAATAAATAATCAAGTCATTGGGAATCCGCACGGTCAAGGCGGCCTCGTCCTGACGGATGCGGTGCTGGAGGAGATGGATCGCGTCGCGCACCGGGTCTTCCAGGCGGCACTCCACCCGGTCGGTCTCCATGCCCCCCTTGGAATAGGTCTTGAGGCTGTCCACGATTTTGGAGATGCGCCCGCTGCCGTCCAGGATCCCCTCCAGGGTCTTGCCGATCTCGGCGTGGAAACGGCTCAAACGCCCGGAAGGATCCTCGCCGGCGTGCCTGAGCAGGACGGGGCCTGCCAGGCCCCAGTACTGCTGCAGAAACTGGATGTTGGCCGAGATGAAGGCGTTCGGGTTGTTGATCTCGTGGGCCATGCCCGCCGAAAAGGTCCCCAGGGTGGCGAGACGCTCGGCGTGGATCAACTGTCTGGTACGGGCCTGGACCATCTCCTCGAGGCGATCCGCGTACTCCTTGAGCGCCTGTTCGGCCTTCTGACGCTCGGTGATGTCCCGGGCGGAGGCCATGGCAAAGGAGGTCCCCTGGTATTCGAGCATATTGACGCTCACCTCCACCGGAAAGCTGCTCCCGTCCTTGCGATGCTGGGCAGTGGTGAAGACGAGGGTGCGCTGTCTGGTCATCCTTTCCCAGAAGCCCGGCCACTCGGCAGCAGACAGCTGGGGCGCGATGTCATGGATGGTCAAGGCGAGCAGTTCCTCGCGGGTATGGCCGAGACCCATCCAGGCCGCCTGATTGACGGTGATGAAACGCCCGCGTGAGTCGATCCAGTAGATGGCGTCCTGGGCGTTCATCACGGAAAAACGGCTGAAGCGCAGCTCCTCTTCCAGCCGCCGCCGCTCGGTGATGTCCTGGGAGACGCCCAGAACCCCGATGATGGCGCCGTCCACGTCGGTCAGGGGGACGGTGCTGATCTCCAGCCAACGCTCCGTGCCATCGGTGAGCAGTATGCGCCGCGCTTCGTTCAGGCGACCGACTCCCGAGACCATGACCTCCCGGTCGATCTCCCGGAGGGAATCGGCATCGTGGCGCCAGGCCAATTCGCCGTCGCACCGGTTGAGGAGCTCCTCCGGCGCGGCCAGACCCGCGTGGCGGGCAAAACGGGCATTGCACCCCATATAACGAAAATCGGCATCCTTCCAGAACAGATTGACCGGAATGGCGTCGAGGACCTGCCGCAGCATGACCCGCGACTCCTCGGCCTGATTGCGGGCCTGGATCAGATGGGATTCCCGGGTGGCCAGTTCGGTTTCCATGCGGTTGAGCGCCTGGCTGAGCAGGTCGAGTTCCCGGATCTTCCAACTCCGGGGAAAGGGCGTGGCGAAATCCCCATGGGCGATGGCGGCGATGCGACCGGTGAACTCCTGGAATGGCCTGGGAATCCCCCGACCGGCCCAGAAGAGCGCCACGATCAGGACCCCCACCTGGCCAAGGGCCGTGACGAGATTGCCCAGCATCCGGCGCCAGGCCTCCTCGCGGAAGTCGGCGAGGGGCAGCAGAAATTCGCTGTGCAAAAACCACCGCACCTCGTCTTTGGCGAGCACGCCGTCGCCGTCGCGATCCTGGCCGATGGCGACCACGGTCTTGTGGTGATCGCCATCCAGCCAGGAATAGGGAACCGAAAAATCCCGGTAATGCCGGTAGAATGGTTCGGCATGAATGTCGGAGTGCTCCAGTTGCGCCTTGGCATTGAGCGACGCATCATCCGATTCGAGGGCCAGGATCTCCCATTCGGGGGAAAAGAGGATCATGTGGTCCGGGAGGCGGTCGTATTGACGGGCGACCTCCAGCCGGAAGCGAAAGAGGGAGTGGATCTCCCGGAGGTCCCTGGCGGCGGCCTCCTCGGCCCCTTCGTCCAGGTGGCGCCGATAATTCCCGAATACGGGATGCCCGGCGAGCAACTGGAGCTCGCGGATATCCGTCTCCATGGCCTTGCCGGCGATGAACGCCACCTCCTGGCGGTAATCCACCCAGTAGGCGACGCCGCTCCAGGCGCCGATGAGCAGCACCACGGGTGCCAAAAAATAGAAGAATCGGTGGGCAAGGGTCATGGGCCAAGCGATGGAAAATTGTGTGAATGATCAAATGGATATTGTTATAGTATCCCGGTTTGCGTCCCTTGTCCACCCTTGATGCAACCGGGAACTTTTTCTCCAAATCGAGAAGGATCGGAAGAAAATTCCCATTTTTGAAAAAGAAAACAGATTGGGAAACAAAAAGTAACAAATTGTAATGCGTTGATTTCAGATAGAAAACCCTCCCACGGCAACATGGCATATTGATTGCGATTATCAATAGCAAAAATG
This sequence comes from Magnetococcales bacterium, assembly GCA_015231915.1. GTDB lineage: Bacteria > Pseudomonadota > Magnetococcia > Magnetococcales > Magnetaquicoccaceae > Magnetaquiglobus. Next base: position 22,884 of record JADGAR010000039.1, read on the forward strand.
CCCCTCAACCCTCCAACTCCAAGGATCCCAGCGATGTGGCCACGTCATCACATGGAAGCGAACCACAGCCCCACGGAAAGACACATGGATCCGGAGGAGAGCAGGCGGGAAAAACGCCGTCACGAGCGGTATTTCATGCAGTTTCCCGTCTCCATCGTTTTCGAAAACGGCCAAACCCTGCAAGGGATCTCCCATGACGTGAGCCTGGCCGGCCTGTTCGTCCATGCCAGACCGACCCTGGACATGGAAGAGACCACCAACGGCGAAGGGACGATCCAAATGGGCAAGGATCGTTATACCTTCAAGTGCCGGGTGGCCCGGCGCAACGCAGCGGGGTTCGGCATCAGCATCGTCCGCAACAACCCGATCCTGGGTTTTGCCATCACGAACCACATTTTCAACCAGATTTCCACCTGCCGTCTGATCTGACCCACGAGCACACCACAGGATAGGATGCATGCCTTCAGGGACCCCCAGGGAGAAGCCAAATCCGGACGAGGATGATTTCGCGCTGCTTCCGGAGGGGATCCCGGATGCGGCAGCCGAGATGGAGCGCGGCCATGTCTCGCCCACACCTCCCGTGCCGCGCGAGGAGCGGCGCAAACGTCCCGATCAGCGACGGGCATGGTGGGTGTTGCGCGTGGAGCACTACTTCGCCCTGCGCCGCAACTGGTTTCCCGTCTGGCAACTGCTGACCCTGGTCATCTTCATCGCCCTCGTGTTCGTTCCCGCCTTTTTGCCCGAGCCTCCGGAAAACGCCACCCCCTGGAACAACTTCACCCGATTCGCCATTCATGCCATGTGGGGCATCTGGTTCCCGCTGGTGTTGCTTTCGGTGATCCTGGTGGGACGCGCCTGGTGCGGGATGTTCTGTCCGCAGGGGGCGATCTCGGAATGGGCCAGCCGCATCGGCCTGAAACGGGCGATTCCCAAATGGATGATGTGGTCGGGTTTGCCCATCGTCAGCTTTCTGCTGATCACGATGCTGGGCCAAACCCTGGGGGTGCGCGACCATCCCGAGGCGATCCTGGAACTGTTCGGGGGCACGCTGCTGCTGGCCCTGGTGGTGGGGCTGCTCTACAGCTACCGACAGCGGGCCTGGTGCCGGCACATGTGTCCCATCGGCCTGTTGCTGGGGATCTTTTCCCGGCTCGGCTCGGCCTTTTTCAGCTTCAGCGCCCTGCGCCCGGGGGGGGACCGCTACTGCAACAAATGCCTCTGCCCCACCATGGTGGACATCCGCTACAAATGCGAGTCGCGCCATTGCATCGCCTGCTTCAAGTGCATCACGCCCGGCGCCCGCAACGGCGTCAACCTGCAATTTCACCGCCCCGGTTGGGAGGTGGAGGCGATTCACGAACACAATCCCAATCTGGCCGAAGTGCAGTTCCTGTTCCTGGCGACCGGCATCGCCCTGGGGGCGTTCTTGTGGCTGGTGCTGCCGGAATACCAGACGTTCCGGGCCGTGGTGACCGACTGGTTCTTCGATCACGGCTGGTACCGGGCCGGGGAGGCAGGCCCGGCCTGGCTGATGAGCGTCCATCCCCAGCGGGGGGAGGTTTTCACCTGGATCGACTTTTTGAGCATCAGCGCCTTCATGATCGGCTTCATGGGGTTTCTCTGGCTGACCCTGACCGCCACCACGGCCTTGACCGCCCGGCTGGCACAAGCTTTGGCCGGGGGGGATTGGCGGGTGCATTTCGTGGCCCTGGGCTACCAGTATGCCCCGGTGGCGATGATTTCGCTGCTGCTGGGCCTGGGAGGCGAGCTGTTCAAGATGCTCCACTGGGTGGGGGCGAGCCTGAGCGATATCAATCAGATCAAGATGGGCATCTTCTATTTTGCCCTGTTCTGGAGCGGTTATCTGGGGTGGTCCATCCTGAGTCACATGGGCATTCCGGCCCGCTGGCGCCTGTTCCCCATGGCCACCGGCTTGCTGGGCAGTCTGGTAATCGGTTATTTTTGGAAACGTGCCTTGTTCTGAACCGCCACATAGAGGAGTGACTGATGAAACGTCCGTTGCATTGGAGTGCCATGATGGCCGGAGTCGCCATGCTGATTCCCTTCTCCACCCAGGCCGCCGTGATGGAGATCGGCAAAGTGGAAACGAATGGGATGAAGGTGGCCGGCATCTACATTCAAAGCGTGGTCATGGAGGGCCATGGGGATCACCACGGAGGACATGCCGGGCACGGCGACCATCAGGCGCCGGCAACCGCACGCGCCGACTCGGACATCCACCTGGAGGCCCAGATTCACGCCCTGGACAAGAATCCCCACGGCTTTGCCGCCGGCTCGTGGATTCCCTACCTCGGCATCGAATACAGCCTGGAGAAGGTCGGCTCCGACTGGAAAGCCAAGGGGGTCCTCATCCCCATGGCCTCCGGGGACGGCCCCCACTACGGCGAAAACGTGAAGCTGGCCGGACCGGGGAAATACAAGGTGGTCTACACGATCAGCCCCCCCTCCATCCCCTACCACGTGGACAAGGAGACGGGTGTGAGCGGTTGGTGGACGCCCTTCAAGCAGGAATGGGAGTTTAATTATACCGGGACGGGCAAGAAAGGGGGGTATTGACCCTTATATTGCCTGAAGGCGTTGCCTGATCAAGGGTCCCTGGGAATCCTCCCACGGGACCCTTGACGTTCACGCGGTGGCGTTACTGCTCCCGGGCCGGCGCGGCAGGCGGGGCATGATCGTGATGCTCCGGAGCGGGGGCGACGGCGGGCGAACCGTGATCGTGCGGTGCCGGAGCAGGGGCAGCGGCGGGCGGCGGCGCATGATCGTGATGCGCCGGAGCGGGGGCAGCGGCGGGCGGCGGCGCATGATCGTGATGCGCGGGAGCGGGAGCGGGAGCGGCGGCAGGCGAACCATGATCGTGCTGCGCCGGGGCGGGAACGGACGGCGGCGCATGATCGTGCTGCGCCGGAGCGGGAGCGGCAGCGGGCGAACCGTGATCGTGCTGCGCCGGAGCCGGGGCGGGTGCACCGTGATCGTGGTGGTCATGCGACGCCGGTTCCGGTTCCGCACCCGGACGAATGAACGTCTTGAAGACATATTCGGCCAGATTGGCGATCTCCTGATCGGTGAGAACCTTGTTCCAGGCCGGCATTTCCGTGCCGCGCATCCCTTCCGCAATCACATCGAACAGGTGGGAACGGTTGAACTTATGCTGAGACGCCGGATGCAGGAAATTCCTGGGCTTGGGATAGATGAATTCGGAACGCCTGCCCTTGCCGTCCCCGGTTTCGCCATGACAGTCCGCGCAATGGCGGTCATAGAACTGCTTGCCCCATACCACATTGCCGGTCAACCCTTTCGGCATGGGCGCATTCATGCTGGCCGTGTCGAAATGGCTGTTGTGGTCATGGGGTTGCGCGCTGTCATGAGCGGCTTCCGGCTTGCGCGCCGGCTCCCCCGCGCCGCCGGGAAACAGGAAGGCGTGCCGAATATAATCGACCACCTGTTCGATCTCCTCGGTCTTGAGACGCCCCACCCAGGCCGGCATGGCGGTTTCGGCCCGGCCATAGGTGACGGAAAAGACCATGCGCTCACGGGTGAGTTCCCTGCGCGCCAGATCCGAGGTGAAATTGCGCGGGGCCGGGGAAAGACCGCTGCGCGCCCAAACCGCCACATCCCCCTTGTCCCCATGACAGACGGAACAGTTGCTGGCGAAGATCTTGCGACCTGGACTCGCATCCTTGTCGTAGGAGGAGAGCATCAGGTCGTCACGAATGTATTCGGTCACGGCGAGAATCTCCTCATCGGAGAGCACCCCTTGCCAGGCGACCATGGCGGTTCCCTTGCGCCCTTCGCGAATGGAACGCACCATCCGCTCCCTGGTCAGGGTGACCAGCGCGCCCGGCGCGGTGAAATCTCCGGGGGGGGGTTGCATGCCGCTCCCGGCTGTGGTCCTGCCATCACCGGACTTGCCGTGGCAGACGGCACAATGTTTCCGATAGAGGTCTGCCGCCGGGGCTGCGGCATCCGCACTCAGCCAGGGCAGGCAAACCATGAGCGACACCGCCGCCCGACGCACCAGGGCGCCCGGCGAAAAACGCAAAAACAAAAAATGCGGGATTGCGAACATACGAAATTCCTTGTCAAGTGAAAATGGCCATTGCCAGAACGGATTCGCAACATTAAGAAGGCGTGCGTCATTTGAAAGAGTAGCATTTCAGACGCCGTGGTTCAACCGCAACCGGTCGGATCATGCGTCGAGACCGAAATCCCGTTTTGCTTCCCCCTGCGGATTCTGATACACTTGGTTACAGGGGGAGAGGTCACCGTTGGGAGGCATCCATGCGCGCTGCGCCGAAATTCAGGCTTCTGTTTCTCACAAGCATGTCGATCATGCTTGTCCTGCTCGGCCTGCTCGGGTACCTGCACCGACAGGTGATGACCGGACAGCTCATCGACCTGAGCGCAAAGAATCACCTCCTGCTCACCCACCTCATGGCCAACGGCCTGTGGTCCAACCTCGACCAACTGGTCCATCTCTCCACGACCGATCCCGATACCCTGCGTCGGCATCCCGAAATGGAGAACCTGCGCAAGGCAGTCGCTCACTACTCGCAAGATTTTCCGCTCCTTGAATTGAAGATCTACAATCGTCACGGGGTGACCCTCTTTTCCACCCGTCCCGAAAAGATCGGCGAGGACCAGTCCCGCAATCCCTCCTTTCAACTCGCCCTCAAAGGCGGCGTGATCAGCGAACTCGTTCCGGACACCGGGACCTCCGCCGATGGAGGAAATGCGGATCGATTCATGATGGAAAGCTACGTACCGTTGCGCCATGGGATGGATCAGCATATCGAGGGGGTCTTCGAACTCTATCAGGATGTCACCCCGCTCATGCAGCGCATCAACAGCGCCCGCTGGCAGGAACTCCTCGCCACCGGCTGCGCCTTTCTGGCCCTCGCAGGCCTGTTCGGCTTCATGATCCGCTACCTGCAAAACGCCTTGAACATCCATGAACAAAACCGCCAGGCCTTCATCCAACGCATCCAGGAGGACAAGGAAGGACTCGAACAACGGGTCGCGGAACGTACCAGCGAGTTGCGCAAGACCAATACGGCCCTCCAGATCGAAGTCGCGGTGCGCCGTCAGACAGAGGTCGAACTCTGCCTGGCCGCCAGCGTCTACCAGAACACCACCGAAGCCATTCTGGTCACCGACGCCAAAGGGGTGATCGAGTCCGTCAACCCGGCCTTCACCACCATCACCGGCTATAGCGAGGAAGAGGCGCTCCACAACCCGGTCAGCATGCTCTATTCCAATCACCACGACGAGGCATTCTACGATTTTATCCATCACGAACTGGATACCCATGGCAAATGGCGCGGCGAGATGTGGTCGCAACGCAAGAACGGCTCCCTCTACCCGGAATTCGCCAGCATCAACGCCATTTACGACGGGAATGGCCAGATCATGCGGTTCGTCAAGGTCTTTTCCGATCTCTCCGGCATCAAACGCTCCGAACAGCAACTCCAGTTTCTCGTCCATCACGACTCCCTCACCGGGCTGCCCAACCGCATCCTGCTCAAGGACCGCATGCGCCAGGCCTTCTCCTATGCCCAGCGTTTCAACCAGGTGGTGGGCATCCTCTTTCTGGGGCTGGACCGCTTCAAGTTGATCAACGAGGCGGTGGGCCGCGAGGTGGGCGATCAACTCCTCCGCGAGGTGGGGGTCCGGCTCGGCCAGTGTCTGCGCGACGAGGACTCACTGGCCAGGGTCGGCGGCGACGAATACGTGATCCTGGCCACCGGTCTGCAACAGGGATCCAATGCCAGCCGCATCGCCAAAAAGCTCCTCGAGGCCCTCAACGCGCCCTGTCAGATCGACAACGAGCGCTATTTCCTCACCGGCAGCATCGGCATCTCCCTCTTTCCCACGGACGAGGGGGACGAGGAGGAACACCTCAAGAAGGCCGAGTCCGCCATGCGCCAGGCCAAGGACCTGGGCGGCAACGCCAGCCACTTCTTCACCAGGGAAATCGATGTCGTCTCCATCAAACGCATGACCATCGAAAACGGCCTGCGCCTCGCCCTGGAACGCGACGAGCTGTTCTTGCACTATCAACCCCAGATTCATGTGGTCACCGGTCGCCTCATGGGCGTGGAGGCCCTCATCCGCTGGAAGAGTCCGGAACTCGGCCTGGTCTCTCCGGTCAATTTCATCCCGGTGGCCGAGGAGAGCGACCTGATCATCGCCATCGGCGACTGGGTCATGCGTACCGCCTGCCAACAGAGCATGCGCTGGCAGGAAGAGGGATTCGCCCCCATCCGCATGGCGGTCAATCTCTCCGCGCGGCAGTTCCAGCAGCCCGATCTCCCGGCCAAACTCCAACAGGTGTTGCGGGATACCGGTCTGGATCCCCATCTTTTGGAACTGGAACTCACCGAGGGGATGTTCATGCGCGATGTCTCGGCCACCGTGAATACCCTGCATACCCTCAAGGAGATGGACCTGCAGCTCTCCATCGACGACTTCGGCACCGGCTACTCTTCCCTGAGCTATCTCAAGCGTTTTCCCATTCATACCCTGAAGATCGACCGGGCCTTCGTGCGCGACATCATCTCCGATCCGGACGACGCGGCCATCACCAGGACCATCATCGCCATGGCCAAGACCCTCAACCTCCAGGTGGTGGCCGAAGGGGTGGCGTCTCCGGATCAACTGGAGTTTCTGCGCACCCTGGGCTGCGATCTGGTACAGGGATTCCTCTTCAGCCAGCCCGTCCCCCCGGAGGAGATCGCCCTCTTTCTGGAGGAAGACCAGGTCTATCGCCAACAGCCCGAATTCGCGCCCAAGCTCCTGTCCGGATCGGGAACGCCATTGATTTTTCCTGGATCGAGCGCATAAAAAGCGCCAGCATCACGCCAGTTGCGCGCGCACCACTGCCAGCAACTCGCCGATCCGGCGGGCGAAGGTGTGTTCGGTGCGCACCGTCTCCTTGCCACGACGGGCGATCGCCTCCCGTGGACCGGGATGCGCGAGATAATAGGCCGTCTTGTCGGCCAGTTCCTCCACCGAGCCGAACCCCTCGAGATCCCGTCCCTCCTCGAACAGCTCCAGCAGGGCCGCCGTGCGGTCGGTGAGCAGAAATCCCCCGGCAAAGAGCACATTGAAAATCCGGTCGGTCAAGCCACAGCGGGCATGGGGTCGCGTGATGCTCAGATTGACGCGGCTGGCGGAAAAAATGTTCCCGGAAGCCTCGTATTGGGCAACCGGTCCCAGATAATGCATCCCCTCCCAGCCGTTGCCGCGCCAATCCTCGGCCCCGAACACCACCACCCCCGGAACCGCCCGCAGACAGGCCTCGCGATAGCGACGGCCCGCCTCTTTGGCCAGCAGGGAGGCGGCAAAATCGGCATCCAGCGGCAGCGGGGAGCCAACGCCCAACCGCTCCAGTTGACCGGCATGGGCCGCCACCCGTGCGCGGAAATCCGGCGGCGGATCCTGGGCTGCCATCAACTCGGCCAGCAGCGTCTCGAACAGGCCATCCACCGCCCCGGGATCCGGCTGCGCCTCCACATACCGCCGGTACGGATACCCCCGTTCCCCGCTCCCCACGAAGGAGACATCCCATCGATACCCCCTCTCTTGCCCGTTGTGCTCCTTGATATTATATGCAAACGGCAAATAATGACCATGAAAGCCAAGGGCGCGCAGTTGCGCCACATCCTGGCGATAAGTACAGAATAAAATATCATAATGTGTAAAACTTTCCGAATGAAACCACTCCCCATTCATCAATTTATCCAGTTCCCAATGAACCACCGGACATTTCAGCGCGGGAGCCAGACGGGACAAGGGCAATGAAATCGGAATGGTGAACAAAAAATCCGGTTGCCGGCGCACCACCCCCTCGGCCAGCTTTTCCAGAAAATCCGGATCCTCCAGGAACAGGGTCTCGACCGCGACGCCCCACCGGCCAAAGGCATCGGCAACCTCGTCGTGAAACCGGAACCGTTGTCGCCAGACGATCAGAACGCGCATCCCGCACTCCCAATTCACGAAAGCCAGAAAACCACCTTCGCCAACATGAGCCAAATCGCGACGGTTGTCAACAAGCCCACCTTGCGGATACTGGCCTGACGACCCGCCTTGCGGTACACTGCCAGCCACACCTGAACTTTCAAGGAGTCCGTGGCCCCGATGACCCTGTTTCGCCGCCGCATTGCCCCAGTGGCGTTGATACTGCTTCTCGCCGGAGCCGGCTGGTGGTGGTACGCCGGACGCCCGGCGCCTCCCTGGCAAAAGGAGGGAGAACCACAGCGTGGCCGCCACAATCGCGACGACGGCCCGCGCCCGGTCACCGTGGGGGAGGTCAAGATCACCGATCTGCCGGTCTGGCTGACCGCCATCGGTACGGTCACGCCCCTGGCCCAGGTGACGGTGCGGCCACGGGTGGACGGCGAACTCGAAAAAATCCATTTCCAGGAAGGCAGCCTGGTCCGGGAAGGCGACCTGCTGGCCGAAATCGATGCCCGCCCGTTTCGGATCCAGGCGCGCAAGAGCGCGGGACAACTGACCAGGGACGCTGCCCTGCTGGACAACGCCCGCCTCGACCTCAAACGCTACCAGGATCTGTGGTCCAAGGACGCCATCGCCAAACAGCAGGTGGATGCCCAGGAGGCCCTGGTGCGGCAATACCAGGGCACGGTGGAAAGCGACAAAGGCGAAGTGGAAAACGCCCGCCTGCAACTCGAATACACCCGCATCACCGCCCCCATCGACGGTCGCATCGGCCTGCGGCAGGTGGACCGGGGCAACACCGTGCGCGCCAACGATACCGCCGGACTGGCGGTGATCACCCAACTGCGGCCCATCGCCGTGCTTTTCTCGCTCCCGGAGGGTCATCTCCAGGCCCTGCTGAAAAAACTCGCCGCCGCCGCGCCCGTGACGCTGGAAATCCTCGATCGCGACCGGAAGAGCACCCTGGCCACCGGTCGCCTGGTTGCCACCGACAGTCTCATCGATGCCAGCACCGGGACCATCCGCCTGAAAGGGGAGTTCCTCAACGAGGATCTCACCCTCTTTCCCAACCAGTTCGTCCAGGTCCGGCTGTTGATGGAAACCCTGTCCAACGCCGTGACCGTACCCTCTGCCGCGATCCAGCAAGGCCCCAAGGGGAGCCATCTCTTCCGTGTCGGGGAGGAAAACACGGTCTCGGTGGTCTCCGTGACCCCAGGAGCCGAAACCAACGGCCTTACGGAGGTGCGCGACACTCCCCTCCAGGCCGGCGAGCGCGTGGTGCTGGAGGGGATCGATCGCCTGCGCGAAGGCAGTCGCGTGGCAGTGGTCACCCCCGGCGCACCTCCACCCGCCGCCCCCCAGGAACGGAAGGAGTGGAGAAAAAAGCAGTCGCCATGAATCTCTCCCGCCCGTTCATCCTGCGGCCCATTGCCACTTCCCTGCTCATGATCGCCATCCTGCTCGTCGGCTCGGTGGCCTACCGTCTGCTCCCGCTTTCCGCCCTGCCGGACGTGGATCTTCCCACCATTCAGGTCAGCACCTTTCACCCGGGGGCCAGCCCGGATGTCATTTCCTCTGCCATCACCGCGCCTTTGGAGCGCCAGTTCGGTCAGATGCCGGGGTTGCGCCGCATCTCCTCCATCAGTTCCGGCGGGGCTTCTCTCATCACTTTGCGCTTCGGCCCCGCCATCACCCTCGACGTGGCCGAACAGCAGGTGCAGGCTGCCATCAACGCTGCCGCCAACCTCCTCCCCAACGACCTTCCCATGCCCCCCACCTACGGCAAGATCAACCCGGCGGACGCCCCGATTCTCACCCTGGCGGCCTCCTCCTCCTCTCTTGCCCGACCCCGCCTGCACGAAATGGTCGAGGAACGGGTGGCGCAACGTCTTTCCCGGCTTCCTGGCGTGGGCCTGGTTTCCCTGGCCGGGGGCAGCCGTCCGGCGGTGCGCATCCAGGCCAATCCCAAAGCGCTTGCCGCCGCCGGCCTTTCTTTGGAGGACCTGCGCAGCGCGGTTGCCGCCGCCAACGTCAATCAACCCAAGGGGAGCTTCGACGGCCCACTGCGTGCTTCCACCATCGACGCCAACGACCAGTTGCGTTCCATTTCGGACTACGAGTCCCTCATCATCGCCTATCGCAACGGCAGCCCTCTGCGCCTGCGGGAGGTGGCCGACATTGTGGAAGGGGAAGAGAACGCCCGTCTCGCCGCCTGGGCAGACGAACAGAGCGCCGTGATCCTCAACGTGCAGCGTCAGCCTGGGGCCAATGTCATCGAGGTGGCCGACCGGGTCAAGGCTTTGCTTCCGCAGTTGCGTCTGACTTTGCCCGAAAACCTGGAACTGGCCATCCTGGCCGACCGCACCACCACCATCCGCGCTTCGGTTGCGGAAATGCGTTTCGATCTGCTGCTCTCTGTCGCCCTGGTGGTGCTGGTGATCCTGCTTTTCCTGCGTTCGCCTTCGGCCACCCTGATCCCGGCCCTGGCTGTCCCCATCTCGCTGGTGGGGACTTTCGGCGTGATGTACCTGGCAGGCTTCGGCATCAACAACCTCACCCTGATGGCTCTGGCCATCGCCACCGGCTTTGTGGTGGACGATGCCATCGTCATGATCGAAAACGTGGCCCGTTACGTGGAGCAGGGGTTTTCTCCCATGCAGGCTGCCCTCAGGGGGGCCAGGCAGATCGGTTTTACCATTCTTTCCCTCACGGCCTCGCTTTTGGCCGTATTGATCCCTCTGCTTTTCATGGAGGACGTGGTGGGTCGTCTGTTCCACGAGTTCGCCATCACCCTGGCGGTGGCGATTTTGATTTCCGCTGTGGTCTCTCTCACCCTGACCCCCATGTTGTGCGCCCGACTGCTCAGGCCCACTCCGCCGGAACGCGCCCCCTCCTGGATCGACAGGCTTCTTTCTGCTTATGGCCGTGGCTTGACCCTGGCCCTGGACCATGCCGGGATCACCCTGGGGGTGGCTGCTGCCACTCTGCTTTTCACGGTTCTGCTCTACCTGTGGATCCCCAAGGGATTTTTCCCCATGCAGGACACCGGCATCCTTCAGGGTTTTACCGAGGCCTCCCAGACCATTTCCTTTCCGGCCATGGCGCGCAAGCAGCAGGAGATGACCCGCGCTTTGCTCGCCGATCCAGCGGTGGACAAGATCGCCTCGTTCATCGGCATTGACGGGATCAATACCGTGCTCAACAACGGTCGTCTGCTCATCGCCCTCAAGCCTCTGGAAGAGCGTGGCCTTGCCATGGCTGAGGTCATGCATCGTCTCCAGGGAAGTGCGGACGTCGTGCCCGGCATCACCCTTCATCTGCAGGGGGTTCGGGACCTGACCCTCGAGGAGCGCATGACCAAGACCCAGTACCAGTTGTTGCTCGGTTCCCCGGATCCTGCGCAGTTGGCCGTCTGGACCCCGAAGCTTTTGGAGGCTTTGGCGACCTTGCCGCAGCTGGCGGATGTGACCAGCGATTTGCAGGACCAGGGTGCCGGGGTGCGTGTGGCCATTGACCGCACCGAGGCTGGCAGGCTCAACGTTTCCACGGCCACCATCGACAACATTCTTTACGATGCCTATGGCCAGCGTTTGATTTCCACCATCTTCACCCAATCCGGCCAGAAGCGGGTTGTGCTGGAGGTGCGTCCGGAGTTTCGCCGTGCTCCGGATTCACTGCTTGATTTGCATCTCCCAGCCAGCGACGGGCGGCAGATCCCTTTTGCCGCTGTGGCGCGAATGTCGGAGGCGCGCACTGTCCTGGTCAACCATCACGTCAACCAGTTTCCGGCGGCCACGCTCTCTTTCAATCCTGCTCCCGGTGTTTCTCTGGGGGAGGCCATGGTTGCGATTCAGGCCGCCATCGAACGGCTTGGGCTGCCGGCGAGTATTGAGACTGCCTTTCAGGGTGCAGCGCTCATGTTTCTGGATTCCCTTGCCAACATTCCTTTGCTTTTTTTGGCCGCCATTATCACCATGTACATCGTGCTTGGGGTTCTTTATGAAAGTTATATTCATCCGGTCACGATTCTTTCCACCCTGCCTTCTGCCGGGGTGGGTGCTTTGTTGGCGTTGGGTTGGGCTGGCATGGAATTGGACATCATCGGGGTGATTGGCATTATCCTTTTGATTGGCATTGTCAAGAAGAATGCCATCATGATGATTGATTTTGCCATCGAGGCCAGGCGTCAGGAAGGGCTTGATGCTCGCGAGGCGATTCATCGTGCTGCTTTGCTCAGGTTGCGTCCCATTCTGATGACCACCTTCACCGCGTTGTTGGGCGCGCTCCCGTTGATGGCGGGAAGTGGCATTGGTGCGGAGTTGCGGCAGCCCTTGGGAATTACCATGGTGGGAGGGTTGTTGTTGAGTCAGGTATTGACGCTGTTCACCACGCCGGTGATTTATCTTGCATTTGACAAGATGGCGCGGTCCAGAGTGTAAGGACAATCAATTATTAGGGGTCCAGGGGGATTATCCCCCTGGTGGGATCCAAGGGCGAAGCCC
>JADGAR010000003.1 GCA_015231915.1 Magnetococcales bacterium
CTCCACCACCTTCGAGGAGTTCCGGGGGGTCTTCGAAAAGGACAAGGCCCTGGCCCGTCGTTTCCAGAAGATCGACATCAACGAGCCTTCCCTGGACGAGACCATTCTGATTCTCAAGGGCCTGCAATCCCGTTACGAAGCGCACCACGGCATCCGTTACACCGCCCCTGCCATCCGGGTGGCTGCCGAGTTGTCGGGGCGCTACATCCATGACCGCAAGCATCCTGATTCCGCCGTCGATGTGTTGGACGAGGCCGGGGCCGTGGCCCGCATCGCCCCTGCCGCCAAACGCAAGAAGCAGATCGGCGTCCGCGAAATCGAAAGTGTGGTCGCTCGCATGGCGCGCATTCCGGCCCGCACCGTCTCCCACGACGACCGGGAGTTGTTGCGCAACCTGGAAAGCAACATCCTTTTGAGTCTCTTCGGGCAGGACAGCGCCGTTTCCCTGGTGTGCAAGGCGATCAAGCTCTCCCGCGCGGGGCTTGCCAACCCGGAAAAGCCCATCGGCTGTTTTCTCCTGGCCGGGCCGACCGGCGTCGGCAAGACCGAGTTGGCCAGGCTGCTGGCACGGGAAATGGCGGTTCCTCTGGTGCGTTTCGACATGAGCGAATACATGGAACGCCATGCCGTCTCCCGTCTCATCGGCGCCCCGCCCGGTTATGTGGGGTTCGAGCAGTCCGGGCTGCTCACCGAGGCGGTCACCAAGAATCCCCACTCCGTCATTCTGCTGGACGAGGTGGAAAAGGCCCATCCCGACATCTTCAACCTGCTTTTGCAGGTGATGGACCACGGCAGTCTGACGGACAACAACGGTCGTCGGGCCGATTTCCGCAATGCGGTCCTGATCATGACCACCAATGCAGGCGCTCAGGAGCTGGATCGCGCCTCCATGGGGTTCGTGCGGCAGGAGCACGAGGGGGATGAGATGAAGGAGATCCGGCGGCTCTTTTCTCCCGAATTCCGCAACCGTCTGGATGCCATCGTGCCCTTCACCCATCTGGAGACGAAGGTGATCCTGCAAGTGACGGACAAGTTCCTGGGCGTGCTGGAGCGGGATCTTGCGGCCCGCAACGTCATCCTGGACGTGGAGGAGAGTGGTCGGCAATGGCTTGCCCAACGCGGTTACGACAAGAAAAACGGCGCGCGTCCCATGGAGCGGCTCATCAAGCAGAAGGTTCGCCAGCCGTTGGCCGACGAGTTGTTGTTCGGCAGGTTGCGGCTGGGGGGAACGGTCACGCTGCGGGAGGTGGAGGAGAGGCTGGACCTGCTGATCACCTCCGCATCCCCGGAAGAGCATCGAGAGGAGCACCAGGAATGATTGCCCGGATGCCACTGTTGCCACGGCTGGGCCTGTTGGCCGGTTTGCTGATCGTCCCCTTTTTCGGCCTGGGGGCTGCCGAGCCTGTCGATGCCGACAAGGGGAGCAAGACCCGTTATGGGGGCACGACCATGTTTCATGCCCCTCCGTCTCCAGCCGAGATCCTGGAGGCGCTGGGTGAGACGCCGGCGGCCAATCCGCCTGCGGTCAAGCATCGCGGTACTGCCGAATCCTCCGTTGCGTTTCGCAAGGTGGCCTTTCCGATCTTCTTTGCGGACGGCTCCAGCAACCTGCCCCCCGGGGCCAGGGAGTATGTGGACCGCATGGCGGAAACCATGCGCAAGAGCACGTCGTTGCGTCTGGCGATCCTGGCCCATGCCGACGGCACCAACGACGCGGCGGGGCAACGGCTCGCCCTGCGTCGCGCCGAGGCGATCCGCTATGACCTCATGAAGCGGCATGGCATCGACGGTGCCCGTCTGGCGGTGAGTGCGCAGGGCGTGGCCAATCCTGTGGATCCCGCCAAACCCGATGCCGAAGGGAACAGGCGCGTGGAGTTCGTGCGCGGTCGCTGACTCCTGTCGGGTCAACCGGGTCGGATCAAACCGCTCCTGCGACCTTCCGTCTGTCCACCGGGCAGGTCACGGTGAACAGAAAACAACTGCCCTTGCCGACCTCGCTTTCCAGTTCGATCCCGCCCCCCATCAGTTTGACCAGGCCGTTGCAGATGGACAACCCCAGCCCTGTGCCGCCATATTTGCGGGTGGTGGAGTTGTCCGCCTGGACAAAGGGGGCGAACAGCCTGCTCCGCGCATCGGGGGGGATGCCGATCCCGGTGTCGGCCACGGAAAAGCGCAACGTCGCCGACTCTTCGTTCACCATCAGGGGTTCCAGACCCAGGGTGATCTCCCCCTGCTCGGTGAATTTGACCGCATTGGCAATCAGGTTGTGCAGCACCTGCCGCAAACGATTCGGATCGCCGATCAGCGACTCCGGCACGCCCGCCCCCGCATGCTGGTGGAGGACCAGGCCTTTCTGCTCCACGGCGCTCGAAAACAGACGTGCCGCCTTGTGCAGTTCGTCCACCGGGCTGAAGGGGATGGACTCCAGGGTGACCTTGTGGGCCTCGAGTTTGGAGAAATCCAGGATGTCGTTGATGATGGCCAGCAGGTTGCCGCCGGAATCGACGATGGTCTTGACGTAGAGGGTCTGTTTTTCGGTCAACTCGGTACGGGCAAGCAGTTGGGCGAAGCCCAGAATGCCGTTCATCGGGGTGCGGATTTCATGGCTCATGGTGGCCAGGAAGCGGCTTTTGGCCAGATTGGCCTCCTCCGCGATACGGCGGGCCTCGATCAACTCCTGCTCCACCCGTTGTCTTTCCCGGATCTCCTCTTCCAGACGGGCATTGTGTTCGGCCAGTTGTGCCGCTTGCCGTTCATGGGCACGGCGATGATTGTACAGTTCCAGAAACACCCTCACCTTGGAGAGCAGGATGGTGCTCTCGATGGGCTTGAGGATGAAATCCACCGCCCCTGCATCATAGGCCTTGAGCAGATGGTCATGGCCCCCCATGAAGGCGGTCAGGAACAGAATGGGGATGGCGCGGGTCTGTGCCGAAGTGCGCAGGTGACGGCTCACCTCGTAGCCATCCATGACGGGCATTTGCACGTCCAGGAGAATCAGCGCGAAGTCGTGATAAAGGCACTGGGTCAACGCCTCGTTGCCGGATCCGGCCTCGATGATGTTCGCCTCGACATCATCGAGAACGACACGCAGGGCGACCCGGTTGCTGGGCCTGTCATCCACCACGAGAATTTTGGGCAGTTCCTCCATATTTGCCCCCTCGCTGGAGATTCTGTTGGCAAAGTCAACGAGGCCGGGCAGGCCAGAACGGCAGCAGTTCCAACACCTTGTCCGCGCAGGCCGCGATGGAATCGGAACCGGTGTCGAGCACCAGTTCTGCGGCCTCCGGGGGTTCGTAGGGGGAGGAGATGCCGGTGAACTCCGGGATTTCGCCGGCCCTGGCCTTGCGGTAGAGTCCTTTCACATCCCGTTGCTCGCACACCTCGAGGGGGCAGTGACAGAGGATCTCGACGAAATCACCGGCTCCGACCAGGGCGCGCACCCTTGCCCGATCGGCGCGAAAGGGAGAAATGAATCCGCACAGGACGATCAAGCCGGCGTCCACCATCAACTTGGCCACCTCGCCGATGCGACGGATGTTTTCCACCCGGTCGGCGTTGGAGAAGCCGAGGTCGCCGCACAGGCCGTGGCGCACGTTGTCGCCATCCAGGGACTGGGTGTGGTGACCTGCCCCATGCAAACGTTTTTCCACCGCGTGGATCATGGTGGATTTCCCCGAACCGGACAAGCCGGTAAACCAGAGAATGAGACCGGGGTGGCCGTTCAACCGCTCGCGATCCGCGCGGGTGACGGAGGTTGCCTGCCAAATGGCGTTGGGACTGGCGGGTCGATTCATGGAGGGGCGCGCCTTTGTGATTTGCATGGAAAACAGTAAATTGATATTCTATCATGAATTTTCGACCCAGAACAAGCCATGAATCGCCAGGGAGAACAAAAATGGCCCAAAAAAGGATTCACGACTCCGCATCCAGCCGTGTCATGGCCTATCGCAAACGCCGCATGGAGGAGATGAAGCGCATCGAGATCTGGCTGCAAGACGATGAACTCGCGCAACTGGATGCCGTGGCCAGCGAATACGGCATCAGTCGGGCCAGGGTGATCGGGCAACTGCTCGCCGAACGTCACGACCGATCTTCCCTCCCTGTCCCCCTTCCCGTCCCCGTCCCCGTGCCGGTCGCCGAGTTGCCCGTTGCCCCCGCGCCCTCCCTCCCCGCTCCTGCGCCTGCGCTCCCCGCACCCGATCCCGATCCCGCGCCCGCCGCACCGACGCGGCGTCCCTGGTCCACCGTGCGGCAGGGACAACAGGTCTTTCTGGCCTCCCTGCTCGCCCAGAAAAATCGTGTTAATGAAACCTAAGCAGACGGAAACCATTGCCCTGCAACCGGAGGGGGGATATTCTATCGAATCACATGTCAATCGCATTACCATAAGGAAGGTGAATCATGGGGGCTGGGCCGTCATGAAATTCGCAACCAGCGAAACGAATGGATCGCCGGAATCGGAAAAATCCCCAACCGGCCTGGGGATTGTCCGGGAGAGCGGCGCCATCCATTCCACGGATACCTGGCTGTATCATCTGACCCGGCCCTGGGGTTCCCCGGAGGCATGGTGGGGACGGATTTCCGCCGGCTTCGCCTATCCGGCCACCACGCGTTGTCCCCAATGCGGCCTCGGGCAGCGTCTCGGCTGGCGCGAACATGCCATCGAACTGCCGAACAGCACCGAAGAGGCCCTCTTTTCCATCGAATTCGTCGGCCACCCCCACGCCCTCTCCCCCACGATGACGGGTGATCTGATCCTGGTGCGCGATGTCACCGAGGAGCGCTCGCGCAACCGGGCCTTCAGCGAAAGGCTCGAGCAGTTCCACTCCATTTGCGACCACATGGAGGATGTTTACTATCGGATGGATGCCAACGGGGTCTTGCAGTTCGTCAGCCCTTCGGTGCAAAAACTCCTGAAACACCGCCCATCCGAAATCCAGGGACGCCCGCTGGCCCATTTCTGCGCCAATCCGGAGCATCTCCACGAGATGATGCAGATTCTCAAAAGCAGCGACCGCGTGGAGGATTTCGACCTGGTGCTGCTCTGCCGGAGAGGCAAGCAGGCGCCGGTCTCCATCACCGCGCATGTCATCCGCAACGAGGACGGACGGCTCGTCGCGGTACAGGGGATTTTCCGGGACGTGGTGGAGCGGACACGCATGGACGCGGTGTTGGCCGACCGGACCCGCCAGTTCCAGGAGATGATCACCCAACTGGACTATCAAAAGCGGGCCATGGACGAACAGTTCCTCATGAGCATCGCCGATCCCTATGGCACCATCACACGGGTCAACGATCGTCTGATCCAGGTCAGCCAGTACTCCAGGGAGGAGATCCTGGGCAACAACCATACGCTGTTCGACTCCGGCTATCACCCGAAATCCTTCTTCAAGGAGATGTGGCGTCTGTTGCAAAGTGGTCGCGTCTGGCATGGCGAAATCCGCAACCGCAAGAAAAACGGTGATTTCTTTTGGGTGGACTGCACCATCGTCCCGTTTCTGACCCCGATGGGTCGTCCGTTTCAATACATCACGGTCGGCTCGGAGATCACCTCGCGGGTGGCCACCGAGGAACGGCTGGAGGGGAATCTGGCCTTTTTCCGCCGGGTCATGGATGCCATGGGCGACGGGTTGTACGTCCTGGACAAAAAGGGGCAGGTGCAGGCCATCAACCGGGAAGCAGAAAGGCTGCTCGGTCTGCAGGAGGCGGACATACTGCACAAGAACCTGCATGAAATCATTCACTACCGCCGTCCGGACGGCACGCCGTTTCCCATCCGCGAGTGTCCGGCCCATCAGAGTCTGCTGGGCCGCTCCTACCGGGTGGAGGAGGATTATTTCATACGCAAGGATGGTACGCTGCTCCCGGTGGCCTACGTCACCACCCCGATCATGGAGGATACCGAGATCATCGGTTCCATGGCCGTGTTCCGGGACGCCACCATGGCGCTGGACGAGGTGCGCAAACTGAAGATGAGCCGGGACACCGCCCAGGACTCCTCGCGCATGAAATCGGCCTTTCTGGCCAACATGAGCCACGAGATTCGCACGCCGATGAACGCCATCGTCGGCATGAACGATCTGCTGATGGATACCCCGCTGAACGAAGAACAGCTGGAGTTCGCGCAAATCGTCAAGGAATCCTCCCGCTCCCTGCTGGCGCTGATCAACGACATCCTGGATTTTTCCAAGATCGAGGCGGGCAAGATCGACATCGAGCGGATCGACTTTTCCCTGCTGACGGTGGTGGAAGGGGCCGCCGAATTGCTGGCGCCCCAGGCCCACGACAAGGGGATTTCCCTGATGACCCATGTGTCCTCAAAAATCCCCGTCGCCCTGAAGGGCGATCCTGGCCGTCTGCGCCAGATGCTGCTCAACCTGTTGGGAAATGCCATCAAGTTCACCGAGGACGGCGAGGTGACCCTGCGGGCGATCCTGGAGGAGAACGTGCGGGATCGGGTGGTGGTCCATTTTTCGGTGGCCGACACCGGCATCGGCCTGGCAGCCGAGGAGGTGGAATCGAAACGGTTGTTCGAGCCGTTCACCCAGGCCGAGCGGGGCACGGCCCGCAAATTCGGGGGAACCGGTCTGGGTTTGGCCATCAGCAAACGGCTGGCCGAATTGATGGGGGGGGAGATCGGCGCGCAATGCCGTCCGCAGGGCGGGACCGTGTTCTGGTTCCGGATTCCGTTCCAGACCTCGCGTCTGCCGGTGGAGGAGGACGACTCGCAAAGCATCGACCAGTTGAAGGGACTGCGCGTGTTGAGCGTTCTGGAAAACCCCACGGATCGGGAGATCCTGCACGACGGTTTCACCTCCTGGAACATGACGCATCATGGCGTCCTGAACGGCGATCAGGGGTTGATCGCCTACCGGGAGGCGGCTGCAAGCGGCAATGGCTATCAGGTGGCGGTGATTGCGGCATCCCTGGCGGACATGGATTGTCAGATCATGGCCGAACTGTTGCGCCGGGAACCCGGGGGACGCACCCTGAATCTGATCGCGCTGATGGATTGGGAGGACAAGGAGGAACGCGCCCAATTCCTGAAGGCGGGTTTCACCGCCACGCTGGTGAAGCCGGTGCGACGCGCGGAGTGGATCCGGCTGCTGGCTGCGGAGCAGAGGGTGGCCGAGCCGATGCTGCCCGGCATGGAGATGATCGCCGCACCCGCCACCGGCAAGGACCCCCCCACGCCGGTGCCGGACCCGGACGCCTACGATGCCCTGGAGTCGGGCAATCTGCTTTTGTTGGTGGAAGACAATCCGGTCAACCAGAAGGTGGCCTTGTTGCAACTCAAAAAGCTGGGGTACGCGGTGCATGCGGTATCCAACGGGCAGGAGGCGGTGGAGGCGGTGAATCATCTCCCTTACGCCCTGATCCTGATGGATTGTCAGATGCCGGTGATGGACGGTTTCGAGGCGACCCACGCCATTCGCAAATCGGAACAGGCCGCTTCCCGGCACATTCCCATCATCGCGATGACCGCGCACGCCATGAAGGGGGATCGGGAGCGGTGTCTGGCCGCCGGGATGGACGACTACTTGAGCAAGCCGGTCGCACCCGAACTGCTGTTGCAGAAACTGCAACACTGGATCCCGAAGAGCATCGGTCCGCCGCCTCCGGTGGAGATCCACCAATTGCGGCAACTGTTCGGCGAGGACGACGATTTGATACGCGAGCTGTTGCTGCATTTTCAGCCTTCGGCAAGGGAACTCCTGGACAAGCTCGCCGATATGATCCAAAAAGAACAGGTCGATCCGATGCTGGAGGCCGCCCTGGAACTCAAGGAGGCATGCTCCAACATGGGGGTATCCGCCATGGCGCGGCTGGCCCAGGTCATGGAGGAGGCAGCCTTGCGCAAGGAGTGGAGCGAGGCGAGACGCACCAGTGAGCGCCTGGAAACGGCCTTCAGGCAAGTGGAAAAGTTTATCGAGACGTTCTAGGGACGAGAAATGACAGAAAGGGATCATGATGCAAAGTGACGACGCCTTGCAGGCGGCCAGGGAGATCCTGAAACATGTGGAGGTCTTGCTGGCGAACGCTTCCCCCGGAGAAGGCAAAGAACGACTGGAGTGCATCCGCCATGCTGCCATGAGCCTGACGGCAGTCTTGGATCCCGCACTCCCGGCAGGGCAGGAAGGGAAGCGGAGTGGACGCATCCTGCTGGTGGAGGACATTCCCTTCACCCAGAAGGTGATGAGTCGTTTGTTGACCCAACAGGGATACGAAGTGACGCTGGCGCAAAACGGCGAGGAAGCCATTTCCTTGCTGAAAGGGGCCGGATTCGATCTGGCGCTGATGGATCTGCGCATGCCGGTGCTGGACGGGTATGCCGCGACGGCTGCCATCCGTAAACTGGAGCAGGAAAACCGCTCGGCGCGCATGCCGATCATCGCGGTGACGGCCTTTGCCGGGGAGCAGGAGCGGAAGCAGGCCATGGAGGCCGGCATGGACGGATTTCACGCCAAGCCGGTGCGTGCCACGGAGCTGTTCGAGGAGATGGATCGGCTCCTGTCCGGGTCGCGCCCCGGGGGCCAACCCGAGACCTTGACGCCAGAGGCGGTGCCGGTTGTGGACATGGCGCGTCTGCTCAAGACCGTGGACGGGGACCATGACCTGCTCAAGGAGATCACCGATCTCTATTTCACCAATGCACCGCACCAGATGGCGCGGATTCGACGCGCCATTGCCATGGGTGAGGCCGACGAGGTGCGGGATGTGGCACACAGCCTGAAGGGCGCCACCGGGGCGTTCGGGCAGGTGGAGGTGTTTCATCTGGCCTTTGCCCTGGAGCAGGCCGGACGCAACCGGGACATGTCGCGCGCCGAGCAACTGTGGGACAAGCTGACGGAAGGGCTGCAAACCATGGAGCGCACCATTCGTCTGGAGATCAATCAATTGCGGCGGAGCCACCAGTGACCCTCATGCAACCTTTTCGCGCCTGGCGTCCCAAGCCGGGTTTGGAGCGGCGCGTGGCCGCACCCCCTTACGACGTGCTGGACAGCGCGGAAGCACGTGCCCTGGCTGCGGGAATCGAGGAGTCGTTCCTGTACGTCTCCAAGGCGGAGATCGCCCTGGAACCGGAAATCTCTGCACGTGATCCCAGGGTGTATGACGCTGCCAAGCGACGTTTTGCCGACATGTGCGCCCAGGGGATTCTCCTGCAGGATGCCACACCCTGCTTTTATCTTTATCGTCTGGAGATGAACGGCCACCGGCAGACCGGGGTTGCCGGGCTGGCATCGGTGGCGGCCTATCGGGAGGGGCGGATCAAAAAGCACGAGCACACCCGCCCGGACAAGGAGGACGACCGCACCCGTCTGGCGGCCACGTTGCGGGCCAACAGCGGGCCGGTCTTCCTGATCCACCCCGAGCACCCCGGCATCGAGGCGCTGACCGAACGACGGATCGCCGCATCCGCTCCGGTGTATGATTTTCTGGCCGAGGACGGCATCCGACACACCCTTTGGGTGATGGACCGGCCCGAGGAGATTCGGGAATTGGCCGTTGCCCTGGACCGTTTGCCGGCCATGTACATCGCCGACGGTCATCATCGCGCCGCTGCCGCTTCGCGGGTGGCCGATGACATGCCGGAGGCCGGAGCCGGTTTTCTGGCCGTGGTCTTTCCCACTTCCCAGGTGCGCATCATGGATTACAACCGGGTGGTGCGCGACCTGAACGGCATGGAGGAAACCGAATTTTTGCACCGGGTTGGCGAGGCGTTCCGGCTCCGCCGGGCGGACGGGCCGGTGGCCCCGGATGCGCGGCATCGGTTCGGCATGTATCTGGCCGGTCGCTGGCATCACCTGGAGGCCGATTTGACGCCGGAACAGGCAGCGGACCCCCTGGCGTGCCTGGATGTTTCGATTCTGCAGGAGCGGTTGCTGGCACCGTTATTGGGGATCGTCAATCCCCGCCAGGACATGCGCATCGATTTCGTCGGGGGGCGGCGTGGTTTGGAGGAACTGACGCGGCGTGTGGATTCCGGCGAAATGCGTGTGGCCTTTTCCCTGTTTC
This sequence comes from Magnetococcales bacterium, assembly GCA_015231915.1. Taxonomy (GTDB): domain Bacteria; phylum Pseudomonadota; class Magnetococcia; order Magnetococcales; family Magnetaquicoccaceae; genus Magnetaquiglobus. The sequence goes on from JADGAR010000003.1 coordinate 10,021, forward strand.
CCACCGGCATGGACGAACTGATGGCCGTTTCCGATGCCGGTTGCGTGATGCCCCCCAAATCCACTTGGTTCGAACCGAAACTGCGGGATGGACTGGTCGTGCAAACCTTTTGAACGGGAAAGACGTGCGAGGATGGCAACCTGGCTGATCACTGGGGGATGCGGTTTCATCGGCTCGCATCTGGCGGATGCATTGCTGGCACGGGGTGACCGGGTGCGCATCGTGGACAATCTTGCCACGGGCCGGCGGGAACAGGTGGACAAACGCTGCGAAATCATCGTGGCGGATATCACGGAAGATGGAGTGATGACCCGTGTCATGGAGGGAGTGGACGGGTGCTGGCATCTGGCGGCGGTCGTCTCGGTGCCGCTGTGCAACGAACAGTGGGTCGCCAGCCATGCGATCAACATGACCGGGACCGTGCGGGTTTTAGATGCGGCCCGACGCGTGGGGGGCGTCAACCCGATTCCGGTGGTCTATGCCTCGTCGGCGGCGGTCTACGGCGACAACCAGGCCGTACCCCTGGGCGAAACCAGCGCCACCCGCCCCATGACCCCCTACGGCGCCGACAAACTCGGCTCGGAACTCCACGCCCGGGTGGCGGGATTGGTGCACGGGATTCCGACCACCGGTCTGCGCTTCTTCAATGTCTACGGCCCTCGTCAAGACCCCTCCTCCCACTATTCCGGGGTGATCTCGATTTTCATTCGCCGGATTCTCGACAACGCCCCCCTCACCGTATACGACGACGGCTCACAGACGCGGGATTTCGTGTATGTGGGAGACGTGGTGCGTTTTCTGATACGGGCCATGGAGTTGGCCACCACGCAAGCTCCGGTGTTCAATGTCTGCACCGGGCGGCAAATCACCATTCTCGACCTGGCCGCCACCCTGTTCCGGGTCTGTGGGGGCAAAGTGGAGATCCGGCATGCCCCGCCGCGCTCCGGGGATATCCGGCTTTCCCTGGGGGATCCGGAGGCGGCGGCCCACGCCCTGGGCCTGCGGACGCAAACCACCCTGGAGGAAGGGTTGCGACAGACCGTCGCCTTTCAAAAATAGCCGTTTATCTTGCAACTTCCGGGCAAACAGGGAGAACCGCCATGCCACAATCCACCACCGTCGATGATGTCTGGGAGATGATCCGGGAAACCACCCGCCAGATTCAGGAAGTTTCCAGGCAGATGCAGGAAACGGATCGCAAGATGCAGGAAACGGATCGCAGAATGCAGGAAACGGATCGCAAGATGCAGGAAACGGATCGTCAGATGCAGGAAACGGATCGCAGGATGCGGGAGACCGACCGCAAACTGGATCGGCTTGGCGGTCGTCTGGGCGAATTTGTCGAGGGACTGGTGGCCCCGGCCTGCAAGACCCTGTTCGTGCAATGGGGGATCCCGGTGCATCAGGTCAGTCGGCGTGTGGAGGCCGATCTGCCGGGCGGTCGTCACATCGAAATCGACCTGTTCGTAGTCAACACCGACGCGGTCGCCCTGGTGGAGGTCAAGAGCAAGCTCACGATTGACGACGTTCGGGAGCATCTGGAGCGTTTGGTTGTATTCAAGGAGTTTTTCCCCAGATACGCCGATTGTCGTGTATTTGGTGCGGTCGCCGCCATGGTGATCGAGGAGAATGTCAGCCGTTTCGCCATCAGCCAGGGTTTGTTCGTGATCGAACAGGCCGGTGACACGCTACGCATGGCCAATACTGCGGACTTCACGCCGCGCAGTTGGTGAGCGGATTACGCTGCATTCAGTTGGCAATCCGCGCCCTGCCGGTCTCCGCCGTCCCTTCCGCCGGGTTGCGGCGTTGCAGGACGCCTGCCTCGGTCAGTTTGTCCGCCATGCTTTGCATCGCCCCCAGGGAAAGCAGAAAGCCACGTAACGACATCACCAGATGCTGCCGGGTTTCCGGCAAAGGATTGCCCTTGTCGTCCTTTTCCGTATGCGAAAGACTCACAAGATTCATCCGCACCATACCAAGATGAAAACTGATATCGCCTATACCTTCCACGTAACTCTCCGGAATCATGCCGCCTTCTTTGCTCATATTTTGCTCCCAGTATCGTCTGTGAATCATTGATGTGGATTTGGAAGCGTCAAGAATAACCGCAATTCGCCTCGCTGGCAAGCCCGGATAAAAATGGCGCGCCAGCCATGACTTGAACTTGCGGTGAATGCGTGCCATAATTGCCGCATCCGATACCGCGCTGCGAGATATCAACGAATTGAGCGCACTCGGCATGCTCCGCAAGACCGACAGTGGCGGGCGCAGCACGGCTTACCGACTCGCCGATTGAACGCATCATCAACTAATTGATATTTAAAACATAATTATTTAAGCACCCTTGCCAGGGTATTTGTCTTGCACGTCAGTCATGCCATCGTGTACACTGCAAGCATACCAATCCGCCCAGATACCGGCGCCAACCATGATACCAGGCCACTCCACCCTCGCCCCCCTCCTCTCCCCCCGCGCCATGGTGATCGTGGGGGCCTCCCGACAAACGGAAAAATTCGGCCATGTCTTGCTCGCCAATTTTCTTTCCGGCAGCTTCGCGGGCAAACGATACCTCCTCCATCCCAGCGGTGAGGAGATTCTGGGGCAACCCGCGCTGACGAACTGGAACGCCCTCCCGCGCGGCGTGGATCTGGCGCTGCTCGCCGTCCCCGCCCCCCTGGTGGTGGAACAGGCCAGGCAGGCCGCCTTGCGCGGCTGCTCCGCCCTGGTGGTGATCAGCAATGGCTTTGCCGAGGACGACGAGGCCGGAAAACAACGCAAAACCGCCCTGGTCAGGCTCTGCAAGGAGCGAGGCATGCTGCTGCTGGGACCTGCCTCCCCAGGCGTGATCCATCGCCAGGCGGGCATCAATGCCTCCCTGGCCCCGGTGCTCCCCCCGGAGGGAGGCATCTCTCTGCTGGCCGGCTCCGGCGAACTGTGCATCGCCACCCTGGCATGGATGGCCTCCCGCAACCTGGGACTCGCCAAAATGATCGGCCCAGGCAACGGAGCCGGTCTCAGCGACGCCCAGTGCCTCGCTTGGCTCGCCCACGACCCCGACACCAGGGTCATCGCCTGCCAATTGCAGCGGCTCGGTGCCGGCCTGCTCAAGGCCGCCAGCGAGGCAGCGCAACTCAAACCCGTGGTGCTGCTGCCTCCGGATACAGGTTACGACCCGCAGGTGATCAACGCCGCCTGCGACCGCATGGGCGTCCTGCGCGCCCACGGGATCCAGGAGTGGTGGGATCTCCTGCTCGCCTGCGCCCGCAACACCACCCTGCCCGCCGGCAACCGGGTGATGATTCTGACCGACCACGACACCCTGGGACGGCATACCGCCGTCACCCTGGAACGACACGGCCTGACGGCAACCGACGAGACCCCAGGCGATGCCCTGCTGACGCTCGTGGCGCCCCCCAGGCACGACCTCGCCGAGACCGTCCGACCGGAACTCCCCCATCTGATGGTCCTGCCCGGAGCCGAGGAGCACGACGCGCACATGCAAGCTGCGGATCGCGCCGGAATCGCCGCCTATCCCACCCCGGAACGGGCCGCCGCCGTCCTGGCCAGCCTGGAAACGTTCATACGCCAACGGCAACGTCCGGCCCGGGTCATCACGCCCCTGCCCGTCAATCCCACCCGGGCCGCTCGCCTCCTGCAACGCCATCCCCGTCAGGCCGAACCGCACCCGCTGAGCGATGCGGAAGCCAAACCGATCCTCCAGGCCTACGGCCTGGCCGTTCCCGAAGGCGAAATCACCTCCAGCGAAGAAGGGGCGCTGGAAATCGCCGAACGGTTGGGCTACCCGGTCTCCCTGCACCTTCTCACCCCGGATGGACACCTGGTCCACGGCATGCCATTGCGTCACGACCGCCTGGCCGATCCCCAGGCGGTGCGGGACGCCTTCGACCTGCTCACCCTGCGTTTCATGCGCCTGCTGCCGACAGGCCGGGTGGAAGGGGTGTTCGTGGAACAGGCCTGCGGCCAGGGCCGCCCCGTCCGGGTGACCATGCGCCGTGACCCTGCCCTCGGTCCCCTGCTGACCTTGGAAAACGGCGCCTGTCAACTCGCCCCGGTCACCGAGGAAGAGGCCATGGCCATGGCCCGCGCCGGCACCCCCGCCTCCGCGCGGGAAAACGATACCCGTGACCTGGCGGAAATCCTGCAACGTTTGGGACAACTGGCCGGCGACTTCCCGGAGATCGAACGGATCGAAATCGATCCGCTGGTCATCCGCCGGGCCGGTCAATCCCCGGTGGTGGCCACATGCGCCATTCTCCTGAATGCCGGAGGCAAACCCCCATGACCCTCCCCCTCGGCACGCCGGATCCCGACTGGCAGACCCGCCATGCCAGCGCCATCGTCACCCCCGAGGTGGCGGTGCGCCGCATCAAGCCCGGACAGCGCATCTTTCTGGCCACCGGCGCCGGGGTGCCCAGCGCCCTGGTGCGTGCCTTGATCGAACAACGCTCCAGACTGGCGGACATCGAGATCGTCACCCTGTTCGTGGCGGGTGAGGCCCCGTTCTGCACCAAGGAACTGGCCGAAATCTTCACCCTCAATACCTTTTTTATCGCCGACAACGTGCGCGAGATGGTCCGCCAGGGCATGGCCGACCATACCCCCATTCACCTTGCCGACATCCCGCGCCTCTTCGGCAGCGGGCGCATGCCCCTGAATGTGGCCCTGATCTCCGCCTCCCCGCCCGATGCCGACGGCCATGTCAACCTGGGGATCGCCGTGGATGTGGTGCGTGCCGCCATCGAAAGCGCCCAACTGGTCATTGCCCAGATCAATCCCCACATGCCCGTCACCCACGGGGACACCTCTCTGGCCGTCTGGGACATCGATCTGCTGGTCCCGGCAGCCACCCCCTTGCCGGAACTCATTGCAGCCGAACCGGAAGAGACCCTGACACGCATCGGTCGCAACGTCGCCGCCCTGGTCCCCGACGGGGCCACCATCCAGATGGGCATCGGTCGGGTGGCCCAATCGATGATCCGCTTTCTGACCGGCAAGAAAAACCTCGCCGTGCATGGCGAGATGATCTCCGACACCATCCTGGCGCCCCTGGCTTCCGGAGCGCTCACCGGCCCGGTGGTCACCAGCTTCGCCCTGGGCAGTCGCAAACTGTACGACACGGTCCACGCCAATCCCCTTTTTTCCTTCCGGCGCACGGAGCACGTCAACGACCCGCGCGTCCTGGCCCGGCTGCCGCGTTTGATGGCGATCAACAGCGCCCTGCAGATCGACCTGACCGGGCAGGTATGCGTGGACTCGCTGGGGGTGCGGCTCTATTCCGGACTGGGGGGGATTGCCGCCTTCAATGCTGGCGCGGCGGCCTGCGCCCAGGGCCGGGCGATCATCGCCATGCCCGCCACCGCACGCGGCGGCAAGGTGTCGCGCATCGTCGCCCGCCTCGCCCCCGGAGCCGGCGTGGCCCTGGATCGCGGCATGGTCCACTATGTGGTCAGCGAGTTCGGCATGGCCTATCTGTTCGGCAAGACCATCCAGGAACGGGCATTGGCCCTGATCGGCATCGCGCACCCCGACTTCCGCGCGGCCTTGATCAAACGGGCGGTCAAGTGGGGCTATGTGCGTCCGGAAGTCGGCGACGTGGATGGCCGCATCTGGGTGGGAGGACGGGAACTGCGTACCTCCATGTTGCTGGAGAGCGGGCGCATGCTTCAGTTCCGCTCCTCCCGGCCCACGGATTGGCAGGCGGTGCGGGCGATGCTCTACTCCCTCTCCGAGGGGACGGTCTACCGGCGCTACATGAGCCATGTCAAGCGGTTTCCCTTCAACCGCCTGAAAAACTTCACCTTCATCGATCAGCGCCGGGACGTGGTGGTGGTGGGAACCGTCATGGGCGGCAACCAGGAGGAGGTGGTGGCCATCGGCGGCTACAACGTGGACGATGCCACCAATCTGGCCGAGGTCGCCTTTCTGGTGCGGGACGACTGGCAGGGACAAGGGATCGGCACCTTCATGATGCGCCATCTGGCCTACGTGGCCCGCAACGCCGGGGTGGCCGGTCTGACCGCCGAAACCCTCATGGAGAACCTCTCCATGCAGGCCGTTCTGAAAAAAAGCGACTTTCCCGTGCAGACCAGCAGCGACGGCGAGATCGTCCACTTCGAAATCCGCTTCTGAACGCCCGGACGGATCACCGGGCTGGCGTGGCAGGCGGTTCCGCCCATCCTTCGCGACCCACCAGCGGGACAAAGACACATCCAAAACGGGTCTCCATGGCCATCGACCCGTCAGCGCGCCGGCGCACCAGGCAAAGATGCTGCATAAAACGCTCGCCGACGGGAATGGTCATGCGTCCGGTTTCTTCGCGCAACTGCTGGAAAAGCGATCGGGGCACGCCTGGGGCCGCTGCGGTGACAGAAATGCCATCGAACGGGGCATGCTCCGGCACGCCCAGGGTGCCATCGCCCAGCATCCCGGTGATGTTGTCGAGTCCCAGGGCGTTCCAGCGCCCGATCGCCTGGTCGAGAAGTTCGGGAATCCGCTCCACGGCGATCACCCGGCGGGCCAGACAGGACAAAACCGCAGCCCCGTATCCGGAACCGGCCCCGACCTCCAGCACGGTCTCCTCGCCGGTGAGTTGCAGTTCTTCGGCCATCACCGCCACCATGTAGGGCTGGGAAATGGTCTGACCACAGCCGACGGGCAACGGCCCGTCCCGGTAGGCCTCCGCAACCAGCGCCTCTGGCAAGAACCGCTCGCGCGGGATCAATGCCATGGCATGCAACACACGCGGGTCGCGGATGCCCCGTGGCACCAACTGCCCCGCGACCATGTCCCGGCGGGCGGCTCTGGTCGGTTCGGGATCGAGCATGGGCGCCATGCCTCAGGCGTGATCGGCGTTGTCGCGCAACGGATCGCGTCGCATGGATTCCAGCAGGTTCATCACTTTGTCCACGGCGGTGGGTTCTCCCCGCAAGGCCAGCACCAGCGCTCCCTCGCAGTCGTCCACGCCGCCGGCGGCCACCGGGGTGGCCTGCACCTCCTCGTAGAGGATATGCACCGCCTCCACCTCGGTGATGAGGGTTGCCGATCCGGCCAGGATCGGCATGCCGCCGACCGGCGATCCCATCACGCGGGTCAGCCGCCCCTGCCCCAGCAGCCCGCAGGCCGCCGGAACCGAAGGGATCAGCTTGGCCAGGGAGACCGGCACGATCAACTCCCCGCCTCTGGCCATCAGGATCGCCATGGCGGCCCCGATGGTTCCTCCGGCAGGCGAGGCCATCAGCACCATGGCGTTGCCCGCCGGATCCAGGGCGTTGGCCCCCTTGATGTAGATGTCCCCGGCCTCGAACCGCTCCAGCAGCGCTCCCGGCCAGCCACGGCTCACCTCGCCGTTTTCGAACAGAAAGGGACCTGGACCGCGCCCCTCCCTTGGCGTCTCGCCCAGCGTTCCGTCGCGGATCCAGCCCACGGCAAAGGCGTTCCGGCCCGGGTCTTCGCCGAGCAGGGCCGTCACCACATGCCGGGTGGTGGTCCCGCCCACGATCACCATACGCCCGGAAGAGAGTTTTTCCCGTACTTTTGGCAGGGCTGCGACCGCCATGCCGATCAACCGCCGCCCCTCGCCCGGACGCACCACCGCCAAAGCCGAGGCCAGCGTTTCGTCTCCAGCCTGCCAACGCTGCATCATGGTTGCTCCACCTCCCCAGTTGCCACAGACAAAAGATCGCGAATGACGATACCGGCCAAGGTCATGCCGAACAGGGCCGGCAGATAACTGATGGTGCCATTGACCGCGCGGGGTCTGCCTCTGGGGGTGGGTTCCGGTGCCAGGGGCGGCGCGGGCGGCTCGGTGGACCAGACCGCGACGATGCCCCGTCCGCAGCCGCGCCGATGCAGACGCCGACGCACCTCCCGCGCCAGGGGACAGATGGTGGAATCCATCAGATCGCCCACCACCAGCCGGGTGGGATCGAGACGTCCTCCCGCCCCCATGCTGCTGGCGATACGCAGTTCCCGGTCCCGCGCCATGACCAGCAGGCCCACCTTGGAGTTGAGGCTGTCGATGGCGTCGATCACCCAGTCGGGCCGGGTTGTGTCCAGGAGTTCCGGGATCGACGACGGGGTGAGGAATTGATCCACGAGTTCCAGCCGGCACTCCGGGTTGATGGCGGCCAGACGCTGACCGATGACCGAGAGTTTTTTCTGTTCCAGGGTATTGCCGGTGGCCGCCAGTTGCCGGTTGAGATCGGAAGGAGAGACCACGTCGTGGTCCACCAGGGTCAACCGACCGATGCCCGCGCGGCCCAAGGCCTCTGCCGCGAAGCCGCCCACCCCTCCCAGGCCCGCCAGCAGGACGTGGGCGTGGCGCAGACGTTCGACGCCTTCCGCGCCGATCAGAATTTCCGTGCGCGTGAACAGGCCCAATGCAGTCATGGGATCCCTTTTGGAAGTTGCAAGACGGTTGTGGCATTTTTCGTGGTTTGTTCGATGATACACGCCGGATCGACCCCGCGCAAAGGCACCAAATCATGCTCGGGCACAAAAATTTCCTTGCGCTCCGGGAGTGGTCAATTGCTCATAGCTGCCATTGTGTCAGCGGGTCATATACGACACAATGTACCTTCATGGGAGGAACGAATTCGGCCTGTTACAGAGCAAGGCATGCACACCGGACCAGCCATCTCTTTCTTTTGAGTATGCAATAATGACCAACGATAGCGATATCCCACCTGGACAACCGCTTGCAGAAGTCTTTGGATTCCCTGTTAATAATTATTCTCCAGAGGCAGAGAGGCACCGCCATGCCAAGCTTTGCCCGTTCAATAACAAGGTTCCAAATTGCACAAAAGACAAAGCCATTGACCCTTTGGGCGTTTGTTCCATTTTTGACGCTCCAGGCGAGGCCACGATTATTTGTCCTGTGCGATTTCGTGAAAAATGGATCATTGCCGAGGATGCTGCGGCATTCTTCTTTCCAAACAATGCTTCGTGGACGTCATTAACAGAAATTCGCCTTAAAGACGGTAATGGCCTGTCGGCGGGCAATATCGACCTGGTTCTTGTTTCTTATGATGATCGCGGGAGACTTGTTGATTTTGGCTCTTTGGAAGTACAGGCCGTGTACATTTCCGGCAATGTGCGAAATCCGTTCAATCATTACATGAGCAATATTAAAGATCACGCTTTGCAGCCGTGGAAAGGAATTAATTACCCACGATCTGATTATCTTTCATCGTCACGCAAGAGACTTGCACCCCAACTACTTTACAAAGGAGGCATATTCCAGAACTGGAAGAAGAAACAAGCTGTGGCGCTGCACAAATCTTTCTATGCTACCTTGCCTGCACTACCAGAAGTAAATCCATCCGAAGCGGATATCGCATGGTTCCTCTATAGTTTAGAGTATGATTATAAAACTAATAATTTCAATCTGACACGGTATAAAACAATTTACACAGCATTTGAACCTGCCTTGCTCAAAATCACAACCGCCCCAGCCGGACCTATTGAGGAATTTATCGCGCATCTTCAAGACAGGCTGGATGATCGCCTTACGCCGCCTGATGCCCCGACGTTACAGGATATTCTGGGCGGGAGAAACCAGTAAAGATCAACAATTCAAACATTTTCGCGTGATGGGTGTTTTTCATGGGAACACGCTCAATATGAAACCCGCGCTGTTTTGCCATGTCGCACACAGATTCATTATCATCATAAGTCATCATAAAATCACCTTCCGCCATCTTGCATAAAGAAAACAGATTATCATGGTCAATTTCTGAATAACTGTACAATCTTCGTCCTGCACGCTTCCCCGGAGCAGTATACGGAGGATCAATAAAGTATACAACATCTCCACGGCAGAGTGTTTCATTCAAATGGATCATCCCATCTCCTTCAATGAAGGTAATACGCTCCCGAAGCGTAAACAGCCTTCGAATACGCTTTGCCAAAGTATCGGCATACCATCGGGACGCAATACCCTTACCGTTTTCTCCATGCTTCAGAACACCACTGCCGGGAGCCAGAATCCCCCCGTGATTCGTCCGGTTCCTCAAGATGGTTTGAAAAGCATGATCCCTAACGGATTCCGCCGTAAGCGCCAGCGTGGCCTGTACATTGTCAATTGTCAGTTCAAAGTCCAGTATCATCTCGGCCAACCACTCAGCATCGTTGCTAAAAATCGTGTGCCATACGGCGGCAACGTCCGGATCAAGTTCGATCATAGTGACATGATCGGCCAACTGCTCATTCGCGACAGTTAGACTAACAATCCCTCCCCCTGCAAAAGGCTCAATTAATTCTGATGGTCTGGTTTTTTTACTGGAAAGCCATTTACGGATTTCCGGAACAAGCCATGTTTTTCCACCGGGATAACGGAAAGGGCTTAACTGTGGAACCGATGCAACATTGACGATGCGCCTATTGTAAGGCGGCTGATCCTCTTCAAATAATGATAATTGTTTCATGTTCGTTAGGCGGGTCGGATAAGTTGCAAGACAGTTGTGGCATTTTGTGTGGTTTGTTCGATGATACACCCCGGCTCCACCCCGCGCAAGCCGGCCAGGGTCGCGACCACCATGGCCAGATGGGCCGGTTCGTTGCGTTCTCCGGTGTGACCGGCGGGCGGGAGGTCCGGGGCATCGGTCTCCAGGACCAGGGCGTGGTCCGGCAAGGCGGCGGCCACCCGCCGGACCCGTTGGGCACGGTCATGGGTGACCACCCCGCCGAAGCCGAGGCGAAACCCCAGATCGAGATAGGCATGGGCCTGTTGCAGACTGCCGTTGAAGGCGTGGACGATGCCCCCGCACGTGAAGGCATGTTTTCTCAACTGGGAGCAGACCGTGTCGTGCGCCCCCCGGACATGCAGCAGGAGCGGCAGTTTGTGACGTTTGGCCAACAGCAGTTGATCGATGAAGAGGATCTGTTGTGCGGCATGGCTTTCGGGGGGGACCTTGTGATCCAGCCCCATTTCGCCGATGGCCACCGGTCGGCATCGGGCCAGCCACCCTTCCAGGCGGCTCACGGCATCGGCGGGATGGTCGGGCAGATACCAGGGGTGCAGTCCCAGGGCGATGGGGAATTGCGGGCTGGCCATGGCCGCCACCTTGGCGAAACCGGCCACTCGGATGGCCGGAATGACGCATTGCCGCACCCCGACCCGCCGCGCCCTTTCCCACACCGCGTCCCGGTCATGATCGAACACGGGGAGGTCCAGATGGCAGTGGGTATCGATCATCTCAATCCTCCGCGCCGGGGTGCGGGATGCGCTTTTTGGCCTGACGCAGGTCGTCGGGATCGAGTTGGTCCTCCAGTTGGCGAATCCGCTCCCGCAAGGGGCGCAGAAATTCATCCGGGATGCCAGGCAGGGCGCGGCTCAACCAGAGGTAGGCCCGCAGCGGATCCCGGTCCAACTCCTTGCCGTCGGCATGGAGCATGCCCAACGCATGGGCGGATCTGGGGTCGCCCTGGAGCGCGGCCTTGCGGAACCAGGCGGCGGCTTGCGCGGGATCCTTCTCCATGCCGATCCCTTGCAGGCACATGACGCCCAGATTGTGCTGGGCGTGCGGGTCGCCCTGGAGCGCGGCCCTTTCGAACCATGCGGCGGCGGCGACCGGATCCCGTTCCACGCCCAACCCCTTGAGAAGCATCCCCCCGAGGTTGTGTTGCGCCTTGGGGTTGCCCCCCTCGGCCAAGGCGCGCAGCAGGGCGAGATAGCGTTGCGGATCGATATCGTCAGTTGGGGGCAGCATCGCGGATCCTCATGAACTCGTACAAAAACAGGGTGGCGGCCATGGCCACGTTCAGGGAATCCATGCCATTGGCCATGGGCAGGACCAGTCGGTCGTCGCACAGGGGGAGCAGCGCGGGATCGAGGCCATCGTACTCGTTGCCGAGCAGCAGGAGGTAGCGGTGTTCGCCAGAGGCGGGAGGCACGAAGCGCTGCAGCGGTTGGGCTTCGGCATCGAGCACCGCCGCCGCGATGCGAAAGCCGACCTGCTTTAAGCGGGTCAACTCCCGGACAAAATCGGTGGTGCGGACCATGGGCAGGACAAACACCGCGCCCATGGAGGCCCGCACCGCCTGATGGTGGAACGGGTCGGCGCACTCCGGGCCAAGGATCGCCCCGTTCGCGCCGAGGGCCGCTGCCGAGCGCAACACCGCGCCCACGTTGCCGGGCATGGTCAAACGCGGCAAGGCCAGCAACAGCGTCGGGCCATACGGGGCCTGCCACGCCTCCGGCACGAACGGGCGGCGTGCCCGGGCGTAGACGCCGTTTTTATACCCTCTGCCTGCCACCTCGGGCAGCAACGAATCGGGGATGACGTAGACCGGGACCTCGTCCGGCACCCCGGCGGGAATCCTTGCCAGCCGGCGACTGGTCACCATCAGTGAGTCCACCTCGAAGCGGCTGGCCAGCAGCCGTTCCACGAGGGTGATCCCCTCGCACAGAAAAAAATGGCTGTCCACCTCCCTGCCCTCGCCGCGCAGGGCATGATAGGGACGGATGCGCGGGTCGTCCGGCTGCTCGATCCCGATACGGCGCACGGCGCCATCAGGCATGGCCCTGCTCCTGGACGAACCTGGCGAACGCCTCCCCCGGCATCGGTTTGGCCAGGAAAAAGCCCTGAATCAAATCGCAGCCGTTTTCGCGCAAAAAGTCGAGCTGATGGGCATTTTCCACCCCCTCGGCCACCACCTTCAGGTGCAGCGCCCTGGCCAGGCCGATGATCGCCAAAACGATGGAGGCGTCGCTGGAATCGGCGCGCAACTCCCGCACGAAGGACTGATCGATCTTGAGGGTGTTGACGGGAAATTTTTTCAGATAATTCAATGACGAATAACCAGTGCCGAAGTCGTCCATCGCCAGGCTGATCCCCAACTCCCGCAGCCGCTTCATGATGGCCACCGACTCCTCCACGTTGCCCATCAACATGCTTTCGGTGATTTCCAACTCCAGACAGGCGGGTGGCAGGCCGGTCTGTTCCAGCACGCTTCGCACCATTCCGATCAGGTTGGGTTGCTGGAACTGCCGGGCCGACAGATTGACCGCCACCTGCAAGGGGCACTGGTCGCCTTGACGCCATTCCAGGGATTGACGGCAGGAGCGCTCCAGGATCCACTCGCCGATGGGCAGGATCAGACCCGTCTCCTCGGCCAGGGGGATGAATTTGGCGGGCGAAACCAGCCCCTGACCCGGCTTCTGCCAGCGCACCAGCGACTCCATCCCCACCACGCGCCGGGTTTGGGCGTCGAACTTGGGCTGATAGTGCAGCAACAACTCCTGGTTTTCCAGCGCCTTGCCCAGATCGCTCTCCATGGAGATCCGTTCCAGGATGCGGGTTTGCAACTCCTTGGCGAAGAACTGAAAATTGTTGCGCCCCCGCTCCTTGGCCAGGTACATGGCCATGTCCGCGTGTTTGGTGAGGGTCTCGAAGTCCTCCCCGTCATCGGGATAGAGCGCGATGCCGATGCTCCCGCCGATGCTGACCTCCTGATTGTGGATCGTCATGGGGAGTTGCAGGGATTCGATCATCTTGCGGGCAATGGGCGAGACCTGTTCCGCACGGGTCAGGTCGGTCAGGATGACGGTGAACTCGTCCCCGCCCAGACGGGCGATGGTATCGTTGCGGCGCACCTGGGCCAGCAGGCGGTCGGCCACGATCCGCAACAGTTCGTCGCCAGCGGCATGCCCCATGGTGTCGTTGACGAACTTGAAACGGTCCAGGTCGATGAAAAAGAGCGCCACGCCGCTTTGATGTCGCGCGGCAATTTCGATGGAGTGCTCCAGCCGCTCCCGGAACAGGACCCGGTTGGGCAGGTTGGTCAGGGGATCGTAATAGGCCAGTTTTTCCAGCTTCTCTTCGGCTTCCTTCTGCTGGCTGATGTCCGAGAACAGCCCGACATAGTGGAGCACCTGCCCGGTACCGTCCTTGAGGGCACTGATGGAAAGCCATTTGGGGAAGACTTCGCCGTTCTTGCGTCGGTCCCAGATCTCCCCGGACCAGTTTCCCTGCTCGGCCAGGTCGCTCCACATCTTGCGATAGAACGCCTCGTCGTGACGACCCGACTTGGTGACATTGGACGGACGACCGATCACCTCATCGACGCTCCACCCGGTGACCTGCTCGAAGGCGCGGTTGACGAAGGTGAAGCGACCGCGCGCGTCGGTGATGACGATGGCCTCGCTGGTATTTTCGATCACCTTGTGCGCCAAAAGCAAACGCGCCTGATCCTGCTTGCGTCGGGTGATGTCCACCCCGACGCCCAGAAAGCCGTTGATGGCCCCATCCGGATCCCGCATTGCGGTGACGGTCAAAGAGACCGGAAAACAGGTGCCATCCTTGCGGATATAGCTCCACTCGTGTTCGTCCGGAAGTCCCCGTCTCGCCTTGGCCACGAACACCTCGAAACCGGGGGGGACCTGCTCGCCGAATTCCTGGCTGAGAAGTGCGGCGCGTCGTTCCACCTCGGCGGCATCGTGCAGGATGGCGGGGGTTTGCAGGCCGATCAGTTCCTCGGGGGCATAACCGAGTTGTTGCACTGCCGCATTATTGAAAGATTGGATCCGGCCATCGACATCGGTGGAGATGATGGTGGAGTGGGCGCTGTCGAGAATGGCCCGCTGCAGGGAGGCGGTGGCGGTCAGGGCGCGTTGGGTGCGTTCCAGGTCCAGGGTGCGTTGCCGCACCAGGTTGTTGGTATGGATGTCGCGGCTTACGGTCAACAGGAGAAAGCCTTCCAGGAGGGCGGTCAGAAACAGTCCGCCCACCAGGGTGATCCAGGCGGACCAGGCGGAACCGGTGGGATTCAGGCGGAAAGAGAGCCGCCAGAGGCGATCCGCCACCCGGATTTCCTGAACGAACGCCTGGCCCTTGGCCTGGGAGAATTCGGGGGTGCGAAACAGGAGATTATCCTCCGGGGTCGTATCGATCACCTGGATTTCGAAGGCCAGGGGGTTTTCCTTCCAGCGTGCCAGGGTGGCCGCGACCAGATCCTCGATGCGAATCCCACCCAACGCGAAGCCGAGCAGGTCGGTGCGCCGTTCCTCCAGGGTGGTTGGGGGGGTGACGGAACGGTAGTAGGGGGCGAGCAACAGGATGCCGATCTTTTGCACCTTGTCCTGCACCAGAGTGACCCGCGCGGTGGCGCTGGCCTGACCCGAATCGCGGGCGGCCTCGATGGCGGCAAGACGGGCGGGGTTGGAGCCGAGATCGAACCCCACAGCCTGATTATTGCCTGGCAGCGGTTCCACCAGGGTCACCGGATAGTAAAACGCACGGGAGGCGGCGTCGATCCAGGCACCGGAGGAGTTGCGTTCGGTAATGCGAAAATCGGGATACCAAAGACGGGCGCGCGCCTCCAGGCGAGGTCGTTCCTCGGCGGACAGGCGCGGGATCCATTCCACGGCGGCGATGCCGGGATAGCGTTCCAGGATGCGGCGGGTGAAATCCCGGAATCGTTCCGCGTCCACATCCGGGGTCAGGCGCAGAAATCCGGCCACGGCGTGCAGCGCCTCCTCGACTACCTGGAAGCTGGTTTTCAGGTCATCGGTGAAGCGTTCGGCCTCTTGCCGCTGGACGGCATGGATGCGCTGCCGTTCCAGCCGGTTGACATGGATCAGAAGCGAGGTCACCAGGAGCAGGACGATGAGCAATCCGCCGCTCATGAACTTGCGGGGCTGCTGCCACTCTTTTCCCAGGGCGGGAGACCAGATCAAAAGCAAAGGAGCGATGACCAGCACGCCGATGGTATCGCCCAACCACCAGGTGAAGATGTTGAACGTCAGGTTTTCCGGGGTGATGATGCCGCTGCCGAGCAGGGTGAGGGGGCCGACCAGGGCGCTCACCAGGCAACTGACCGGCCCGCCCAGCAGCAGGGTGAAAAGAATTTTTCTTCCGGAAAAAAAGATCCGTTCCGCGCCGACAAGACGCAGGATCAGCCAGCCACCCAGCCAGGCGGCCATGGTGGAGCCGGCGGCGATGAGGGCGGCGTTGAGCAGGGCGCTCCCAGCCAGCCAATCGCCATCCAGGGTGACGCCGATGCGGTAGAGATTGGCGGCCATGGCCCCCAGCCAGATGCCGGGCCAGTTGCGGAGTCCCAGCAGGAGCAGACCCGCCAGGGCGACGCCTGCCGGGGGCCAGATGGCGGAGGCGTAATCCGGCACCAGGGGTTGCCACTGGCCGAGGAGTGCCGCCAGAAAATAGCCTCCGGCCAGCCAGGGCCAGAGGCGCAATTGTGCGTTCGGGACATTGAAGGAGCGCATGCCGGATCCCTTGTCCAATCACCATGCCGATGTGTCGAATTCCCCCACATTGTCGATGGTACACCAATCCGCCTGGCGTTGCCACCGCAAATCGGGGCGCATGCTTTCAATAATAAAATTGCAATATTTTCCTTGCTTTCGCCCTGTATGGAGCCATAATGGAGCACCAGGGAAGGAGGTCTTGCATACTATGGAAGGAGGCAGACATGGAACATAAAACAACTCCGTTGGTTGGCAGTTTTCCACTGATCGTCCTGGGGGGCTTTTGCATCATGGGAGTCACCCTGAACGGCATTTTCGACAATCCTGGAGAGCTGATTCGCCACGATCTGGTGTTTGGTCCCATCATCGCCACATGTCGCATTGTCATTCCGCTGTTTCTGACCCTGGGCGTCGTTTATTGGCTGGCCACCATCAAGAAGTGCCACACCTGTGGAAAGATTCTGTTCTGGAAAAAGAGCAACAGGACGTAAATCACACCAAGCAAGACCCTCATCCCGCCGGAGACCCTGGCCTTGTCGGGGTTTCCGGTTTTTTTTCATACCCAATTGATGGAGCCTGCCATGCAACGTCTTGCCGCTGTGCGCACCGGGTCACGGGAACCGGGAATGGTCATCGGTTATGCCAAATCCATCGGCATGGAGGCGGAAACCTGCGAGGAGTGTGGCGGAACCGGGCAACAGATCATGCTGGACGAGAGTGACCGGCGGGTTGCGTGTCACTGGTGTCATGGTCAGGGGGTGCTTACGGCGGGGTTCGGCATGCCGGCGCTGGGAGAGTGAAAATTATCGCTTGACGTGTGCGACAAGGCTTTGTAATCTAAGAACATTAACGAGAACGGTTCATGCGCGCGCACAAGGCTGGATGCTTTCGATAATGGATTTTGAAACGTAGAGTCGGGACCAAAACAAACTTTTTTGTATCTTTCTGGGGGGATGCAGGTTAGTATTGGTTGTGATTTGGCGGGAACACTCGAACAATGGTAAGGAGTGGGATGGCCCCAACCCTGCACATCGGTGAAGTCTACCTCAACCGTTATCAGGTCCGTTCGGAACTGAAGCAGGACCCCTTTTGCTCCACCTGTCTGGCCACTGACCGCACCACCGGGTTGCCGGTGCAACTGGTGGCCATTCCGACGCAAATCACGGAAAACGAACGAGATTTTATCAATTTCAAGCGCAATTTCACCTTTCTGTCCCACCTGAACCACCCCAACATCGCCCGTGTTTTCTCCCTGGAGAAGGATCCCGAGACCGATACGATGTTCTATGTGATGGAACACGTGGAGGGGACCGATCTGCGCACCCTGCGCATGACACGCAAAAAAGAGGCGTTCACGGTGCCGGAGGCGTTGAAGATCTGCCGTCAGATTGCCTCGGCCCTCGACTTTGCCCATCAGTACCTGCTGCACCGCAATTTGCGACCGCAAAACATCCTGATCACCCAAGACAACGTGGTGAAGGTGACCGGTTTCGACCTGCTGCCGGAAAAACGCAGCATGGAGTTGCGTGTCTCCCATCTCAAGCGTCACCCGGAAGACGCCTTGTTGTTGCAAAACTATCTGGCCCCGGAGATGTTTTTCGATTTCATCGTGCCGACCTCGACGGTGGACCATTATGCCCTGGCGGCCATTTTCTACGAGTTGACCACCGGGCAGTTGCCCTTTGACATGACCGACAACCGGGAACTGATGTTCGCGATCTGCAATTCGACGCCTCGGATGGCCAAGTCGTTGAGCAAAAAGGCGAATCAGGCCGTTCTACAATGCATGTCCAAGGATCCCGGCAACCGCTATCCCACGGCAATGGAATTCATGCAAGCGGTGGGCCAAACCGGGAGCCTGCCGGTGCCTACCAGGCAGATGACGGTTGGGGCCGGGATGCTGGCCTCGTTCGGGCTGATCTGGGTGGCGGTGACCTCGTTGCCGGTGTTTGCGCCCTTCTTGTTGAAATCGGATCCCACCACCACGGTATCGGAGGTGACCAAGGTTCCGGCCACGGCACGGGATGCCACAATGGTGCCGCCGGTGGATGTGGCGATTCCGGAGGCCTCCCTGGAGCAGGGTGCGACGCGCGCCACGGCGCGTCCCCGTGACGAGGCGGTCAGGCGGCTCTTGTTGCGGGTGGAGAGCCGGCCCCAGGGGGCCACGTTGATCCTGGATGGCAAGCGACTGGGGACCACGCCCTTCAACGCGGGTTGGGTCAAGGCGGGGGCGCATCAACTGCGACTGGAGAAGGAACGTTATGCCCCGGTGGAGATGGAGGTGGACCTGACCAAGGACACGGTGGTGGATTTGACCCTGGATCGGCAGCCCAACTCGATGATGTCGGAGACCGACGAGAAGATCAAGCGCGCCGAGCTTTTCTCCAAAAGCCAGGTGGAGCAGGCCAAAAAGCGGGAACGGGAGGTCGAATCCCTCTTGAAACAGGCCAACCGCGCCTTTGACAACGAGCGTCTCACCCGCCCCAGGGGCGAGAGCGCCGTGGATTTGTATCGCAAGGTCCTGGACGTGGACCCGGAGAATCAGCCCGCCCGGCAGGGATTGGACCGGGTGATCGAGCGTCTGCTGGCCATGGGTCTGGAGGATCTGGAGAACTGGCGTCTGGTGCATCCCCCGGATCAGAACGCCCTGACCAAATTCCGCACCGTGCTGGCCGTGGACGCCCACAACGCCAGCGCCAAGGCCGGCCTGGAGGGCATCGTGGACCGCCTGATGAGCCTCGCCCAGCGCTACACCCAAGAACCGGACAAGGCCCTCTCCTATCTCAACCAGGCGGAAAAGGTCCTCCCCGGCCTCCCGAGAATCGCAGAAGCGAGGGCTGCGGTTTCCAGAAAGAATTGATTGATTCTATTGCTTCTCATTTGCTCTTGCCTGCTTTGGTTTATTGCAGCAAGGCGTTCAGGCGACTTTTGGGGAAATCCAGATTGAACTGAAAAGGCTTCTGGTCAGGAAATTTCGCATAAGCCTTCTCCACGATCTCGATTGCCCGGCGAAAATGGTCGATGGCCTCCTGGCGATTGCCTTGCACCTCGCTCACCAGACCCATTCTTTCATGACCGATGGCCAAGTCGCGCTGCCACCCGGCATTGCCGGGATCCAGCGCAGCCAGACGCTTTATGATCTCCATCCCTGCCCGATAGGCGGACAAGGCGCCGGACAGATCTCCCTGTGCACGAAGCATGTCCCCGATCTTGTTGTGGCTCGCCCAAAGATCGCGCTGCCATTCGGTATTGCCGGGATCCTGCGCGGTCAGACGCTGTATGATCTCCATCCCTGCCCGATAGGTGGACAAAGCACCGGACAGATCTCCCTGGGCACTCAACAGATTCCCGACCTTTTCGTGGCTCATCGAAAGGTCGCGCTGCCACCCGGCCTTTCCGGGATCCTGAACTGCCAGACACTGTATGATCTTCATCCCTGACCGATAGGCGGACAAAGCCCTAAACAGATCTCCCTGGACACTCAACACATCTCCGAGCTTTACGTGGCTTACCGAAAGATCGCGCTGCCACTCGGCATTGCCGGGATCCCGCGCGGTCAGACGCTGTCTGATTTCCATCCCCGTCCGATAGGCGGACAAGGCGCCGGCCTGATCTCCCTGGGCATAAAGCACGTCCCCGATCTTTTCGTGGCTCACCGAAAGGTCACTCTGATAAGTGGTGTTGCCTGGATCCTGCTCAACCAGTCCACGCGCAATCTCCATGGCCTTGCGATACCCCGCCAAGGCTTCTTGCAGGTTGCCTTGCGCCTGCAACACATCGCCAACCGAATTCAAAGATACCGTCAAATTTCTTTGCTGATCCATTGACAACTGGGAAACATCCCCCAACTGCTCAAAATAGGCCAGGGCCTTGCGCGCCGTCTGTTCCAGCAGATCCAGGCGACCAAAGGGTTGCAGGCGATCCTGCAGGTCGAAAATGATGAAATCCACCAATTCTTCTGCCTGGGATCTGGCCAACTCCGCTCTCTGCGTGGCAAGCCGCAATTCCTGATCTTGAAGCTGCTTCTGCTGCTGCGCCATTGCAGCTTTCTGCAATGATGCTTCAATGAATTGTTGCATTGTGTCGGACAATTCTTCACGACGGGACAAGAGGGTCCGGCCATCGGTCAAACGAATTTCACCGGCCAACAGCAACTCTTCGTGGCGATCCTGTCGTTCCCACTCCTCACAAGCGCTTGCCAATCGATCCCGCGCCAGCAGAAAGTCGCTGTCTTCCGCGATGACCTTTTTCAGATGTGACCACTCCTTGAGCAGGGTTTCGTGGGCCAGACGGACGGTGGCATTGTTGTCGTCGCCACCGGTGACCAACAACCGCCCCGCCACCAATCCCTCCAGCACACTCATGCGTTCTGGTGTGGTGGCGATCTCCCGTTTCTTGGCGACACGGGCCACAACAGTTCTATCAGTGGGATGGATGGTCACCAACTGCCGCAATAACGATGGCAGCGCGGCAAGATCCGGCTGCTTCATCTTCCAGCAAATCGCCTCGGCCTGGCGTGCGATGGCGCCTTGCAAGCCCCCCAGAGCGCGATAACTTGCCAGCGTCAACGTCCCTCCCCTGCCAGCCTTTGCGTCCTTGCGGTAGAGTTCATCCAGCAGAAACTCCAGCATCGGCAGACAACCCGGCGAGCCAGCCACCTCATCCAGCAACAGCTCATCCACCCGCTTTTTTTGCCCTTCGTCCCACCCGAACGCGATACCGGCCATTTCGGCGGGACGCAGAATCATCTGCCGGTACTCCTCCTGGTTGGGCGGTGCGAGAAAATAGTGCCCCTCCCCGTCCGCCAAGGCCCGCAGTTGCGGGATCTCCAGGGCGCGGTGATAAAAATCGCTGCGCATGGTCGCCATCATCCAGACCACCTCGGAGCGGACCCAGGCATCCAGCAACGCACACCACTCCTCCCGCTCCTGGGCCGTGATGGCCGTCATGGTGAACAACTCCTCCATCTGGTCGATGACCAGCAGCAGGAACTCATAGCTTGTATTGCCCTGCAAGGCCTGGCTGAGCAATGACGCCCCATAATCCGACGACTTTTTCCACAACTCACCCAGCCCTTTCGCGTCCTGGCCGATTTGCCGCAACTGCGGCATAGCAGCCAGCACCACGCTGGCCAGGCCGGCCCACAGGTTGCCGCCCGCCTCTGCAGGACGGAACGTGGCGTGATGCCAGGCACTCACCCCGTACACCACGCCGGGGGTGGTTAACTGCGGCACGAACCCGGCCTGTATCAGGGAAGACTTGCCCGCGCCACTCGGCCCCAGCACCAGCAAAAAGGGCGAATCGGCCTCCAACCGCCGGGCGAAACGTTCGAACACCTCCTTTTTCGCCTGCTCGCGCCCGAAAAAGAGCTCCGCATGTTCAATCCCAAAGGCTTGCAACCCCAAAAACGGGGATCCCCCATACCATGCCACTTGCCCGGCAGTTCCTGCCGAAATTCTGCGGCGAATCAACTCCCGCAGATGCTCTTCAAGCTGCTTTTCGAACGCATCAAGTTGCACGAACCGGTTGAAAGCCCGAACGAACGCCCCGGTGGGGGTCTGGAAATGACGCTCCCAAAAAGCGTTCAATGCCTCCCACTGCCGCTTGATCCCGTCAAGCTCCGGCGAATTTTTAAAAGTCACCACCGGGTTCACATCCTTGCGGTAGACCAGAATGTCGGGTTTGTCCCCCGACTTCTGCCTGGCCAGCAAGGCATCCTCGAACTCCCACTCGGTCCCGGTCACTGGGTAACGTTCATCCATGCCCTGGTAGCGATCCGGCAGCAAAGTCCCCAGTCGGGCCCAGAGGATCACCACCACGATGTCGGTTGCGGAAGGTCTGGTAATGATATCCTGGAAATGACCGGAAGCCGGCATCGGCTCGTATTCCCAAAGGATCGGCTCAATGATGAAATCTTGGGAAAACTCACTCTGCAAACGATTGATGACACAGGTCGCACGCTGTCTTTCGTCCGCCACGTCGCCGGGCGAGGAGATGAAAATTTTAAAAGGGGTTGCAGACATGGGCAAAATACTCGACTGAAGATGAGAGAGCCATCATTCTTATCCAGCCGCCGCCGATTGTCAAACCTCCATGCGTCATGAACTAGCGCCGCCCGCCCGCCTCAGCCACCACCAGTTTCTTCTCCACCCCCAGATACCAGATCACCAACCCGATGGCGATCATGATGCAAAACAGGTGCAGCATCCCCCCCAGACCGAACATGCCGATGGCCATGGACGACAGGAGCGCAATGGCCAACTGGCTGTAGCCAATGCCGCTCACCGGGTCCACCAGATTGCGAATGCGCCAGGCCCGCGCCACGCTCAGCCACAACAGCCCCATCAGCGGCAGCAGGGTCTGCACCCCTCCCTCGATCCAGATGAATAAATAAATGTTGTGCGGACGCGGGTTTTCGTTCGACCAGGTGCCATACCCGGCAAACGTGGTGGGCAGTTGCCGCAGATATTCGATGCTCCCCATGCCATAACCGAACGGATTGACCGTGGCCAGGTCGAAATAGGCCTGCCAGATGCCGGAACGGGAGTCGTTGCGCTCGTTGATCTCGAACGTGGCGCGATCCTTGTTGGCGCTCAGGGCCACTTCCAGCAACTCATCGGGCGCGGCCACCTGCAAGAAGATCGTGATGGTCAGAAAGGCCAGCACCGCACGCATGACCTTGCCCTGCAGACTCGTCAGCACCAGCACCCCGGCGGCGACCCCCGCCCAGGTGGTGCGGGAGAAGGAGAGCAGCAAACCCAGGACCAGGATTACGGTCATCGCCACCGAGCGCCAATAGCGCCACTTCGAACCCCGTTTCCCGACCCCGCTCAACACCTGGTGCAAGGTGATCAGAAAGGCCGGCATGATCGACAAGCCGAAATAGGTGGGGTCGGTGAGCAGACCGGTCATGCGCATGGCGTTCGGGTCCTTGCCGGTGGGCAACCCCATGGAAAGCAGCATCCCGCCGACGGCGTTCAAACCCGGAATCATGAACAGCAAGCCGTACAGGCTGGAAATCACCCCGTACCAGACGAACACCCGCAAAAAAAACTCCAGATCCGGCACGCTGCGAATCGTCAACACCAACGCCATCCCGATCCCGACGATACGCACCAGATTGACGACCCCCTCCCACAGACCAGGGGGAACCGGGCCAAGCACGCTGCTGGCGGTATAAAAGAAACTGAAAATAATGAACAATTGTGCAGGCTTGCGAATCCAGGCATAGGGCCGCCCCTGTTTCAGGGCCACGGCGATCATCAATGCGCCCACCACCAGAGGGAAACGGGAGGGCAGGCTTCCCACCGGGAAAAAATTGACGGTCAACGGCCAAACCGCGTAGGCCAGAAAAAAATAAAAGCTCGCAAAGCGGACCCCCAGGCTCAGGGTGGTTCTAGTGGCGGTGGCCATCGTCTTCTCCCGGCGTGGCGGCAAAGCCGAGCGCCTGCAGATAGCGATTGATCAATTGATTGATGTCATTATTCTCTTCTGCTCGCAAGCGTGCCTGGCGCCGAAAATGGGCGAGGTTTGCCAGGATGGTGGTGATGGCTTCGGCCATGCCGTTGCGCAAGGGTTCGCCGTAGAGCATTGCGGGGTCGTCCACCGCGATCCCGCCGGCCCCGATCAGTTCGGCGGTCCCTCCTTCCAGGGGGCAGACCACGGGCACCCCGCAGGCCAGGGCCTCCACCACCACGTTGGGGCAGGAGTCGCCGATCACGGGATGGACCAGGCAGTCCATCTCCTGGTAGTAGCGGACCAACCGATCCGGGGCAACGGAAGGAACGTAGCGGATGGCGTCCCGCCAGTACGGGTCGGCCAATGCCTTTTCCAGAGTCGCCTGGCAGTGGTGATCGAGCGCCCCCACCACCAGCAGCGTGGGCCGCGTGGCGAGGCGGCGGGCCACGTCGAAAAAGACCTCCAGGCGGGGACGGCTGCGCAAAAAGCCCACCGTGCCCAGCACGGGAGGGCGCGCTCCGGGCGGGTTGGCAGCACTGGCCGGGACGAACCCATCCAGCGACACGGCGTTGGGAATCACCTCCCAGGTGCCCGCTGGCCGCTGATGCAGGGTATCGAGGGCGCGTTTGCTCCAGGCGCTTTGATAGATGACGAAATCGGAACGGATCAATGCCTCTTTCACCCGTTGATTGGCCTCGACATATTCGGGCCGGAACGAGCGGTCGCCGAAGGCCTCGCCGAAGCGACGGAAATGTTCCTCGATGTACATGCCCGCCACGCGGTAGACCAGTCGGCGTGGCGATGCGAGAAAATGTTTGCGGCGGGGTTGTCCGATGAACAGGCAGGGTCGATCCTGGGGGAGGAACCAGTCGTGCCAGACCCGGAAGCCCCGTTGCCGGGCGCCGGTGATGAAACGGCGCAGCATCACCTGCGGCCCTCCCCGGGCGCGCGGCCAGGGCAGGACGGTGAACGAGGGGGGATCGATCAGGGAACGCAGCCTCGCAATGGTGAGCATGTCGTGCATGTTACGCATTTTTTCACCCATTCGCCACGCCTATCGCAACCCCTCTGTCCGGCGCAGGATCATCCCCTGCGCCACCCCGAACTGACACCCCTCCAGCACCACCCAGGCCCAGCAAACCCCCGGAATGCCCCCCAGCACCGCCCCGGCGACAATCGACCCAATCCGCGCCACCAGCACGCTCCAGGTGACCCGGTGATACCAGAGATGATTTTCGGGACGGGCCAACAGCCAGCTCATGCCCAGACTGTTGGCCCAGGTGAAGGGCATCTGCAACAGCAAAATTTCGATCAACGCAATGGCATCGAGATAGGCGGGCAGAATCAAGGGCACCAGCCAGCGGATCAGTTGCACCAGCACCAGATACCCCGCCCCGCCCAGTCCGAACAGGATCCACATCCCCCACCGCACCTGCGCCGGAGTCACCGCCACCTCCCGATTGGCCAGCCGGCTGACCACA
Organism: Magnetococcales bacterium; assembly: GCA_015231915.1. GTDB lineage: Bacteria > Pseudomonadota > Magnetococcia > Magnetococcales > Magnetaquicoccaceae > Magnetaquiglobus. The sequence continues at coordinate 35,185 of JADGAR010000003.1, forward strand.
ATGCGATCCACCAGCCGCCCCATGCCAACCGGCAGTTGCGCGGCCAGGGCCAGGTTGTAGGCGGCCATGGCCTCGAAACCCACCAGACCCGCCAACAAGGGACGCTCCATGTTGTAACCGATGGCGTTGCCGATCGACTGCAGGGAAAAACGGCGACTCAAGGCGGAAAAATCGTCCGGAAGCAGGGTATTGCGTCGATATTGCAACAGATTTTTGAACAACAGCAAGCTGACCAGCCAGCCGCCGCCATACAGGATCAAACCGCAAACCCACAAGGAACCGGTCATGGCGGCCCCGATCCAGATGGCCAGGGCAATGCTCCCTTGCGCGATCAGACGCCGCCAGAAGAGCGCGCGAAACCGACCCTGCCCGGTCAAAAACGGCTCCACGCTGTCGAAGGCCATCTGGGAGGGAAGAAACAGCCCGGCCAGCAACAGCAAACCCGCTGCCTGTCGCTCCCCGGTGTAAAGATGCGCTCCGGCCATGCCGAAAAGCGCCAGACTGGAGAGCAGCCCGAACTTCAGACGCACTTTCACCCCGGCCCACAACACCCCGTCCATCCCGCGGGCCGCGCCATAGGTGATGACCTGTCCCATGCCCGGCAGGGTGAACACCGTGACGATGCCCGCCAGGGCCGCACAATAACCCCAAATGCCATACCCCTCGCGGGGCAGATGATCGGCCAGCGCCCAGACCTGCAAGGTGCCCAGCAACGCCTGCATCACCATCTGCATGCCGACATAGGCCCCGCTTTGCCAAAGATAGGGAGAACGCCACAGCCGCAACAACAAAGATTTATGGTCCATGCCCACCCCGGAGTTGGCTGGCATGGAATTCCGTCAGGGTCTGTCCGACGAAATGGCGGGCGGCAAAGGCGAACAGGCGCTCCAGATCCAGGTAAAGCCGTTCGATGGCGGCCTCGTCGGCAAAGGTGGGACTGCCGCCGGGCATCAGTTCCGAGGAGTGGAGCATGAATTCCGCATAAGGTTCGCCGGCGGCCAGAATCTCTTGCAGCACGGTCAACATCGCCCTGGAACCGCGTCCAATGGGGCGCAGCCAGCGCAGTTCGGGAAACAGTCGCCAGACGATACGCATGCAAAACGGGCAAAGATGCGGCAAATGCCGGTGCAGCGGGGCAAAAACCGTCTTGCGAATGGAGACCGGCACCTCCAGCAAAGGGGAGACCCCTGGCCGGTGGATGGCGTCGAGGTCCATGAAATAACACCCTTGCGGAAAGGCGCTAAAATCGCTCCCCCCCTGCCCCGCCGGATCGCCCGGAGTGGCCTGCCAGGAGACGTGGGGCGTGACCGAGCAGTCCACCCGATACCCCCGCCGGGCGAGCAGCCGGGCATAGGTGGCGTTGAAGGCCCAGCGACCGGCGCGGTGACTCACCATGGGCAGACCGAACACCGTTTCCAGAAGATCGGTCAGAAAATGGATCTTGTCCGCCATCACCGCTTCGGGATAGTCGATCAGATAGGGACGATGCCGCCAGTCGTCGCCGGTCAGGTTGCAGGTCAAGGGGGGGGAATTCCAGGCGTGCAGATGCATGCCCACCTCGCCGGCGTTGCGCGCCAGCAGGTCGCGGGCAAACTCCCGAAAAAGCGGATCCATGGCCATCTCGTAGTTGACGAGCCAGGTGGGGCGCAGGTTCAGACGTTCGCACAGGGCCTGGAAACGGGGCAACCAGCGGGCGTTATGGGTGGTGATTTCCCTTGGTCCTCCCCAAAGATGATCCCCCTCGGTGTCGATGGTGATCAGAAAGGCGGGTCTGGCGGGGGCGGTGGCCATGACTCACTCGTCCAGAAAGGGGCTGCGCAAGCCGTTGTCGTTCCAGTCGAAATTGACCAGCCAGGTCCGGGTGTCGTTCTCCATCTCGCTGGGCTGGCGCATGCCGCCGATCACCAGTGGCCGTGTCAGCCGCCAGTCGATGAAGCCGAATTGCAAAAAGAGCGCACGCATGGCCTCATGGGCGGTATACAGGCACAACTCGCGGGGATGCGGGTCGTCTGCCGTGACCTCGGCAAGGGCCAGCAGCACCCCGCAGGCCAACAGCCTGGCGTCGGTGCCGTCGCACTGGCTCACCCAGACCTGATCCGGGGTCTCCTTCAAGACCACGTAGCCAAGGCAGGCGTTGCCGTCTTCGATGGCGAACAGCCGGTAGCGGATGAACGGCAGACCGGTGGCATAGCGCCAGCGCAGGTAGGCAAGAGACGGCGCGAAACGAAAACGGAACGGCGAGGTGGCAGGCAGCATCTCCTCCCGGAAGTCGCTTTCCTCCCGCACCGTCAGGTGGGTGGGAAGCCCCCGCCGGCGGGAGGCGAGCCGCACGGAAGGCAAGAGCCAACCGAGCGCCCGCTTGGCCAGGGAGCGCCAGGCCGGATCCCCTGCCAGTTTGCCGAAACGCCGGTTGGCCAGCAGCAAAGGCACGGGGGGGAAATAGCGCCAGCCATTCCTGCGCATGACTTCATGGGTGTCTTCGCTGCCGCCGAAGACCAGGGCGTGGGGGGCGGCCTTCATCCAGTAGAGAAACTGCAGGCCGCCGATGCCGGGAAGAAAGGCGACGTGATTGTTGGCCGCCGCCAGGCGCATGGGCCGGTCGTCGTAGCGGAAATCCATGATGTCCAGGCCGATGATCCCGGCCAGTTCCCCATGGTCCACGAAGAGATGCAGGCGGCAATGACCGGAGGCGTAGTACCAGTTCACGAACCCCCGATGCCCCAGGGCGGAGGGAAATCTCGGGTCCTCCCGCTTTTGCATGAGGAGTGGGTAATGGTCGGGATTGTAGGTGAGAAATTCCATCCGCGCGCTCCCCACTGCCTGTGGCCGATGTCGAGCCGTGCCTGTGTCGCCTGCCTGCCTTGAAAAATAGATTCATACCACGTTGCCGTCAACCCGAAAATGCCAGACATGCGGCCCTTGACAGGCGAGAACCACCCCATGTAGTTTGCACCCATCATGCTCTCCTGGATCGGGGGAATGTTGCAAAAGTGTGGCAACTCAAGCTGTTCGGCTGGCAACTGATGGGCCTGCTGTCGTGGTGCCTGCTGATGGGGATGGCCTGGGCAGCGGATCCGGTGGCGTTTCCCTTGACCCTGACGGCCCATCTCGACGGGGTGCGCATCACCCCTCATCTGGAAATTCTGGAGGACCCCTCCCGCAACCTCACCCTGGAGGCGGTGCGCGCCCCGACGCATGCCAGCCGCTTCCACCCCGTGGGACGCATCTCCAGTCAGGGACTTTCCACCTCGGCCTGGTGGGTGCGGCTGCCGGTGGCCAATCCCGGCGCACACCCCATCACCTGGTATCTCCAGGCCATCAATCCGACCCTGGATTTTCTCGATCTCTTTCAGATACGCGAGGACGGGGTGGTGCGGGAATGGCATCTCGGCGACCACCGCCCCTTTGCCGACCGTCCCGTTCCCTACGAAACGCCCATCATCGCGGTGGAGACCCCGCCTCGCGCCCAGGAGTGGATCTACGCCCGCTACGTCTTCGAGGAGGTGGGGTTCGTCGATCCCGATCAGGTGGCATGGACCCCGCAAGCCTTCGCGGAACACCGGGACCGGCAGGGCATTCTGCTGGGCTGTTATCTGGGCGGCCTCGGCTTCATGGTGTTGTACAATCTTTTCATCTATTTTTCCACCCGCATGCGGGAGTATCTCTGGTATGTCCTGTATATCGGCGTGTTCGCCCTGGCGACGGCTGCGACCATCGGGGTGGGCCACCGCTATGTCTACACCGATTCCCCCTGGCTGACCGAATTCGCTCCCACCCTGGCATTGCTGTTTTCTCTGGTGCTGGCTTTGCAGTTCTGCCGCGTCTTTCTGGATCTGCCCACCTTGCTGCCCGGCGTGGACCGCCTGTTCCGGGGGATCATGCTGGCCTTGAGCGGTACCGGAGTGCTCGCCGTATTCGGTTACAAACACCTGGGGATCCGCCTGTTTCTGTTGATCGTCCTGGTCACGATTCCCTTGCTGCCTGCGGTGGGGGGTTGGCTGATCCGGCGCGGTAACCGCAAGGCCCGTTTTGTGACGGTGGCCTGGGGCATCATGATGTGCGGCGCCTTGATCAGTTGGGGACGCTGGGCGGGCTACGTCCCCTCCATGGCCTGGACGAACTGGGCCGGACGGATCGGCCTGTGGCTGGAAGCGGCCCTGCTCTCCTTCGCCCTGGCGGATCATATCAAGACCTTGCGGCAGGAAAAGGAACAGGCCCTGCTGCGCAAAAACGAGGCGATCCGTCAGGCCAAAAACGAACTGGAGCACAAGGTCCTGGAACGGACCAGGGATTTGCAGCTCGCCAAAAAGCAGGCCGACGATGCGAATCAGGCCAAAAGCGACTTTCTGGCCAATATCAGTCATGAAATCCGCACCCCCATGCACGCCATCATCGGCACCGCGCATCTGATCCACAAGACCCCTTTGACGGCAAAGCAGCATCGGCACATGGACACGATTCAGGTCGCCGCCCAAACCCTGCTGAAAATCATCGACGAAATCCTGGATTTCTCCAAAATCGAGGCGGGCGAACTGCGCATCGAACGGATTCCTTTCGACCTGCGTGCGCTGATCGATGAACTTGCCAGGCTCATGACCGCCAAGGCGGAGGAAAAAAAACTCTCTTTGCAATCCGCCTGTCTCGTTCCCAGCGACATCCTCCTGAAAGGGGATCCGTTGCGGGTGCGGCAGGTGCTGCTCAATCTGTTGGGCAATGCCATCAAATTCACCCATCTGGGCACCATCAAAATCACTGCGGAGATGGTACAGATTATCGAAAATACGGTACAAGTACGCTTCCTGGTGGCCGATTCCGGCATCGGCATGAACGAGGCACAGCTGGCGGCGCTCTTTCAGCCCTTCATGCAGGGCGACATCGCCACGGCCCGGCGGTATGGGGGCACGGGGCTGGGCCTGGCCATCAGCAAGCGACTGGTGACAACAATGCAAGGCGAAATTGCCGTGGTCAGCACACCGGGGATCGGCACGACCTTCACCGTCACCCTCCCGTTCGAGCGCGCCACGCCGGAGGAGTGGCAGGCACAACTGCGCGACGAGTCGCAAAAAGCGGTCGGGAACCTGGTTGTGCCGCCAGGGGGCCGGGTGCTGGTGGTGGATGATGTCCCCATCAATCGGGAGGTCACCAGGGCGTTTCTGGAGGGACAGGGGGTGCTCGTCACCCAGGCCGCAAGCGGTCCCGAGGCCATCGAGGCCGTGACGCGGCAGACCTTCGACCTGGTGTTGATGGACCTGAGGATGCCGGAGATGGATGGCTACCAAACCACGCAACACATCCGGGCCTTGCCGGCAGGGGCATCCCTGCCCATCATCGCCATGAGCGCCGATTTGCAAGACGCCGACCGGCAGCGCTGCCTGGAGGCTGGCATGAACGATCACCTCGTCAAGCCATTCGACCCGGAACGGTTGTGCGGGTTGCTGGCCCGCTGGATGCCGCGTCCGGACGAGACACCGGCACAAAACAGCGCTCCCTCCCTCCTGCCGGAATCCCTGCCGGGCGTCGATCTGGAGCGTGCCCTGCGCCTGGTGCATGGCAACTCCGGCGTACTGCGTCACTCCCTGGAGGCCTTTTCCAGGGATTACACCCAGGTTGCCACGCAGATCGACGCGTTCCTCGCAATCGGCCAATCGGCACAGGCCATGGATCTGGCCCATACCCTCAAGGGGTTGGCGGGCAATCTGGGCATGGAGACGTTGCACGAGTGGGCGGATCGCCTGCATGCGGCGCTGCGTCGCGGGGAAAAACCCGAACCGTTGCTGACCGGGCTGGCAACGGAAATGAACCGCATTCTGTCGGGCATCAACGCCTGGAAGCCGCTTGCCATGCCCATGGCCGTGCCGTCCGACGTTCCGGACGGGCTGCGGTTCGAGTCGGTGTGCCGGGTGCTGGAGGCGAAGCTGTCGCAAGGGGAATTTGCCGCATTGGACTCCCTGCCGGCGTTGGAGCAAGCCTTGAAGGGCCATGAACCGGCACGTTTCGCCAGACTGGCATCCCAGATCATGGCCTTCGAGGCCGAGGCGGCCCTGGAGACCCTCGCCGGTCTGCGCAAGGCCATCGCGAACCGCAGCGAAAACCCATCCGTCGGGCCAGGGAGCGCATCATGAACCAGGAACATCCGCCAACCATCCTGATCGTGGATGACGAGCATCACAACATTCATGTGCTGGGAGGCGCCCTGAGGCCGTTCTACCGCATCCAGGTCGCCACTTCCGGAGAACAGGCGCAAGCCCGGCTCGCCACGCAGCCGCTTCCCGACATGGTTTTGCTGGACATCGTGATGCCGGGCAAGGACGGCTTCGAGGTGTGCCTCTGGATGAAGGAAAATCCGGCGACCTCCGGCATCCCCGTCATTTTCATCACCGCCCGTGATTCCGAGGAAGACGAAATCAAGGGTCTGGGACTCGGGGCTGTGGATTTCATTGCCAAGCCGATCCGACCCGCCATCGTGCGGGCCAGGGTGCAGGCTCATCTGCAACTGGTACGCGCTCGCGAGGAGGCGCTGGCGGCCAACCGGGGAAAGAGCACCTTCCTGGCCACCATGAGCCATGAAATCCGCACGCCGCTCAACGGAATTCTGGGCATGGCGGAACTGTTGGTCGAACTCGAACTGCCCATGGCCGGGAGGGAATATGCCGGGGCCATCCTGAACGCAGGCCGCGGGCTGCTCGGCATCATCAACGACGTGCTGGATTACGCCAAGATCGAAGCGGCCAAGATGACCCTGGAGAGCATTCCGTTCGCGCCGCGACCGATGTTGAGCGATATTGCCGTGATGTTCCGGAGTCTGGCCGAGCGTAAAGGGATCGGTTTCGCCTTGCGGGTGGCGGACTCGGTGCCGGAATGGACCCTTGGGGATCCGAACCGTTTGCGTCAGGTGCTGGTCAATCTGTTGTCCAATGCGGTCAAGTTCACCCACCAGGGCGAGGTGGGTCTGGATGTCCAGGTCGCGGACGGAGGCATTGCCTGCGAGGTGCGGGATACCGGCGTGGGGATCCGACCGGAGCAGTTCGACAAGCTCTTTTGTTGCTTTGAACAGGCCTCCAGCGCCGTTGCTAGGCAGTACGGGGGAACGGGGCTGGGGCTGGCGATCTGTCGGCAGCTCGTGCAGTTGATGGGCGGGCGCATCGAAGTGGAAAGCACGCCTGGGGTGGGCAGCCTGTTCCGGGTATGGCTTCCCTTGGCGGGTCACGCGGGGTCCGGGGAAGCGGACGGGCGGCTTGCGGATGCGGATCCCGGCGCGCCGGGACCGCGCCAGGGCGCCCGTGTGCTGGTGGTGGACGACGATCCCATCAACCAGACCCTCTTGCGGATGATGATGAAGCGCTATGCCTTGCGCATCGAAGTGGCCAACAATGGTCGTCAGGCGGTGGATCTGGTCACCTCTCGCGGCTTCGATCTGGTCTTCATGGATTGCCAGATGCCGGAAATGGACGGTTACGCGGCGACCCGTCTGATTCGCAAGCTGGAACCAGCCGACAAGCGCCGCACCCCGATCGTGGCCCTGACCGGCAATGCGGCCCCCGGCGAACGGGAGAAATGTTTGGCGGCAGGCATGGACGAACATCTGGTGAAACCCGTCTCCGTCCAGGCGCTGCGACTGGCATTGCGGCATTGGCTCATGGTCGCCGGGGAGGATGGCAGTTGACGAAAATCCATGAACAGGCGGTGAATCGTTGTCACATACTCAAGTCATCAGCAATCCGGCCAGCCACCGTTCCCAAGCCAGGGCGCGGTTGGACCAGGTGTGCCTGCTGCCCACTGCCGACACCTGCGCCTGCAGGCTCTCCTCGAATACGGCGGGATGGGCGGCCAGGTTTTGCAGCACATGAATGACCCGCCCCGCGAAACGGCGTGCGTGCTCGCGGGGATCGGACGGCACATTGCCGAAAAAGACATGACCAGCCCCCACTTCCGGCAGCGCCCCCAGATTGCTGGTCACCACCAGACAACCGGCGGCCATCGCCTCTACCATGGTGATACAGTACCCTTCGGGAAAGGTGCATCCACCGCCTCTCCCGCCAATCCCTGGTAACGACCGCTCGCCAGAGTCGTTCTGGCGTCGAGCAGCCGGTCGCAGCGGATCATGACCTCGATGCAGTCCAGCCAACAGGCCTCCACCCTGCCATCGGCCTCCAGAATGGCGCGGTACAGGGCTTCCGCCGCCGCCGCGTTGCCGGCCTGAAAGAGGGCATTGGCTTCCTGGAGCGCCTGATCCGCCGTCAGGATGGAAGAGGGGGTCGATTCTGGATGCATTGTCATTGGTCTCCGGGAAGGCCTGTCAAGACGCCCCGAACCAGGCGGCACAGGTCGCGGGCTGGGAAGGAAAATACCAGTGAATGTAGGAGGCGCGCAGGTTGTGCATGCGTACCCCGGCATCCCCGGATTCCGGCTGGAAGGCGGGTGGCAGGGGCGAGGGATCGCGCACGGAGTGATGGAATTCGTGACCGCGCACGCCGGAGCGATCCCGTCGATAGCCCAGACCGGCAAGACGCGGGGTCATGCGGGTGTGGATGGGAAGGATATCGGCCATGGGCCAGGAGACGCCATCGAGCAGGGTCAAGGAGCTGCCCAGGGCCATCATGCCGCCGCACTCCGCCAGGATGGGCAGATCCTGCGCGACGGCCCGGCGCACATCCCTCCAGGTCGGCGATGCCGAGAGCTGCGCGGCATGGAGTTCCGGGTATCCCCCCGGCAGCCAGGCAGCATCGCACGCCGGCAGGGGATCGCCCGCCAGTGGCGAAAAAAAGACGATCCGCGCCCCCATCTCCTCCAGCCACGCCAGGTTGGCGGGATACAGGAAGCAGTGGGCCAGGTCCCTGGCCACGGCAATGGTTCTGCCCGTCAACAAGCGGGGCGATGAGCCGCAAGCAGGCGTCGGAATGACGGGCCGGGCCAGGAAAAGGAGTCCATCCCGATCCAGGGTCAGCGCCCGGCACAGATCCGACGCGGCGGGGGGGGCCTGATCCTCCGGGAGGAGCAGCCCCAGATGACGTTCCCCCAGACCGATGGAGGGGGTATTGCCCAACCAGCCCAGCAAAGGGGGCAGACCCGCCTCCTGCAGCGCACCGGCGAGCATTTCGGCATGGCGGGGCGACCCCACCCGGTTGGCCAGGACTCCCGCCAGGGTGAATCCCCTGGCGAAACCGGCGAAACCGGCCACCAGGGGGGCAATGGAGCCGGCCATGCCCCTGGCGTCCACCACCAGGATCACCGGCAGACCCAACACCCTGGCCAGATCCGCCGTGGAACCGGTTGCGCCGATGCCGCCCTTGCCGTCGTACAACCCCATCACCCCTTCCACCACCACCACGGATCCTTGCGGCGCTCGGGTGGCGACCAGGGCGCGGCACTCCTCCTCGCCCACCATGCAGGTGTCGAGATTCCAGGAAGGAAGGCCGCAGAAAGCGGCATGCCACATGGGATCGATGAAATCCGGTCCCGCCTTGAACGGCACGACGCGCCGCCCCGCCTCCCGCAGCGCGGCCATCACGGCCAAAGTCAGGGTGGTCTTGCCGGCGTGGGAATGGGTGGCAGCGATGATGAATCCGGGTGTCAATTCCATGGGTGCATGTTACACTGCGAAAAAAAATTGGGAAACATCGGTGGGCAAGATAGCACACCCCCCGGCGGACGAACATGGATGGCGTGGATGGAAATGGTGACGACGCAAACGGTTGCGGCCATGCTGCTGGCGCTGCTGCTGGACGGCTGGCTGGGCGAACCGCAGCGCTGGCATCCCCTGGTGGGATTCGGGCAGTTGGCCGCATGGCTGGAGGCGCGGCTCAATCCGCAAGCGGGCGCCAGGGGGTGGCTGACGGCCCGTGGCGCGGGATGCGCGGGGTGGTGCATGCTGGTTTTGCTCCCGTCGGGTCTGGTCGCCTGGGGATTGCCGCAAGGCGGGCCTTTCTGGCTGGCGGAGGCCGTATTGCTCTATCTGACCGTGGGCGGCAGGAGCCTGATCCAGCACGGCGAGGCGGTACGGGTCGCATTGGCGCGCCAGGATTGGGAGCAGGCGCGTTTGCGGGTTGGATATCTGGTCAGCCGGGAGACCGCAGCCCTGGAACCCGGTCCCATGGCGGGGGCCACCATCGAATCCCTGCTGGAAAACGGCTGCGACGCCCTGTTCGGGGCGTTGTTCTGGTTTCTGGTGGCGGGCGCGCCAGGGGCAGTGGCTTATCGGCTGGCCAACACTTTGGATGCGATGTGGGGCTACAGGACGCCGCGTTTTCTGCATTTCGGCTGGGGGGCCGCCCGTGCCGACGACCTGCTCAACCTGGTTCCGGCGCGCCTGACGGCGTTGTGCTATGCCCTGGCGGGCCGCAGCGGGCCGGCATGGCGCTGCTGGCGTCGTCAGGGCGGGGGGTGGAAGAGTCCCAATGCCGGCGTGGTGATGGCCAGCGGCGCCGGCGCCCTGGGGGTGACCCTGGGCGGCCCGGCCCGTTATCACGGCATCGACACCATGCGTCCCGCGCTGGGCGAGGGTGACCCGCCGGGGGGCGAGGATATCGCCCGCGCCATCGGATTGCTGCGCCGCGCCTTGTGGATCTGGGGAATGGTCGTGTTGACGGCATGGGGGATCGGCCATGCTTGAGCACGGCGGCGGGGTGCGCAAGGCGGCGCTCCGGTTCGGCATTCCCCTGGAGGCGTGGCTGGATCTTTCCACTGGGATCAATCCCCTCCCCCGTCCGCCGAAGCCGCTCCCTGTCGCGTGCTGGCAACGCCTGCCGGAGGACGGGGACGGCCTGGAGGAGGCGGCTGCAGCCTGTTATGGCACCACGCGCCTGTTGCCCCTGGCCGGTTCGCAGGCCGCCATTCAACTCCTGCCCCGTCTGCGTCCCGCCGGGCGCGTGGCCGTGCTCCACCCCACCTATGCCGAACACGCCCATGCCTGGCGCATGGCCGGACATCGGGTGGAACGCGTCACCCCTGCGGGCCTGGATGCCGCTTCCGAACCCCATGATGCCGTGGTGGTGGTCAATCCCAACAATCCCACCGGAGCGTGTCTTTCCAATGACCGGCTGCTGGCGTGGCATGCCCGCCTGCAAGAAAACGGCGGCTGGCTGGTGGTGGACGAGGCCTTCATGGATGCCACCCCGGAGGCGAGCCTCAGCCCCTTGGTCGGCCTGCCGGGGTTGATCGTCCTGCGTTCCCTGGGCAAGTTCTTCGGTCTGGCAGGGGCGCGGGTCGGTTTTCTTCTGGCGGATGCCCCCCTGCTGGAGATGGCCAGGGAGCGGCTCGGCCCCTGGAGCGTGAGCGGTCCTGCCCGTCACGTCGCCCGTTTGGCCCTGGCGGATCGCCCCTGGCAGGAAGAGACCCGCCGGCGGCTTCATGAAGCCTCGAGCCGGCTGGCAACCCTGCTTGACGCCCACCATCTGACCCCGGCGGGGGGGACCGCGCTCTTTCAGTGGGTGCCCGGCCCGGAGGCGGCTTGTCGATGGGAGCGCCTGGCCGAACAGGGGATCCTCACCCGCCGCTTCGATGACCCTCCGGGCCTGCGTTTCGGCCTGCCGGGGGCGCCCGGCGAGTGGGAGCGGCTGGCCCTGGCGCTGGCAAGGGCATAGGATAGCGTTTTTTCACTTGCACCCATTGCTTCTGTAAAAAAAATCAATTGGTCGTTAACATTTTGTTTTGCATACATTTTTTTATGTTTTACGCTCACTGACTCATTTCGTGTCCACGAAATCGACCAAAATTTTGCACCACTCATCAAGAACAGAATATCATCTTTTTCTTTAATTTATTGATTTTTATAAATTTTTACAACACGTTCACAACCAGAAAAACTGGTACGTTTTGTGATTATAAGTGAATCGAAGTCGAAGGAATGCGAGACCGGAACCATCCATTTTCACTCCAATTATCCAAGGAAAAGGACCATGCTGACCGAAACCGATACCAACCCTGCCCCTACCCCAACGGAAGAGAACCAGAAAATCGACCGCCGCCGCCGTCCGGAAAGACGGGTGGAAATTCTTCAGGCGGTCATGACCCTGCTGGAGAAAGGCAACCGCCGGGTAACCACCGCCGATCTGGCCACCGAAGTCGGGGTGTCCGAAGCGGCCCTGTACCGCCACTTCAGCGGCAAGAACGCCATCTTTCACTCCTTGACCGAATATTTGCAGGATCACCTCTTGAAACCGGTGCGCCAGCTCGGGGAGAGCGGGCCATACCTGCTGCAATTGCGGCGTCTGTTCGAATACCACCTGCGCTTCTTCTCCGATCATCCGGGGCTGTGCCGGATCTTTCTGGTGGAAGGGGTGATGACCCGCACGGAGAGCCAGTTCATGGCGAGTGTCATCGCCACCTACGGCAAGGAAGTGCAGAAAATCCTGGCCGATGCCCAGCAGGCCGGAGAGATCGGCAAGGATCTCAACCTGGAACAGACGGCCAATTATTTCGTGGGCCTGATCCAGTCGGCGACGCTGCGGTTTGTCATCGGCGGATTCACCACGCCCCCCACCAGCGAGATTCCGGTGTTGTGGAACTTCTTCTGTCACGGCATCGGGGTGGAAAACAAGGACGCCTGACCCAGACGCTCCAAGCGGACGGGGGTGACCTTGTATTCGGGGCAGCGGGTGTAGGTGTCGCTGCCCTGCCCCACCAACAGATTGGTGCGGGTGGCGGGAAAATGGAACGTCAGAAAGACCACGCCGGGCCGGGTCTCTGCCACGACCTCGGCGTGGAGTTCGATGGAACCTTGGGGCGAATGGATGGCCACCCGGTCGCCGGTACGAATGCCCAGGGCAGCGGCATCGTCCGGATGGATGCGCACCCGTTCCTGGCGGGCGGCGGCCAGGGTGGCGATGGCGCTACGACGGGTCATGGAGCCGACGTTGTAATGATACAGGGTGCGCCCGGTGGTCAACAGCAGAGAAAACGCCTCGTCGCGGGTCGCAGACGGGGGTTGCCACGGAGTCGGCGTCAACCGGGCGCGCCCGCGCAAGAAACGGCCATCCGCGTGCAAAAACGGCGTCCCTGGATGGTCGGGATGGGGACAGGGCCACTGCAAAAATCCCTGCTGGTCGATTCTTTCTTGGCGAATGCCACCCCAGTTGGGTGAAAGCCGGGCGATCTCTTTCAAAATATTATTATAAAAATCATAACCCATGCGCCGCGCCAGCTCCAAAACGATCTCCCCGTCGGGCCGGGCCGCTCCGGGGGGCGGGATCACCCGATTGACCGGTTGCACCCGCCGGTCGCTGTTGACGAAGGTGCCACTCTTTTCGAAAAAGCAGGCCCCTGGCAGGATCACGTGGGCATGACGGGAGGAGGCGCCGGGAAAGATCTCCTGGACCACGAGGAACTCCAGATTGCCCAACGCCTCGTCCACGGCGCGGGAATCGGGATCGGACTGGGCCGGATCCTGCGCCACCAGATAGAGGCCGCGCAAGCTTCCGGCGCGGGCGGCAGCGAGCATTTCCGGGAGTTTCATGCCGGGGGTGGCAGGGGGTTCGACGCCCCACACCTCCCGGTAGCGGGCGCGCACCGTGGGGTTGGTCACCGGCTGGTAGTCCGTGAGGACATTGGGCAGGGCGCCCATGTCGCAGGCGCCCTGGACATTGTTCTGGCCGCGAATCGGCGCAGCCCCGGTGCCGGGACGACCGATCTGGCCGGTGAGCAGGGCCAGATTGATCAGCCCGAAGGCGGCCAGCGAGCCGTGGCACGCCTCGGTGATCCCCAGCCCCCAGAGGATTTGACCCCGTTCGGCCTCCGCCAGCCAGCGGGCGGCCAGACGGATGGCGTCCGCCGGGATGCCGGCCACCCCGGCGGCCCACTCCGGGGTACAGGTTGACAAGACCGGCCAGAGGGTTTCGAACCCTTCGGTGTAGCGATTGATATAATCTTTATTATATAAACCTTCGGTCAACAAAAAAAACTGCATGGCATTGATCACCGCGACGTTGCTGCCTGGCAGCAAGGGGAGATGAAGGTGGGCCATGCGGGCCAGTTCGGTGCGGCGCGGGTCGATGACGATCAGCCGACAGCCGCGCCGCACCGCGCGTTTGATGCGCGCGCCGAGCACCGGGTGGGATTCGGTGGGGTTGGCGCCGACGATCATCAGGAGAGTGGATTGGTCGATATCCTCGAAACGGCTGGAGCCGGCACCGGTGCCCAGGGCCTCGCCCAGGGCGAAGGCGGACGGGGAGTGGCAGACTCTGGCGCAGTTGTCGATGTTGTTGGTGCCGAGGGCCAGGCGGGCGAATTTTTGCAGCAGGTAGTTCTCTTCGTTGGTGCAGCGGGCGGAACTGACGACACCCAGCGCCTGGGGGCCATGGGTGGCGCGCAGCGTGGCGAATCGTTCGGCCACCAGGGACAAGGCGGTCTCCCAGTCGGCGGGTTGCAGATGACCATGGGCATCGCGGATCAGAGGGGTGGTCAGGCGGTCCGGGGCGTGGACGAATCCGTGGCCGAAGCGCCCCTTGACGCAGGCGTGGCCGTGATTGACCGAACCTGCGGGGTCGGCTTCCACGCGCAGGATGCGGCCCTGGCTGGGGGTGACCAGCAGGCGGCACCCCACGGCGCAGTAGCCGCAGGTGGTGGGGACGGGGTTTTCTCCCTGTTCTTTGGCCAACGGGTCGGGTTCCCTGATGGCCCCGGTGGGACAAACGGCGAGACAGGCGCCGCAGGAGACGCAGCCCGCCGACTCCAGGGAATCGGCGTGGGGGGTGGCGATGGGCAGGTCGCGTCCCGGACGGCCCAGCACGTTGGCCCCTTGCTGTTCGCGGCAGGCGGATAGACACAATCCGCAGCGGATGCACAGGGCCGCTTCCCGATGGATCAAGGGGTGGCGGGCATCGATGGCGCTTCGTTGCGCGCCGGGCGGTTGGGCAGGCTGGAATCCCAGTTCCATGGCCAACCGTTGCAGACGGCAGCGTCCCTCGACCGGGCAACCGGGGCATGTCAGGGGGTGGCCGCGCAGGATCAGACGCATGGCCCACCGCCGGGCGTCGTCCACCGCCGGGGAGCGGCTCCGGTAGTGAGCGCCGGGTGTGACGCGGGTCTGGCAGGCGTGCCTGAGACCCACGCCCTGCTCCTCGACCAGGCACAGGCCGCAACGGCCTTGAATATATGGCAGGTGATCCGCGTGGCAGAGGGTTGGAATCGTCTTGCCCGCCTCCCGCATGGCCTGCAGCAGGGTATCGGTCTCCTCGACCCGGCGGGTTTGACCGTCAATGGTGATGGATGGTTGCGACTCAGTGAAAGACATCGTGCAGCGAGCCGGCCTGGAAGATGTTGCCGATCCATGCCGTCAACGCGTCCGGATCGGCAGCGGTCACCTTTTGCCGGATGGCTTCCGGCACCTCTCCGAAACGTGCTTGCAGCAACAGGATCAGCGTATCCGCCCTGGCTTTCTGCTCGCCCCTCTGTATGCCGATTTGGATGCCTTTCTGCTCCCCCTTCTTTTCCCCCTCGATCAACCCTGCGCCATAGGTGGATTCCACCATGCTCGCCTGAAAGTGCAAATCGTCCTGATAGCGTTCGTAAGCCTGCCGTTCCGCCTCAGGCAGATTCAGGATATCGAACAATGCCTTCGCCTTGAGCAATCCCCGCGCCGAGAACTCGTCCCGGATCTCGCCCGTCTTGAGAAAATAGATCCATTCGTCCAGGCTGGTGCGCGCCACTTCATCGAAGCGGTTCACTTTGATCAGATAGTATTCCGGAAAGATTTCCTGAACCGCCTGACGATGAAACAGACTTTTTTGGCCTTCGTTGAGTTGCAGTTCGTCCTGGGTATGCAGCCCCCGGAACGAGGTGGTGCCGTGGTAGATATAATCCCTGCCTTGGCCGAGATCGAAGTACAAGATGCTGATTGATATGATCTTTGGAATTTTTACATAGGCATCGCCTGCCTGCAAATGTTCCGTGACGGCCCTGGAGGAGGCATAGACCAGGCGTTGCAGGTAGTCGTGTTCCCGTTCGAATTGCAGTTCGATCAGAATCAGTTCGCCCTGGCTGTTTTTGACCTTCATGTCCACGCGGTTGTACTTGTCGAGGGGGCTGTCCCGGTTGCTTTCGCCATCGAGGAGTTCGATGATCTTCACATCGGTCATGAGCAGTTCGCTCAGCAGCCCCTCCAGCACGTCAAAATTGGTCTTGCTGCGCAGGAGTCGCTTCAAGGCCCAGTCGAAGGTGATCAGGCGACGAGGTTTCATCTCTTCCATCCGCATGGCATTGAGCAAAGGTGGGCGTTGCAAGTCACGATAGCTGTTTCCTGCAGGCCAGTCAACCAGGCCACTTGACATCGCCGCATCGTTGACGGCAGAATGAAGAGTGATATCCCTCCATGGGTGGTTCCGGCCTTGTCGGTCGGGACTGAAACGGGAAGTCCGGTCAGCCCTCTGTGGGCGATTCCGGCGCTGCCCCTGCAACGGTAGGTGCGTCGCGATCCGCGTTTTACCACTGGTTCTTTCGTTTCAGGAACTGGGAAGGTGTCGGATCCGGGAGTCATCGTGACTCGCCACGCACAAGCCCGGAGACCGGCCCGTGGAATGGCCTGAACGTGTTGCGGTGGGCGACGCGGGCGAGCGCCGGGATGATGCCGTCCGGCGTTTTTTTTCTGGCTCCTCGCGCGCATCGTTTCCGCTCTTCCTGCCTTTCGTTCCCCGCATCGTCAATCCTGTCGCCAACCTTAAGGAACCCGCATGGGAAAAGTGTGGTTTGTGGGCGCTGGTCCTGGTGCCGTGGACATGATCACCGTGCGCGGGCGGGAGTTGCTCGCCCGTGCCGGGGCGATCCTGTATGCCGGATCCCTGGTCTCCCCGCGTCATCTCGATTTTGCCCCGGAAGGGTGCGTGTGTGCCGACTCCAGCGCCATGACACTGGACGAGATGGTGGCCTGGCTGGTGGAACAGGCGGGTCGCCACACCACGGTCATTCGCCTGCAAACCGGGGATCCGTCCCTGTATGGCGCGCTCCCGGAGATGGTGCGTCCCTTGACACGAGCCGGGGTGCAGGTGGAGGTGGTGGCCGGGGTGCCTTCCTTTGCCGCAGCGGCGGCGGCAGCCATGGAAAGCTTGACCCTGCCGGAATCGGTGCAGACCGTGATCCTGACCCGCGCCCCCGGTCGCACGCCCATGCCGGACGGGGAGCGCCTGCGGGAATTGGCGCGACATGGGACGACGTTGTGTTTGCATCTTTCCATCACCTTGTGGCCAGTGATTCGCGAGGAGTTGTTCGCCGCCGGGTGGCCCGCCAGCGCCCCGGTGGTGGTGGTGGGCAAGGCCACCTGGCCGCAAGAAGAGCGGATCGTGCGCGGCGCCCTGGCGGATATCGAAGAAGCTTGCCGGCAGGCGGACGTGCGCAGTCAGGCCATGATTCTGCTCGGTCCCGCTTTGGGGGCCTGCCAGGTGGATGCCGCCCCCCACTCCCGGTTGTATGCTCCCGAGTTCGGCCACGGTTTTCGTTCCAGCAGGGAAACATGACATGACAGACACCATTCTCATCATCGCCCACGGCTCACGGGACCAGGACGGCAACCAGGAAGTCCTCGACTTCGTGGAACGCTGGCGGACGCGGCATACGGAAGAAAAGATCGAGGTCTGCTTCATCGAATTCGCCTCGCCCCTCGTGGCAACCGGACTGGCGCAGGCAGCGCAAGGCAGTTCCCGCGTCATTGCCCTGCCCCTGATCCTCAACGCGGCAGGCCACGTCAAACTGGAAATCCCCGGCCTCATCCGCCAGGCGCGCGCCAAATTCCCGCAAACGGAATTCCTCTATGGCCGTCACTTCGGCTGCGAGGAGACCATCCTGAAACTGCTGCGCATGCGCCTGCACAGCGCCATGGTCTCCCTCGACCTGCCCGATCCACGCAACACCGGCATCCTGCTGCTCGGACGCGGGGCTTCGGACATGGCCGCCAACGGCGAAGTCGCCAAAATGGCCCGCTGGATCCAGGAGTCCACCCGCCACGACACCGTGGAATACGCCTTCACCGGCATCACCCAGCCACGCCTGGAAGGCAAGGTGCAACAAATGGTGAAACTGGGCATGATGCAGATTATCGTACTGCCCTATTATCTCTTTACCGGCAGATTGATCAAACGCATCGCCCGGCAGTTGCAACGGTTGCGCCTGCAATATCCCCAGGTGGCCTTTGCCCAGGCCAACTATCTTGGTATCGACGAAACCCTGCTCGGTCTGCTCGACGAACGCCTGGAAGAAACCCGCGGCAAACGCGAAAAGTCCATGATGGAATGCGATTGCTGCAAATTCAGCCTGCTCGCCGAATCCCACGGGGGGCACGAGGCATGACCCCCTCCCCTCCCCCCATCGTGGCGGCGGGTGCGGCCATCGAAAGCGCCTCCTTCCGGATCATCGATGCCCAGGCCGGCAATCACGAAGCCTACGATGCCGCGCAGTGGGGCGTGGTGCGCCGCATGATCCATACCAGCGGCGACTTCGCTTTCAATGGTCTCACCTGTTTTCACCCCTTGGCCATCGAACAGGCCATCGCCGCCTTGCGCCGGCAACCCCGTCTCACCGTGGACGTGGCCATGATCCACGCCGGGTTGGCAGCCCGCAGGTTGACCCGCCTGGGGGTCACCGTCCATCAATTCAACAGCGATCCGCAGGTGATCTCCCGCGCCCAGGCCAATGGCACCACCCGCTCCTGCGAAGCCATGCGCGAGGCCTGGCGGCTGGGTCTGCTGGAAAACGGCATCGTGGCCATCGGCAACGCCCCCACTGCCTTGCTGGAGGTGATCCGCCTGATCCGGGAGGAACAGGTTCGCCCGGCCCTGGTGATTGGGGTTCCCGTGGGGTTTATCCGTGCCGAGGAGTCCAAGGAGGAACTGATGACAATGCACGATACCCCATGGATCGCCATTCGCGGCACCAAGGGCGGCTCCACGCTGGCCGTGGCGATCCTGCATGCCCTGATGGACCTGACGGATACGGCATGACGCGCACACGCGGGCGGCTTCGCACCGGTTACACCACCGGGGCCTGTTGCGCGGCAGCGGCCAGGGCGGCCACGCTGGGAGTGCTCACTGGCGAAATCCCCACCCACGTCGCGACGTTGCTTCCCGACGGCTCGGAGGTCGTTTTTCCGGTGGCAAGGGATGGGGCGGCCCAGGCAAGCGTGATCAAGGACGCCGGCGACGATCCGGACGTGACCCACGGCGCCCGCCTGACTGCCAGCGCACGGCAACTGCCCTTGCTCGCAGGCGAAATCCGCCTGCTGGGAGGCAACGGGGTCGGACGGGTGACCCGCCCGGGGGTGGGACTGCCGGTTGGCGAGGCGGCCATCAATCCCGTTCCCCGCGCCAACATCATCGCCAATGTGCGGGCTGCGGCAGGCGAGTGGCTGAATGAGCACGGTCTGGAGATCACCCTCTCGGTGCCGGGCGGGGCGGAAATGGCGCTGCGCACCTTGAATCCCAGGCTCGGCATCGTGGGAGGCATCTCGATCCTGGGGACCACCGGCATCGTGCATCCCTACTCCACGGCGGCCTTCAAGGCGGCCTTGCGGCAGTCCATCGAGGCTGCGGCCTTGCTGGGAGAACCGCGCATCCTGCTGACCACCGGCAGACGCACGGAACGGTTCGCCATGGAACTCTGTCCGGATCTGCCGGAACAGGCCGTGGTGCAGATGGGGGATTTTATCGGTGCCGCCCTGGCCGCCGTGGCGTCTGGTCGATTTGCCCACTTGATTCTGGCGGTGATGCCGGGCAAATTGGCCAAGATCGCCCAGGGCCTGGACAACACCCACGCCGGCAAGGGCAGCGTCGCCATGGATGCGGTGGCCGAAGCGGTACGCGCGGCAGGAGGGGACGAAGCGATGATTCTTCAGGCACGCACCGGCCCCACCGTGCGT
This sequence comes from Magnetococcales bacterium, assembly GCA_015231915.1. Lineage (GTDB taxonomy): Bacteria > Pseudomonadota > Magnetococcia > Magnetococcales > Magnetaquicoccaceae > Magnetaquiglobus. The sequence continues at coordinate 55,019 of JADGAR010000003.1, forward strand.
CACGCCGCCGAGTTGCTGGAGGACGCCGCACGGCAGGAAGCCTTTGGCAGGACGTTGCTTGCCAGGGCCATGCCGCAAGTGCGCGCCCGCCTGCCCGAGGCCATGCGGGTGACGATTTTGCTGTTTGATTTTCAAGGCCGGTTGATCGCCAGCCAGGAGAGCGGACCATGACCTTGGAGCCATGTTGGATCATCGGCGTACTCGACGCCGGCCCGGATGCCCTGACCCCGGAAGCCGCCCGCCTGCTGGGTCAGGCGGACCTGATCATCGGCGAGACACGTTTTCTGGAACGGTTTTCCCAATGTCTGCCCGCCGGGGCCGAGCAACGTCCGGCCAAAGGCCAACACAAGGCATTGCCGGGCTGGATCGAAGAGGGGCGCACTACCGGTAAACGGGTGGTGGTGCTGGCCACCGGGGATCCGTTGTTGTCCGGGCTGGCGGGACATCTGCGCCACCGCTTGCCCGAGGAGGCCCTGCGGGTGCTGCCCGCCCCTTCCACCATGCAACTGGCCTTCGCCCGGCTCAAGCTGCCCTGGAGCGGAGCGCGTCTTTTGTCCGTGCATGCCGTGGATGGCGGGGAGTGGGAGTGGGACGCCCCCTCCGATCACCCGTTTGCGCCATTGTTGCGGTTGCTGGAGGAGGCGGACCTCATCGGGCTGTTCACCAGTCCTGCCAACTCCCCGGCGCGCATCGCCAGAATGCTTGTGGCATCAGGCTATGACCGGGAGTTTCTGCTCAGTGTGGCCGCCGCCCTGGGCACCCCGGAAGAACGGGTCGTGGCGGATCGCAACGCGGATTGGATCGCGGGCGAAACCTTTGCCGCGCCCAATGTGGTGATCCTGCGTCGGGTCGCAGACTGCCCCCGACCCCTGCCGCGCGTCGGGCTGGCGGATGGGGAATTTTGCCACGAGGGGGGATTGATCACCAAACGGGCAGTGCGGATGATGGTGCTGGCTGAGCTTGGTCTGCATGGCGAAAGCGTGGTGTGGGATGTGGGGGCCGGTTCCGGCAGTGTCGGACTGGAGGCGGCCCGCCTGGCGCGCCGGGGATGGGTGTGGGCCGTCGAACGCAACGGAGCGCGCGCGCAACAGATACGGCAGAATCGTCAACGGCTGCGTGTGTTCAATTATTCTTTGACCGAGGGGTGCGCCCCCGAAGCATTGGCAAAATGGCCGGATCCGGACGCGGTGTTCATCGGCGGGTCCGGCGGCCAATTGTCGGCAATCATGACCGCATGTCAGGCACGCCTGCGTCCAGGGGGACGTTTGGTGCTCACCCTGGCCACCCTGGAGCATCTGGCAGCGGTCATGGATCACCTCGAGGCGAGTGGCTGGGAGTGGTCCGTGACCCAGACCCAGATCAGCCACTCCCGGCCCATCGCGGATCAGCACCGTCTGGTCCCGGATGCGCCGGTCTGGATCGTCACCATAACCAACCCATCAAAAAGCAATGAATAAAAACCATCTCACGACCGGCACCCTCATCGCCGCCTCCCTGGGACCGGGTGATCCCGGTCTGATCACCCGCGCCGCCTGGCACGCCCTGGAGACCACCCCCTGCTGGGCCTGGCCGGAGAGCCGCCAGGAAGGTGGAGGCTACGCCATCTCCATTGCCCAACGGGCGGGCCTGACCCCGCCGGAACAGACCTTGACGCTCCATTTTCCGATGACGCGCAACGCAAAACTGCTGACCGAACAGTGGTCCGTGGCGGCGCGACAGGTCCTGGAGGTGCTGCATGCCGGCCAGGACGTGGTCTTTCTGGTGGAAGGGGATGCCTCGTTCTACTCCACCTTCGGCCACCTGCAACGCACCATCCTGGACCTGGATCCCGCCATTCGGGTGCGGATCATCCCCGGCGTCGCATCCCCCATGGCCGGGGCGGCCCTGGACCGGCAAGGGCTGTGCGAAGGCGACCAGACCGTGGCCATGGTCCCGGCCACCATCGGCATGGAGCGCATCGCCCATCTCCTCGACACCTTCGAAACCGTGGTCCTGCTCAAGGTGCGTCCGGTGCTGGATGAGTTGATCCCCCTCCTGGAACAGCGCCATCTGCTGGACAAAAGCATCTTCGTGGAACGGGCCGGAGCGCCGGAAGAACGGGTGATCCACGACATCCGCAGCCTCGCGGGGAGTCAGGTGCATTATCTTTCCCTGATGATCGTCCACTGCAACGACGGCGAAGCCACCCTGGGGAACCGGACGTGACACGCCAACCCGCCCTGGTGGCCATCGGCAAACGCGGCGCCGGGCATGCCCGGCAACTGGCCTCCTCCTGGCCTGGGGCGACACTCTACGTCCTGGAACCCTGGGCCACCCCCGATGCCACTCCCCTGCCCCGCCCCTTGCGTGATCATGTTGCCCGTCTTATGGAACAACACGATCCGGTCTGCTTTTTTTGCGCCCTGGGGGCCACGGTGCGCCTGATCGCCCCCCATCTGCGTTCCAAACGGCAGGATCCGGCGGTGGTGTGTGTGGACGAAACCGCCCGCTTCGTCATTCCGGTGGTCTCCGGCCATCTGGGGGGCGCCAACCACCACGCCCGCGTCATCGCCGGAGTGCTTGCCGCCCTGCCGGTGATCACCACCGCCTCCGACAACCTCGACCTGCCGGCGGTGGACCTGCTGGGCCGCGAACTGGGCTGGCGCATCGAGGCGGAAGGCGACGCCCTCACCCGCTGCGCCGCCGCCCTGGTCAACGATCAGCCCATGGCCCTGCTGCAAGAGTGCTCGGCGCGTCTTTTTTCCCTGCCCAACCACCTGGAGGAGATCCCGGATCTTGCCGATGCCGATCCCGCACGCCATTGCGGGCTTTTGTGGATCACCCACCGCCCCGATGCGCGGGAACTGGCCAACCATCACTGGCCCCACCCCTGCGTGATCTATCGCCCACCCCACCTGACCGTTGGCATGGGCTGCGACCGGGGGACCTCCCTTGCGACCCTGCGGGCGGCCCTGGATCTGGCGCTGGCTCGCCTGGGGATTCCTGCCGGCGCCCTCACCGGAATTGCCACCATCGACCGCAAGCAAGACGAAACCGGGCTGCTGGAACTGGCGCGGCAACTCGGTCTTGCCTGCCATTTTTTTGCCGCAGAGCAATTGAAGACCATCCCGACGCCCCACCCCTCGGCTCTGGTCGAGGCGCACATGGGCACCCCGTCGGTCGCCGAGGCCGCTGCCCTGCTCGCCTGCCCTGGCGCGGAGCTGATCCTGTCCAAAACCCGCCACCGGGGCACGGATGGCAAAAACGTCACCATCGCCATCGCCCGCAAGGAGTTCACCCCATGAACACCCCCCCTGCCCCCGGCAGACTGCTTCTGGTCAGCATCGGTCCGGGCCATCCCGATCACCTCACCCAACGCGCCATGCTGGCCCTGCGCCAGGCGGACGCGGTGATCGGCTACAAACACTATATTGCCCAGATTGCCCAACTGCTCGCTGCCCATCAGGAGATCATCGGCAGCGGCATGCGCCAGGAGCTGGAGCGCTGCGCCACGGCCTGGAAATTGGCCCAGGCAGGCCGAACCGTCGCCCTGATCTCCTCCGGGGACGTGGGGATCTACGGCATGGCCGGCCCGGCCTTCGAGGTGCTGCTGGCCGCCGGCTGGAGTCCGGACTCGGGGGTGGTGGTGGAGGTGATTCCGGGGGTGAGCGCGGTCAATGCCTGCGCCGCCCTGGTGGGCGCACCCCTCACCCATGACTTTTGCACCATCTCCTTGTCCGACCTGCTCACCCCCTGGCCGGTGATCGTCAAACGCCTGGAGGCCGCAGCCAGCGCCGACTTCGTCACCGCCCTCTACAACCCCAAGAGCAGCAAACGCACCACCCAGATCGAGGAGGCACGCAGGATTTTTCTCGCCCATCGCCCGCCTGCAACGCCGGTGGCGGTGGTCATGGCGGCCTGCCGCGAGGGGGAATCGATCACCTTGACCGACCTGGCCAACATGCTCCACTGCCCCATCGACATGGAGACCACCGTGCTGATCGGCAATACTGCCAGTTTCATCGGACAGGGCCGCATGGTGACGCCGCGCGGCTATACCGGCAAGTACGACCTGGAGAGGGTCCTTCATGGTGCGAGCTGACCGTCCCGCCCGCGTCCTGATGATCCAGGGCACCTCGTCGGACGCGGGCAAGAGCCTGCTGGTCACCGCCTTGTGCCGGCTGTTGCATCGCCACGGCATCCGGGTGGCCCCCTTCAAGCCGCAGAACATGGCCCTCAACAGCGCCGTCACCGTGGACGGCGGCGAAATCGGTCGCGCCCAGGCCATCCAGGCCGCTGCCTGCGGTCTTGCCCCCCACACCGACATGAATCCCATCCTGCTCAAACCCAACTCGGAGACCGGCGCGCAGGTGATCGTTCAGGGACGCCACATGGCCAATCTCTCCGCGCGGGAGTACCTGCACTTCAAGCCGACTGCCCTGAACCATGCCCTGGAATCGTTCCGGCGTCTGGCGGCCAGTCATCAGGTCGTGCTGGTGGAAGGGGCGGGCAGCCCGGCGGAGGTCAATCTGCGCGCCAGCGACATCGCCAACATGGGGTTCGCCGAGGCGGTGGATTGCCCGGTGGTCATCGTCGGGGATATCGACCGGGGGGGGGTGTTCGCCCAGTTCGTGGGCACGCGGGAGATTCTGTCACCCGTGGAACGCAAACGGGTGGGCGGCTGGATTGTCAACAAGTTCCGGGGCGATCCCGCCTTGTTGCAACCCGGCATCGACTGGCTGGAAGCCAAAACCGGCATCCCGACCCTGGGGATCCTGCCCTTTCTGCCCGATCTCCATTTGCCCGCAGAGGACAGCTTTTTTCCGGTTTCCCTGCCAGACAAACCGAAAGCCGGCCTGCAAGTGATCGTGCCGCGCCTGCCGCGCATCAGCAATCATACCGACCTGGATCCACTGAGGCTGCATCCCGGGGTGCAATTGACCTGGGTGCAGGCCGGGGAACCGATCCCCCCAGGGGATCTGATCGTCCTGCCCGGCAGCAAGAGCGTCTGCGCGGATTTGGCCTGGTTGCGTCAGTGGGGTTGGGAGGAGGCGATCCAGCGTCACGTTCGCTATGGGGGCAAGGTGTTGGGCATTTGCGGCGGTTTTCAGATGCTGGGGGAGTGGCTGGACGACTCCCTGGGGGTCGAGGGTCCGCCGCGCCGGGATCCCGGCCTGGGGCTGTTGGCCATGACCACCACCTTCATGCGGGAAAAGACGCTCCTGAATGTGCGGGGCCGCCTGATTTTCGGGGACGTTCCGGTGCAGGGCTACGAGATCCACATGGGGGTGAGTTCCGGCCCGGCCCTGGCGCGTCCCGGTTTCTTTCTGGCGGAAAAACCCCATGGCGCCCTGTCCGGGGATAGCCGGATTCTGGGGGGGTATCTGCATGGGCTTTTCGACCTGCCCGAGGCCTGTTCCGCCCTGCTCGGCTGGGCCGGGATGCGGGAGGCGCACGGGGTGGACATGGCCTGGCAACGGGAGGCCTCCTTCGAACGCATGGCCGACTGGGCTGAGGCGCATCTGGATCTGGCCAGATTGATGGCCATGATCGACATGGCGTGGCCGTCATGAACAAGAATCGGCGTGGTCTGGTGGTGGTGTTGACCGGGGATGGCAAGGGGAAATCCACCAGCGCCTTCGGCATGGTGATGCGCGCCGTCGGTTGGGAGCAGCGGGTATGCGTGTTGCAATTCATCAAGAGCGCCAAACGCCGCACCGGCGAACAGATGGCAGCCTTGCGTCTGAACGTGGAGTGGCATGCCCTGGGCGACGGTTTCACCTGGAAAAATCCCGATCCTGTGGCCAATCTCGCCACCGCACGCCGCGCCTGGGCCGTTTGCCGGGAAAAACTGGCGAGCGGGGCCTATGACATGATCGTCTGGGACGAGATTCACCACGCCATCACCCAAGGCTGGCTGACCGCCGCCGAAGTGGCCGAGGCCATCCGGCTGGAAAAACCCCCCGCGACCCACCTGATTCTCACCGGTCGCAACGCCCCGCCCGAACTGATCGCCATCGCCGACACGGCAAGCGAGATCGTCTCCATCAAACACGCCTTTGCAGCCGGCATCCCGGCGGCAAAGGGGATCGAGTTTTGACATGCTCCTCACCCTGATCGTCACCCGCGCCACCCTGCCGGATCCCGCCTGGGAAACGGCCATCACCAATCGTCTGGGCGCCACGTGGCGCGCCCAGATTTTTTTTCTGGATCAGGGGGTCCGACAAGTGGCGGATGCCCGCTGGAGCACCCTGCAGCCCGGCGGGGAGCGCATCTATTGCGCCCATGACCATGCCCAACACCATGGCCCGCCTCCGGCGCCAGGCATCCTGCCGGGTGGACTGGCCAACCTGGGGCGGATGATCCGCGAGAGCGATTATTCATTGACTCTGCCGAAAATGCACTGGCCCGCACAACCCGGCAAACAGGGCGTCAAGCCCGTCGTCATCCTCCTGGCCGCCGATGACCCCCAGAACCGGCTGACGGAGGCGGCCCGCCTGGCGGCGGGACTGGCCGGCTGCGGCCATCACGTGACCCTGCACTCCCCCGTCACCCCTGGCCCACTGTTTTCCCTGGCCGCCGCCCCCTACCTGGAGGCCTTGCAGGCCCTCGGCGGTGCCATCGCCCCCACTTCTCCGGAGGCGCCGGTCATTCTCCGGTTGTGATCGTCAACGTTTCGCCATCACTGGCAAACATCACCGCACCGTCCCGGTCGGTGCGCCACAACCGGGCGCCCACCGCCTCCCAGCGCCGTGTCACTGCCTCCTTGGGAAAACCCCATGGATTGTCCCGACCCACGCTGACCACCGCATGTTCCGGTCGCACCATGCCCACGAAGGCCGGCGTGGAGGAGGTCAGGCTGCCGTGATGGGGAACCAGCGCCATGGTCACCGGCGCCAGGGCGTTTTGGGCCAGCAGCCAGGACTCCTCCCGGCTCTCCATGTCGCCGGTCAGCAGAAACCGGTGTTTGCCATGCCGCAGTTCCACCACCAGGGAGCGGTCGTTGAGCTTCGCCTTGTTGCCCTCCGGCATGGGCGGCAGGACGAGGATCTCGCCTTTGCCGTCCGTGAAGCGTGCCGGGGCATCGAAAAAGCGTACCGGCACCCGTTCCTGCTGCGCGGCCAACAGCAGGCCATGCACCGAATGATCGAGCATCTCCTCCGTGGTGACCCGCGCCATCCACAAGCCACCCACCGGAAAATTCCTCAGGATGGCGGCCACCCCGGACATGTGATCCCGCTGCGGATGACTGACCACCACCCGCTCCAGCCGCTCGACCCCGTAATGCCACAAGGCCGTGGAGGTCACCCCTTCGCCGATGTTGAAACGGGAACTGACCACCCCGCCCGAGTCCACCACCATCCACCCCCCATGGGGCATCTTCACCACCATGGAGAGCGCCTGCCCCACGTCCAGGACGATCAGCCGCAACAGGGCTTCGGCCCGGAAATCCTTTGGCCACCAGAGGGCGGCAACCGCCATGCCGAGCAGCATGGCCCGTTTCCAGTGCCAGGGTCCGGGTCGGCGCAGGGCGAGCGCCACCCAGCCTGCGGCCAGATAGAGCGCCACCCCTGGCAGGGGCGGCCCGGAAAAACGGCTCCATGCCCCAGGCAAGGTGGCGGTCCATTCGATCAGCCAGCGATACCACTCCAGGGTCCATCCCATGGCCAGCAGCAGACCATCCGCGCCTTGTGGCCAGAATGGCCGTATCACCAGGGCCAGCAGCCCCAGCGGAGTGGAAAGTTCTCCCACGAGGGGAATGGCGACGGGATTGGCCAGGATGCCGTAAGGCGAGAGGCGATGAAAGCTGTAGAGGGCGATCGGGGCGGTGACCAGTTCCACGGCGAGGGTGGATCCCAGGCTCCAGAGCACCTTTTCCCACCACGTCCTGGCCGGAAAAAGGTCAATCAGGTAGAGGATGACCGCCACGCACAGAAAGGAGAGTTGACACCCGGCGTTGGTCAACTGCCCAGGCTGCCAGGTGAGGACCGCAATGGCCGAAAAGGTGAGCACCCGCCAGGATTGCCGCCGCCTTTGCCAGGCCACGGCGAGCAGGAACAGCCCCACCATGATGAAGGAGCGTTGCACGGGCACCGTCCAGCCGGCCAGTTGGGCGTAGGCCGTCAGCGGGATGAAGGTCAGCAGGGCTGCGGGCCGTTTCATGTCCCAGCGCCGCGCCAGGGGCAGGATCGTCACCAGGGCGAGCCGAAACAGAAAAAACAGCGATCCCCCCACCAGGGAGAGATGCAGCCCGGAGATGGAGATCAGGTGATAGGTTCCGGAGACGAACAGGGCCTCCTGCAGGGAGGCATCGATGTGGCCGCGCTTGCCCACCAGCAGGGCCTCGGCCAGCCCGAGCCGCGACGCGGGCAGGGTGGCGGCGAGCCATTCGCTGATCTGCTGCCGCCAGCGGTTCCACTGCCACTCTCCGGTTGCGGCGATCCAGACTGCGGGTCCGGTCGCGCTGCCACTGGCGATCACCCCCTGTTCCAGCAGGTAGGCCCGATAATCGAAACCGCCGGGATTGCGGAAGGAGGCGAGCTGGTGCAGTCGCGCCGGGACCTCGATCCGGTCGCCGGGGAGCACGTCCGGCAGGGGGACTTTGGGGTTCTTTTTGTTGAAGGTAACGCGCACCTTGCCGGAGGCATGCCACTCCCCGGCGGAGACCTGGTCCAGGAGCAGGAGGGTGGAGTCGTCCCGGTCTTCCCGATCCGCCACCACGGCCTGGAGCACCGTTTTGGCCCCGGAGAGCGCCTCGGGGAGGTTGGGCGTGACGAGGGGTTGCAACCGCACCACGCACAGCCCCCAGAGCAGACCGGCCAGGGCCAGGGGCCAGGGATTGGCGCCGGCGGTCCAGCGCGACCGGCAGGCGGCCAGGGCGGGAATGGCGGCGATGGCGAGCAGTTCCGCACGCTGGCTGGCCAGATCGGGCAGGAGCGCGATCAGGCCGATCAGCATCCAGGCCAGAAACAGGGCCGGGTTGGCGACAGGTCTGTCCGGGGGGTTGGCTAAGGCCTTTCCGGAAACCATTTGACCATCAGCATCCACAACAGCAATCCCGGAATGGCGGCCAGGGTGGTGAGCAGAAAGAAGGCGGCCCAGGACATCTGTTCGGCCAGCCACCCCCCGGACGAGGCGAGCAGGGTGCGACCGAAGGCCATGAACGAGGAGAGCAGGGCATACTGGGTGGCGGTATAGGCCACGTTGCACAGACGCGAGATGAAGGCCACGAAGGCGGCGGTGCCCATGCCGCCGGTGACGTTCTCCACCGCGATGGTCACGATCAGCATCCCCGTCGAATGGCCGGACCAGGCGAGCAGGACGAACATCAGGTTGGAGAGCATTTGCAGAAGGCCGCTCAACAACAAGGCGCGCATGATCCCCAGACGGGCAGTCAAAATGCCGCCAAGCACGCTGCCGACCAGGACCGCGACCAGGCCGAACAATTTGGTGACGTTGGCGATCTCGATTTTGGAGAAGCCCAGTTCGACATAGAACGGCGTACTCATCACCCCTGCCAGGGCATCGCCGAACTTGTACAGTAAAATAAACAGCAAGGTCAACAGCCAACCGCGCCGTCCCATGAACTCGGCAAACGGCGCCACCACCGCGTCCTGCAACCAACCCCAGGCCCGCGCCAAAGCGCTTTTTCCGGCGGTTGAGGCCACGGGAGCGGTGTCCGGATGGCGCGGTTCCGGGTTCGCCAGCAAGGTGGCCATGCCCACGACCATCAGCAACGCCATGACCGCGTAGGTGGTTTGCCACCCCCAATAGGTCGCCAGATAAAGGGCGCCCGCCCCGGAGGCCACCATGCCCAAACGATACCCCAGCACGATCATGGCCGCCCCGGCGCCGAATTGGTGCTCTTCCAGGCTTTCCACCCGGTAGGCGTCGATGACGATGTCCTGGGTTGCGGACCAGAAGGCCACGGCCAGCGCCCACAAAGCGGTATGGAACGGGGCACCGGTCGGATCGCTTGTTCCCAGCATCAGGATGGAGACCATCAAGGCCAGTTGTGTCAGCACCCCCCATCCCCGCCGTTGCCCCAACCAGCGGGTCAGGAAGGGGATCGGCATCCGGTCAACCAGCGGTGACCAGAGAAACTTGAAGGTATAGGGTGTGCCGGCCAGGGCGAACAGGGCGATGGAACTCTTGCTCACCCCTGCTTCGGCCATCCACAACGCCAGGGTGCCCACCGTCAAGGCCAGTGGCAGTCCGCTGGCAAAGCCCAGCAGAAAGATCACCAACACCCGCCGTTCGAAATAGATATCGAGGGAACGCAGCCAGCCCGGCAACACGCCGGAGGGAAAAAACTGGGACATGGAGCGGATTCGGGGGGAGTGCGAGAATCGAACGAACACGGCAGGCCCGCGCCAGGGCGGGCCTGCCGTATCAAGGAGTCGTGGATCAGTGGGGCGCAGCCGCCTTGGGGATGGGAATCTGGTGTCCGCCGCCGCCGGTCATGCCGTCCTCTTGCGAGCCTTCCAGGATGCCACCCACCCGCGGGCTGCAACCGCTGTAGCGGGAGGGATCCAGACCCACGGCCTTCACCCGTTCCTTGATCACCAGGGCGACGCCGTGGCCGGTCAGTGGCTGCCCGGAGAGACGACCGTGACGATTGATGCCCTGGAACACCCCGCCGGTGGTGATGCCGGACGCTTCGAGCCAGGCCTTCAGGGCCGTCACCGGACAGATGGGATCCGGGCCGTTGGGGATCATGACGATCCGCCCGGTATTCAAGGTCAACTCCATGCCGCCGGTGCGTTCCCGCAGATTTTCCACCGTCAGCCCGGTCAGTTCGGAGCGGCGCAGCCCGCCGGCGAATCCTACCAGGATCAGGGCCTTGTCGCGCAGATCCTTGATGCGGTCGCTCATGGCCTGGATCACGGCGGTGGTTTGCGTGGCGGTCAGGGGGGCGACCCGGCGCTGCTCGCGACCGTGTTTTTGTTTGATGCCCTTGATCACCGAATTGACCAGTTCGCTTTTGGTCGGATCCACCAATCCCTGGGCCGAATGGGCCTTGCCCAGCGAGACGCGCCACCGGGCCAGGGTGGCGAATTTATGGCTGTTCGCGTGTTCGACCAGATAGTTGGCCACCATCTTTTCGTGGGCGGGGATGGCCCCGCCCCAGTCGATGAAGCGTCGCAAATCCCCCCAGTAGGCTGCGCGGGTGGCATCCGTCAAGCTGGCTGCCTGGGCGAACGCCTTGACCTGTGGGTTGAGTGTGGTTTCGTCCTGTGAGATTTTGGGGAAATCGCCCATCATCAAAACTCCTGTTATTTTATTGATGCCAAACATAATAATCTATGTGCGCATACAGGACGAAAATGGGCCGGTTGAAAAGATCCATTCTTAATAGAGTCTTTTCTTAGCACAAAAACAGGTCGATCTTCTCAACCGAACCCATATCGAACCATACGTAATTTTGATTTAAGCAATTAGCGGGCCAAACAATGAAGAGCGCAATATTCTTCCCAATCCTCGAGACGATCCACGTCCCAGTGACCGGGAAGCTCTTCCCAGGTGCAATCGAGTCGGCGCAAGCGCGCGCGAGTGGCGGCAGCGATCCGGTCGGTCCCCCAGGGCATGTCGGAGAAGAGTTGCGGGGCGTTGGTGCGCAGGCCAAGCAGCAGATAACCGCCATCCCTGGCAGGGATCATCACCGCCGGATGACGCTGCAAGATGGCCTCGGCCCGATCCAGGTCAAGCGGTGTCAGGGAAGCGGCATCGCCGCCGAGCAGCAGCACTGCCGATGCCTCGGCAAGGCCGGTTGCGGCAATGAGCGCCAGACGCGCCCCCAGGTCGCCAGCCGGTTGATCCCGGAGTTGCATGGGCGCGGCCAGGGTCCGGAACCACGGATCGGTGGCGTCGGGAGCGCACCAGAGGCGAAACAGACGTTGCTTTGGATCCGTGGCGCACCAGTCGCGGGCGAGTCGGGTCAGATGTGTCAAAAGTATGATATGTGCCCGCACGGCCCCTTGCGGACCCAGCGCAGGAATCAGGCGGGTTTTGACGAAACCGGGGACGGGCGCCTTGCCGAGGAGATTGAGGGAGATTTTCGCCACATGCCGAGGGGAGATGAGCGCTAATTATTTGACATCTCGTCCCTGCATGAAGGCGCGCACCGCTTTCATGAACTCGGGGAGTTTGCGCAACGCGTTGATCTGAGAGAGGTTTTCCCGATGAGGCCCCCCCCACCACCCGGACCATGCGGCTCCAGGCGGCACATCCACGGCCACGCCGGTGGCCGCAGCCACCCGCGCGCCACGCCCGACGGTGACATGCGGCACCAGACCCGCCTGTCCGGCCAGCACCACCCCATCCTCGATCCGACAGGAACCGGCGATGCCGACCTGGCTGACGATGATGCAGGCGCGACCGATGGTGACGTTATGGGCAATCTGTACCAGGTTGTCGATTTTCGTCCCGTCGCCCACCGAGGTTTCGCCGAAACGGGCGCGGTCGATGGTGGTCCCGGAACCGATCTCCACGTCATTGCCGATGCGGACGATGCCCAGATGGGGAATCCGGTGATGCGCCCCGCCAAAGGTCTCGTAGCCGAAGCCGTCGCCGCCGATCACGGCGTTGGCCTGAATCACGCAGCGGGCACCGATCACGCACCGTTCGTGGATCACCGCACCCGCATGGATGGTGCAATCAGGACCGATGACCGTCCCGGCGCCGATCACTGCCAGGGGACCGACGCTCACCCCTTCGCCCAGGCGGGCGCTCGGGTCGATGACCGCCGTGGGGTGAATCCCGGTGACCTGCAGGGCACGCCCTCCCAGCAGCAGGGCGGCACGACCGGCATCCAACGCCGGGGCGCGACTGATCAGCAAGGGCAGACCCGTCATCTCCCTGGCGGTTTCGGCCAGATCCGGGGGCACCAGCAGCGCAGCGGCCCGCGTAGCGCCGGCAAGCCACTTCCTGCCCACCGCAAAGGAGAGATCCCCGGGACCAGCGCTCTCCAGGGGGGCAACTCCGCCGATTTCCACCTCCGCGCCAGGCGGTTCCAATTGCAGTCGCCTGGCCAATTCCGTCAATTGCATCGCGTCGTTCACCCATTCACGCTAATGTCGCTCGAGTATCAACCATTGACAATCATGACACCGTTCTCGTTGTTGTCAAGTGTGCAAAAAATCCTCTTGTCCCGCGCCGGGCAGGATCACCTTCTCATCGTCCTCCAGGGGTTCGGGCGGGGGATACGTTCCCGGTATCGGATCCGGCCCCCGCAACGCCTCCGGCAAGGGATTCCGGTCCCGGAACAGAGGTTGATGTTCCGGATCCTTCACCCCTGCCACCGGGCAGGTGAACTCGATGGGAATGCCATTGGGATCGTAGCTGTAGATCGAATGAATGAAACCGTGATCGATGATGTCGGAGACCGGATACCCGGCTGACGCCAACCGGTCGGCCATGGCCCACAGGGCATCGTCGTCGTCCATCGCAAAGGAGAGGTGATCGAAGACCCTGGCCTCCCGGTCCGGCTCCCCATGACGACGCAACGGAATCCTGCCCGCGCCCGGCCATTGAAAAAAGGAGAGCAGAACTCCGGAGGCAACCTGAAAAAAATATTGTCGATACCCTTCCGCACCGTGCGTGTAAATCAACCGCAAGCCAATCAGATCCCGCCAGAAGCGGGTCGTGGCGTCCAGATCGGCGGTCACCATCGCCAGATGGTGAATGCCACGCAAGCCGGGCATCCCCGGAGAGCCGTTGCTGTTGTCCATTTTGTCCTTGCCTTTTCCTGCCTGACCAGGGATACCGTCAGGTTGCGATACTTAAGGTGCCATTTGTCCCTTCAACCCTTTGGAGTGCATCGTGACCGTTCTGGTTCTCGCGGATTCTTCTTCGGCACAAACCGCCGACCAGGTGGCAAGAGTCGTGACAGCCGCTCGTGGACTGGGCGAGGTGGTGGTGCTCACCGCCGGAACCGGCAGTCGTGAACTGGCCGGGCAGATTCTCCGGCTGGAAGGGGTGACGGAAGCCTGGTGGGGGGAACAACCCGACCGGGAGCGGATTGCCGTGGAGGATCTGGGGGCATGGGTCGCCCGGATCGCCGGAGAATTTTCCCATATCCTGGCCGCAACGTCGCTCTTCGGCGCCGAGGTGATCCCGCGCATAGGCGGCCTGCTCGGGTGTCAGCCGGTCACCGGGGTGGTGGAAATCCGCGACGCACGCCATTTCCTGCGTCCCATCCACGCAGGCGCCGCCCTGGCATTGGTACGGACCACGGGCCATCCGATCCTGCTGACCGTGCGCACCGAACGATTTGCGCCGGCCCCCGCAACCCACCGCACGGCAAGCGCGCGCCAAATCACGGATCTCACCCCGCTCGGCCTCTCCCGCAGGCTGGAATTTCTGCCCAGCCTGCGGGAGGGGACAGCGGATCCGGCCACGGCACGGGTGGTGGTTGCCGGCGGCGGCGGTCTGGAGACCCGCGAGGATTTCGCCCTCGTGGAGGCCCTGGCCAGGGCGCTGGGCGGGGCGGCGGGGGCGAGCCGCGCCGCCGTGGACAAGGGACTGGCCCCTGCCTCCCTGCAGATCGGTCAGACCGGCCTGCACATCGCCCCGGAGATCTATGTGGCCGTGGGCATCTCAGGGGCGATTCAGCACCTTGCAGGCATCAAGGAGGCCAAACACATCGCCGCCATCGACATCGACCCCAACGCCCCCATGGGCCGGATGGCGGACGTATTCCTGCCCGCCGATCTGCGTACCGCCCTTCCGGCCCTGTTGCGGGAACTGACGAATCGGACGTGATTCACTTCATCCAGGGGAGCGCAACACCGGCGAATTCGTTCCAGCGCGCATCCAGTTGACCGCGCACCTCCTCGTATTGACGCGCCCGCCAGCCGATCAGGGCACCCGCGTACTGAATGGTCTCCAGGTCGGTCACCCCTTCCAGGAGCTTGTCCAACAGGCCATGCATCACCGTCACGTCGTTCATGATGCCCAGCAGATCCTGCAACCCCTTGAGATGCAAACCGAATTCCACCATCCCATGCCCCATGAAAAGGGGCTGGAAAAACTCGAAGGCATAGCGCAGCTTCTTGCACTCGATGCGCAAAGCATGGAGTTCCGTGGTGGTCATGGAACCCATCCGCTCGCCGAAGGCCAACGTGGTGCTCATGCGCTTGCCAAGCATCCTGACGGCGTATTTGCGCACGGATTTGTCCATGCCGGCGCGCACCGCATCGGACAACTCACCCTGCTTCCACCCCTCGGCGTCCAGCCACTTGGGAAAGTCGCTGACAAAGGCGCGATAACGCTCACCGTCCATCATGGCCCGGATCTCCTCGTAAGCCTTGTCCCGGCGCCGGGTCGTCAGTTCCATCAGCTTCTTCTCGCCGGATTCCAGCGGGATCTTGCCCGACATGGCCGCAAGCCCCTCGGCGATGAACACGTCCAGGTCCCGGGCCGCGCCCATGGCCGAGGCAACCCAGCCCATCTCCGCGTTCCAGGGATCGGTGATCTCCCGGGGAATCGCCTTGCGGAACAGCCCCACCGCACTGCGCAAACGGCGCAACGATACCCGCGCCTGATGCACCCCCTCGATATCCTTGCCCTTGTAGGCAACGGGCGCCCAGTCGAGCATCATTTTGAAATTGTAACGAAGGATGAGTCCAAAGGCCTCTCCGGTGCTGTTCCGATCGGTAAGGGGCACCCCCTTGACAGGCGGTGTTGCCTTGTGAACGGGCGGCGCTCCCCTGCTTTTTGATGGTTTGGTCATGTTCGTATTCCTCGCATCGTTCCTTTTCGATATGGTAGAAAGATCCCTTATCCCTGCCTCGTAACCCGTTTATGATAGATGGAGGAATGCCTTTTCACAAGCCGCCATGCGCGCAGCAAAAAAAATGCGCCAAACCTGCAACCGGCTGCAAGAAAGCATGGACACCCGCACATGGCGGCACTATCATTTCGCTACCTTCGATAGCGCGGGAGGGGTGCTTGATACATTTGTTTGTATTAACATGTTCCATGAATACCGGGAGAGCGGCATGAGCAACAGCAAGACAGATGAAGAAAAAGGCGAGGAAAATTCCGGTCTTCTGAGCAGCCGTCTGGCTGCGGAAGCAGGCGCCAACAAAATCATTCTCGGCAAGGGGAGCCAACAGGCGCAACGGAGTGCCCGCCCCAAGTTCAAAAAAATGAAGGAAGAGGAGTACCTCAACATCATGACCCCGCTCCATATCGAGCTGGTCAAGATGCAAAACTGGGTCAAGGAAAACGGTCTCAAGATCATCGCCATCTTCGAGGGACGGGATGCCTCCGGCAAAGGCGGCACCATCAAACGCTTCATCGAACACATGAACCCGCGCGGCTGCCATGTGGTCGCCCTGGAAAAGCCCACCGACCAGGAACGCACCCAATGGTACTTCCAACGCTATGTCAAACACCTCCCCTCCGCCGGCGAAATCTGCATGTTCGACCGCAGCTGGTACAACCGCGCCGGGGTGGAACGGGTCATGGGCTTCTGCACCAAGGATCAGGTGCGTGAATTCCTGCGCTCGGTGCCGGAATTCGAACGGATGCTGGTCGCCTCCGGCATCATTTTATTCAAGTTCTATTTTTCGGTCAGCAAGGAAGAACAGCTGCGCCGCTTCAACAGCCGACTGAACGATCCCCTCAAGCAATGGAAGCTCTCCCCGGTGGACAAGGAGTCCCAGGACAAGTGGGAGGATTACACCAAGGCCAAGGAGGACATGTTCTTCTACTCCTCCACCCCGGAATGCCCCTGGACCATCGTCAAATCGGACGACAAAAAACGGGCGCGCATCCACAGCATCAAATATTTTCTGAGCCAGCTGCCCTACAAGGGCAAAAACAAGGAACTGCTCGACTACGACAAGCGGGTCGTGCGCACGGTCTCCGAAGAGATCGGCATCGACTGACGCGCCACTTGAGCAACTTCGGTCGCGCGGTTGCCGACATCCATGCCGGCAACCGCGCGGCGAACGGGTTCGCGCTATCGAAACGAGGAAAGGCAACATATGACAAGAGAATCCTTGCAACTGGTCAAGTCCATCGTGGGCGCCGGGATGTACCCAACCGAAAAGGCCGCCGACGACACGACCCTCATGCGCCCCCTGGTGACCATCTCCCGTCACTACGGTGCCGGAGGCTCCACGACGGCCAAACTGCTGGCGGAACGCCTGGGTGTGCAGCTCTACGACAAGGAACTGCTCAACGCCATCGTCAACGAAACCAAGGATGACAAACACCTCCTGGCCAGCCTGGACGAACGGGTGACCAATCTGGTGGACGACATCCTGCACGCCTTTTTTTCCAAAAAAAGCATCAATTCCGAGGCCTATTTCCGCTACATGGCCAAGGTCATCCTCGGCATCGCCCCCCTGGGCGGGGTGATCGTGGGCCGGGCCGCCCACCTGCTGTTGCCCAAAAAACGGACCCTGCGGGTCCGCCTGGAAGGCTCCCTGTCCGCCTGCGCCAAACGGATCGCCAAGCACCGCGACATGAAACTCGACAAGGCGGAAAAGCTGGTCATCAAGTCCAACGAGGAACGCGCCGATTTCGAAAAGAAGGTCTCCAAACGGTTTCCCCGCGCCGAACAGGGCTTCGATCTCATCATCAACACCGACCGTTACTCCCCGCCCCAGACCGTGCGGATCATCCTCGCGGCCATGACGGAAGCCGGCTTTCAGGTGCCCCCGGAACAGGCGTAACCCGACCATCTGCACCACGGCATGAACGGCAAGGAAGTGCATTGCACGCCATTCCTGCGGGGCTTGTGGCCGGTCATCGCCTCCTTTTTGCTCGGCAGCGTCCTGACCATCGGCGGTCTGCTGCTGGACAGGGAGGTCCGCACCTCCCTGCCGGCAGTGGCGTTCGTCTTTTTCGGGGTGTGCGGTGTGCTCTTCATGGCATACCGTTTCCTGCTCAAACGCTATCTGTCGGAACGGCTCTGCCATGTGCAACGGCTGAGCCAATCCGAGCAATACATCGACGCCATTCTGGAAAGCATGCCGTATGGCCTGCTGGTGGTGGATGCCCAGTGCCGGGTGAAGGCCGTCAACCGGATGCTGTTGCAATGGACCGGGTACGACAAGGCCGCGCTCCTGGGCCAGGATGCCGAAAAACTCTTCCACTCTTCCGGCCAGGATGACGACTCCCTGTTGACCCAGGATCAAATCCGCTCCAGGATCCTGGACGGGATGCTGGAAAAAAGCCCCCTGCTCCTGCTGACCAGCCAGGAGACCTCCCTGCCGGTGGAAGCCACCACCAACTTCGCACGCTACGGAAACGAAACGTCTAGCGATATCATTTTGATGCTCGGGGAACCCGCCGTTGCGCCAAAACCAACACCACCGACACAAACCCAGCCCGGCGCCAACAACGACATTCTGGCCAACATCAGCCAGGAGTTCCGTCCGGCGTTGTCCCTGATCGTCGGCCAGGCCGAGCAACTGCTCGTCACCTCCACCCCGCCCGATACCAGGGACAAGTTGCGCACCATTGCCGGCGCAGCGCAAGGGATGCTTGGCCTGCTGAACGAAATGCGCGACCTGATCCGCCTGGAATCCGGACAGATGCATCCGGAAAGGATCTCCTTTCCGTTGCGGGTTACCCTCGAAAACCTCAGCGACCTGATCGCAACCCGCGCCCACGCCAAGGACCTGGAGTTGTACTGCTACATCGCACCAGACACCCCTGACAGGCTGGTGGGAGATCCGGGTGCGCTCGCCCGCATTCTCCTCGACCTGATCGCCACCTCGATACGCTGCACGGAGTCCGGGGAGGTGACCCTGCTGGTGCAGCCCGCAGGCGTTTCCCATGCGATGACGAACAGCGCCGAAGTGGTGTTGACCTTCACCATCGCCGATACCGGTCTCGGGCTGCCATGGGATCGTCCGGAACGGATCTTCGACCCCTTGCAGATCACGGAGACCCCGGACAAGCGCAAAGCTGGCTGCATGGGGCTGGGATTGAGCATCGGCAAACGGCTGGTGGAAATGCTGGGCGGCCAGATCCGGGTGGAGAGCGAGGCCGGTGAGGGCACCGTTTTTCATGTCACGTTGGGCTTCGGCAAGGGCCGGAATGAGGAGTCACTCGCCAGCGAAGCCGAGGTCACGACCCCCTTGATGGGGGTGCGGGCGCTGGTGGTGGACAAAAATCCCATGGGCTGCGTGATCGCCATGGAGATGTTGCAGGGCCTGGGCGCCGACGCCGAAGAGGTGGAAGATCCGACGGCCTTGCCTGCGATTCTGGATCGCGCGCGCGAACAGGAACGCCCGTGGGACGTGTTAATCGTGGACCAGAAGGCGCTCCCGGAAGAAGGGATGGCGCAACTTGCGGAATGGCAGCAACATGCCGGATGGAGCGGAAAGCTGCTGGTCTTGCTGCCCTGCCATCTGTCGGCAGCGCGACCGGCCTTCAGCGCCGACTTTGGCGAGATGCTCTCCTTGCACAAACCCCTCAAACGCACGGCCCTGTTGCGGGCGATCCTCGCCCTGCTGGAACGGCCCGTGGATATGGAGTGCGCGGACGAAACCTTCCTGGCCGGGGATGCGGCCCCCTCCCCCTTGCGGATCCTGCTGGTCGAAGAACTGGAAGAGAATCGGCAATTGGCCGCCTCGATTCTGGAACGGGCCGGCCACACGGCAGTGGGGGTCAAGGAGTGCCGGGAGGCCCTGGAACGCCTGACCTCGGAAGGACGGTTCGACCTGATCGTTCTGGACCTCAACCTGCCGGAGATGGACGGTTACGAATTGACCCGGCTGCTGCGCACGGGTGGCGGCCCGCATGCGGAGGTGCCCATCGTGGGCGTCACGGCCCGCGATCTGCCCGGAGAGCGGGATCTGTGTCTGAGTTCCGGCATGCAGGGGTATCTGGTGAAGCCCTATCGACCGGTGGCGCTGCTCAACGTAACGGCCAAGGCGTACCTGAAGCACCGCAACCACGAATCCGCCACCGGCGGCGTGATGCGGGAAGCCAGTTCCCTCTACCTGAAGGGGCCACGCCTGCTGCTGCAAGGCCTGCGCGCCGCCCTGGAGGAAAAAAATCCCAAACGGGCGCGGGAAGAGATCGAAGAGATCAGGCAACTCGCCACCACGCTGGGTACCGACCGGATCCGGCTGTGCGCCAGCCACATGGGCACGGCGATCCGGGCGGATGAGTGGCCGCGCGCGCAACGGCTCTACAAGGAACTGGAAGCCGAATGCGTTTGTGTCTATGAGATGTTGATGGACCGCCTGCCCTGACCGGTCAAACGATCTCCTCCTCGCGCCATTCCACATCGCAACACACCACATGGGCGTGATCCCGCTTGCGAACCGCCATCGACAAGGTGCAACAGATGTTCAGGGTGATGCTGGAACGGTAAGGTGGCGAAATCTGCACCACGCCCGGATTGTGAATCGCGTCGTGATAACTGGAACGCCGTGTCCAGGTTGCGCCATAGGAGTCCCGCAACGGCTTGTAGCGGGGATCGGAATGGGAGGCGCGCTGCGCCGGGACCACGTTCTCGCTCACCTGCAACCCCCGGTGGTCGAGCACATAAACCCGCTCCACCCTGGGGAGTGCCAGCAGTTTGACCGCCGCCTCTTCCAGGGAAATGTCGTCCGCCACGGCCCAGGCGCACTCCATGAATTCGTTGGTGTATTGCGACATCTCCCGGTTGTGGTGGTGTACCTCCTGAAAGACCTGACGCTCCCCCCGGATGGCCAGATTGCGGAAGGCCCCGTCCCAGTCCACGGCGCTCAGGCGGGTGGCTTTGGGTTCCAGTTTGCCGAAATAGCGCCCCTGCACGAAATCGGCCTCCAGGTGAATCGCCAAAAAGGCCTCCTCCTCGGTTTCGATCATGTCCATCAGCACCAGGCAACCGGAGGCGTGGATCAACGATACCAGATTGGCCAGCATCCGCTTGGCGCGTCCGCTGTGCAGGGCGTTGTCGATCAGGGAGTGGTCCAGTTTCACGATGTCCGGGGACAACCGCCACAGACGGTCCAGATGGGCCGACTCGGCACGAAAATCGTCGAACAGCACCAGACATCCCAACTCCTTGAGTTGATCCATGGTGCGGGTCAACACGGTCTCGAAGTTGCCGGCGTGCTCCCGCAAGGCGATCACCAGTTGATGGGGCGGAAAACCGGTATGCTCCAGCAGACGGGTCAGGTATTCCACATCGGGATCCTTGGTGCCGAGCATGACCCGAGGATGGATATTGGTCAAAAGCCAGCGGTCGTCGATCCGCGCGTGCATGAAATTCTTGATTTGCAACAAAAGTCGCATGCGATCCATGCGAATCGCGTCCTCCGGGTCGGCGATGCGTCCGAAGATCGTCGCCGTGGGATGCAGCGCCCCTTCTTCGTCGATGGCGCGAAAGAACGCCTTGAACCCGACCCCGCGCTGATGGGTGGTGCTGTAGACCCGCTGAAAAAAGATGGCGATCCGCCAGGAGTTGAAATCGGCCTGGAAGAGATCATCCACCTGGATCAATGCACGTTCCAGGCTTTGAGGATCCCGACCGGTAAACAGCCCACTGGAGGGGAAGGCGACTTGCTGCTCCATGGAGACACTCCTTAAACCTCAAGGTGACGATAAGCGATGCGCAGTGATTCTAACGCAAACCGCTGCGGGTTTGCCAACCTTATTGCACCATGGCGCGCAAAAGGTTTTTCTTAATATCTTCAATCATAACATAAAAATTATCATAATGGCTGCAACGCCACAAACGCAGAACTTTTGGATACCATGGCGAGTCGGGACGATGCTCCAGCCAACGCCAATCCGGACCGATGGCAGGCAGGAGCACCCAACAGGGTTTTTGCAAAGCGCCACACAGATGGGCCAGGGCCGTGTCCACGCAGATGACCAGATCCAGTTGCGCCACGATGGCTGCGACATCGGCGAAATCCCCCACGGGACCGCCGGGATCCAGCATGGGCGGTTCCGGGGCGGAAGAGACCGCCTCCCCCCCCTTTTGCAAGGTGACGAATGTCACTCCCGGCACCGACCACAACGGGGCCAGAAGCCGCACATCCGCCAGGGAGCGGTTGCGGTCGTTGACATGGGTGGGGTTGCCCCGCCAGGCCAGCCCCACCCGGAAGGGGGCCGCCGGGAGACGGCTTTTCCACAGTTCCAGGCGTTCTTGTGGCACGCCCAGATAAGGCAGCGCGTCCGGAATGGTGGCAAGGGTGGTCCCGAACCGACCGGGCAGCGACAGCAGCCGGGTCCAATAGTCGCACTGCCCCCCCCCTGCCGCATCCATGGCCTGCAACTCCAGCCACGGGGGCGCGCCGGCCAGGGTGCGCAGCAGTTCCAGCAACTGGGGCTGGCAAATGAAGATCACGCGGGTCGCGCCCCTTTCGGCCAACAGGGGCAGATAGCGGCAGAACTGAATGGTATCGCCGAACCCCTGTTCGGCCAGCACCAGAATCGTCCTGCCCGTCAAATCTTCCCCACGCCACGGGAGTGCGGAGGTGTCGATGGGGGGAGAATGGCGCGATTCATAGAGTGGCCAGCCCTGGTTGAAGTTGCCCTGACGCAAATACAGCATACCCAGATTCATGCGGGCTTCCGGAAAAGCGGGACGTGCGCCCAGGGCCTGGTGGAAGGCGGCCTCGGCCTCGGCATGGCGGCACAGGTCGTAGCAGAGCACCCCCAGATTGTGATACGCCTCGGCGGGGTCCGGGGCGAGCCGTGCCGCCTCCCGATAGTCGGTCTCGGCCTCGGCATGACGCCCTTGTCTTTGCAACAGCATGCCCCGTTGGAGCAGCACGCCGGCCAGGCACTCCGCAGCATCCGGGCTGGCGGGCCGCAGGCGCAACGACTCCCGGAACGCCTCCTCGGCCTCGTCGAACCGGTGCTGGTCGGTCAAGACCTTGCCGAGATTGAAATGGAGATCCGCGTGATCGGGCACGACACGCAGGATTTCCCGCAAGATGGCCTCGGCCTCCGGGTACCGGTGCATTTCGGCCAGGAGATTCCCCAGATTGATCCGCACCTGAAGCAGTCCCGGCTGCAGGTGACAGGCCCGGCGGCAGGCCTCCACCGCCTCCTCCAGACGCCCCATGGCCTGGAGCGCCAGACCGAGATTGGCATGATACGCCGCCACTCCCTCGCGCCGGGCGATGGCCTGACCGATCAGGGTCAAGGCCTGTTCCGGTCGTCCCTCCCGCAGGGCCTCCACGCCGAGCCGGTGCAGGGATTCCGGGTCATCGCCCACTCCCAGCCGCTTGAGCGCGGGGCGGTCGATCTTGCCGTTGGCCAGCAGCGGCATTGCCGCAAGAATCCGCAAATGGTGGGGGTGCTTGTAGCGGGCCAGACGGGAATTGAGGTGTTTGCGCAATCCCTCCAGGTCGAGGGGGGCGCGGGTGACACAGAAGGCCAGTCCGGTTTCGCCCCAGCGGGGATCCGGCACGCCGACCACCACCACTTGCGCCACCGCCGGATGGGTGGCGATCTGTTTTTCCACCTCCCCCGGATAGACGTTTTCCCCGCCGGAGATGTACATTTCCTTTTTGCGACCGATGACATGGAAAAAGCCGTCCCGGTCCACCCGCACCAGATCGCCGGTGGCGAAGAACTCCCCGCGCATGGACTCCGCGAAAAGCCGCTCGTTGCGCCAATAGCCCTTGCAGACATGGGGACCGGCGATCCACATCTCGCCCACCTCGTCCACCCCGACCGGCTGGCCGTTGCCGTTTACGACCAGCACCCTGGAATGGGCCATGGGCTTGCCGATGGAATCCGGATGGTCGAAGGCATCGGCGGTTTCCAGCAGAAAGCAGTTGGGGCCTGCCTCGGTCAGCCCGAACCCCTGCTTGAAGGGCACCCCGTGGCGATGATACCCCTGGATCAGGTTCAACCCCAACGGCGCGCCCCCGGAGAGAAAAAAACGGATGCGGGAAAAGTCGGTACACGCAAAGTCGGGATGATCGAACATGGCCTGGAACATGGTGGGCACGGCCCAGAAAACCGTCACCCCCGCCTGGTCGATCTCGCGCAGGACCAAACCGGGGTCGAAACGGGCATGCAAAAGCAAGGTCCCCCCCACCGACAGCATGGGCAGGCAAAAAACATTAAAACCCCCTGTATGGAAAAAAGGGGTGTTGACGATGGAGATGTCCTCCTGGCGCAAGACATCGGCATCGAGGGTGTTGGCGATGTTGGCCATCAGCATGGCGGCATGGAACATCACCCCCTTGGGCCGCCCGGAGGAGCCGGAGGTGTGCAGGATCATCAACACCCGGTCGTCGTCGATGGGGAGGCTCGGCAACCCCATGTGACCCGGATCTCCCTGCAAGGCATCCAGGGTCGTGAATCCGGCACGGGGGGTATCGGAAAAAACCAGGGCCGGTTCCAGTTCGGCCAGGATGGGGTCCAGTTCCTGGGGGGCGAGGCGGGGGTCGAGAGGGGCCAAAATCGCCCCCAGCCGAATGGTGGCGAAAAACAGGGTGACGTGCTCCAGCCGGTTGGGGGCGAGCAGGACCACCCGTTCCCCGGGGCGCAAGCCGCGCGCGGCGAGATGACGGGCGAGACGCGCGATTTCCGCCGCCAGTTGCGCATAGGTAAAAACCTGCCCCGTGGGGCGATCCACGAGCGCCACATGGTCCGGTCGGTGGTGCGCGTGTTCCTGGATGAAATCCCGCCACATGACGATTCCCCCTTGCCGTGGTCACTGGGTTGACGCAATCTTCCCACACAACGGCAACGGGCAACAAGTGGAGAAGCGCAAGGATGGCAAAACGGTTTCGTGGTCACTGGGACAGCCTGGGAGCAGGTCCGCCTGTCTTGTGCATTTCGGGTTTTGCCAGTGCCAACTGGATGTTTCGGCACTGCGTGGCGCCGCTGCAGGGCCGGTATCGTTTCCTGCTGCCGGACAATCGCGGCATGGGCCTTTCCCCGCCCGCGACCGGGCCTTATGACCTGGAGGCGTTGGCCGACGACCTGATCGACCTGATGGACGATCTGGGGGAGGAGCGTTTCGATGTGATCGGCCTGAGCATGGGGGGATTCGTGGCGCAGTTGCTGGCCTCCCGGCACGCCCGGCGGGTCCGGCGCATGGTATTGATGTGTACCAGTGCCAACGATCCGGAGTTCCGCCCGCTTTTTCCGGTATTTTCACGAGAGCAGATTGCCGCCGTTTACAGCCTGCGCAGTGAAGACCGGGTGAACGCCGCCCTCTCCGAGACGTTGTGTCCCTGGCTGTTCACGCGCTATCCGGAAGCCCACGCCTACATCCGGCAGCTGCGTCTGCAATTCGAACCCGAGGCCGCCCAGGTTCTGTTGCAATATGACGCCGTGGCCCGCTTTCTCGCCTCTCCTCCTCTGGACCTTGCCGCTTTCACCCTGCCGGTCCTGGTCCTGACAGGAGACCGGGACCTGGTGGTCCCACTGCCCAATGCCACCCTGCTGGCCGCGCGCCTGCCCGATGCCGAACTGCGCATCATCGAAGAGACGGATCACTTTTTTTTCCTGGAAAAACCGGCAGAGGTGGCGGAGCGGATCGGGGAGTTTCTCGACAGATAACCATAAAGCATAATCAAAGATTTCAAAACATCACCAAGAGGCTGTATCATTTTTCAACAGACTCTAGCATCTCTGAAAACATTACTCTTTTAATGCCCCAATAATCAAGCAAACAAAAAAGCATACTGCGAAGTTCGGTACTCGCTCCACGAGATGTAAATTTCCTGGCCATAGCCAGTTGCTCGAACTCCCTGGCGACATTGAATAACGTCCGAGATACATCAGTCTTAGAAAAAAAATCTCCTATAATTGAAGTATTCATTTGAGATAATCTACTCTCTATACTTATTTTTATCTGCTGTGAAATCGTTTGCCCACCAGTCGCATATTCTTCGACCAGCCCCATTGCAACATCTAATAATTTCTTCAAGCCAATACTGCCTTTTGAGCCAAAAGTAAACCCATCTTTAACGAACGCATTACGTTCGGACTGCTCATTGAATACAAGATCTCTTGTGCAAAAGTCAACCCCAATAGCAATAAACGAGCACACAAGATAAAGACATCGAAGAGCCGTTTCACGCTGAATACCATTAATTATGAATTGCTCAGCAAAAAACTTCCCCTGATCAAGCCAGTCGTTACAACTATCAAATGAAAGTGATTTTGCCAGCAGACTTTTAGAATGAACCATCCGCCCACGCCAGTTACCGTCTACTTTGTTTAAAGCATATTCGTTGATCTTGCTCATAAACTCTTCATCCGAAAGTCTTGTCGCATTCGGATCATCAGCATCAGCAAGTTTTTTAAGGTTACTCAAAAAGACACCATCAAGAACAAGCACACCAAGATCTCGACCAAAATTTTTGATTTCTTGACGCCTTTCTGTCGTTGCCACAATCGCATTTGTCGCTTTCGTGGCAATACGCAATCCCTGTACCCAAAAGATGCGCTCTATGGCTTGGGGGGTTTTCTTGTTTTTTACATCAACCAAAGCAATTTCACGTGACAAATAAGTGCTTCGACCATATAGCCACAGATCTATGTCGGTAACAGAGCAACCTTCATAAACGAACGGAACGCCTCGAACAACATAATATCCAGCCTTAAGGAAGTAACTACGAAGCAACTCTTCCAATCTTTGGCCTTTTTGCGGATTTTGTTGATTCAACATCACAAACCGGCTCCTTTTCGCAGTGCGGATAATATGTCATTCGTTCTTTGCGGATGCATCTCGACTTGCTTCCTTCGAACCTTCTCGCGATTGCACTCAGGGCCCTCGTATGTAGTTACGGCAGCCGTTGGCAAAGCTGACAAAGAGTGTTCACTAACATCTCCCTGCTGTATCGCTTGCAGAGCCAGTTCACCTACTTCTTTCTTAAGAAGACGAAGCATGGGACCAGTACGTCCTTTCTTTTTACCTAATGTTACTTCGACAACCCCCTTCAATTCAAGAACTTTGTAATCTTCAGCAATCGCTGGGACCGGACCAACACTTTCGCCTCGCACCAAGGCACTCAACAAGGCATCAACCAACTGAATTTTTCCGCGATGGTGAGGACTCTTTGTGATACCATAAGTGATCGAGCTGACGAACGCTTTTGCAAGATCAAAAACATCTTCGACCATAGAATTGCTGTACTTAGAAAATGCTGATGGTAACGTCAAAAATCCAACATTTTCAGTTGAATTGCTAACAACATTAATATCAAAAAAGCCTACCGCCGTCACCTTCTCGTAAAGCGCATCTCCCAGGATGCGTTTCGCATCTTGCTCGCTAACACATGCACGCAGCTTCAAGGTTTCGGTAAATTCATTGAGTTTCTCCTGATCTGCCGACATTAGCGAATCAAGTACTTTTTTAATCTTTTGAGCAGTATCACGGCGAAACAAGTTTCCATTAAATAATAATTTATTTTTTCTATCAATTCTTTCAATATCGACAAAACCAATCTGCTCCGAATCGAAGAGTAATTTTTCTAGGTCACTATTAGTCAGATTGTATGTATCAGCTAATTTACCAGAAACATCATTGAAGAGAATTGGCGTCTCGGAGGCGTGCTCTGCGAGATCGATCGAGGCCATCTCATTGGCGCTAGGTTCAAACGAATCAAAGATGTTAGATGTGTGCTGCAGCGCCGATTCGGTTGTTACACCAAGAACAGCAACTCCACCAGATGACACATCAATTAGCTTTTGCTTTTTCAACTCTTTAAGAAGCGCAGGAAGTTCTGTTTTAATAGTGATGTTTGCAGCTTTCGCTAACGCTACAAGCCTGTCATTATTGACAGTAGTTTCTGAATTAGCCGAAATAGCAGACAATAATATTCCAGTCTTTCCTGCCAGCAAGATATTCTCATGATCGCATGGATTCGTAACTTCTTGTAGCTTATTGGCGTGATGGATTAACCACGCCCCCTTTGTCTTCTTATCCATCTTGCCTCCTTAGACCATTCCTCACAACCTCTGAAATGTCAAAAGCAGATTGTCACATACACCGCAACTGACAACAGTCAATCATGATTAAGATGAAAAAGCAAGCAAAAAATTATGATTTGAAAATTGCGACCCGGCGATTTCATTCACCAATGTCCAACTGCTGGCCGCGCGCATGCCCGATGCCGAACTGCGCATCATCGAGGAGACGGATCACTTTTTTTTCCTGAAAAAACCGACGGAGGTGGCGAAGCGGATCGGGGAGTTTCTTGATCGGAAATCACGACTGGACTGACAAAGCTGACGGAACGTCTCTCTGCAAGCAGGAATGCCCTTGACGCGTGGGCTGAATAAGCACGCTGGCAGGAATTTTCAGTCCCTTGTGAAGGCGGCGGATCATCTCCAACGAGAGGTGCCGCTTGCGGTTGAGAATTTCCGCCACTCGTGCCCGACTGCCAATAAACGGTTCCAATTCCTTGCGGCTCAAGCCCATTTGTTCCATTTGGAACTTGATGGCATCAATGGGATCCGGGATATCGATGGCATAGTGCCTGGATTCGTAGGTCTCGATCAAGGTGGTGAGAAGATCCAGACGATCACCTTCCGGAGTGTCGGGAGCAGCATCCATCAGGCGCTCCACTTCAGCCAGCGCATTGTCATAGTCCTGTTCTGTCTTGATGGGACGGATCTCCATCACACGGTCTCCGCATCAATTTGATCGTATTGGTCATGAGTGCCGACAAAACGGATATACACAACACTGTAATGATAGTTTATTTTAACGACCAACCGATATTTATTTCCGGCAATATTAAAAACGATTCGATTACCCTTGAGGAGACTTGCATGACGGAACTGAATTTTGACATCAGCAGGCGTTTTCCAGTCTGCTTGCTCCACAAGGGCATACCAGGCTGCGAGAGAAGCCTGGCAATCCAGATTGGCCGGATCGCGTTCCCAAAATGCGCGCAACGTGCGTTTGGCAATGATCCTCATGGTATCAGGTTACTATGATCCCGATACGGGAGCAAGAAAAAAATACAAAGGGATCAACCTCCCCCCGCGAACAACTCCTCCAGGATCTCCCTGGCCATGGCCACCCGGAAGCGGCGCACGTTCTCGTCGCAATTGTGAGAGCGGATCGATTCGGCCTGTTTGGTTTCCAGGCGCGGGTTGTAGGTGGGATGCTCGGAGTCGATGCGGTAGGCCTCCACCAGGGCTTCCAGGCCGCGCCGCAACGCGGGCAGATCCCCGCAACGGTAGGTCCGCACGAAATGGGTCAAAAAATCCAGCTTTTCCGCAGAAACACGGTCCCGGGAAGAGATGGCCCGCAAGGCGTCAAGCAGCATCTCCCCCCTGCCCGGCTCCCGCCAGACCGGACGCCGGCACAAGGCGCGCGCCTGTGACCGCTCCCCTACGGGCCAGCCAGCGATCAAGGCCGCAGCACGCGGGTCCAGAGGGGCATCCAGGGCCAACAACCGCACATAACGGGCGATCACCACCTCCGGCAAGGGCAGAAAACCGCTCCGCTCCCCGACCGTCATGGGACAGGCAGGCAACTGGGCCAGCAACGCCGCCACCAGACCGGCCACCGCCTCGCCACTCAACCCGCCATCGGGCAACACCGCCTCGCAGGCCACCCGATCCCCGTCCCCCGGCGTGAAATGGCGCGACAGCAACAATTCCTGTAAATACTCCTCCAACTTGAAGACCGGGCCGGAAAGCGCCTCGCCAGGGGCACTCTTTTGCGCATGCAGAAGCCCCCCCAAACCGGGATCGATACGGGTCATCACGCTGCGCGGTCGCTCGAGTTGAGCCAGGATGAGGGCTTGCAGTTCCTCGTTCATCTCTAGAAAATCTTGTCTTCCTTCCACTCCACGTCACAACAGAGCACATAGACGTGGCTGCCCTTGCGAATCGACATCGACAAGGTGGTGCAGATGTTCAGACTGGTGTTGGAGCGATACGGCGTCGAAACCTGCACCACCCCAGGATTGTGAATCGCGTCGTGAAAGCTGGAACGCCGCGTCCAGGTCGCCCCATACGAGTCCCACAGCGGCTTGTAACGGAGATCGGCATGCGAGGAGCGCTCGTCCGCAAAGATGTTCTGGCTCACCTGCAACCCCTTGTGATCGAGCAGATACACCCGCTCCACCCTGGGGAGTTTCAACAGGGGCTGCGCCGCCTCTTCCAGGGCGATGTCGTCCGCCACGGCCCACGCGCACTCCATGAACTCGTTGTTGTAGTGCCCCATCTCCAGATTGTGGTGATGCACCTCCTTGAAGACCTGCCGCTCGCTCTGAATGGCCAGATTGCGAAACGCCCCGTCCCAGTCCACGCTCCCCTGCCGGGTGGCCCGCATCTCCAGGTTGCCGAAATAACGGCCCTGCACGAAATCGGCCTCCAGGCGCATCACCAGAAACGCCTCCTCCTCGGTCTCGATCTTCTCCATCAATACCAAACTGCCCGAGGCATGGATCAACGACACCAGCTTGAAGAGCATCCGCTTGGCCCGCCCGCTCTTGAGGGCGTTGTCGATCAACGAGTGGTCCAGCTTGACGATGTCCGGGGACAACCGCCACAGGCGGTCCAGATTGGCCGATTCGGCCCGGAAATCGTCGAACAGCACCAGACATCCCAACTCCTTGAGTTGCGCCATGGTGCGGGTCAGAACGGTTTCGAAGTTGCCGGCATGCTCCCGCAGGGCCACCACCAACTGATGCGGCGGCAAACCGGTATGCGCCAGCACCTCCGCCAGATAGGCCACGTCCGGCTCCTTGGTGCCCAGCATCATGCGGGGATGAATGTTGGTGACCAGCCAGCGGTCGTCGATGTTCGAGGCCAAAAAATTCTTGATATGCAGCAGCAGACGCATCCGGTCCATCTGCACCGCATCCTCCTGATCATGGATACAGGCAAAGATCGATGCGGAGGGACGAGAGGTGCCATCCGCATCGATGGCCCGGCAAAACCCTTCAAAGCCCACCCCGCGCTGATGGGTGGTGCTGTAGATCCTTTGAAAGAAGGTGGCGATCCTCCAGGAGTGAAAGTCGGCCTGATACAGATCGTCCACCCGGTTGAGCGACCGTTCCAGAGTCTTCAAGTCCCTGCCATTGAACAGTCCTCTGGCGGTGGTTGCGGCTTGCTGCTCCATCGCGAAAACTCCTTGCTTCATGCATACGGTTGAAACGAAATCCGATCACGCCTCAGGCGGTACGCTCCATCTCCTCCATCCAATCCTCGTTCGGGATGCGGGCCAACTCCTGCAACAGGCGCCAGTTCATCTGACGATCCCGTTGGGATTCCTGCAAGACTTCGCTGGCATTGCCCTCCTTGTCGAAGTGCTTCTGAAACCGCCCCTCCTCCTTGGCGAAGGCAATAAAATCGAAGGGTTTTTCCACGCCATTGGCATCCTTCTTCCAGTGCCAGTCGCGCCGCATGGACGGATTGCCCTGCAACGACAAACGCGAGGCCATGGTCGGACCGGCGTCCGGATCGTAGATGAAGACCGGAAAGGCCCGCGACTCCACGGCCTGGATGGCCCGTTCGCAGGAACGGTCATCGGCCACCTGATGCTCCGGCTGGCAGGTGGTGTAGACGTTGATCAGGGCAGGACCGTCGAATTCCAGGGCCTGCTCCACGGCGCGGTAGAAGTGGCTGATCATCGGTCCCACCGTCTGGGCGACGAACACGCGCGGGTGCATCAGGGCGATGTTGGCGATCTCCTTGCGCCGCTCCCATTTTCCCTTGATGTGACTCCCATGCACCGACATCTTGGCGTCCTGGCCGATGAAGGTGGCGGTGGAGGCCTGGCCACCGGTATTGGAATAGACCTGCGTGTCCAGCACCAGGACCTTGATGTTCATGCCCGAGGTGAGCATGCGCGACAGGGCCTGAAAGCCGATATCCAGCATCGACCCGTCGCCACCCACCACCCAGAGCTGATGATCCTGTTTGCCCACCTGATCCCAGTGGGCGCGGATGCCCATGGCCACCGTGGCCGCGTTCTCGAACAAAGAGTTGACCCACGGCGCCCGGAAGGGGTTGTACGGATAGGTCGAGCCATACACCGTGTTGCAGCCGGTATTGGCCACGATGCCGTACTTGTGGCCCACCTTGGCATACGTCATGGCAAGCAGTTGCCGGTAGGCCGAGGTCTCCCCGCACCCCATGCAGGATCCCGCGCCGCCCACGTACTGGTTCGCCCCGTCCCGCAGCATGATGTCCACTTTCAGCTTCGGGTTGATATAGGTTTCCGGGGTTTCCGGGGCCTGTTTGTAAAACTCCCACATGGTGAAAAAATAGGGCAGGTTGACCGGCGTTTTTTTGATCATCGCCAGCGCCCCATGGTCGCCGCACGCCGTGACGCACTCGCCGCACCCCTTGCACTTGGTGGGGTCCACGAAGATGCCGAACCACGCCCCGCCGGGGGCATCCGTCGCCTTGCCCTTCTTCTTTTCGTAGGTCTTCCAGAATTTGGTGGTCTGCACCAGTTGATCCTGGAGCAACTGCTTGTCCTTTTCGTCCGGGAATCCGGCCAGGGTCGCATCCACGCTTTCGGGAGGCAACACCTTGCCCCAGATGGCCGAGTCCGGACAGTTCTGCACGCACTCCATGCAGGCCACGCAGTTGGTGGCGGTGTATTCGGGCAGATCGGGCGCGATGTAGGAAAAATCCCGATAGGACCCGGTGCCTGCCGGAATCACCGAGCAGGCCACGAAGCGATCCGCCGGCTGGTTGGAACTGGCCCCCGAGTTGTAAGCATTCAGGATCTCCCTGGCACGGTCCGCATCGTACCATTGGGGAGTGGCTTCCGAGTAGATTAGCGCGCGTTGTCTCATAACGATCCTCCTTGGACCACGGCCTGGCCGCAGTCAGGCAATTCCCTAGATGAAGAAGGCGTTGACATCCTTGCCCTTGGCATCCCAATCTTCCTTGCCCAGAGCGAGCACATCGGCGGGGGTTTGATTCATGATCTCCTGGGTCACCTCCATGACGCGCTGATAGCCCTTCCTGACCGCGTTCAGGTTGTCCTCGACCACCTTCCCGCCCCGTTTGCCGAAATATTTCGTCAGAGGTTTCTCCACTTTGGTGAAAAGATCCTCTTCGGACATGCCGACATTGGCCCGGAACGGCGTCACCCGCAAGAACACCCCCAGCAGCACCACACCCTGGAAGCGCTGAATCAGGGAGGAGTCGTTCAGGCAGGATTCCCGGGCGATTTGAATGGTATCCACGCCATAGAAGCGGATCCTGTTTTCCTTCATGAAATACTTGGCGTAGGGTGGCAGGGAATTCCACAGATCCTGGGGGGTCTGTTCGTCGGTGTGCTGGAAGACGATCCCGCCCTGCTGCAGGCCGACCAGGGGATTGCCCATGTGCCAGGTGGTGGGATCCATCAGCGGGACGAACTCCACCTGTTTGAGTTCGCAGTGGGTGAGGATCTTGCCGTTCGGGATGACCGTGAGATAGGTATTGGTGGGCAGACCCTTCTTTTCCGAGCCGTATTTGGGCGCGGCCTGCACCCGGAAGCCGAAAATATCCCCCAGCATGGTGGCGATGATTTTGTTGGTGGTCACCGAACCGAAGCCACCCACCGAGTGGGCGCGCACCGAGAACGATCCCGGCGGGCGCACGTCCGGCTCCTCCTCGAGGGAGAGCGCCGTGGGGTGATCGATGCCCAGGGTGAAAAAGCGCTTGCCCTGTTCCAC
The DNA here is from genome assembly GCA_015231915.1 of Magnetococcales bacterium. GTDB lineage: Bacteria > Pseudomonadota > Magnetococcia > Magnetococcales > Magnetaquicoccaceae > Magnetaquiglobus. Next base: position 88,579 of record JADGAR010000003.1, read on the forward strand.
CCCAAGCAGCATGTTCTTCACCACCGCCAGGATGTGACCGGGGGTGACATCCCGGGAACCCAGGCCAGCCGCGCCGGAAAAGACCATCGGCATGCGCTCGATTTTGGTGAAACCGGGCAATCCCATCGCCCCCTTGGCCAGGGCGGCCTCCACGTCGGTGGTGAGGGGGTTGTCCACCATGGTGGGGATGTCGCACCGTTCGATCACCGAGACCGCCTTGCAGTTCATGATCCATTTGGCCAGTTCGGCGGCGGGGAAGGGACGGTAACTGGTGACGATCACCACGCCCAGTTTCACGCCCAGCCGCTCCTTCACCACCCCGATGGCCGACATGGCGGTTTCCACCGTGGTGCCCATGGCGATGATGGCGTATTCGGCCTCTTCCATCTCCACCGGATCGACCAGGCGGTAGCGCCGTCCGGTGAGACGGTAAAACTCATCCATCGCATCCAGGATCTTGCCGGGCAGCGCATCGTAGTAGTGGCGCTGGGCGATCTTGCCGTGCATGTAGGCTTCCTGGTTCTGTACCACCCCGATCTGCAGGGGGTAGTCCGTGTCGAAGAGGGCCTGCATCCGCTCGCGCGGGTCGCCCAGATAGTTACGGATCAGTTCGTCTTCCGGGAAGTTGAGATTTTCGATGGTGTGGGTCCCCAGAAAACCGTCCTGGACGTTCATGATCGGAGTTTTGGAGTCCTCGGAGGCACGCCGGGCGATCAGGCAGAGGTCTGCCACGGCCTGCACGCTGTGGGCGAACAAGATGCCCCAGCCGCAATCGGCCACGCCCATCACGTCGTCGTGGCCGGCGTGGACGTTCAACCCCTGGGAGGTCAAGGCGCGGGCGCCGATGTTGAGGACCATGGGAAGCCGTTTGCCCGCCGAGGTGTAAAGCACCTCTTTCATCAGGATCAGCCCCTGTCCGGAGGTGAAGTTGGTCACCCGGCCCCCTGCCAGCGCGAAACCCTCGCAGGCCGAGGCCGAGGAGTGCTCCGACTCCAGTTCCATCCAGGTGATCGTCGTGCCCCAGACATTTTTCATGCCGTTGGCCACCGCGACCTGGTACAACTGCCCCATGATCGTGGACGAGGTGATCGGATAGGCTGCCGCGCCATCCGTGGCCCTGGTCTCGACGTAGGATACCGCGTCCGAGCCATCGCCGGTTCCGGGTATGCCCGGATAGGGAAAGGCCCCTGCGGTTTGGGCTGTTTGCTTGCTCATCAAAGACGCCCTCCAAGGATTGATGTCCCATGACGCGCCGGAATCACGCCCCCGGCTTGAATCTCAAGGAACGATTATATTGCACTGCAATAAAACAGACAAGGTCCATTCTTTACCCCATTCACAAAGCGCGCCGAAACTCCGCGCGCCCGGCCATGGCCTGGTAAAGGGTCGATTCATCGAGATATTCCAGTTCACCGCCCATCGGCAGGCCATACGCCAGACGGGTCACCCTGGGGACCAAAGGTTCGGCCAGTTGGGCCACGAAATGGGCGGTGGCCTCCCCCTCCACCGTGGGATTGGTGGCCAGGATCACCTCCATCACCCCTCCCTCCCGCAGCCGGGACTCCAGCCCTGCCAGATGCAGTTCGTCCGGGCCGATGCCATCCAGCGGACTGAGGCGCCCTCCCAGGACGTGGTACACCCCCTTGAAGAGACCCGCCTTTTCCAGGGCCATCAGGTCGGACGGCTCCTCCACGACGCACAGGCGCGAGCCGTCGCGTCGGGAATCGGAGCAGACCCAGCATCGTCTTCCTTCTGCAAGATTGTAACAGAGTTCACAGGGACGGATGTTTTCCCGCAGGGCATCCAGGGCCAGCACGAGTTCCCGGTTGGCCTCCTCTCCCCGGCGCAGCAGATGATGGATCATGCGGCGGGCGCTTTTCGGTCCGATACCGGGGAAACGGGTCAGCAGGGTGACGGCCCTCTCCAGCGAGGGCAACTCCTTCACGGGGGTCCTTCCGTCAGAATGGCAGATTCAAACCTGGAATTTTCATGCCGCCGGTGACCTTGGCCATGCTTTCCTGGGCGGTCTCCTGGACCTTGCGCTGGGCATCGCTGATGGCAGCGACAACGAGATCCTCCAGCATTTCGATATCATCGGCATCGACCACCGAGGGATCGATTTTGACCTGCGACACCTCCTGCTTGCCGTTCATGACCACTTGCACCATCCCGCCTCCGGATTGGCCGGTCACAGTCACGGCGGCCAGTTCTTCCTGAAGCTTGACCATTTTGTTCTGCATGGCCTGGGCCTGCTTCATGATCTCGCCGATGTTTCTCACTCATGATCTCCTTAGCCTTGCTGGGTGGTTGGACCTTGCCGTTTCGGGAAGGTTCCATGCCATCGGACGCTGGATGTTGCCATTTTTTGTTTGCGAACCGCCGCGAAAAAACTGGCAATTCCTCTTGATGGATGCTCCGGCATGGATGGGCCGGATGAAGGAGGTGACACTGTAGGCAAAGTTTGCCCGCTACGCGTTTTGGATCGGAGTTCCTTTTATCAGTCGATTTTCGGAAAAAAAACTGGTCGGGGCGAGAGGATTCGAACCTCCGGCCCCAAGCACCCCATGCTTGTGCGCTACCAGGCTGCGCCACGCCCCGCCAACCAGTCTTTCCGCATACTCTACTCCCTCTTTTCGCCCTTGTCCAGGGATGTCTCGCGATCATGCGCAATAAGCGTTTCCATGACCTCCCTGGTCCGATCACCGAGCACGAGCGCCGTTTCCACCAGAGACGCCACCTCCGCGCCCTGCCCCTCCCGGCATTGAATTTCAATGGTTTCGGCCAATTCCGACAAGGCGACCCCGCCGAACTGGGCCGAGACGGTCTTGAGCGTATGGGCATGCCGCTCCAGGACGCTCCAATCCCCCTTTTCGGCGGCCAGCCGCATCTCGGCAAGACGACCGGGCAGGGAGACGAGAAACTCCGCGCCGATCTCATCCAGCAACGGCCCGATCTCCTCGCGCATCTCGCCATAGATCCGTGCATCGAACACCACGGTCGCCGCTTCCGTCGGCGCCGGCTCCAAAAGATCGTCCCAATCGGAACCGAGGAGCCAGTGCACCAACGTCCGATGCAGGCTCCCCTTGCGGATGGGCTTGACCAGATAGTCGTCCATGCCGGCCTCCAGACACCGCTGACGGTCCCCCGGCAAGGCATAGGCGGTGAGGGCCACGACCGGCGTGCGGCGGGAGGGCGACTCCTGCCGTTCCATGTCACGGAAGCGCCGGCAAGCGGAAAAACCATCCATTTCCGGCATTTGGCAATCCATGAACACCAGGTCGTAGGATTTCTCCCGCAGACAATCCAGGGCCTTCCGGCCATTAACCGCGACCTCCGCGCTCAGGCCGAAGCTGCCCAACAAGCCCAACATCACCTGACGGTTGATGGGATCATCCTCCACCACCAACAGCAACGATTCCGGCGAAAACGGCCCCGCATCCGTCGCTCCCGCCTGCGGCTCGCTCTCCATCTCCTGGAATTGACCGGGGGCGAGGGGAATGGACGCCACGAACAGGCTGCCGGATCCCGGTCGGCTGACCGCAGTCACCGTCCCCCCCATCATCTCCGCCAGATTGCGGGAGATGGACAGCCCCAGTCCGCTCCCGCCAAAACGGCGCGTCACCGAGGCATCGGCCTGGGTGAATGGCTGAAACAGCCGGGCGAGAACCGCTTCCGCGATCCCGATCCCGGTATCCTGAACATGAAAATGAAACGTGTAGGGTTGCTCGGGCTGGACATACACCCCCAGCGACACATGGCCCCGCTCGGTGAATTTCACCGCGTTGCTCAACAGATTGGTCAGAATCTGCCGCAAACGGTGGCCATCCCCCACCACCAGACGGGGCAGATCCGGCCCGATCCGGGTCTCCAGCCGCAGTCCCTTGCGGGCGGCGATGTCGGCAAACAGGGTGGTGACATCCTTGATCAGCTCCGACAGGTCGAAATGGGTCGGATCCAGCGTCAACTTGCCGGCCTCGATGCGGGAAAAATCCAGGATGTCGTTGATCAGGGCGAGCAATGCCTCGCCGGAACGGAAAATGGTCTCCACCTTGCCGCGCTGGGCCGGAGAGAGGCGCTCCTCCAGCAACAGCTCGGCCATGCCCAGCACCCCGTTCATCGGGGTACGGATCTCGTGACTCATGGCGGCCAGGAACTCCGCCTTGCCCCGGGCGGCGTTTTCCGCCTCCTCCTTGGCCTCCTGGAGACGCTGCGTCTGCTCCTTGCGACTGGTCATGTCGCTGACCAGACAGATGTAACGAACGTCGTCCTCCCATTGACCGATCCCCACCGAAATCCACAGCGGCACGCTCCTGCCGTCGCCGGCAAGCCCGCGAATCTCGCCGCCGACTGCGCGGATCGATCCCGTGACTTCCGGCAGCAGGATGCCGATCCCCTGGCCGCGCAGCGCATCGGCGGACTGCCCGAAGATCCGTTCGGCAGCCGGATTGCAGGTCATGATCGCCTCACGGGCGTCCAGGACGATGATCCCCTCCTCCACATTTTCCAGGATCACGCGCAGTTGGGCCTCGTTCTCCCGGATGGCCCGCATCGTCCGGTCCAGGTTGTCGGCCATCTCGTTGATCCCATTGGCGATGTGATCGATTTCGTCCTGAATCGATCCATCCGTCATCCTCTCGGGCAGGTCGGGAATGCGCCGCGTCAGATCGCCCGATGCCAATGCCCGCAATTCCTGATCGATCCGGATCAGACGCTGGTTGGCCCGCGCAAAACCCCGCGACAGAAAAAACAGCACCAGCATGGCCAATACCGCGCTTCCCGCTGCCCAGGCGATCTCGAGGATGCTCTTGCGCTCGCTCTCCTGAATGGATCGCACCGCCAAATCCCCCACGTCCGTCGAAATGGCCAAGGCGGTATCGATGGCGCGCGTGGATTCCCGGATCCACTGGCTGCTGTCCATGGGATAGGGCAGCGGCTCGATGATGCGCAGCATGGTCCAATGGCGATTGCGATCCGTGGGATGAAAATAAACCGGACGGGCGATGCATATCTTGTTATCGATCAATACGATCTTTTCCGAGCCATCGGCAAGCGAGGTGGCCTCGGCGGGAAAATCCCGTTGCAGGGTATGCATCTCCCGCCCGAGATCCCGAACCATGCCCCACGCCTTCTCCTGATCCGGGTGATGCAGATAGAAGCCATCCTCGCCCACGAGCATGGTATTTCTTGGCAGTATCTCCAACAGGGTCTGACCGGCGAATCGGACGATCAGTGTGCCCAGTCGCCCCTCCTCGGACTGGATCGGCATGCCCAAAGAGAGAATGGGCCGCAGGGGGCGCACGAGCACGCCGCGCTCCCTGTCCAGGGTCATGCCGGCAATGCTCAACCGGTTTTCCGGCAAATGCCGCCAGTCGAAGGATTCGCCCGACGGGTTCTCCCCGGCAGGAGCGTTTTCCATATCGAAATGAATGGCCTCCGCCGACCGCTCCGCGCGTACCCGCCTCTGACCGGAGGCATCCAGAATCTCGACGCCAAGCAGTGCCGGGTTCCGGATGAGGAACGCCTCGATCAGCCCCCGCAGCGCGACATTCGCCGCTGGTTCGTTCTGCCAGCGCATGGCGGTCCATGCCAGCAGGGCATTGCCGGTCACGGTGCGCATGCCCTCCTTCAAGTCGGCCATGCGGTCGCGGATCTCCTCTTCGGTCAGGATCATGGCGGAACGAATCCGGTCGATCCGGGAGACGTTTTCCGCGTGGGTATCGAAAATCTTCTGACGCAGTTTCTGATAATCCCCCAGAAAGACCGCCTCGAAGTGCTGAATCGCCTGCCTGAGCGGTCGCGGAGAGGCGGGATCCCGGGCGAGGGGCAGGATATGCTCCATGGATTGCTCCACCCGGTCCCGATAGTTGCGCAGGGTGGCGCGGGTTTCCGCGCTCAAGGTGTTGCCCTTGGCCAACAGGTGACCGATAAGCGCCCGCTCCCGTCCGGCGTATTCCGCCAGCTTGGCGATGTGGGGCCTAAGGATCGTGTTGTAGTAGATGGCGGATTCGGTGGCGTCGATGGGGGCGAAGAACTGACCGTTCAGATCGAAACCGGCCTGAATGGTCTCCGTGGCGGTTTCGAACCAACTCTGCGGGGGGATCAAGGCGCCGGTCACCTGCTGACGGGCCAGTCGCAACCGTTCCAGCCTGGCGCGCCACTCGCTCGCCCTGCCGTCGAATTCGGACGGGAGTTTGCCGAACTTCCGGTATTGGAGGATGTGTTGCTCGATCTCGTCGATCTCTGTTTCCGCTTCCCGGGTGAGGTGGGCGAATTTGGTCAACAGGGAGCGGTCGCCGCCCAGAATGGTGTGTCCGACGCCGCGCTCCTGGGCGATGATGCCGGATAATTTGTTGAAATGTTTCGTCAGTTCATTGCGCACATCCAGTTGGCGCGCCAGTTGGTTGTGTTCCCAGGCGCCACGGATCGTCATGAAGGAAAAACCGATCAACAGCGCGGTGATGGCCAGCAGAATGACCGTCAACTTGAAGGTGATCGTACCGGTTTTCATCGTCATGCGCCGAACAGGAACCCCAGAAAGGGCAACCATCCGAACCACTGGTTGGAAAGAAACGCCCGCAGCAAAGCCTCCGACTGCCGATTCCTGATGGAAAAAAGCTGCCAGGCGGCATGCAGCCCCGCCCCCCCGAGAGCGGCGAAACAGACCACAGACAGTTGCAGGCGCCAGCCGACGAGGGCCAGGAGGGCCAGCGCCATGCCATAAAGCAGGCCCGTGGCCGCGATGTCGTGGCGTCCGAAGAAGATGGCGGTGGAACGCACGCCGATCTTGCGATCATCCTGGATGTCCATCATGGCATAGATCGTGTCGAAACCGGCGGTCCAGGCCGCTGCGGCCAGAAAGAGCAGCCACGCCTCCGGGGCGAGGGAACCGGAGGCGGCGCTCCAGGCGACCAGGACGCCCCAGGCGAAGGCGACCCCCAGATGAAACTGGGGCACCGGGATGAACCGCTTGGCAAAGGGATAGGTCAGCGCCAACAAGGCACCGGCCACGCAGTAGTGGATCGCCGCCATGGGCAGGGCGAAGGCCAGCGCCAGCGCGCCCAACAGCAGGATCAGCAGCAGCCGCCGGGCGGCGGTCAGGGAGATGCGTCCGGCGGCCAGGGGGCGGTTGCGGGTTCTGGCCACCAACGGATCGATGTCGCGGTCGGTGATGTCGTTGGCCACGCAGCCGGCGGAGCGCATCAGAAAGGAGCCGAGGACGAAGATCGCCATGAGTCGCCAGCCTGGCCAGCCCCGCTGACTGGCGGCCAGTGCCCACAGGGAGGGCCACATCAACAGCCAGGTGCCGATGGGCCGATCGACCCGCATCAGCAGCAGGGACTCCTTGAACCAGGATTGGGGCAGATTGGCGACCCAGGCGCTCATGACGAAAGATCGCTCCAGAAGAGTTCCAGGATGCGACCGCGCAGCGCATCCGCCACGAAGAACAGGGAACGGCGGGCAAAAAACGGGTGATCCCCCGGCAACCCCTGGCGCGCGGCCAGGACCGGAGAGATGGCAAGGGCCAGTTGCAACCTCTGGCGCCGCATCCGTTCGTCCCGCGCCAGAAAGAGGGAACCGATGGGCTGCTCGCCGCGCTGTATGGCCTGGCGCGTGGTTTCCTCCATGCCCGCCAGCAAAAGCTGGGAGTGGGCGAACAACAGATCGCGCTCCCCCAGGGCCAGCCAGGCATTGCGGGTCAAAATCGGTCCGGGAGGCTCCATCCGGTACTCCGGGGTCCAGACCTCGGGGAGATCCTCCCACTCCGGCAGCGTGGCCTGCTCTTCCAGGCGGACCCGTCCGGAGGCGCCGGTGAGGATTTCCAGACGCCGGGTCAGCGAGTCCGTGCTGCCGAGAACGGCTTGAAAGGATTCGGATATCGCACGACCTCCCAGGTCCGGAAACGGCTCAGGAGCAAGCCAGGGGGTCGAAAATCGCACGGCAAAAGGTAACGGCATAATGCAAGGAAAGGTTCGATACCGGGTGGATGAAAGGGACAATGCGTGGTAAAAGTATCGCGTAATGATCGTTAAGACAATGCGTCGCTTGCAGGACCGAGCCACCCCATGCCATTTTTTTCCCGCCGACCATGATTCCCCGTCTATACATCCCGCAAGGCGTGCGCCCCGGAGAGCGTATCGCGTTGCACGAAACGGAGCGTCACCGACTGACGCGCACCCTGCGGTTGCGCGTGGGAGACCCGGTACAGGTGTTCCATGAAAGCGGCGGGGAGTGGCGCGCCGTGATCCGGGATGCCGGCCCCCCCATGGAACTGGAGGTTCTGGAACACCTGAGCGATGGCCGGGAATCCCCCCTGCGGGTGACCCTGGTGCTGGGCCTGACCAAGAGCGGGGCCATCGAGGTGGCGGTGCAAAAGGCGGTGGAGGCGGGAGCAGACACCTTGATCCCGCTGCTCACTCGTTACGGGGTGAGCCGCCCGGATCCGCAGCAGGCCGAAAACAAGCTGCGCCGCTTGCAACGCATCGCGGTGGAGGCGGCGCAACAGTGCGGTCGGACCCTGGTGCCGGTGCTGCACCCCCTGGTGGGGTGGCCGCAACTGGCACCACTGCTTCCGGAAGGTCCGCGTCTTTTGTTCTGGGAGCATGCCGGCCAGGAGGGCGCGCGCATGTCCGAACTGCCACCCCCGCAGGAGAGGGTGACCCTCCTGATCGGCCCCGAGGGCGGCCTTACCAGTGAAGAGGTCCGTTTCGCCCAGGAGGCGTTGCATTTTCAATTGGTGACCCTGGGGCCGCGCATCCTGCGCGCCGAGACCGCCGCCCTGGTCGCGACGGCGGCCTGTCAACTGTTGTGGGGAGACATGGGATGAAAGGCCGGCTTGCCTTGCTGCTGACGGTGGCACTCCTCGCCGTGGCGGGGTGGTGGTGGCAGGATCGACCGGTTCGACCCCGGGTCACCACCCGCCTGCTGATGGGCACCCTGGTGGAGATCTCCACCTGGGGGGTGACGGAACCGGTCTCCAGGCGGGCCGTGGGGCTGGCCTTCGACGAGATGGCCCGCATCGAGGATCGGATGAGCCGCATGCGCCCCGACAGCGAACTCGCCCGGATCAACCAGGCCCAGCGCGGGGAGTTGCAGCCGATCTCCGCCGAATTGGCGCAGGTGGTGGCAAGGGGCCTGGAGATGGGTCGCCTCTCCTCCGGGGCGTTCGACATCGGCCTGGCGCCGCTCTCGGATTTATGGGGCTTTTCCCTGGAACCCCCGCCCACCCGCCCCCCGCCGCCAGAACGCATTGCCGACTGGCTGGCGCAACGGGCGCGGCAAAACGGCAACGGGATCGCCCTCGGCGGAACTGCAGAGAATAAAATCCGCCTGGAAAACGCAGGCGTCGGCCTGGACCTGGGAGGCATCGCCAAGGGCTACGCCGTGGAGCAGGCCGTCGGGATCCTGCGCCGGGAGGGGGTGCATGACGCCCTGATCAATGCCGGCGGCGACATGCGCATCCTGGGCAGCAAGGGGGGCAAACCCTGGCATGTGGGCCTGCGGGATCCTCGGGATCCGCAAGGGGTGGCGGCGATTCTGGATCTTTTGGGCGAGGTGGCCCTCTCCACATCCGGGGACTACGAGCGGTACTTCATGGCGGACGGGGTTCGCCACCACCACATCCTGGATCCCAAAACCGGACAATCGGCCCGCGCCGGGCTGATTTCGGTTTCGGTTCAGGCCCCGGACGCCATGACCGCCGACGGACTGAGCACCGCCCTGTTCGTGCTGGGCGAGCAGGCGGGTCTGGAGATGCTGCGCCACTTTCCCGGCTGCGAGGCCCTGCTGATCCGCGCGGACGGCGGTCATTTCCAGACCCCCGGCTTCATCGGTCGCTGGGTAAAGGGGCCATGAACCTCTGGCGACTTGCCGTTCGCGCCACCACCCCGGCGGATCGCCGCACGATCCTGACGACCGCTCTGGCCATCGTCGCCCTGGGGGTGGTCATGGCACGAATGCCGGGCAATCGCGCCACGGTTTATCGGGACAATCGGCCCATCCTCGCCTTGTCCATGGATCGGGACCTCACCACGGAAGTGGCGGGCCGGCTGGGTCCGGTGAAGATTCAGGTCGAGGGCGGGCGCATCCGCCTGTTGGAATACGACTCGCCGCGCATGATCGGCACCCGCACCGGCTGGATCCGGGACGCGGGCGGCACCACCGCCTGTGTCCCGTGCGGCATCCTGATCCGGGTGGAAGGGGAGCCGGGAGAAGAAACACGGGAATACGACGCCGTGGCCCACTGATTTTGCTTGGTTGCTGCTCTTTCTTGGCATTATACTGCCAGATAACAGTTCACTCCAGCAACTCGTCAACCATCATTAAAATGACATTTATCAAAAAACGCACATTTCGCCACTTGTTCATGCCCCTCCTGACCCTGTTGACCTGGCTGGTGATGCTCTCCAGCGCAGGATTGGCCGAAGAAAAGGTGCTGACGGCCCACATCCGCCATCGTCCTCCCCACATGATCGTCCAGGGAGAATTCCTGGGAGGCTCCCTGAAAGAACTGCTGGACCTGGCCGCCCAACGTCTGGGCTTGCGGGTGGAGTGGCGGGACCAGCCGTTCTCCAAGAGCATCGAGGACCTGAAAACCGGCAAGGTGGATATCGTGCCGCGTACCATCCACACCAAGGAAAGGGAACAGTGGATCCGGTTTTCATCCCCCGTCGGTTATGAACAGCAGGAGATTCTCTTTCTGGTCCGCAAGGGTCAGGAACAGGCCATCCGCAATTACGACGATCTCAAGACGAGAACCATCGGCACCAAAAAGGGCACCGCCTATTTCGCCCGCTTCGATCAGGACCGGGAATTGACCAAACACCCCCATGCCGGGGACGATTACGGACTGCTGAATCAATTCGTCACCGGGGCGGTGGATACGGTGATCGTCCTGGACCGCCGCGCCATGGAGAGCGCCCTGGCCGGTCTGGGCATCACGGATTACGCCTTCGCCCAGTACCGCCTGGTGATGGCCATCGGTTTGAACTACGGCTTCTCGAAAAGCTCCCCCAACGCCGTGCTCGCCGAGGCGCTGGATCGGGAACTGCAAGCCATGACCGCCAACGGAGAAGCCGAGGCGGTCCTGACCCGCTTTTTTCAAAACGAACGCGCTGCCGACCTGGCCACCCGCCTGACAGCGGATGACCGGCAATGGCTGGAGGCCAATCCCGGTCCCTTCCGGGTCGGGTTCACCACGGATCGGCCCCCGTTTCATTTTCTGGATGGGACCCAGCCGCGCGGCTTTGCCATCGATTACCTGGACCTGTTGGCGTCCAAGCTGGCGCTCCCGATCCGCCATCAGCCGGACGCTACGGAACCGGATATCGCCCTCGACCCCTCCGTCGGGTCGGTCGGCAATGGCGATCTGGTGTTCACCCCGCCCTATCCGGGCAACACCACCGGGATCGCCCTGCCCAAAACCATGGTCCGCTTGCGGGATCTTTTGCAAAAGGCGATGGGGGAGATTACGCCCCAGGAGATGAAACGACTCGAAGAGAAATGGCCCAACGCGGTCCCGACCGCCTCCGGAAAACCGTCGGATGCATTGCAACTGACCAGTGAGGAAGCGGCCTGGGTGAAACAGCATCCCACGATCCGCGTCGGGGTGATCACGGCCAATCCGCCGTTCGAATTCTTCCAGAACGGCAAGTTCACCGGCATGAGCGCCGACTTCGCCAACCTGCTTGCCAGCCAGTCCGGCCTGACCCTGAAAGCGGTTCCGGTCGGCTCCGGAAAGGAGGCCATCGCTGCCTTCAAGCAGGGGAAGATCGACCTGCTGCCGGCAATCACGGTCAGCGAGACTCCCATGGAGTCGCTATTGCTCACCGACCCTTACCTCTCCTTTCCGGTGATGATCGTCACCCATCGGGATGGGGCATTTGTCGGCGGTTTGGAAGACCTGGCAGACAAAAAAATCGCCATCATGGAAGGCGACCTGTTGGGTGAAACTTTGGTCAGACGGCACGCCCAAACGCAACCGGTGATGATGGCGACACTGGCCGAGGCATTGCAGGCATTGGACCAGAGAAACATCGATGCCGTGGTGGACAACCTGGCGGCAGCGACCTACGAGATGCACCGGCTCGCCCTGGACAAACTGCGCCTGGCGGCCCCCACCCCGCATCAGAGCGCCCTGGCCATGGGGGTGCGCCCGGACTGGCCCGAACTGCGCTCGATCCTCCAGAAAGGGATCAAAAAAATCGGATCCCGCGAGAGGAACACCATCCTCAACGCCTGGATGGCGGTAAGGGTGCAGATTGGCATCGACATGAAGCAGTTGCTGCTGTGGATCGTCCCCATCGGCCTGGCGGTGGTGTTGATCGTCGCGGCGATCATGATCTGGAACCGCCGTCTGGGTCGCGAAATCCGGGAACGCAAACAGGCCGAGGCGGCCCTGGAAGCCGCCGAGGAGCGCAGCCGTCTGCTGTTGGAATCGGTGGGGGAAGGCATTTTCGGGCTGGACGTGCATGGGGCCATCAATTTCATCAATCCGGGAGGGGCCGCCATGTTGGGCTACCTGCAGGAGGAGTTGATCGGCCAGGAGGTATGCATCCTGATCAATCATCACAATCATGACAAAGACGGCTGCCTCAGGGAAAAATGCCCGCTACGGAAGGAACTGGTTCAGGAAAAACAGGCACACAGATCCGATGAGCGTTTCTGGCGCAAGGACGCGGGCTTCTTTTCCGTGGAATTTTCCAGCCATCCGATCTGGAAGGAGCAGCAGTTGATCGGGTCGGTGGTGGTGTTCCGGGACATCACCGAAAGGCTGCGCATCGAGCAAAAAATCCGCATCCTGAGCAGCGCCGTGGAGCAAAGCCCGGTTTCCATCGTCATCACGGATCCCAAGGCCCGCATCGAATACGTCAATCCCGCCTTCACCAGGGTGAGCGGCTACAGCACCGAAGAGGTCATGGGAAAAAATCCCCGCATTCTGCGCTCGGGAAAAATGGAGCCAGGCTTCTACCAGCATCTGTGGCAAACCCTGCTGGCCGGCGAAACCTGGGAGGGTGAACTCCTCAACCGCACGAAGAGCGGCCAACTCTACTGGGAGGCGACCACCATCTCGCCGATCCGGGGTCACGACGGCCAGGTCCTGCACTATCTGGCCAACAAGGAAGACATCACCCGACGCAAACAGGCCGAGGAGCGGCTGCAAGAGGCCTTGAAGCTCATCTCCTCCAGCATCCATTACGCCAGCCGCATCCAGCGTTCGATCCTGACCCCGCCCCAGGTGCTGACCGAGGTACTGCCGGAACATTTCGTGCTGTGGGAACCCCGCGACGTGGTGGGTGGCGACATGTACTGGTACCGCCCCTGGATCACCGGCACGCTGCTGGCGCTGGGGGATTGCACCGGCCATGGGGTTCCGGGGGCCTTCATCACCCTGATCGCCAACGGCGCCCTGGATCAGGCGCTGCTGGAAACCCCACCAGGAGATACCTCCACCCTGCTGCAACGCATGCACCAACTGATTCAATTCGCCCTGGGGCAGGACCGGGAAGAAGGGGCATCGAACGACGGACTGGAACTGGGGGTGTGCTATCTGGACCCCGAACAGACCACCTTGACCTATTCCGGGGCGCGTTTCTCCCTGTTCGTGGTCATGGAAGAGGAGTGCCGGGAGATCAAGGGCGACAAACTCGGCATCGGCTACCGGGATTTTCCCCGGGATATCCGCTTCACCGCTCACGAGGTGCCCTTGCGCCAGGAGTGGTGTTACTATATGACATCGGATGGCCTCATCGATCAGCCAGGCGGCGAGTCGCGGCGCGCGTTCGGCAAACAGCGCTTCATGAAGCTGCTGGATACCCTGCGACAAACCCCCGTCGCCGAACATGGGGAGCGTATCAAACAGGCACTGCTGGACTATCAGAATCACGAACACAGACGGGACGACGTTTCCGTGGTTGGTTTCAAGGGCATGGTCAACTGAAGGGAAAGGGGAAACACATTATGGAAACGTTACAGTGGAATGACTCCCTGAGCGTAGGCTTGACGGAAATCGACAATGACCATAAAAAACTTGTTGAAATGCTCAATGCTTTGATCGTGGCCAGCCGGGATGACACCGAACGCACACGCATCGGCAAAATCCTCGACGATTTGATCAGTTATACCTCATGGCATTTCCGCCATGAGGAACGACTCATGCAAACCTACCGCTACAAGGGATTCATGGCCCACAAGAAAGAACACTCCGGACTGATCGAACAGGCCGGCTCCCTTCAGCAGGCCTTTCACGCCAACCAGGCCGAGATCACCTCCGAAGTTCTGGGCTTTTTGCAACACTGGCTCACCAACCACATTCTCAAAACCGACCTGGAGTTGGGAACGTTCTTGCAACAAAAACTCAGCGGCCCTGCCGCCTGACATCACGAGAGGTTGCCCCCATGTCCCTGGCTCGAGATCATTACCGGATTCGCAAGCTGCTGGAAGATGAAAACGTGCTGTTCTGCTACAGCGGGCCGATGAACGAAGGGCTACTGCCCGGCCTCGGACAACTCGTCAAGCAGAAGATCGCCGTGGAAACCGATCATCCCGGCACCGTACAAAACGTCTTTTCCATCCTGGTCGAACAGATACAAAACGTCATCCGTTATGCCACGGATCGGGATGCGTCGGAACTCGGTCACGGCACCCTGACCGTGGGGCGGGATGGCACGGGTTTTTTTGTCACCTGCGGCAATCGCGTGGAAAACGACCAGGCCAACCGCCTGCGCGAAAAGTTGACTTCCATCCGCGCCATGGACCGGGACGAACTCAAGGTTATGTATCGGCAGATCCTCAAGGGCGAAGTCCCCGAGGGGAGCAAGGGGGCCGGCGTCGGCTTCGTGGATATCGCCCGGCGTTCCTCGCAACCCATCGAGTTCGATTTTATCACGATTGATGACCAATACAGCTATTTCGCTTTGAAAGCGATCATCCGCCCCAATTGAAGGATACCGAAAGATGGAGAACATCAAGATCGACGCCACGGAGCGCACGCCGGCCATCGACTTCAACTTCGCCGACAACCGCTTTTCCCTGCGCGGCGAATCCTACCCCGAAGATGTCCCGACCTTTTTCGGCCCGGCGCTTTCTGCCCTGGAATCCCACCTGCGGGCGTTGCAGGCCGGCTACGTGGAGTTCGATTTCGAATTGATCTATTTCAACAGCACCAGCGCCAAGGTGGTGATGAAACTGTTCGATCTCCTGGAAAAGACCGCTGGCCAGGGGGTGGCAGTGACCGTCAACTGGCGCTTCGCCGAGGATGACGACAACATGAAAGAGTTGGGCGAGGAGTTCGGCGAAGAGTTGCAGGAGGCCACCTTCAACATGTGCGCCCTGCGCTGACGATCCGGCGCACGAAAGGAGACAGGCATGAGTTTCGATCTCTTCCAGGACGAAAATGCTGCCAGGGTCGCTGCCGCCGCCCTGCTGGAACGCACGGACGCGACCCCGGAAGAACTGCGCACCGGGTTGGGTGACCTGCTGGCAGGATACGAAAAACTCTTCAAGGGGATGCAAAAGCTGATGCGGTTGAGCGACCGCAGCGAAGAGAAGGTCAAACAGGCCAACACCCGCATTCGCCAGCAGCAGGAGGAACTGACCACCGCACACGCGCAGCTGTCCAAACACGCCGAAATCCTGGAAGAGACGGTGCGGGAACGCACGCGCGATCTGGTGCGCAGCCAGGAAAAACTGGAAAAACTGGTCGATCTGGGGATCTCCCTGGCGGCGGAACGGGATATCGACACCCTTCTGGAAAACATCCTGCTGGGGGGCAAGGCCCTGACCCATGCCGATGCCGGCACCCTCTATCTGCGCAGCAAGGATGATTTTCTCAAATTCACCATCGTGCGCACCGACTCCCTGGGCATTGCCATGGGCGGGCAAGGGAAAAAACCGATTTTCATGCCCGCCGTTCCCATGTGGAAAGCGGATGGCACCCCCAATCACCAGAACATCGCCGCCCATGTGGCGTTGACCGGCATGGCCGTGCGGATCGATGATGCCTATGATTCGACCAGCTTCGACTTTTCCGGGGTACGTCAATTCGACAAAGGGACCGGCTATCGTTCGCAATCGTTTCTCACCGTACCCCTGAAACCGCGCCAGGGGCGGGTGATCGGCGTCATGCAACTGATCAACGCCACCGATCCGGCCACCGGCCAGGTGATTCCCTTCGAACCGGAGGTGGTCACCTTCGTGGAGGCCCTGGCCGCGCAAGCCGCCATGACGTTGGACAACCAAATCCTGTTGCAGGCCCAGAAGGATCTCTTCGATTCCTTCATCCGGTTGATCGCCGCCGCCATCGACGCCAAATCGCCCTATACCGGCGGCCATTGCGAACGGGTGCCGGAGCTGGCCCGTCTGCTGGCCCTGGCGGTTTGCGAGACGGATCATCCAGGCTATGCCGACTTTTCCATGAGCGAGGACGAACATCAGGAGATGCGGATCGCCTCCTGGCTGCACGACTGCGGCAAGGTGACCACGCCGGAATACGTGGTGGACAAGGCCACCAAGCTGGAGGGGATCCACAACCGCATCCACGAGGTGCGCATGCGGTTCGAGGTGCTGCATCGCGACGAGGAGATCGCCTGCCTGAAGGCGATGCTGAAAAACGAACAGGCTGCCGAAGCGCTGCAACTCAAGATGCGGGAACGGCAGGCCGCCTTGCAGGAAGAGTTTGCCTTCATCGCCAAATGCAACGTCGGCGGGGAGTTCATGCGTCCTGCGGACCAGGAACGGATCCGGCAACTGGCGCAAAGGACCTGGATGCGTCACTTCGATGACCGGCTGGGCCTCTCCCATGCGGAAATCAAACGCAAGGGCAATGGCAAGAGCGTGACACCGGCCCCGGAGCCAATGCTGGCCGACAAACCGGAACACATCATCCCCCGGGAACGGGAGACCAGGGAACGGGATGAAACCTTGGGGATTCGCATGCCCGCCCCTGAGCACCTCTACAACATGGGCGAGGTCTACAATCTCTGTATCGAACGCGGCACGCTCAACAACGAGGAACGTTACAAGATCAACGAGCATGTGGTCCAGACCCTGGCCATGCTGAAAAAACTGCCGTTTCCCGACAACCTGTCCAGGGTGCCGGAGTACGCTGGCGCGCACCACGAGACCATCCTGGGCACCGGCTATCCCCGCAAGCTGACACGGGAACAGATGTCGATTCCCGCGCGCATCATGGCGATCGCCGATGTCTTCGAGGCCCTGACCGCCACGGATCGCCCCTACAAGGAACCCAAAACCCTGAGCCAGGCGATCAAGATCATGAGCTTCATGAAAAAGGATGGCCATATCGATCCGGATCTGTTCGATATCTTTCTGACGGCAGGGGTGTATCGCACCTACGCCGAGCAGTTTCTGGAGCCGTTCCAGATCGATGGCGTGGAGATCTCCCAGTACGTCACCCCCAGGGAGGGATGAACGAGGGCGCGACTCGCTTGCGGCGGGATTTGCTGGTGGCCTATCTGGCTGCGGCAGCGCTGGCGGCGCATCTTCTGGAGGCGGTGGCACCGGGTCCGGGACCGTGGTTCAAGCCGGGTCTGGCGAATGTGTTCGCGTTGGTGGCCTATTTCCGGTTTGGTTGGCGTGCAGCCGTGTCGGTGACGCTGATCCGTGTGCTGGCGGGATCCATGGTGTTGGGCACGCTGTTTTCACCGACCTTTTTTCTGAGTTTCTGCGGCGCGGTCGGGGCGATGGCGGCCATGGGGCTGGCGGTGCTGTTGCCCGCGCGGCTGGGACCGGTGGGGGTATCGCTTTTGTCCGCCCTGGCGCACATGCTTGCCCAGACCATCGCCGCCTGGCTGGTGGTCATCGGTCATGCCGGCATTCTGGCGACGCTGCCGTTGTTTTTGGCCGGGTCGTGGATTACCGGCATCATGAACGGTTTGCTGACTTTTTTGCTATTGGAACGCTTCGACCGCCACCTGCGCCTGCTGAATGGCATGTGACCGACCATGGACGAAGAGCACCCAGAGATCCCGGAACCCTTTGCGCCGATGCCGGCCTCCCGCAGGCCTCCTTTCACGCTTGCCGTGACGGTCTCTTTGTGTTTGCATCTGCTGATCGCGCTTGCCGTGTCGTTGCGGTGGTTTCCCACCCACGCCCCGCCCCCGCCCAGCATTCCGGTGCAACTGGTCTTTTTGCCGCCCTCCAAACAGAAGAGCGAAGCGCCCAAGCAGGCGGATGCCGTGGCGGAACAGGATCACCAGGCGACGGCAGAGCCTGCCGTGAGGGATCTGCCTGCCACTTCGCCCCAGGCCACCAGTGAACCGGTCTCGGTTCCGCCTCCGCCTGAGGCACGGGCCGAACCGCCCCAAAAACCCGTCCCCCCGCCGCGCCCGGCCCCGGAGAAACCCCCCCCCGCCGCCACCAAGCCGACCGCCCCCCCGGCCGCACCCCCCCCCCCCCCCCCCCCCC
>JADGAR010000040.1 GCA_015231915.1 Magnetococcales bacterium
CACCGGGTTGCACTTCGACGACATCCGCAAACTGCTGGAGGTGCTCGGCCAACTGGTGGATGCCGGGAATACGGTGGTGGTGATCGAGCACAATCTGGATGTGATCAAGACCGCCGATTGGATCATCGACCTGGGACCGGAAGGGGGCGATGGGGGCGGGCAGGTGGTGATGGAGGGCACCCCGGAGGCGTGCGCCGCCCATCCCACCTCCTGGACCGGGGCGTTTTTGCGGCCCCTGTTGAAATAAGGGTGCCCGCAGGGACTACATCAGGGAGAACTGGCGCAAGGCGGCGGCCAGTTTGGGTTCGTCCTTGGCCATTTCGCGCAGGGCGGCCAGCAGCCTGTCCATGGTGGAGAGCCGTTCTTCCAGGGGTTTCAGCATGGTGCGCCGATCCCAGAGAATGAACCCGATGAACGAAATGATGATGCCGAGCAGGGAGCCGAACAGCGTAAGGGTCATGTGGGTGAGATCGCTGAGACGTTTGTTTATATCATCGAATCTTTTGTCGATGGCATCGAATCTTTTGTCGATGGCGGCAAACCGTATCTCAATGCTGGCATTGAGATCCTCGAATCTTTTGTCGATGGCGGCGAATCGTTTATCGATGCTGGCATTGAGTTCGTCGAATCTTTTATCGATGGCGGCGAATCTTTTATCGATGCTGGCATTGAGTTCGTCGAATCTTTTATTGAAATCATCCATGCGTTGGTTCAAGGCGGTTTGACCTGCCTTGATCGTGGCGAGTTGCTCGATGATTTCCCGGTCGGAGATGCGTGGCGCGACCTCGACGGCATGCACGGGCAGGACGCAGAGCAGCCAGGCCAGCAGCGTCAGGATCGGCATGGGTGGCACGGCAAGCCAGGTGCGTGGAGGTGGCGGATGGGGCATTGCGACTTCTCCTCGTGCGGTGCACTTTATCAAGGATGTGTCATCATAGCGCCTTTTGCATGTCAAGTCAAAAGAGTCGATGCGCGGCCATTCCCGACCGGCTTGAAAAGGGCGGGGATTTGGCGCATATTCCCCGCATGCCGGAGGATGCGGTCGTCTAAGGAGTAGCGAAGCATGGATGTGGTCTTGCGCGCCGACGCAGGCGTGAACATCGGAGGCGGGCATGTCATGCGCTGCCTGACCCTGGCGCAGGCACTGGAGCGCCAGGGGGCGGATGTGGCCTTCGCCTGCCGGACGGGCACGGAGCAGGTGGTCTCCCGGCTGGCGGAACGGACATGGCGGGAACTGCCGCAGGGTCTCGCCCCGGAACAGGAAGCGCAATACCTGGCCGACGGGTGGCCGGAAGGGTGCGAATTGCTGGTGGTGGACCATTACGGCCTGGACGCCCGCTTCGAACGGGCCTGTCGCGGCTGGGCGCAGCGGATTCTGGTGATCGACGACCTGGCGGATCGCTCCCACGATGCGGAGTGGCTGCTGGATCAGACTCCGGGGCGCGAGGCGCAGGATTATGCCGGTCGGGTGAACCCGGAGTGTCGCCTGCTGCTGGGCGCGGATCATCTCTTGTTGCGGCCCGCCTTCGCCAGCGCCAGGCACGCGGCGCGGAGCCGCCGTCTGGCCGGGGGCAGGAGCGGACGCCTGCTGGTCACCTTGGGGTTGACCGACGCCCACAACGTCACCGCACGGATCCTGGAGGGGATCGCCGCTGCCGGCGTGGCGGCGGAAGTGGACGTGGTGCTGGGAGGTGGCGCCCCGCACCTGGACGCGGTGCGCGCGTTGACGCGCGGCATGCCTTTTCCGGTCACTTTGCATGTGGATGTCAGCCGGATGGAGCGGCTCATGGCGCAGGCGGACCTGGCCATCGGCGCGGGGGGAACCTCTGCCTGGGAACGGTGTTGCCTGGGATTGCCGGCCATCACCGTGACCATCGCCGACAATCAGTTCGGGGTGGCGCGCGTGCTGGAGGAGGCCGGCGCCTCGCTGACCGCTGCCCCCGGCGAGGTTGCCGCGCGGCTTGCAGACCTCTGGGAAGACGACGCCAGGCTCGCACGCATGGGGGTCAATGCCGCCAGCCTCTGCGACGGTCTGGGCGCGCCCCGCACCGCCATGCTCCTGCGCCCCGGACGCGCCGCCGACGGTCGTCCCGTGCGGCTGCGGCCAGCCACCTTGAACGATGCCCGTCTGGTCTGGACCTGGCAACAGGAACCCGGCATCCGCCGCCATGCCCGCCAGCCCCGTCCCCCTGCCTGGGAGGAGCACCTGGCCTGGATGACGGATCGCCTGGCCGATCCCGGCACGTTGTTTCATCTGATCCTGCACGGGGAGGAGCCTGCGGGTCTGTTGCGTTTCGACCGCCTGCCGGATGGGAGGTACGAGGTCTCGATCCTGGTCGCCACTGCCAGCCAGCGGCTGGGGTTGGCTGCCGAGGCCGTGCGTCTGGGCCGCTTTCTCCTGCCGGAAGCCACGTTGCTGGCCTGGATCAAACCGGAAAACAGCGCCTCCCTGGCCCTGTTCGCCAAGGCGGGGTATCGTCGTCTGGACGCGCATCGTTTCATCCTGGAACCCACGGAGGTGCAAGAGGCGGAATGAGCAAACCCGTCATGCGGATCGGCCAGCGTGCCATCGGCGTCGAACATCCCCCTTACGTCATCGCGGAACTCTCCGCCAACCACAACGGCGATCTCGCAGCGGCCCTGCATCTGCTGGAGGCGGCACACGCAGCCGGGGCGGATGCCGTCAAGCTGCAAACCTACACCGCCGACACCATCACCATCGATCATGACGGCCCGGAATTCCGCATTCGCGGCGGTCTTTGGGACGGCAACACCCTGTATCGGCTCTATCAGCAGGCGCATACCCCCTGGGAGTGGCATCCCGCGCTCTTCGCGCGGGCGGCGGAGTTGGGGTTGCCCCTTTTCAGTTCGCCCTTCGATCCCACGGCGGTGGATTTCCTGGAACGACTCGCCGCTCCGGCCTACAAGATCGCCTCGTTCGAGTTGGTGGATCTGCCCTTGATCCGGCGGGTGGCCGCCACCGGCAAGCCGATGATCCTCTCCACCGGCATGGCCGATCTGTCGGAGGTGGCCGCTGCCGTGGCGGCGGCAGAGGAGGGGGGATGCCGGGAGCTGGCCCTGCTGCACTGCGTGAGCGGCTATCCCACCCCGGCCAACGAATGCAACCTGCGTGCGATCCACACCCTGGCCGAGGCGTTTCCCCGTGCGGTCGTCGGGCTGTCCGACCACACCCTGGAGACCACGGTCCCGGTGGCTGCCGTGGCCCTGGGCGCGGCGATCATCGAGAAACATTTTACCATGTCCCGGGCCGACGGGGGACCGGATGCCGCCTTCTCCCTGGAACCCGATGAGCTGGGCGCGGTCTGCCGGGGGTGTCGCGTGGCCTGGTCGGCCCTGGGCGCCGGGGGGTGGGAACTCAAGCCCAGCGAGGCGGGCAACCGCATGTTCCGGCGTTCTCTCTACGTGGTGGCCGACATGGCGGCAGGAGAGCGGTTCACCCCGGAGAACGTGCGCAGCATCCGGCCTGCCCATGGGCTGCCCCCTGCGGAGCTGCCCCGGATCCTGGGCCGGCGGGCGCGGTGCGCCATCGGGCGCGGCACCCCCTTGCGCCGCGAGCTGGTGGAGGAGTCATGATCTTTTTCGCCAATCATCCGGATTTCAAGCGTTTCTGGGAAGACTTGACGCGCGGACATGCCCTGCTGCATCCGTTCTACCTGCCTGGGCATCTGGCGTATGCACGGGAATATTTCGGCACCTCCGACGGCTGGGAGGATCTCTCCCTGGTGGTCGTGGAGGAGGGCCGTCCGGTGCTGGGGGTGATCTGGAGCCTGCCTGCAGGCGGCACGGAGTTGAGCGCCTGCGGGCGTCCGGTGGCCTGCGTGGAGGCAGCGGAGGCCACGACCGGTCAACTGCAGCGCGCCCATCTGGCGTTGAAGCGGGAACTGGAGCGGCTGACCAGCGAGCGTCGGATCACGGGGTTGCACTATGTGGATCCGCTCCCGGATGGCAACCTGACCCGCTTCGGCGAGCATCTGCTGGATCTGGGCGGGCGGGCCGTGCCGTTTTTTTCCTCCATTGTGGATCTGACCCGTGGCCAGGCCGCCTTGTGGGGCGAGGTGCGCAAGAGCTACAAGAGCCTGATTCACTGGGGTCTCAACCATCTCGTCATCCGCACGGCGTTCGACGAGGTGCTGTTCGCCGCGTTCCAGGCCCTGCACCTGCGCGAGGCCGGGAGGCAGACCCGTTCGGCGCGCAGTTGGGAGTTGCAGGCCGCCATGATCCGTGACGGGGAGGCCTTCATGGTCACCGGGGAGCTGGAGGGGGAACTGGTGAGCGCGGCGTTGTTCATTTACAGTGCCTCGCTGTGTTATTACGGCGTCAGCGCCGCGCGCCGCGACCTGTTCGACAAGCCGCTCTCCCATGCCATTCTGTGGACCGCCATCCAGCAGGCAGGCCGGCTCGGCTGCCGCGCCTTCGAGATGGGGGAGCAGCTTTATCCCAACCAGGGCGACCCCAGGCCGGACCAGAAAAACCTCAACATCGCCAAATTCAAACGGGGATTCGGCGGACAGACCCGCCTGATGCTCAACATCGACTGGCGCTGCACCCGGGAGGCGAGCGAAAATGCTTGACATTCCGCGCCGGATTGGGGATCGTCTCTGTCGAGGAGAGGGGAAAATGCGCCAAATCCAGCGAAATCCATCATGAACCCGGTTGAATTTCATGCAATGCTGGCGCAATTTCAGCGATTGACCCCGTTGCAACGCCGACAGGCCATGGAGATGCTGGCAGGGTTGGACGCCCAATCCGCGCCCTCGGACCTCGCGGAGGCGCTGCAGCAGTGGCGCAAGCGCAGCGGCTGGTCCCAGGACGCCACGGCCCACAGGCTGGGGATCTCCCGCACTCTCCTGTCGGAGATCGAGAACAACCGGAGGAGTCCCTCCCGCAAACTCGTCCAACGCATCAGAAATCTGCTGGCGGATACCACGATGAACATACCAGAAAGCGATTTGTGGGCTTCGGTCCTGGAGCAGGCGCTGGCGGATCTTTCCGACCGCAGCCATCGCCGCAAGGCACTGCTCTGGTTTTCCAGCCGGGATGATGCCCCGGGTTCGTTCCTGTTCGTGTGTGACGCCTTGAATCTGGATCCCGACAAGGTGCTGGCGTTCGCCAGACAGCGCAAGATGGCCACCTTTGCGGTCAATGCCGCCAGTTCGGCCAGCCGGGTGGTGTTCAAGCCGCCGCAGCCCCAGGTGGAGTTCGATCTGACCGCGATGCAGCGCCAGGAGGCCGCGCTGCTGGCGAACCTGCCGGGGCAACTGCGCGCCTGGCGCAAGGAACAGGCCTTCCTGACCCAGGCCGAGGTCGCCGCCATGCTGGGGATCGGTCAATCCAGCTATTCGGACATCGAGCGTGGGGACAAGCTCCCGTCGCAAAAGCTCGCGCAGCGCCTGCTGGAATTGATGCGAACCCCATCGGCCTGACGTGAGCGAGGATATCCAGACTCACCTGTTGACCCTCTATCAGCGGGGCGATCATCCGGCGGTCGAGGCGTTGGCGCGGCGTTTGACGCTGGCGGCTCCGCAGGAGCCGTTTTTCTGGAAGATCCTCGGTGCCGCGTTGCACAGCCTGGGCGGACGGGGGGAGGAACTCCTGGCCGTCTGGCTGCGGGCAGCCCAGTTGCGACCCGGCGACCCGGAGGCGCAAGCCAATCTCGCCATCGCCTGGAAGGACCTGGGCCGCATGGCCGAAGCGGAGGCCTGTCTGCGGCGCGCCTTGACGTTGCAACCCGATTTTCTGCCCGCCTGGTACAATCTCGGCAATCTTTTGCGTGATGCAGGCCGTTTCCAGGAGGCCGAGACCGCCTACCGCACCCTCCTCGATCTTTGTCCGGACCATGTGGACGCCTTGTGCAATCTGGGGCTGATGCTGATCGCAAGGCAGCGTCCCGACGAAGCGGAAGCCTGCTTTGCCAGGGCTGTGGCCATCGCGCCGCAGCAACCGGCGCTGTTGGTGCAATTGGGCAAACTCCTGGCGGGCAGGAACGGCATCGAGGAGGCCGCCGGGCTGTTCCAGCGGGCATTGGCGCTGGATCCGGAGTGCGTGGAGGCGCGCTGGCATCTGGCGTTTTTGGCGCTTTCGCCGTTTCGGCATGCCGAAGGGGCGGGGCAGGCGGCGCGTGGGCGGTTCGGGCGGGAACTGGAGGACTTGGCGCAGTGGAGCGCGGCGCGGGGCTGGCGGGACGGGCCGCGTGGCGTGGGGTGCGAATATCCCTTTCATCTGGCGTATGATCAGGAAGAGAACCGGGAGCTTTTGACCCGCCATGGCCGTCTGTGCGCCCGGCTGATGGAGGGCTGGCGGGAGCGCGAGGGCATCCCTTCGCCACCGGCTTTGTCCGCGCCCCCTTTGCGCCTGCGGGTCGGGGTGGTCAGCCGCTACTGGCGGGACCACTCCGTCTGGCACGCCTTGATTCAGGGGTGGTTCGCCCGCCTGGATCCGGCGCGCTGCGAACTGCTGGCGTTCGATCTTGCCGCTTCCGGGGATGTGCGTTCCCAGGTGGAGCGGATCCAGACCGCGCGCCCCGATCTGCTCATCTATCCGGAGGTGGGGATGGATGCCATGACCGTCCGTCTGGCCGCCCTGCGTCTGGCGCCCCTCCAGCTGGCCTCCTGGGGCCACCCGGAGACCACCGGACTGCCCACCATGGATGGTTTCCTGTCGGCGGAACTGTTCGAGCCGGCCAATGGCGCGGATTGTTATTCGGAAAAACTGGTGAAACTGCCCAATCTGGGGAGCTGGTTCACCCGGATGACTGGGCCGGGCCGGGCGGATGCGCGACCGGAGGGGTTTGGCCTGGATCCGGCGCGCCCCGTGCTGGTTAGCCCTGGGACGCCGTACAAGTACCATCCGGACCATGACGCGGTTTTCGTGCAATTGGCCAGGCGCATCGACGGCTGCCAGTTGGTCCTCTTCGACCTGCCCGGATACCGGCACCTCTGCCACTACAGAAATACCCGCCTGCAGGACCGTTTCCGTCGGGAGGGCCTGGAGTGGGCGCGGCATGTGACCATTCTGCCCTGGCTGACCGAGGCCTCCTTCCACGATCTGCTGCGGGTGGCCACCCTGATGGTGGACACCATCGGTTTTTCCGGGTTCAACACCGTGGTGCGCGCCCTGGAGTGCCATTTGCCGGTGGTGACCCTGGAAGGCCGTTTCCTGCGCGGTCGTTTGGGCGCGGGGGTGTTGCGCCGTCTGGGGATGCCGGAGCTGATCGCCGCCGACGTGGAGGGCTATGTCGCCCTGGCGTCGCGACTGGCCGGCGATGCCTCGTTCCGGGAGAGCATGCGCACCCGCATCGCCGCCCGTCTCCCCATCCTGTTCGAGGATCCTGCCCCGGTCACGGCGCTGGAGGAGCTGATGGGTCGGGGAATTCGATGAGAAACGCCGCTCCCGGCAGGCCATCGTCCTGGATGGAAATCCGGCCCTGATGGCCCTCGACGATCCCCTTGACGATGGACAGCCCCAACCCGGTGCCCCGGGTGGGTCCCTTGGTGGTGACGAACGGCTCGAAGATCCTGGCCCGCTTCTCCACGGGAATGCCGGGTCCGTTGTCCCGGACCAGGATGCGTATCCCGCTGCCCTCCCGGCGTCCATCGACCTGGATGCAGGGATCCGCAACCCTGTGCTCTTCCATGGCGTCCATGGCGTTGTTGAACAGATTGATGAACACCTGTGAGATCTCCTGGGCGTTGCAGGTCAACGTCAGCGCCTCCGGGATCGACACTTCCAGGCGGATGCCGTGCTTGAGGCGGTGCTGCAGCAGGGTGCGCGCCTCCTGCAAGGGTTCGCGCAGCGCCACGGCCCGCCTGCCCGTTTCCCGGTTGCCGCTGGCGTAGGACTTCAGGCTGTCGATGATGGTGGTGATGCGTTGGCTGCCCTTTTCGATCCCCTCCAGGGCGGGCTGGACTTCCGTGAGAAATCTTGCCACCCGGCCCCTGGGATCCGTCGCGGCGGCCTGTTCCAGCAGCGGCGCAGCCTGCTGCCAGAACTGGCGCAGAAAGGCGATGTTGCCGGTGATGAAGCTGTTGGGGTTCTTGATCTCGTGACCGATCCCGGCGGCGAAGGTGCCTAAAGTGGCCAGCCGCTCGGTGTGCAGCAGTTGCCGGGTGCGCTCCTCGACCATGCTCTCCAGTTTCTCGGCGTACTCCTTCAATTGCCGTTCGGTCCTCTTGCGGTTGGTCAGGTCGCGGATGATGGCCAGGTGATAATGGGTTTCTCCCATCTTCCAGTGGGAGAGGGCAAGCTCCATGGGAAACGTTTCGCCGTTCTTGCGCAGACCGGACAGCTCACGGGTGATGCTCGTCAGCCGCAAGTCGGTCGTGTCGCGCATGTCGAACCCGGCCAACCTGGCACGATGCCGCTCCCGGTATTCCGGCGGGATGATGAACTCCAGGGTGTGATCGTGGACCTCCTCCTCCTCGTAGCCGAACAGCTCGCGGGCGCCGCGATTCCAGGTTTCGATGCGTCCCTCCTGGTTGGCGATGATGATGGCGTCGCTGGCGCTTTGAATCAGGGAGCGAAAGCGCAGATGACTCGCCTTCAGGGCGGTCTCCGCCTGGCGACGCCGGGTCACGTCCTGTTTGATGGCGATGAACCGTTCGACCTGGTTCTCCTTGTCCATGACCGGGGTGATCACGGACTCCTCCACGTAGAGATGCCCCTGCTTGTGCCGGTTGGTGAATTCCCCGCGCCAGGTGCGGCCCGCCAGAATGGTCTCCCACAGTTCCCGATAGAAGGCCGGTGGTTGCAGTCCCGACTTGAGCACCGCGTGGGTGCGACCGATGATCTCGTCCGGTGTGTAGCCGGTCTCCTGGCTGAACGCGGGATTGACCCATTCGATCACCCCGTCGCGGTTGGTGATCACCACGGCAGTGGCCACCGAGCGGATGGCGGTGGAGAGCGTGCGCAACTGCAACTCCCCCTCGTCGAGCGCCTGTTGCAGACGTTGCGGTTTGCGGACCAGATGAAAGATGCCCCCCCCGATGAGCAGGGAGATCACCCCGCCCAGGGCCAGAAACACCTCCCGTCCGGGCCAGCCGGCGGGCCAGCCATGGCGCGGTCTGGCCGCGATCCGCCAGGAGCCGTTGGGCAGGGTGATCTCCTGCGTCACCGCGTCGTTTTGAAAGGCACTTTCCGGGCCGAAGAAGAGTTCGCCCGTGGCCCCCAGGCCATCCTTGCCCCGCAGGGCGATTTCCATGGAGGGTGAAGGATCGTACAGTCGCCCCTCCTGCAACAGGGGCGTGAAGTCGATCACCATGATGGCCAGGCCCCAGAATGACGTGTCGGCCTTGGTGTCGTTCAAAAAAATGGGGAGGCGCCCGATCAATGCCTTGCCCCCCTGGCGCAGTTCCACCGGGCCGGCCAGGATGAGTCGTCTGGCATCGATGGCCTTTTGTACCGCGTCGCGGCGTTGCGGATCGTTGAGCAGGTCGTGTCCCCTGGCGGCTTCGTTTCCTTGCAGGGGGTGGATATGGGTGACCACGGCGTTCGGGGCCAGTTGCAGGCTGCGCAAGCCTTCCAGGCCGGATCCCAGTTCGCGCACGAAGGCCTGGAATTCGTTTTCCGTGAAGCGGGGATTGGCGATGACGAAGGCGGACAGACCCTGGAGCAGGTGGATGCGGCGGTTGATGGAGGCCTCGAGGTTGGCCCGGATGGCCCCCAGGGTCTCCTGCATGTGCGTGTGGGTCTGGAGTTGGAATTTTTCCCGCTCCGCCGCGTCCACGCTCCACAGCAGGGCGAGCAGGCACAGGGAGGTGGCCAGGCCCATGACACTGGCGCCGGTGACATGCTGTTTGATGTCTCTTAAGCGCATGTTTACCTGACCTTTGTTATTTAACTAAAATAATCTATTGCCAACCATTCGTGAATGTCAGTTGGAGAAACCGGTCAACCTTTGCCAGAAACTCTTTTTGGGTTCCGGGGGCCTGGGGGCGATGAAGTAGAGGGAGGCGCCGGTCTGTTTCATGATACCGGCGGTGCGCAACGCCTTGTCGCCAAAGCCCATGAAATAATCGACCCGTCCAGGGCCGCGTATCGCCCCGCCAGTGTCCTGATTGACCGTGAAGCGCAGGGTGGGCCGCCAGCCGGTGACGGTGTCGTCTGCGGCGAATTCGGGAAAGGTGACGTACAACATGCCGGGCGCCCCTTTGGGAAAAAGCCGGTCATCCGTCGCCATGGAGCGCTCTCCGGTCAGGGGCACACCGATATTGCCATAGGGTCCTCCGTCCAGCTTGCGGAAAAAGACATACGAGGGATTGGAGAACATCACCCGTTCGGTCTGTTTGGGGTTGTCCTTCAGCCACTGCCGCAAGACGGGGAGACTCATCTTCTCTTTGGGGATTTCCTTCTCGTCGATCAACAGGGAGCCGATGGAACGGTAGGGCAGGCCATTGCTGCCGGCATAACCGACCCGCAGCGTGGCACCATCCGGCAGGGAGATCCGGCCCGAACCCTGAACATGCAGAAAGAAGAGATCAATGGGATCCTCCACCCAGGCCAGTTCCAGATGCTTGCCGCGCAGGACCCTTTCGCCGTCGATCTGGGCACGGCTGTAATAGGGGTGCAGGGCACCCTTGTCCAGCCTGCCCAGCAGCCGCTTGCCCTTGAAGTCGGGCCACCACTCCGACAGGTCCACTTCAATGAGGTTGTCGGGACGTCGGTACAGGGGGTGGGGATAACTCTTGCCGGGATTGAGCGATCCCTTGAGGAGCGGTTCGAAATAGGCGGTGACCATCACCTCCCCGTGATTGTCGCTGCCCACGGAATGAAACAGGAGGTAATGTTCTTTCAGATGGTCGTGGAATTTCGCCAAAGGCAAGGTACGGGCCGCCTGGGCGAGATCCCGGCAGGCCTTGGCCATTTCGGCCACGGTGAAGGTGCGTGGTCCGAAACGCACCTGGGCGTCTTGCGGTTGCTGGGCCTCGTAGTAGGCGGCGCTCGCCTCCAGGGCATCGGCCCATGTGGCGAGGTCGCCATCCTGGGAGAGCACTTTGTCCACCTGGCTCCAGGCGGCCAGGGTCAGGCTGTTCTCCTCCGTGACGGCAGGCGGGGCGGGGGGGGGTGAGGAGCAACTGCTGAAAAAAACCAATCCCAGCGCCAGCCACAAGGCTGGCGCCGGGAGGAACCGCAATTGGGGAAAAAGCCGTCTCACAACGTGCCGCGTGCCACTTCTCCGGGTTGCTGAATCGCGGAGAGCAGCCAATTGGGGTTGGTTGCGCCGACAGGCCGGCAGAAGGTCCAGTACTCCTCGGCCTGCACCGGTTGCGAGGGGTTGCCGTTGGTGACGCGACCGTTCATGTCGGTTTCGTATTCGATCATTTCGATGGCGAAATGGACCGTGATCCAGTTTTCGCCGGCCTCCTGCCAGGCTTCGGAGATCTCGCAGGCCAGGAAGCGGATGCGATCCACCACGTCGCGACGACCGGCGGCCTGGCGTTCACTGGCTTGTTGCTGCACGATGGCCCACATGCGCTCCGTGAGCAGAGGGCGCAGGCGGTCGATGTTCCAGTTGCTCCATGCGGCCTGGAGTTGCTGAAAGGCCCCTTGTGCGCCCATCAGGAAGTGACCTTCGTTGAAGGAGGGATCCATGCTGGTGATCTGGGCCAGCCCCTGGGAAACCGTATCGACGGGTCCGGCGGTGCCGCCCCCCATGGAGAAGGTCTGGGGCAGGGGGTTTTTGTCCAGGGAGACGCGGGGAGTCGTGGACTGGGGGAAACTGGTCGGCATGGCGTGGCCGCCGTAAGGGGTGGAGTACTCGACAGGCTGCTGGGGCGCATGGTCCATGCCGCCGGCGGGGCGACGGTTCCTGAGCCAGCGGATGAGGAGGAAGATGCCGCCTCCGATCAGCAGGATCTCGAGAAAGCCGATGCCGCCACCTGCGCCGCCGCCGAAGAGCATGGAGCCGAGCAGACCGCCGAGCATGAAGCCGCCGATGCCGCCCAGCAGGCCGGACCCCCAGCGGGAGCCGGAGCTGGCTGGCGTGGCCTGGTGTTGTGCCGGCATGGCGGGCTGGGCGGAGCGCTGGGTGGCCTGCTGGGGCGGCGAGAAGCTTTTTGAGCCGCGCGACCCCACGGAGCTGCCCCCTCCCATGCGCGCCGCCATGGCCTCATCCGGGGTCAGCAGCGCAAAGCCGGCCAACAGAAAGAGCAGCAGGGTGAAGCAGATCGTGATGGTGTTTTTCATGGTGTTCCTCGTTTTGGTTCCAGTGGTTTGTTTATGGCGGACCACAGCAGTTCCGCCAGATGTCTGACGCGCACCCGGGCGCCTCTTTGCCGCAGGCCCGCCTGCAGATGGAGCATGCAGCCCGGATTGCCTGCCACGACGCAATCCGCGCCGGTGGCGAGGATGGCGTCCAGTTTGCGTTCGCGGATGGCCTGGCTGCGGTCGGGCTGGCGCAACAGATACTCCCCTCCGGCCCCGCAACAGGCTGTCTGGGTTCCCGGTGGCGTGATTTCGCGCCTGGGGACGGGCAGCATGTCGAGCAGCTTTCGGGGTTCCTCTATTATACCCAATTCGAAGCGGGTTTGGCAATGGTCATGATAGGCCACGCTTTCGCACTCCGGAAGCGCGCCGGAAAGGGGGGAGTGTGGCATTTTTTGCAGGAGAAACGTGTTGAAATCCATCGTTTTTGCGACCAGTTCCCTGGCAAGCGGGTGGAAATCGGGATCATCGGCCAGGGCGGACGGATAATCGGCGATGGTCATGGCGCAATTGGCGCTGTCGCACAGCACGGCATCGACGGGACCGGCAGCGGCAAAGGCCCGCAGGGTGCGTCTGGCCTGGCGGCGGAAACGTGCGCCGTCTCCGGCTTCCCGGTAGGGGGAACCGCAACAGCCAAAGCCTTGCCAGACAACGACATCGCATCCGGTCCAAACCAGGAGATTGGCCGCCGCAGGCGCAACGTGCGGCAGAAACAGGCGGGCCATGCAGCCGCACAGCAAGGCCACCCGTGGCCGACCGGCAGCGGACGCCTCCGGGGGGGAAGCGGTGAACATCACCTCCGGTCCAGGGTCGGGGAGCAGGGATTCCAGGCGTTCCAAAGCGGAAAAGCGGGCCAGAATGGCGTGTCGTCGGACAAAATCCTGCCATCCCAGCTTACGATACCAGCGCAGGACCAAGGCGGCCAGGGCGGTCAGGCGGTGACTGTCGGTGATCCGATGCAAAAGACGACTGGCCAGCGTGGGCCGGAGCGGGGCCAGCAGGCGGGCCTGCATGACAAGGGAGCCGGGTCTGACACCGGCTGGACAGGCCAGGTGGCAGGCCCTGCAAAGCAGGCAGCGGGAGAGGGCGTTGCCCGCCTCATCGGGGGTCAGATCGCCGGCGGCGAGCGCCAGGACAATGGAGACGCGCCCGCGCGGGGATTCGGTTTCGTCGTTGTCCACCCGGTAGGTGGGACAGCTCGGCAGACAATAGCCGCAGTGGGTGCATGCCCCGGCATTCCCGAAGGGTGGTGTTTCCATGACACGTTCACGTGCGACCACTGCTGCCCGGCTGGGTTACGCTCGGATATCCATCTTGTCGGCTTTTTCCGCATTGTGCCGCTTGACGGTTTCGGCGCTGTTCTCCTGGCGGTAGAGTTGCTTGTTGGCCTGCCGGGGTTCCATCATTTTTTTCGGGGCCTTGGCCGCCTCTTTTTCCTCCTGGGCCGCAGCGCGGTTTTTGGCCTGATTGGCCGGGTTGAGGCTCTTGAGGGAGGGGGTGTTGCCCGGAGGGGCGAGGGCTGCGAGCGACATGGGGCGTCTCCTTATTGCGAGAGGGGAAGAACAGGGATTTCCGCTTCGATGGCTTCCGGATCCACGGGAGGCGGTTCGTTGGCGGGTTGCAAACGTGGCTCGGTCTCGACCGCCGGGACAGGCCGGGAGATGCGGCGGGCCGGGTCCGGCGCTCCGCTGCCGGGAGGCGCGGCAAGGGGGACGATCCGCTTGCCATCGATCCGATAGAGATGGAGATTGCGTTCGCTCAAGCCGTTGTCGAGGAAGCGAAGCGATCCGGCGCTGCCGTGAAAGCCGTTGGGACGGGTGATGCCCTCCTGCCATTGGGGACCGCCCAGCCGCTGATCCCGCAACAGTTGGGCGAGCACGGCGATGGAGTCGTAGACCAGCATGGAAAGGGCGGGCACCGGGGCGATCCCCAGGGTCTTCTGATGGCTGGCGTTGAATTGATCCCGCTTGTTATGATCGATGTCGCAGAAGGTGGCCCCCTGGAGGGATTCCGACTCTTCCAGCAGTTCGGGCCGGTTCCACAGGGAAGACCCCAGCAGGGCGATCTTGGGGGAGACGATGCCGAACAGGGCCGCTTGCGGGGCGATCAGCCGCACCTGTTTGGCGCTGGCCGGGAGGTAGAGGGCCTCGAAATCGATCAGCGGGGCGGGTTCCTGGCCCGATCCCTGGGCCGTGCGCTGTCTGGCCGCGCCGGGATCCGTCTGCACGATCATTTTGAGGGCATTGGAAAAATCGGTCTCCTGTTCCGGGAAGAGGATGGAACGGGTGACGGTGCCGCCCAGGGCCGCGACCTCCTCGGCGAAGGTCTGGGCCTGGAGCCTGCCGTAATCGCTGTCTGCGGCCAGGATGGCGAACCGTTGCAGGTGCGCGGTCTGCATGGCGTGGCGCGCCATGACGCGGGCCTGGGCATCCGGCTGGAAGGCGTTGAGGAAGACGTTGCCGCCGGCAGAGAGGATTTCCTGCCTGGGATTGAGGGTGATGATGGGGATCTTGCTGGCGGCGGCGGCCTTGGCGGCACCCAGGGCGGCGGCATGAAAGATCGGACCGATGATGATCCGGCTGCCCCGGCCAACGAGTTTCCGCACCGCTTCCTGCGCCGTGGTCTCGTTGGCGCCGCTGTCTTCGACCTCCAGGTGGAGGTTGACATCGCGATAGTCGGCGAGGGCCTTTCTGGCCGCCAGAATCAGGTTGTTGCCCATGGCGGCGGAAGGGCCGGTCAGGGGGATCATCAGTCCGGCAACGACGGCCTCGGTGGCGTTGGGGTCATTGGCGATGCGGCGCATGGCCTCGGTGTTGACCAGGGAGGAGTGGGAGGCCTTTTGCCACGCCTGCTGGGCCGCCTGCTCCTCGCCGGCCACCGCCAGGCGGTCGCCGAGCACCAGCTGGAGAAACGGAAGCAGCGAGGACCCCTTGGGCTGGCGGTCGAGCAGGGTCTTGATCTGTTCCCGGGACAGGGGTTCCAGGGCCAGGAGCAGTTCGCGGATCTGGTCGGGCGCGGAGGGGGTGGGCGGGATCCGCTGCAAATAGGCCCGCGAGGCGTCCTGGGAGGACGGCGCGAGGAATTCGTCGATCAGGCGTTGCCAGGGCGAGGGTTGACCCGGTTCGGCATAGGGGGTGACCCGGTAACCCGGGAGCGGATTTTGGCTGGCGTCAGACGGGGTGCGGGTGGTATTACCTGGGGATTGATCCGTGGGCAGCACCTGGGCGCTGGCCGTCGTGACCAGGAGCAGCCAGACGAGACAGACCAGCGGGAACGAAAAAGGAGCGCGCATTTGGAGAGCAAGGAGTCCGGTCAGGAGTCGATGAAGGGCACGGGTCGATTATACATCGTTCCCACACCGATCGGCAACCTCGAAGATATGACCCTGCGCGGGGTGCGCATCTTGAGGGAAGTGGATCGCATTCTGGCGGAGGATACCCGCAGGACACGCATTCTGTGCGACCATTACGGGGTGACGACCCCGCTGAGCCGCTTCGATGACAACACCGCCGCAAAGTTGATGCCGGGCGTGCTGGCGGAGCTGGCTGCCGGTCGGCGGATCGCGCTGGTTTCCGACGCCGGGACGCCCGGCATCAGCGATCCCGGCTCCCCGCTGGCGCGCGCGGCGCGTGAACTGGGCGTGGCGGTGGAGGCGTTGCCTGGGGCCACGTCGGTCACCACCGCCCTGTCCGGGAGTGGTTTGCCGGGCGAGCGGTTCGTTTTCGAGGGGTTTTTGCCCCGCAAGGGGGGGGAGCGGCAACGGCGTCTGCGGGGGATGGTGGGGGAGGAGCGGACGGTGGTCTTTTTCGAGTCTCCCCAGCGTCTGGTCGCCACCCTGGACGATCTGGCCGCCCTCGGGGCCGGGTCGCGCGTGATCGTGGTGGCGCGGGAGCTGACCAAGCTGCACGAGACCCTGCATCGCGGCACGGTGGCAACCCTGGCCGCCGGTTTTCGGCAGCAGGCGGTTCGGGGCGAGATCGTGGTGGTCATGGCGCCGGGAACCCGCCCCCCGTCCTCCCCGGAGGAGGCCGCCACCCTGCTTGACGAGGCCCTGGCCTCCGGCATGGGCCTGAAAGAGGCCTCCCGGCGCCTGGCCCCGCTTACCGGCCTGTCGGCCTCCACACTTTACGGGATGGCCCTGGAGCGGCGGAACGCCTCCATGGCGGATGCGCTGGGCCGCGACGACTCGTGATTCTCTTCTGTTCGGCATCGGACGGCAACGCTGCGCCCCTACCGTCAAGGAAATGCAGAAACAGTTTCAGTGCCGTCTCACGCGCTCCACGTCCCATGCGATCTTCTTGTACGTACGCTCGCTAATGATAAAAAATGCAATCTTATCAAATATTAATCTCCAATAGAAGCAATGCAAGCGACGCACACATTTCACTTGCCGAACAAGGCACAATGACGGAAAATATACCTTGAACCAACCCTGCGCGCAGGTCAGCAGCGATTCTGCCCCAGGTTGGGAGAGGAGAAGCATATGCAACGACGCCGATTGATCACCTTCGATTGGGCCATGAAACGGCTTTTGCGCAGCAAGGCCAATTTTGCCGTGCTGGAGGGTTTCCTGAGCGAGTTGCTCGCCACCGATATCCAGATCGTCGATATTCTGGAGAGCGAAAGCAACAAGGAAGATCTCTTCGACAAGTTCAATCGCGTGGACATGAAAGTCAGAAACAGCGCCGGCGAATTGATCCTGATCGAACTGCAATACGAACGGGAGTTCGATTATCTCCAGCGACTCATCTTCGGCATCGCCAAAACCATCACGGAGCATGTGGATGAAGGTGATCCCTATTCCAAGGTTCCGAAGGTCATCTCCATCAATATCCTCTACTTCGACCTCGGGCAGGGCAAGGATTATCTCTATCTGGGCACCACCTCGTTCCGAGGCATGCATACCGAAGAGGAGTTGATCCTCAGCGAGGCCCAAAAGGAGCTGTTCCAGCGACAGACCGTCCAGGAGATCTTTCCAGCCATCTACCTGATCCTGGTCAAACGGTTCGACGAGGTTGCCAGGAATACGTTGGACGAATGGATTTATTTCCTGAAAACGGGTGATATCCGCGAAGAGTTCACCGCTCGTGGCCTGGAGAAGGCCAAAAAGGTGTTGGACATCCTGCAACTTTCAGACGCCGATCGTTTGGCCTACGAGCAGTTCCAGGAAGGTCTGCGCGCCCAGGCCAGCATGGTGGAGAACACCTGGAAGGCCGGCAGAATGGAGGGCAAAAAGGCAGGGATCGTGGAAGGTATCGAAATCGGCGAGAAGAAAGGCAAGGCCGAAGGCAAGGCCGAAGGCAAGGCCGAAGCGTTGCTCACCTTGCTCCGTCTCCGGTTTGGTTCTGTCCCGGATCCGGTACAGGCAACCGTGATGGCGGCAAAGCCGGAGGATCTGGAAGCATGGCTCGGCAACATCCTCGATGCCGACTCCCTGCCAGCCGTCTTCCATTGATCGGAATCCCGGAACCTTATCCGCTGCTCTTGTCTCCTCAATAGCGCGTTTTCTGCGAGAATCGGGTGTCGGGCACGGGCTTGTTGCCCAACTCCTCGATGGCGGCGCGGGCCAATTGAATGTTGTAGGTGATCTTTTCCACATGGGCGGCGGCGCCGGCCATCCGGAACACCTCCAGCGCCCTTTCCTCCAGGGAGATGGCGCGCCACAGAGGGTCCGGGTCACGGGTCCGCGCGCCGATCCGGGTCAAAACCAGGCCAAGATTGTTGATCGTCTGCGCCCATTGCAAGGGAGCGCGCTCGAAGGTCAACTCCTGCAGCACCTCCTGAAAGGCGCTCAAGGCCTCTTGCAGCCGCTCCGTGCCGGTTTCGCGCTCCCCGAGACGCAACAAGGCGTTGGCCAGGTTGTTCCGGGTGCCGGCCCATTGCAGGGGCATGCGCTCCCTGGTCCATTCCTGGAGGGCATTGCGATAGGCCGCCACGGCCTCCTGCAAGCGCTCGGTGCCATTCTCCCGATCCCCCAGACGCAACAGGACATTGCCCAGATTGCCCTGCGTCATCGCCCAGTCGAGGGGCGCGCGCTCCCGGGTGAACTCCAGGCCGGCCTCGCGAAAGGCGTTGGCCGCCTCCTGGAGACGCTCCGGATTGCCCTCCCGTTCCCCCAGGCGGAACAGGGTATTGCCCAGGTTGTTCTGTGTCGTGGCCCATTGCAGGGGGACACGCTCGCGGGTTCGCTCTTCGAGCGCCGCGTGATAGGCCTCCACAGCCAACAGCAGTTGCCGCGTATCGCTGGCGCGCTCGCCCAGGCTTTGCAGGACGTTGCCCAGGTTGCTTTGCGCCGCGGCCCAGCTCAAGGGCGTCTCCTCGCGGGTGAGTTCCGTCAGGGTCCCGTTCAGGGCATCCAGGGCCTCTTCCAGGTGTTGCGGCTCCCCTTTGCGCTCTCCCAGACGCCACAAGGCGATTCCCAGGGAGAGGTGCGTCACGGCCCATTGCAGCGGCGCACGCTCGCGGGTGAACTCCCCGAGCGCCGCGCGCATGGCCTCCACGGACGCTTCCAACCGGCTGACGCCGTTTTCCCGTTCGCCGAGGATCAACAGGGCCAAGCCCAGGTTGTGGCCCATCCTGGCCCACGCCATGGCATGGGTCTCACGGGGGAAAACCTCGAGACCCTGCTGGTACCCTTGGACCGCCTCCAGCAGGGGCGGCTCCGCGCCAGACTCCGCAGCCGTCATCAGCAGACCATCCGCCAGCAGCGCGCCCAGCCAGGCCCGATCCGTTCCGGACCAGACCCCGTTGCCGGATGCCAGTCGCTCACGCACCGATGGGACAAAAGCGTCCGGCTTCCCGCCGAACGGGACCGCCTGCAGCCCGATCATGAGATTCACCACCTGACGCAGCTCGTCCCAGGGCGCCGGGGGAAAATCCACCCGGTCCTCCTGCAAGGGGTGCCGGTCTCCTTGCAGGAAGGGGCCGGTGGTGGTCAGATGCAGCCTGGCAATCGGTTTGCCCCCTTCCCGGACCAGCTCCCCCCACAGCAGCATTTTGGCGCCGGTTGCCCGCAGCAGGGCGTATGCCTGGGCATGGTCCTTCTTTCCGGCGATGCGTCGCCCCAGGTCCGCCACCCGGATCCCCTGGAGCGCAAGCGCAGACTCCTGGATGGCCTTGTGGGTGGCCTCTCCCTCATCCCCCTCCAGCCTGGCCACCAGAACCGTGCATTGACTCGCGTCGCAGTTCGGCAGCGGTTTTTCCTTTTTTCGCCATATGAGCATCATGACCATCAGCGCGCAGATCCCAAGCAGCACCAGCCAGGGTGCATCGAGCAGCTTGATCCACGCATCGCTCCATTTGCCATTTGCCATGTCGGCGAGGATGATTGTCAAATGATTCATTTTATTTTAGTGATTTCTCGCAAGAGGAGTGATTTTGTCAAAAAAATCATCTGCCACGGATGCGGGGTTCCGGGGCCGCAGACCGGTGGTTTGGATGACGTGACCAGGATCCATGGAGATGTCCAGCGGCCAGGTTTCCGGAAATCCCAGGCCATTGATGCTGCATGGAGCAGGTTCGATCTCGCGCAGGCCGGTGGGAAGCCTATGTTGGAAGAGCCGGTAGAGTTCCATGATCGACAGGGCCTGGGGGCCGCACAGGTGAAAAATACCGGAAAGGTTCCGGGTGGCGATGGCGGTCAGTCCAACGACCACATCCGTCACGTCGATGGGGGAGAAGATCCGGTCGTGGGCGCACCGGATCGGTTGGTTCGCTGTCAGCGCCCCCCACCAGACGGAAAACAACGAAACCCCGTCATGGGCCGCGCTGTATACCTTGGGCAGCCGCACCACGCAGGCCAGCTCCGATTCCGCCAGGCGCTTTTCGATGATCCGCTTCTGCTGGCCATAGCGCACCAGGGGGTTGGGCGGGTCGGTTTCCGCATAAAGACCCCGGCGACCGTCGAACACCAGGTCCGAGGAGGTGAAGATCGGCTTGATGCCGTATGTCGCGCAGGCATCGAGCAGTCCGAGAATCTCCCGGACGTTCACCCGTTCGGAGGTGGCGGGGTCCTGAACGCAGTCGTTCACCCGCGTCATGCCGTGCAGAATGAAGGCATGGGAAAACTGCCCCGGATCGGGTGCGAGGTCTTGCAGCCCCATCCCCGCCGGGTCGAAGCGCACCCCGCCCGGAAACGGCCTGGAGTACCAGGTGGCCACAGCCCTCTCCGGTCCCAGATGTTCGAACAGATGGCGTCCGATGTACCCGGAGCCGCCGATGATGAGAAATTTTTTCATGTGTTCTGGAGGGATGCCGTGCCGCCGGTCCCATATGAAAAATGCACTTGATTATCGAGCGATGCCATTTTCGAGGTCATGCAACAATTCGTCCCCGGATGTAAAACGATGACATTGCCTGCGCATGATCTCTGCCGCCTCATCCATCGCCGCAAAGGTTGTGGAATTGGGTTCCCGGACGGGAAACGGCATACTCTGTTCGATCGGTTCATGCTGCACACGCATCTCTTTCGTACTGGCACGTCCCATCGCGACCATATTCACCTCCAGAAGCTTCATTGTCACTATTAAACGCAATGTAACGCGGTGGCATGGCAATGGCAAGAGGATGCCCCGCAAAGCAGCCAGCCTACTCGAAATAGATAAAATCCCAATCCCCGGTATAGCCGCAGCGCTCGTACCACCATTGCCACTCCTGGGGCGTGTAGAACGATTCGCAGGTCAACTGCCAATAAAGGAGGTTGGCCTTCTCCCGTTCGTTGCGGTAGGACTCCACCATGATCAGCTTCGCGCGTCGGCCCACCCGTTCGATCTCGCGGATCGCCTTTTCCAGATCGTAACAGTAGAGATTGTGCAGGGTCCCGGCAGACAGGACCAGATCGAAGCTTTGGTCCGGGTAGGGCAGGGCAGTCGCGTTGCCCAGGGTCAGGAAGGGACGCACCTCCTCCTTGGCGTGCTGGAGGCCGTAGGCCGAGATGTCCAGTCCGGCCACTGTGATGCCGGGGAGGGCGCGGGTGAATTCATACAGCAAAAAGGCCTTGCCGCACCCCACGTCCAGAATGCGGCTGTCTGCGGTCAGGCCGTAGTGGCGCACCATCCGTTCGGCCACCGGCAGCCAGCGGCCATCGTAGCGATAGCCCCCGTAGCCGTATTGCCGCTCCCCGTCCCAGTAGTCGAAGCCCCACTGTTTGGCCTTGGCGGCGCACTCCGCCTTGTCGTGGGCGGTCACCCGCTGGACGTAGTCGCGCCGGGTGCGGGTGTTCATGACATTGAAGAACTCCACGTGCGCCATCAGACGAATACTCCATGTTCCGGGTCGATTGCCATGATGTTTTGAATGGCCAGGTTCTTGCCGTGGGTCACGCAATGATGACGACACTCCTGGGCCGGGTTGAGGGAGAAGATCCGTTGCCGGTTCTCCTCGGAAAACCAGAACGCCTTGAAGCTGCGCTCCTTGATCCAGCCCAGCAGGCCGCTTTGCCGGTAGGCCTTGTCCTGACAGGTGTAGACCCCGCAATCCGCGCCGATGACCGTCAGATATTGCAGATAAAAGCAGGTGGTGTACGCCTTGTCGAAGCGGTCTTCCAGTTCGTGGTAGTGATCGAGGACCGTGAAGCGGGCGTCGCTTTGCGCCATGGCCGCGCGGATCTGCCCGGCGACCCGCTCCCGCAGACGGTCGTGGTATTCGTTGTTGCCCGCGCCATCGTTGGCCACCACCACCCCGGAAAGCTTGACGTGATTCACCCCGGCGGCCTTGAGACGGGCGCAGACCTCCTGCAGGTGATCGCAATTGACCTCGGTGACGATGAAGCTCACCCCCAGCACGCAGCGGGTGTCGCGGGCGGTGAACGCCTCGATGTTGTGCATGAGCCGGGTGAAGGGATCCGTCTCTCGCAAGCTGCGGGCTGTCGCATAGCTGGCGTCGTCCCAGCCGTCCATGGAGATGCGCACCCAGGTGCCGTGCCGGGCGAAGGCATCGGCCATTTTGCCCTTCAGGTTGCTGCCGTTGGTCAGGACCGCCACCCGCACCCCGCCGCCGGCCAGCCGTTCCACCACTTCGGGCAGTGGCTTGTAGAGCAGGGGTTCCCCGCCGCCGGAAAAGGTCACGGCCTTCACCCCCATGTCGAGGATGTCCGTGACGATTTCGTGCATCTTTTCCGGGGCGATGGCGTCGGATTCCACCATCTCCTCGCCCAGGTGGAGATTGTCCACCTTGTAGGCGCAGTACCAGCAGTTGTGGTTGCAGTGGTTGGTCGGCTTGATGCGGATGTGGATCGGGGCCACCACCCGCTGCTCGCGCAGCGCCCGCAGTTGCTCCGGAAAGTGAATGAATTTGTGGGAGCTGTAGAGAATGGCCATGGGGATTATTTCCGAGAGCGGATGCCGGAGAGCTTCCGGGCCACGCGGGCGGCGATGGTGGCGGGATCGAGGCCGAGCCAGCCGAGCAGCTCCTCCTGGGATCCGTAGTGTTCGATGAAGTGGTCCGGCAGGGCCAGACGCAGGAGGGGGGTGGCCAGGCCGTGGTCGATGAGAAGTTCCGCCACCGCGCTCCCCAGACCGCCGATGAGGGAGTGTTCCTCCAGGGTCACCAGCAGGGGAAATGCGTTGGCCGCCTCCAGCAGGGCCGCCTCGTCCAGGGGCTTGACCGTGTGCAGATGCAACACGCCGCATTCGATGCCGTCTGCGAGCAGAATCTCCCGTGCCGCCAGGGCGCGCTGGGCCATCACCCCGGTGGTGATGAACAGGGCGTCCACGCCGGGTCGCATCCGGTTGGCCACCCCGATGGCGCACGGGTCGTCCTCCCTGCACACCACCTGGTCCCCGCCCTTGGCCAGGCGGATGTAGACGGGACCGGGCCAATCCAGGGTTTTGGCCATGCAGGCGCGCATCTGCACCGCATCTGCGGGGGCCAGGATGGTCATGTTGGGCATGGCCCGCATCAGGGCGATGTCGTCCGGGGCCAGATGGGTCGGTCCCAGCGGGGCGTAGACCACGCCGCCGCCGTTGCCGATCAGCCGCACCGGCAGATTGTGCAGGCAAAGATCGATGGCGATCTGCTCCAGGCAGCGCCGGGTCAGAAAACTGGCGATGGTGTTGACATAGGGGATGAATCCCTCCATGGCCAGACCGGCGGCCATGCCGATCAGGTTCTGTTCCGCGATCCCTTCCATGAAGAACCGCTCCGGATAGGCGGCGCGGAAGGCATCCAGGGTCCCGGACCCCAGGTCCGAGCCGATGAAGAGGACTCGCGGATCCCGTTTGGCCAGTTCCAGGACCGAGTTCAGGCTGGTCTTGCGCATGTCAGGCCTCCAGTGCCCCGTAAAGGGATGCCAGCAGATCGGGAGCCAGCTTGGATTTGTGGTGCCAGTCGGCGTTGTTTTCCACCAGTCCGATCCCCTTGCCCTTGATGGTGTGGCAAAGGATCGTCAGGGGTTTTTCCGCTGCCGGGGGGGTGGTGAGGGTGGCGCGCAGGGTGGCGAGGTCATGGCCGTTCACCTCCCTGGTTTCGCAGCCGAAGGCGCGCCATTTTTCCGCCATGGGGGCCATGTCCAGCACCTCGCGGGTGGGGCCATAGGATTGCATGCCGTTGCAGTCCACCAGGGTGATCAGGTTGTCCAGGCGATGTTTGGCTGCTGCCATGGCCGCCTCCCAGACCGAGCCTTCATTGCTTTCGCCGTCGCCCAGGATCACCACCACCCGGTGGGATTTGTTTTTCAGTCGTGCGGCCAGGGCCATGCCGACCCCGATGGAGAGGCCGTGGCCCAGGGCGCCGGTGGAGGCCTCCACGCCGGGGATGCGTCCCCGCTCCGGGTGGCCGCCCAGAAAGGAGTCGAAGCGGCAGAAGCTGTCCAGCGCCTCGCCGGGGAAAAACGCCTTGTCCGCCAGGATCGCATAGAGCGCCAAACAGCCGTGGCCCTTGCTGAGGATGCAGCGGTCGCGATCGGGCCAGTCCGGTTCGGCGGGCCGCACGCGCAGCACGTCGTCATAGAGCACGCGCAGGATTTCGATCAGGGAGAAGGCCGATCCCAGGTGGCCCCGGCCCCCTTTTTCCATGGCGCGCAGCACCATTTTGCGCAGGTGTCGCGAGCGGTCGTCCAATGGGGTATCGGTCGGATTCATTTTGTTTCTTGTCCCTGTCGTTTGCGCAACCAGGTCAACAGTGCCCTGGCCTTGGCCAGTTGCCGGTCGCGTGCCACTGTCCGGGTTTCGTGGCGACCGGCGAAGGAGCGCCGTTCCCACCCTTCCTGCAAGAATTCGTTGAGCATGATCATGCACCAACAGAGGCCCAGCATCGGCAGACAGCCCGTGAGGCGTTCCTCGAATTCCGCGTCTTCCCGGCAGATCTCCCGCATGCCGTTGGCAAAATATTCTCGTAATGTAGAATCAAGATTCATGCCAGGATGTAAAAGAAAATCGCAAGTCAGCTTCACCGGGTCGTCCCAGCCGAAGTACTCGAAATCCAGAAAAACGATGCCTCCGTCCGGGCGGCGCAAGGCGTTGTGGAAGCCGAAATCCGAGGGACTCGGCAGTCGCAGGGCAGGGGGGAGTTCGTCCGGAGGGCAATGGCGCACCATGGTGCCGAGGCTCTGATCGGCGAAGAGCAGCAACTCCTGGCGCACGAAGGCGGCCAGTTCCGGGTGTTGCGGCAAGACCTGGAAAAGCCGATCCATGCGTGTGCTGACCTGGTCGAGCAGCATGGCTGGCGACAGGCAGGCCGCCGAAGCCAGGGGCAGGTGGCGGGCTTCGGGGACCTCGCGCAGGGCGTACAGTTTCCGGATCAATGCCAGGGCCGCATCCACATCCGTTGTGGTGGCTCCGTTGACCGGCTCTCCCTCGATCCACTCCAGCAGGGTGCAGCCATGCTCCCGATCCACTGCGATCACCCGTGGCACCTCGGTCACGCCGTGGGCATGCAGGAAGGCGAGCGCCTGGGTTTCGGTTTTTTGTCGGTCGCGAGGGTCATGGGCTTGACGGAGGTGGCGCTTCAAGGCAAACCTGCCGGCGGGGGTCTCCACGCGCATGAGCCGGCTGTTGCCCCCGCCGCCCATCGGGACGAGCGTTGCTTCTGGCTGGCCGGTCAGGTGCCGGGCGATTTCTTGAATGGCAAGATTCTGATCTGTCATTTCACGTATCATTTTGCTGAAACGCATCAAGCGAACAACAATCGGGAGATGGCCTCCCAGTCCCGGCAGCGCTCCCAGGCGGGGTCTGCGGCAAGATCCCCCCAGGGGTCGAGGAGGATCCGGCGGGTGGCGGGGGGAAAGCCGGGGTCGGCGAAAACTTCCGGCAGGTCGTCGATGAAGAGGTCGCACCGCAATTGGGTGATGCGGGCGACTTTCTCCGTGCGGGTGGCGGCGAAAAAGAGATGCTCCGGGGGGATGCCCGAACCAACCGGGGCCAGGATGCCTTGTTGCCACAGCCAGGTCGCGGCGGCCTGACGCAGGTCGCAGATCTGTTCCGGGTCGCCGGTGGCAAAGCGGGTCTTGTGGCTCACCACGAAGAGCGTGGCCCCGCGCGCTGTGGCCTGCTCCAGGAACGGACGGACCCCGTCACGCAGGCGGGCATGTCCGATGCGCGGGCCGTAGACGGCGGCCTGCAGACGCCGCCATTTCTCT
Organism: Magnetococcales bacterium; assembly: GCA_015231915.1. GTDB lineage: Bacteria > Pseudomonadota > Magnetococcia > Magnetococcales > Magnetaquicoccaceae > Magnetaquiglobus. Next base: position 25,793 of record JADGAR010000040.1, read on the forward strand.
TCTCCTTCCTCCAGGCCGCGCACGAACTCCCGGACACCGTTCTTGCCGCCGACCCCCGGCGGAGGGGTCCAGCCCAACTCCCGGGCCACCCGGACGAAGGAGTCGTCGTAGTTGATCAGGGTGTTGTCGAAGTCGATGCCGATGCGCATGGCGTGCCTGGGAAAGAACGGGAGAGCAACCACTCCGCGACCAGCAGGTCCCGCTCGGAATCGATATCCAGCGACCGTTCCGGGGGCATGACGAGTGCCCTGGTATGGGCGTCCATGAAGCGGGCGGAGCGCTGCAGCCAGTCGGTGCGGGCCACCAGGACCGCGCCGTTGAGGAGGTGGGCGCGGGGGAGGTCCTGGCGGTTGGCGCGGGTGTGATCGCCGGGCAGCACCGGACGCATGGCGCCGGCCTCGTCCACGAAGAACATCCACCAGGGAGGTTTTTCTGCCGGAGTGACCGTCACGCAACTGTCGGCCCCCTCCCGGACGCACAGTTCGAGGCAGTCGGTGATGTCTTGCGCGGTGCGCAGGGGCGCGGTGGGTTGCAGCCAGACCAGATAGTCGTAGCGTTCCGGCAGGGTGGCCAGCAGATGCAGGGCCACGTCGATGGCCAGGGTATGGTCGGCGGCCAGTTCCGGGGGGCGGGGAAAGGGGCATTCGCAGCCCCACTGGCGTGCGATGGCGATGATCTCCGCGTCTTCGGAGGAGAGCACCAGACGGTCGATCTCCGGGCAGCCCCGCGCCGCCTCGATGGTCCAGGCCAGCAGCGGTTTGCCTGCCACCATGCGGATGTTCTTGCGCGCCACCCCTCTGGACCCGCCGCGTGCCGGGATCACGGCCAGCACGCTCGCCCCGTGGATCATGATGACTCTCCTCGATCGACGATCAGTTCGTCCGGTTGATAATCCCGTGGTGCGGCACGCCCCAGCCACTGCCAGTAGGCCATGGGCGAGATGCCCGATCCTGGCCGCTTGATCCCCAGATTGTGTTCCGAAAAGCACTCTCCCTGGGCGACGGGTGCGATGGCGACCAGGCTTTTGCGCGCCACGGCCCGGTTTTTCCATTCCGCAGCCATGGGGAGCTTGTGTCCATGGCCTTGCAGGGCGGTTTCCACCTCGCGAATGGCGCGCACCATGGCGGCCAGTTCGTCCGGTTCCAGCGAGGCCCGATGGTCCGGGCCGGGCAGGGTGCGGTCCAGGGTGAAGTGCTTTTCGATCACCACTGCCCCGCGTGCCACGGCGGCGATCGGTATGGCGATCCCTGCGGTATGGTCCGAATAGCCCACCGGCAGCCCGAAGGCGGCGGCCATGGCATCCATGGCCCGCAGGTTGACCTGATCGACGGGTGCGGGGTATTCGGTGGTGCAGTGGAGCAGGGTGACCCGTTCTTCCAGGATCGCCTGGCCTGCCGGAGAGGCGAAGGCCCCTGCGCAGCCCGCCAGGGAGGGCGGCTCCGGGAGGCCCAGCAGCCCGAAGGCCAGGGCGCCCAGCGCGGTTTCGATCTCTCCCAGGGTGGCCATCCCGGTGGAGAGGAGAATCCGGCGTCCCGTGGCCCCCACCCGCACCAGAAACGGCCCGTTGGTCACCTCGCCGGAGGGGATCTTGAGGAGCGGCAGATCCATTTCGGCAACGAGAAACTCCAGGCTGGGCAGGTCGAACGGGGTGGAGAGGAAGGCGATACCCCGCGCCCGGCAGTGGTCTGCCAGCCGCAGGTGGGTGGCATGGTCCAGCTCCAGTCGCCGGATCATGGCGAACTGGGACTCCTCCGGATCGGTGGTGGCCTGCTGATAGGTGGCCTTGCGGGCGTTCCGGCTGACCAGTTCTGCGGCGCGGAAGGTCTGGAACTTGACTGCGTCCGCACCGGCGTCCGCCGCCGCGTCCACCAGGCGCAGGGCCAGTTCCGGATGACCGTTATGGTTGACTCCGGCCTCGGCGATGATGGTGACGGAGGGTGTCGCGGGGGTGCTTTTCACACGGTCATTCCCTTGGCCAGCAGGGTGCGTTTGCCGGGGAGGTTGAGCAGGATCTCCAGGGAGCGTTGCGCCATGTGGCCGTCTCCGTAGAGGGTGTGACCCGGGCGGACGGTTTGCCGGTATGCCGCATCGAAAGCGGCGCGCCGGATGGCCTCTGTCAGCGCGCCTGGTTCCGCAGGGACGTTTTGTACGTTGCCGGCGTTCATGCGGTCGCGCTGCCGCTCTCCCACGTTGACCGCCGGCAGTCCCAGGAACGGGGCCTCGTGAAAAGCGAGGGAGGAGTTGCCCACCAGGCAGAGGGCATGTCGCAGCAGGGAGAGAAAAAAGTTCCGTTCCAGGTGGCGGTAGACCGTCACCTGGGGATGGTCCGCGTAGCCGTCGATGACCCGTTGGATTTCCAGATGGCCGGGATCGCTGTTGGGCGCGCCGATGAACAGATGCAGGCCGTTGGCCAAAGCGGCCTCGATGCAGAGTTCGGCCTCCTCGGCGTCCCGGCGCAGCCCGGCGTCGGGCAGGGGGTGATGGATCAGGATGAGATACTCCTCCGCCGCCCCGTCTCCCACCCTTTGGCACAAGGTGGCGCGATCCGGGCAGGGTTCGGTGCGCAGTCGGTCCACGCCGCCGCTGCCGACCGCATGGACCCGCCAGGGTTCCTCGCCCAGTGCCCGCACCCGCGCGGCATGGGCTTCGTTCATGGTGAGGTGGATGTGGCTCAATTTGGTGGCGGCGTGGCGGATCGATTCGTCCGGATTGCCGTCCCGGGAGGCGATGTGATCCCCGCCGGCCAGATGGACCACCGGGATCCCCAGGTAGAGGCCGCTCAAGCCGCCCGCGACCGGTTCCTCCCGGTCGCCCAGGGTGATCAGCAGGTCCGGGGCTTCCCGGGCCAGGGTTTGCCCCAGTTCCGCGATCAGCAGACCGGTCGAGCGCACCTTGCCCACCCGCGAGGAGGAGTGCAGCAGATTTTCGATGCGTTCCGCGATGCGCAGGCCGTCCGCTTCGATCTGACGCACCGATTCGTGATGCAGGCCGGTCAGGTGGGCGCCGCACACGATCACCCCGACATCGAAAGCGGGATGGGCATGCAGGGCGGCCAGCAGGGGATAAAGCAGATCGTATTCCGAGCGGATGCCGGTCAGGGCGAGCACCTTGAGTCGCCCGCCCCGTTCCGCCAGCAGGGTGGTCAGGCTGTCGGGCGATGGGGGCATTGGGGGTTCATGCAATTGACATAGAGGGAGAGGGCATGGTCCTGCACCTCGAAGCCCCGTTCGTGCGCGATTTCCCGTTGGCGTTTCTCGATCACCGGATCGACGAACTCCTCCACACGCCCGCATTGCAGGCAGATGAGGTGGTCGTGGTGTTCCCCCTGGTTGAGTTCGAAGATGGCCCGGTTCGCCTCGAAGTGGCTGCGCGACAGGAGACCGGCGTGTTCGAACTGGGTCAGCACCCGGTAGATGGTGGCCAGGCCGATCTCTTCTCCGTCGGCGAGGAGGCGTTTGTACACCTCTTCGGCGCTCATGTGCTGGCCGGCGTCCGAGACGAACAGGCGCAGCACCTTCATCCGGGGAGCCGTTGCCTTGAGACCCGCGTTTTTGAGATCTTGATTCATGTCCATGGCCCGCTCCTTGTGTCTCAGATGATAACGCCACAACCTGTCAACCAAATTCTCGCATGTTCGCTGCCGGAAGGCAACCGGGAATCCATGATTGGCGCGAGCAATTATTCATGCGGGCGCGCGAGAGTTCGGGAGGGGGTGCGAAAGGGATTGCAATGACAACCCCGGCCTTGCGATAATGGATCGCAGAGCTTGTTTTGTTTCGTTCGTCCCGGTTGAGGAGTGTTCTCCATGCGCAAATTCATTCTCCCCCTGTTGGCGGCGTTTTGCATGGTGTTCGTGGCCACGGCGGCCCGCGCCGATGTCCTGATCCTGGCCCACGGCTATCTGGGCAGTTCGGCCTCCTGGGAAGCCAGTGGCGTGGTCCCGATTCTCGCCGGCAAGGGATGGGAACGGGCCGGCATCCTGGGCTATGGCCCTGGCGGGGTGCAGTTGATTCCCGGCCTGGGTGGGAGCGGTCGGAACAAGATCTATCTGGTGGACCTTCCCTCGGCGGCGCCGCTGGGGTTGCAGGCCGACCATCTGGCCCCCATGTTGCGCCTGCTGGCGGCCAGGCATCCCAGGGAGAGGTTCATCCTGGTTGGCCACTCGGTGGGGGGTCTGGTCCTGAGGTTGGCCCTGGTGCGTGGACTGGTCACCAATCCGGTGGCGCTCGTCACCATTGCCTCGCCCCATCTGGGCACCCCTCGTGCCGAGCAGGCACTGCACGCCACCAACGACATCTGGCCCGTGGAGGTCTTCAAGGATTTCTTCGGCGGTGGGGGCTACCAAACATTGAAATATTCCCGTGGACTTTATGTGGACATCGTGCGTCCCTGGCCCGGTTCTCTGCTCTACTGGCTGAATCTCCAGCGTCATCCTGACATCCATTACGTCTCGGTGGCGCGGGGCACGCCGTTCGTTTTGCTGGGGGACATCCTGGTGCCCGGCCCCAGTCAGGACATGAACCGGATTCCGGCCCTGCGTGGCCGCTCCACCCTCTATACCCTGGGAACCGGGCACGAACTCAATCCCGCGGATGGATTCACTCTGGTCAATATATTGAAAGACTTGAAAAAATGAGCTTACACGATCTTGCCGTATGGCAACACGAACACCATTTCGGCCTGGATGTCCAGCAGACCGGCGAACGTCAGACCCTGCTGGTCGTCTGGTTGACCTGCGTCACCATGGTCGTGGAGTTGGTGGCCGGATATGCCACCGGCTCCATGGCTCTCACCGCCGACGGTTGGCACATGGGGACCCACGCTGCGGCTTTGGGTCTGGCGGCCTTCGCCTACCGTTTTGCCCGCCGCAACGTCAACAATCCCCGCTTCACCTTCGGCACCGGCAAGGTGGGCGCCCTGGGAGGGTTTGCCAGTGCCGTGGCCCTGGCCATCGTGGCCATCCTCATGGCGGTTGAATCCGTTCAGCGTCTCATCACCCCGGTCCCGGTGGAGTTCAAAGCTGCCCTGCTGGTGGCGGTAACCGGCTTGCTGGTCAATCTGCTGAGCGCCAAACTGCTCGGCAGCGCCCATCACCACCACCATCATCATGATCACGATGACCATGTTGATCACGATGACCATGATGATCACGATGACCATCACCAGGACCACAATCTGAAGGGGGCTTATCTGCATGTCCTGGCCGATGCTCTCACTTCGGTGACGGCCATTGTCGCCTTGATTTGTGGCATGAGTCTGGGGTGGGTGTGGATGGATCCTCTGATGGGGGTGATCGGTTCCCTGGTGATTGGCGTGTGGGCTTTGGGTCTCATCCGGGAAAGCGCCAAGACCCTCCTGGACGCCGAGGACAACTTCTCCCTGCGCGAGAAGGTGCGCGAGCGGTTGCAGTCGCACGAGGATTGCGAGGTGACCGATCTGCATATCTGGCGCGTGGGGCCGTCCAGTCATGCCTGTATCGTCTCGTTGCTTGTTCATCGACCGCGTGCTTCCGACCATTACAAGTCCTTGTTGCAGGGGATTGGCGGGTTGGCGCACGTCAGCGTGGAGGTAAACCATTGTCGCACCTGCGGGTGACCGCTTCGTTGTTCTGGGAGAGTGTTCATGTCCATTGAGGAGCGCATTTTGCGGGAGTTGGCTCGTTTGCCTGCTTCCCTGGCGGAGGAGGTATTGCATTTCATCGGCTATTTGGCGGATCGTCATGCCAGGGGCTTGGAGGCGGGATCCGAGGTTGCCTCTCCGGTGCGGGTGGATGCGGTTGTGTTTGATTTTGATGGGGTTTTGACGGACAACCGGGTATTGGTGCGTCAGGATGGCATTGAGAGTGTGACGTGCAGTCGCGGGGATGGCATGGGTTTCGGCTTGTTGCGCAAGGCGGGGATTCCGGTTTTCATCATGTCCACCGAGACCAATCCGGTGGTGAGCGCCCGGGCTGCGAAGTTGAAGGTTCCGGTGATGCAGGCTGTCGAGGACAAGGGATCGGCTGTGCGCGAGTTGTGTGAGCGTGAGGGGTTCGCGCCGGAGCGGATTCTGTTTGTTGGCAATGACATCAATGATTTGCCTGCCTTCCGTGTTGTCGGATATCCTGTTGCGGTGGGCGATGCCATGCCTGTGGTCAAGCAGGCGGCCTGGCGGGTTTTGCGCACCCCTGGCGGGGCCGGAGTGGTTCGGGAATTGATGCAAGATGTGCTCGGCATGAGCGATACCCGTTGAATTCTGGAAGGAGAATCATCCCATGTCTCAGGCATTTGCCACCACGACCACTGCCCATGTGAGTGCCTTGTTGGAGCGTTCCATCGAGTTGAAGCGTCAGGTGTTGACCACCGAGATTCCGGCCATCACTGCCCGTATGGCTTTGTTGTGTGCTGATGTCATTGCTGCCGGGGGCAAGCTTTTGTTTTGCGGCAATGGAGGTTCTGCTGCCGATGCTCAGCATTTGGCTGCTGAATTGTTGGTTCGTTTGCGTCCGGATGTCAATCGTCAGGGTTTGCCGGCTTTGGCTTTGGCCATGGACACTTCTTCCATGACCGCCTGTGGCAACGATTACAGTTACGAGGTTTTTTATGCCCGCATGACCCAGGCTTTGGGGCGAAAGGGGGATGTTTTGATTGGCATCACCACTTCCGGCAATTCTCCCAATGTCACCGAGGCCTTGAAGACCGCACGTGCTCTTGGCATTCATACTTTGGGTTTGTTGGGTGGCAAGGGGGGGCAGGCGTTGCCCTGGTGTGATCTGGCCATCGTTGTACCTTCGCGGGAGACCGGACGGATTCAGGAGGTACATATCACCATTGGTCATGCCTTGATGGAGGCCATTGAGGAGAGTCTGTTGGAACGTGGGTTTCTTGCCAGGCAATAAATAGATTCAGCATTTTTTGCCTTAAAGTATTAAGGGTCCAGGGGGATTATCCCCCTGGTGGGGTCCAGGGGCGAAGCCCCTGGTGGGATCCAAGGGCGAAGCCCTTGGTATCCAGCGCGCTTTATC
>JADGAR010000041.1 GCA_015231915.1 Magnetococcales bacterium
TGGCGGGCCTGACCACCACCTTCCTGGGTCAGTTGAACACGACCCAGTCGGCGAGCCTGACGACCACCGAGATCATCACCCTCAGCACCACGCAGTTGAGCGGCCTGAAATCGACCCACGCGGCGTCGCTCAACACCACGCTGGTGAGCGCACTGACCACGACCCAGGTGGGCGGTCTGACCACCACCGTGGTTGCCGGCCTGACCACGACCGGGATTGCGACCCTGACCACGAGTCAGGTGGGCGAGATGACCTCGACCCAGCTGGGTGGGCTTTCCACGACGCAGACCGGCAAGATCTCGGTGGCGGATGTGGCCTATCTCACCACGACCCAGGTGAAGGGTCTGAAATCGACCCATGTGGGTGCCCTGACCACCACGCAGTTGGTGTCCATGACCACGACGAACCTGGCCAATCTCGCCACGACGCAGGTGTCGGGTCTGACCAGCACCGGGGTGGGTGGTTTGACCACGACCCAGGTGAACATTCTCACCACGACGCATCTGGCGGGCTTCACCTCGGTGCAGGTGGGGGGTCTGACCACCACGGAGATTGCGAATCTGGTCACCACCTCGCTGGCGGGGCTGACCACGACGTTCCTGGGGCAGTTGAACACCACCCAGTCGTCGATCCTGACCACGACGGAGATCATCAACCTCAGCACCACGCAGTTGAGCGGTCTGAAAGCGACCCATGCCGGGGTGATGAGCGCCACGCAGGTGGGCGCCCTGACCACCACCCAGGTGGGCGGTTTGACCACGACCGTGGTCTCCGGTCTGACCACGACCGGGATTGCGACCCTCACCACCAGCCAGGTGGGTCAGATGTCCACGACCCAGCTGGGCGGTCTGTCCACGGCGCAGACCGGCAAGATCGCGGTGGCGGACGTGGCCTATCTCACCACGACCCAGTTGACCGGTCTGAAATCGACGCATCTGGGCGCGCTGAGCACCACGCAGATGGACTACATGACCAGCACGCAGCTGGGGAACCTGAGCACCACGCAGATTGCCGGGGTGAACAGCACGGGCATGTCCGGACTGGATACCACCCAGATCGGCGTTCTCAATACGACCCAGCTCAGGAATCTGACTGCGACCCAGATGGGCGGGTTGACCACCACGGTGGTTGAAAACCTCTCCACCACGCAGGTCACTGGTCTGAGCAGCACCCAGGTGGGCGGGTTCGCCGCCACCCAACTGGTCGTCCTGACCACCACCGGGTTGTCGGCCTTGTCCACGACCCAGGTGGGTGGGCTGAAGTCCACGCAGATCGGCCAGTTGACCAATACCCAGTGGGGCTTCGTCTCCACGACCCAGCTGGGCGTGCTGACCGCCACCCAGGTCACCGGCATGACCACCACCGAGGTGGCCGGGCTGACGACGACGCAGATGGGCGGGCTGGGCACGACCCAGATCGGTGGGTTGACCACGAATCAGGTCGGCGGCATGGAGACCACGGATATCGAGGTGCTGACCACCACCCAGGTGTCCGGCCTCAAGTCCACGCAGGTGGCGGCCATGTCCACGACGCAGTTGGGCAATCTGACCACCACCGGTCTTGGTGCCTTCTCCACCACGCAGATCGGTGGCCTGAACAGCACGAAGATGGGTAATCTGAGCACCACCCAGGTCTCCAATCTGAGCACCACGCAGATCACCGGCCTGACTTCCACGGTGCTGTCCGGTATGAGCGTGCAGGGGGTGGCGATGTTGTCCACCACGCAGGTGGAAGTCTTCCGCACCACGCAGTTGAGTGGCTTGACCACCACCCAGGTGGGGAGTCTGACCACCACCTCGGTCCTCACGTTGACCACGACGCAGATGAGCGGGCTGAAGTCCACCCATGTGGCGGCCCTCACCACCGCGCACGTCGGCAACCTGACCACGACCCAGGTGACCGGGCTGACCACGACTCATGTCGCCGGTCTGGAGTCCACCGACGTGCCGATGTTGAGCACGACCCAGGTGAGTGTCTTCACCTCAACCCAGTTGAGTGCTCTGACCACCACCACGGTGGGCAGCCTCACCACCACCGATGTGGATTATCTGACTGCCGTGCAGTTTGGCGGGTTCACCTCGGCGCAGGTGGGTGCTTTGACCGGCTTGCAGGTCACCATGGTGAGCACCACCGCGATTTCTTCCCTGACGACCACGCAGGTCAAGGGCTTCGAGCGGACGGACATCCCGTATCTGACCACCTCGCAGGTCACGTCGATGACCACCACGGCCATCGGCGGGTTCACCGCCACTCAGGTCCAGACCGGTACAGTCAACGGTGTGGCGGTCGGTTTGACCTCGACGCAAATGGGGGTCATGGACAGCAACCAACTGGCGACGCTGCTGGCAATCCCCGGCATGTGACGTTTCTGACAAAGCCGGAAAAGCGGTAAAAGAGGGGCCTGGAGCGATCCAGGCCCTTTTTTCATGGGTGCCGTCCAACACGGTAAGCGCGCAATCAACCCCAGGGTTCCCATGATCTGCGGGTAGTGCGATCCTCCTGGCCGTGAAAAACATCCACCACGGAGGAGATCATGGGAGCGAAAGAAGTTGGGTTACCCCGCCAAAGGCGGAAACGGTTGGGTAACTGCCGGGTTTTGAATGGCGTGACGGCCACGCTTTCAATGTCGAGATTGTGGACTACCATGGAGGCAAGCCATGAGAATCAAGACACACCCTGGGGAGGTGCTGCGTGAGGAGTTCATGTTACCCCACAATTTGAGCGCCAATGCTCTGGCCATGCGGTTGAGGGTTCCGGCAACCCGAATCGGCGCAATCCTCCACGAGCGGCGCGGGATCACGGCGGATACCGCCATCCGATTGGCGCGATTCTTCGGCACGACGCCTGAATTCTGGCTGAACATGCAGATCCAGTATGACCTTTCCGTGATGTTGCAGAAGATCGGTGATGATGTGGTCCGCGACGTGTGCGTGTTGACCGCTTGACGAGACGCCCGGCCTGCGTCGGCCAACGGAACAGGGGACACCTTCCGTCCCTGCGGCAGAATGGGTGCTTGCGAAACAAAAACGGCCTTGTGGGGACAAGGCCGTTCGGGAAGCGGGGCAGAAGATCCGGGGAGTGGCGGGTCAGAAGGCGGCAGGGGGGGTGGTGGCCGCTGCGCTGGTATTGACCTTGCCGGGCGTGGCGGGGGCGGGTTTTGCCTGCACCTTGTCGGCCAGTTGGCGGATTCTGCTCAGGCGCGTCTCCCGGTCGGCGTTCTCCCGGTCGCTTTCCGCCTGCACGGTGCGCAGCCGTTCCCGGGCGGCATTGGCATCCTGGTCCAGTTGATCGGCCAGTGTCCTGGCGTTGTCCAGTTCGGCCTTGCCTTCGATCATGGCCTTGTCGAGTTTCTCTGCGGCCTCCGCGATCCGCACGGTCAACTCGGCGTCCCGGTGGTTGTCCCGGACCAGATCTTCCAGGGAGGCCATGGGGTCATGCCATGCCGATGGCGAGGTGCGTTGCTGCTCGTCCGCATTCCGGTGCGCCTTGTCGAAGTCTGCCCTGGCTTCGTTGATGCGGGCCTGCCGGTTTGCCGTCATTTCTCGCACGATCCCTTGCTGTTTTTCGGCCTCCTGGCTGGCCTGTTCGGCCTGGGAGCGGGCGGTGCGCAACCGGGCATCCAGGGCCTGTTGGGTCACCTTGGCTGTTTCTGTGGCCTCCTGCAATCGTTTGAGGATTTTCTCCTTGTTTTGCTGGCTCCAGGTGGCATGCAGCCGCCTGGCTTCCATTTCGGCGGCATTGATTTGGCTCAACAGTTCCGACAGTTGCGTTTCGTTGCGGCGCCGGATCTCCTCCTGCTCCGGCCTGGCCTGCTTTTCCGCCTCCACCGCATCGGCCTGGAGGGCGTGCAGTTGCTTGCGGGCCTGGGTGGCGCGCTGGCGGGCGGCGGCGATGGCGTTTTCCGGGTAGTCGGGGATCGTTTCCTCCTGCCGCATGGCGGGCGGGGGGGCGATTTCGGCCTGGAGCGATCCCGGCAGGGCGAACAGGGTCAAGGTGGCCAGGGAGAAAATGCGTGACCGTTCGAGCGCTCCACGCGGGCGGCGGCGAGGATGGGGTTGCATGGCGGTTCCTTGGGTGGGTTGGGTTTTGTGAACAAGTGACGAGGCGATTTATGCAATTTTTACGCCATGCATTAGCCGATACCACAGCAAACCCAACCCCTCGTGCAGGGTCACGGCCAGATGGCTCATGGCGTCGGCGTTGGGGACCCAACCCAGCAGCTTGGCCGCCAGTGGCATGTTCTCCGGTTGGCTGGGCCGCATCTGGATGGGGGCGATCAGGATCGCCATCTCCTGGCCTGCCGCCTGCCGCATCGACCAGAGCGCCCGCTCCGCGTCCCTGGCGTGGATCACCAAAACCACCCGCGAGATTCCCTCCCGGCGCAGGATCGCTGCGGCGTTGACCGCATTCTCCCAGGTGTTGCGGCTCTCCTCGTCCAGCCAGCGCACCGGGGTGGAGAACTCCTGCTCCAGCACCTCGCGCATGAGTTGCGCTTCCGAGATCTCCTCGTCGTAGGGGCGGCCCCCGGCCAACAGGATGGGCAGCCCGGTCAGCCGGTGCAAATGGGCGCCATAGCGGGCGCGCAGCAACCCGCTGGCCGACAGGGTGTCCCGATCGCCGTATTCCGGGGCGCGCGGGGCGCGACCGATGCCGAAGATGACGATGGCCTGCGCATCGGCCTGCCGCAGACGCTCCGGGGTGACGGGGGGAAAGCGCTCCTGGGGGGTGATGAGATCCGCCGCCAGGCGGGAGGTCACCGGCAGGGAGACGATCCAGGTCAGGCAGAAGGTGGCCAGGAGGAGCCGGCGGACGGCGCGCGGCGTGGCGGAATGGCGGACCAGGAACAAAAGCGTCAGCAGGGCGGTGAGGATCACGCCGGGCGGCAGGAAGATCTGCTCCAGGAAACGGTAGACGATGGCGTTCACGTGGGGGGGGCTTCCCGTTGCGCGTGGGGATGGGCATTCCGGTGGATGCGGGCGAGTGAGGCGAGGTCCAGATGGGCATAACGCTGGGTGGTGGAGAGGGAGGCATGCCCCAGCAGTTCCTGAATCGAGCGCAGATCCGCGCCGGCCTGAAGCAGATGGGTGGCAAAGGCGTGGCGCAGGGAGTGGGGGGTGATCTTCTCCGGCAGCCCGAGTTGCCGGCGCAGATCCCGGACCAGGCGCTGGACCTGGCGGGGATTGAGACGGCGATCCCCGGCGGTACGGTTGACCCCGATGAAGAGCGGTGAGGCGGCGGGTTGTCCGGGGAGATCCCGGTCGAGCAGGCGCAGATAGCGTTCCAGCGCTTGCACCGTGGGTTCGGTGAGCAGGGCGATCCGTTCCTTGCCTCCCTTGCCCATGACCCGGGCCGTACCGCCGGCCAGGTCGAGATCCATGCGGTCGAGGCCGCACGCCTCGCCGACGCGCAGGCCGGAACCGTAGAGGATTTCCAGAATCGCGGTGTCGCGGGCCTCGCTCCAGTCCGGGAGCTGGCGGCCATTGCTCGGACCCGGGGGCAGGGGGGCGTCGAGGATGGAGAGGGTCTCGTCCTGGCTGGGGGCGCGGGGCAGGCGCAGGCCGGCCTTGGGTGCGGCGACCAGTGCCGCCGGATTGGTGGTCACCAGGCCGCGGCGCTCCAGAAAGCGGAACCAGGAACGCACCGAGGCCATGCGCCGTTGCATGGTGGTCTTGGCCATCCCTTCCCGGAGTTCCCGACCGAGAAAGGCGCGCATGTCGGCGGGCCGGATGTCGGCCAGGGAGGCTTCCGTAAGAGGGGTTTTTTTCCACGCCTGCCAGAATGCGGCGAAGCGGGTCAGATCCGCGAGATAGGCGGCCACGGTGTGGCGCGAGTAGCGGCGCTCCGTGGCCAGATAACGGAAGAAGGGGGCGAAAAGGGGATCGATATCGGTGGTGCTGGTGGTCATGGGAGGCGCTCCGTCTTTGTTGAGAGAACGCCGCAGATCAAGCATGCCTCATGCCAGCATTGGCGACAGGCGGGCCAGACAGAGTCCCAGGATATCGGCCAGATCCCGCAGCAGATCCGTGGAGTCGCTGGGCAGGAACCGGTTGGGGGTCTGTCCCCCCAGGTTGAGCGAGCCGATGAGGCTGTTCGCTCCGGCATCGGGACGGGAATACAGGGGAACCAGGGCTTCGGAGCGGATCTCGTGGGCGATGGTCCCGAAAAAGAGGTCGCGGTTTTTTCCCTCCAGACCTACCCGGATGACCGGTCGCGGGGAGTCGCGGAAGGTTTCCACCAGAAGCTTGTGTTCGATGGGAAAGAGCCGCTCCCTGGCCTCCTCCTGGTTCGGCGGGGTGGCGAAGAGGGCGAGCAGTTCCGTGGCGCGGCTGCTGATGGTCACGGTGGCGCGATGGATGTCGAAGAGCCGTTCCGGTTTCCATGTGGCGGCCATCAGCATTTCCCAGGGGGCGCTGGCGGTCATGAGTTGGACCTGGATGTCGTGGAAGGCGGTGTAGATCCCCTCGTTGCGCCGGATCCGTTCCAGCATGGCGTCGAGGTCCTGGGAGAGCTGGTCGTTGCGGCGGCGCAGGGCGTTCAATTGTCCCGCCTCCAGGCTCAGCACCTTGCCGGAGGCGGAGATGGCCGCAGGCAGAAGCTCTGGATAAAGGTCGAAGAATCGGGGATTGGCCGCGAGCCAGTGGCGAACCTGTTCCGGGGTCAGATCGTCGGGCGGGTGGGTGGCGGGGTCCATCCTGGGGGTGCTCCGTGTTGAGGTGTTGACGAACCGGGGAAAAGCCCCTATTTTTAGCCAATACTAATAAACAATGCGCAGGTTGCGCAGGGAAAAAAGTGCGTGCTGGCGGTTTTTTTCACAGAAGGAGCGAAATGAGGCGTCATGGCTAACGAGATTGATGAAGCCAACATTGAAAAGGTCGCCCGATGCATGAAGGCCTTGGCGCACCCCTTGCGTTTGAAGGTGATCGTCGCCTTGCGGGATCGGGAGTTGAGCGTGCAGGACCTGGTCGATGCGGTGGGGACCACCCAGTCGAATGTCTCGCAGCATCTGACCATCATGCGGGACAAGAACATCCTGGAATCCCGCAGGGAGGCCAACCAGGTCTTTTATCGGGTCGGGGACTGCAAGGTGCTGGACCTGGTGGCCCTGACGCGCAGCATCTTCTGCGAGGGGCATGGCGCGGTGGGGGTGGGGATTTCCCTGCCGTCCCTGCCCCCCGGCGGGGATGCGGTCGCTGCGGAATGAACGAAAAACGGCGGAGGATGACATGGAGTGGTTGGCGCAAAACGGTTTGTCGGTTTTTCTGACCGTTCTGTTCATGGTATTGGTCCTGCGCGGTCCCATCCTGGGCCGGGTGTTTCACGTGGAGTACCTTTCGGTGCATGCGCTGGCCGAACGGATGAAAGGCAACCAGCCACTCCTGATGCTCGATGTGCGCACCTCCGGCGAGTACGCCGCAGAGCACATCCAGGGCACCTGGAACTGCCCCCTGTCGGAATTGTCCGGTCGGATCGAGGAGGTGCGGGCCAAGGCCGCTTCGGGGCGGGAGGTGGTGGTGATCTGCCGCAGCGGCGCGCGCTCCCTGAACGGCGCCGTGACGCTGAAACGGGCGGGATTCGCCAAGGTCTACAATCTTTCCGGCGGCATGCTCCAATGGAAGGCGCAGGGATATCCGGTACGTTCGTAATCCCGCCCCACTGGGAGGAGGAGATCAAGTTTCCGGTTTCCTCCACCGCGCTGCTCGCGACGATTCGTGCCGACGTGGGGGAGCGTCTGGCCCGTTGCTCCCCTCCCGAGGACCGCTCGTATGTGGATGCCTATCTGGATCTGGAGGACCGTCGTCTGCTGAGGGGGCATGGTCTGGCGTTGCGGCTGCGCGTTTCCGCTGGCGCGCGGGTGGTGGAGATCAAGGGAGGCGGCACCCCGATCGGCGGGTTGATCCGGCGTCCCGAATGGCGTCAGGCGGCCCCGTCCGGAGAGTTCGTCCGTGGCCGGGAACTCGGTCCTGGCCCGGTGCGTCATGAACTGGCCCGGCTCGGCCTGCTGGATGACCCCCTGAGGCATTTGTTCACCTGCGCCATCCGCCGTCTGGTCTGGTCCTGCCCCCTGCCTGGGGGCGGGAGCGCGCTGATCGCCTGCGACGAGGGCGAAGTTCGGGCCGGAACGCGGCGCGCGGTCATCCGCGAGGTGGAGGTGGAGTCGCTCGCCGCCGCCCGCGAGGCGGTGCATGCCCTGGCCGGGGAGTTGGCCGCCCGGCATGGCCTGGTCGCGGGGGGGGCGTCGAAGTTCATGGCGGGCCTGGGCCTGCTGGGGGGTGGTCTGCCGCCGGATGGCGCTTTTTTGTGAAGTTCCGGTCGATTTTTCGACCGTGATGGGTTATTCTGTGGCAGGTGAATGTCAACATCCGAAGCGTCTGGCAAGGAGTAGTGGCGTGCGATATGTGAGTACCCGGGGCGGGGTCGAACCCATGACCTTTTCCCAGGCCGTGATGATGGGATTGGCCACGGATGGCGGCCTGCTGCTGCCGGAACGGATTCCCGTCGTGGCGCCTGACGTGTTGCGGCGCTGGTCCGGCCTGACCTTCCAGCAACTCGCGGTGGAGGTGATGGCACTGTTCATGACCCCCGGCGATCCGGTTGCCGGGCAGCTCGATGAGCTGGTCCACCGTTCCTTTGCCACCTTTTCCCACCCGGAGGTCACCCCGGTGACGCCGGTCGGGGAGCAATGGCTGCTGGAACTCTTCCACGGCCCCACCCTGGCCTTCAAGGACGTGGCCCTCCAGTTGCTCGGCAACCTGTTCGAGGCGCTGCTCGTGGCCAATGGCGGTCACATGAACATTCTCGGCGCCACCTCCGGGGACACCGGTTCCGCCGCCATTCACGGGGTGCGGGGCAAACAGGGGATTCGGATCTTCATCCTCCACCCCCATGGCCGGGTCTCGCCGATCCAGGAACGCCAGATGACCACCGTGTTGGACTCGAATGTGCATAACATCGCCATCCGGGGTTCCTTCGACGACGGGCAGCGCATTGTCAAGGAGTTGTTCAACGACCTGACCTTCAAGGAGACCTATCGGCTGGGTGCGGTGAACTCCATCAACTGGGCGCGCATTCTGGCACAGATCGTCTATTATTTTTACGCCTGGGCCAGGGTCACCGATGGCAATCCGCAACGCCAGGCCGCTTTTTCCGTGCCCACCGGCAATTTCGGCGACATTTTCGCCGGATACATGGCCATGCGCATGGGGCTGCCCGTGGAACGGCTGGTGCTGGCCACCAATTGCAACGACATCCTGGTCCGCTTCATGGAGACCGGGGTGTATCAGGCCGGGTCGGTGCAACCCTCCCTCAGCCCATCGATGGATATTCAGATCTCCTCCAATTTCGAGCGTTTTCTTTATTATTTGCTCGGAGAAGATCCGGAAGCGGTTCGGGACAGGATGGCCCGGCTGCAACGCGAGGGTCTGTTCACCATCGGGGAGGAAAAAAGGCGCGAGGCGGCGGCAATTTTTACCGCCAGGCGGGTGAGCGAGGAGGCAACCTTGCAGCGGATCCATGCCACCTGGATGGCGCATGGCGTCCTGCTCGACCCCCACACCGCTGTGGGCGTCGAGGCGGCGCGGGAGTTTCCCGGCACGATTTGTCTGGCGACCGCCCATCCCGCAAAATTTGGCATGGCAGTGGAAAGGGCGATCGGCATGCCCCCCGCCATGCCCCCTGCGCTGGCGGGGCTGCTCACCCTGCCGGCCCGTTGCCGGGTCATCGGCCCGGAAACCGAGGCAGTGCGGGAATGCATCCGGGAGGCTGCGGGATGATGGCGCTGCTCAAACGCCCCCGTGTCCGCCCGGACGACAGCCGGAGCGCGCACCGTTTCCCGATACGCCCGGAGGTCAGCCTGATCCTGGCCAACGGCGCCATGGCACGGGGGCGGCTCATGGACATGAGCGTAGGCGGGGCCTTTCTGGAAACGCCGGAGCGTCCCTTCGGCCTGGAGCCGGGTGAAACCGGCACCCTGGGCCTGTTGCTCCCCCCGGAGGCCCCGGATGGGGATCATCGCTTCTGGTGCGAGGTCATCCGCGTGACCAGCCGGGGCGTGGCGCTGCGTTTCATCAGCGAGCGGGAGTATGCGGAACATGGCACTGCGGGACCGTTGCGTCAGCTGATGCCGGATGATTTTATGGAGTGATCTGGACGGAGTTCTTTCGGCGGGCGAACCATGAGATACCATCGGATCAAGGGCCTGGCGGCCTGGGCATGTGGATTGCTGCTGCTGTGGGCGCACGCGGCGGCGGCGGACATCTATACCTTCACCGACAGCAATGGCGTCATTCATTTGACGGATCGTCCCCTGAACTCCGCCTACCGTTTGCTGATCTCTTCGGGTGGCCGGCAGATCAAGAAATGGGAAGGGTTCCCGGAGAAATCCAGCCGGCGGTATGCCTCGTCGAGGGTCATCACCTACGATGGCCGCGCCAAGACCCTGCCCAGGACCGTCTCCCTTGGCCAGAACACCTATCCCCGCTATCTGACCCCCAACCGGGACGCCTTTTCCGACACGATTCAGGACGCCTCCATGCGGTTTCAGATTCACTCGGCCCTCATCAAGGCGGTGATCAAGGCCGAGTCGGATTTCAATCCCCTGGCCGTTTCCCCCAAGGGGGCGGTGGGGTTGATGCAACTCATGCCGGGAACCGCCCAGGACATGGGGGTTTCCGACCGGACCGATCCGGTGGCCAACATCCATGGCGGGGTTCGTTACCTCAGGGAACTCCTCGGACAGTTCGACAACAACCTGATCCTCTCCCTGGCCGCCTACAATGCCGGACCAGGGTCGGTGAAGAAATACGGCAACACGGTTCCCCCATTCGAGGAAACGCAACAATATGTGGCCAGGGTGCTTCATTATTACCGGACCTACCGTGGCATCATGTGACGCTCCCGGTCGCGGGGGCATGACCGGGTGGGTGCGGGGAGTGTTGATGGCGGTATGGCTCTGCCTGCCGCTGGCCGCGAGTGGCGAAACCCGTTTCCGGGACGACTTCAACCGTCCGGACAGCGAGACCCTGGGCAATGGCTGGAACCCCATGCCCCAGCAGAACGCCTGCGCGGTACCCCCCCCCGGAGAGACGAAAAAGGCGAAATACGCCGACATTTCGGATCAGATCGACAAAAAGACCGCCCAACCACCCTCGGACAAGGAGGCGCAGGTGAAAAAAGCGCCCCGCAAGGAAGGGGTGACCCACGCGCGTGTCCAGGATGGCCAGTTGTTGTTCCAGTACGAGCAGCCGCAGGATGTGCAGATGGTCCAGCAGGATTTTCCCAAGAAGGTGCTGCGGCTCTCCTATGACTTCACCCCGCTCTATGCCATGGGGGGGCTGGACGACCGGGCCTGGATCGGCGTGCGGATCTATTATCTGGACGCCGAGGGGTTGATCCTTGGGGAGATTCGGCATTTTTATTATCAGGCCCTTTTCGAGGAGCGGGACAATACCCAGGTGATCCATACCGAGGTGCAACAGGGCAGCTTCGACAGCACGCCCCGTCACGTCACGGTGGCGGCTGGACAGATCCTGGAGCAGCGTCTGACCGGCGTGGACCGGAAGCGGATCGCCAAGACCCGGGTCTCGTTCGAGATCTCCTCCGGGTTGTGCGAATCCTCCCTGGAGGGGGCGGTGGACAATGTGGAGATCCTCATGGAGGATATCGTGGAGCCGTTCCGTTTCACCCGCGAGACCCTCCAGGAGTTGACGGAATTGAGCCAGAAGGCCTATGCCGCCGAGGAGCGGAAATTTCCCGACAACGCGAAACGGGCGGTTTTCGAAAAGCTGGGTCGTCAGAACCTCCTGGGCTGGCTGAACAACGACATCCCGCGCGATGCGCGGGAGGATCTGGGGCGGTTGACCGGATGGCTCGCCGAGCGCTACCGGGTGACGGGCAGGGATGCCTGGCTGTCCGGTTATGCGGTTTACATGTTGCTGCAATCCACCAGAACGGAAAAGTGACCCACGCCATGGTTGCCAACAAGCTTCCAATGCTGCTCGCGGGCCTGACTGCGCTGGTTCCGGCGGGGGTGTTGGCGGGTGACGAGATGTTGCAGTGCGCCGACAAAAAGGGGGATCCGGCCATCTATCGCAAGGGGGAGTGCCAGCCCCTGGACGATCCGACCCGTCCTGCCGGGTATGTGCCGCAGCCCGGTTCCGGCGGGACGTCCGCCTCTGGCGGGGACGCCGCTGCGCGGGCCGAGGTGGAGGAGCTGCGTCGCCGCCTGGAGGAGTCCAACGACCGCCATTTTCTCGAAGTGGAGGAGCTGAGGAAAAAACTGGAGGAGGTCAAGGAGAAGAAGGGCGAGGCCGACACCTTGCGCGACGAGGTGGAGGATCTCAAGCGGCGCTTGACCGAGGCCACGGAGCAGCATTTCGAGGAGGTGGAGACCATCCGCAAGGAGTTGGTGGAGGCCAGGGAGAAGGAACAGGCGAAACAACAGGAGAGGATCGAGGCCGCCAAGGCGAAGGAAGCCCTGTCCGTCAACACCACCCGATTCGAGGAAATGCCTCCCCTGGGTGCGCCGGGTCCCTGGCGGGTGACGCAGATCGTGGTCCCGGCGCAGGGAGGGGCTGGCAAGAGCACGCCGATGACCGCCACGATCAACGGCGTTCGCTACCATGTGGGGGAACGGGTGGATGGCGGCGGCGTGGTCAAGGGGATCCAGCGGGACCGGGTGGTCATGCTCCACGATGGTCGGGAATACGAGGTTCAGTTCCACAAGAAGTCCCATGCCCTGATGGCGGGCCGGGTGGGGGTCGTGCCATTGAAAAGATCGTTTGGCGATGCCTATATCGTCAAGATCCGGATCAACAACAATATGGAGATCGATGCCATACTGGACACCGGTGCGAGCGTGGTGTCCCTTCCGGAGGATGTGGTGTTGTGGTTGCGCCGCTCTGGCACCCTCAAGCCGAACGATTACCTGGGAAAAGGCAAAGTGTCGATCGCGGATGGCAGCGTGAAGGATTCCAAGGAATACCTGATACGATATCTGCGCGTTGGGGATATGGAGGTCCGCAACGTGATTGCCTTGGAGATCGTCGGTGAAAAGGGCGACGGGAAGAATAAGGACGAGAAGAAGGATAAGGACAAAAAGGATGACAATCCCAAGAAGGAAGAAGAAAAGCCGGATGTCCTGGAGGTGCAGCATGTCCTGCTGGGGATCAATGTCCTGAAGGAGTTGGGTCGCTGGCGCATCGACCACGCCAACGACCTGCTCATTGTGGAGCGCTGAGCTGGCCTGATGAGCAGGTGGCGGTCATCTCCTGGAGGGCGCCGTCATCCGTCTGGCTGATGGAGAGGCCGTATTTCGTGACGATGTTGCGCCAGCGGTAGCCGTAGTCGCACCACGCCTCTTTTTCCGGCGGTTTCCAGCCGGCAGGTCCGTTGTCCTTTTTCTCCCGGGCGGTCCCTGATGTCGTGACTTGCAGATTGTCGAAATCGTTGGCGAATTTTTTTTTCATCTCCTGTGGCCACAGGTCGCCCCCGTGTCGGGATGCGTAGGCCAGGGGGACCACATGATCCAGGCCCACGTCGGCGGCACGGGTCATGGTCTTGCCATGGTAGGGATCCAGCCATTTGCCGCGCATGACCTTGCAGTCTGGTTCTGTTTCGAATGCGACCGGCTCCAGGCTGTGGCGGATCAGCATTTTTTCGCGGGTGTTTTGGCAATCCCCGGATTCCTTGCTCCAGTGGGGCCAGTCGGTGGGGGTGAAGGTATTGCGTTCTCGCGCCGGTTGCGGACGGGGCTTCCAGGTGCGCGCCATCTCCTGTGCCTTGGCGATCTGTTCGGGGGTCATCTGTTTGGCCAGATCGTCCCGGTCGGCGGTGGCGCCCGAGGCCTGTTTGGACTCCATTTGCGCCACCTTTTCAAACTCCTCCAGCGATTTTTTGGCGAATTTCTCCCCTGCGTGGGAGGCCTTTTCCAGATTTTCGGCAGTGGCAAGATTCATCCACATGTGGGCCAGAATCAGATCCTTGGGGACCCCTGTTCCCTTGGCGTACAGTTTGCCCAGTTGCAATTGGGCTTCGTTATGCCCCTGTTCGGCGGCCTTGCGGAACCAGCGCGCCGCATTGTCCACATCCGGCGGGATGCCGATGCCGTTTTGATACATCCTGCCGAGATTGACGCAGGCGTCCAGGTTGCCCATTCTGGCGGCCCGCAGATAGAGATAGCGCGCCTCCCGGTAGTTCTGGGGCACGGTCTTGCCCTCTTCGTACATCTTGCCGCGGCGGTTTTCCGCGCTGCCGGTCCCTTCCCGCTCCCCGGCCTGCGCCGTGACGGCAAGCGCCCACACCAGCAGAAAAATTCGGATGATCATGCTTCACGCTCCATGCGCGCTTTGAAGGCGACCAGGCGAATGCCCAACAGATTGCGCAGAGGAAAGGCCCCGGCCAGTTTGCGGCGCAACCCGTGCGGGAGGATTGCCACCATTTTTTCGCATATCATGCCGGGCCACAAGGGCCACAAACCGGACCAGGCGCGCATTTCGACCTGAAGCGATAAATCGACAAAACCCGCCTCTCGGAACCGGGCGGCCAACTCCCCGATGGCGTATTCCTGCAAATGCAAACCCGTGGCCACTTCGTCGAACATCCCGGAGATGTCGTGGGGACCAGCAGCGCGATGCGGCGTGACGCACAGGTAGATCCCGCCAGGGGCCAGGATCCGGTGAATTTCCCGCAATTGCGCCATGGCGTCGTCCGGGTGGAGGTGCTCCATCAGTTGATGGCTGTAGGCCACGTCGATCCGTCCATCCGGGAGCGGCAGCCGCGTTGCGTCCGTGATGATCACCCGCAGGTTTTCCGGCAGGGGGTCCCCGGAGCGGCTGATCACGTCGGAGACATCCACCGCGATCACCTCTGCCGCGTGACGCGCCATCCGCCGGGAAAGCGCGCCATCCCCGCAGCCGATCTCCAGAAAGACCCCGCCCGGTGCGAGCAGCGGCAGCAAACGTGCGGCCTGCCGTTCGATGCGTGCCGCCAGTTCCTCAGGGGTCTGGCGCCGGGTCCATTGGGGATGATCCGGCACGCGCCGGAACAGTTCGTCGTACACCGCGACATAGAGTGCGCTGCGCTCATGGGCCGGGGCGGCCCGCAACCGATCCGCCAGTTCCCGTTCGATCACGTAGTGGGCGCGCATGCGATCCCATGTTCTGACGTCAGTCATCGGGATCTCCATTTCGGCTGGCTTCGCATTGGCTGCGCGCTTTTGCCTGCTGGCGCCTCGGCCAGTCGTTTTTGGAGAGCCGTGTCCGTATACGCCTTCAAAATCGCCACGATGGCGATCAGATGATAGGGCAGGTCGAAATAGGCCATCCCCAGAAAGGCCCCGGCGCTGTAATAGCCGAACAGTCCCACCCAGATCATGCCGGAGAGGTCGCGGACCCAGTGCAATTCCGGCACGTAGCGGGTGCGCCGGTTCAGCCGGATGATGGTGTACAGCACCGATATGTGCATGCACAGCCAGAGTATGAAGCCGACATATCCCTGCTCGCCGAGGACTTCGAAGTAGATGCTGTGCGCCGCGTGTTTCATGACGCCTGGGGTGTATTTGTCAAAGGTTTGCTGTTCGAATGCCCCCAATCCCCCCCCCAGGATGGGTCGGTCTTCCACGATGAGCAGGGCCACCCGCCAGGCGTGCAGGCGACCGGCCATGGATTTGTCTTGAATGATGTTTGGGGCGGAACTGAAGGTTTCCATCATTTGATCGGTCAGATCCTGCTCTATTGCCCCTTTTTTGAAGATGGTCAGATTTTTTTCATTATTCAGATTGGTTTCTTCTTCTTCCATCATGCGCATGGTTTCCAAAGAAGATCCGATGACATCGTGCATGCGATTCAACCATTTGGTCGGCATGAAAAAGTAGGAAGAAGTAACGATGGCAACAACTAATACTCCTGTCATTATTTTTTGTCTTGATTTCATCCAGAAGATCAAGAGCACGACAGAAAGGCCGATAAAGCCCCCTCTGGAATAGCTCCCCAGGATGGCGGCAAGCGAAAAAACAATCATTAACAGCATAAATATTTTAATGAGATACGACCGGGTGTTGCGCATGAAAAATACAAATAAAGGTGCGTTCACCATCTGGGCCAGGGCGAATGCATTGTTATCCTCGAAAAAACTCAACGCCGGTCCCATCACGCGATAGTTGCCGCCGGACATGATGGTGAAGAGACCTCCCTTCAAACCGAAAAAACCGACCGAAAAGGCAATCACCATCACGATCGAGATGATCTGTCGACGCGTCTGCGTCAGGATGATCGTCGCGAAAATCATGATCTGAATCTTGATGAAACGGTCGAGCAATTCCAAAGCCGCAGTGGGACGAAAGGCAAACTGGGAGGTGAAAATCGTCCACACGGCGAACAAGGCCATGAAGAGGATCGGCAACGTCCATGGGATCCTGATCTTGACACGGGACGAGAACAGAATCCCGATGATGGTGGCCAGGGCGATGAGCAGATTGAAACGAAAATTATAAGCAAAGCTCCAGGTCAGCCGGTGAGGGTTCATGTAGCCGATCCAGGCCCACAACATCAATCCGATGAAGGGTCTGGCCACGGCCACCGGCAACATCATCAGCACGAACAGGGTCAGGGCCAGGTCTCTCATGCGTCAGGATTCCTTGGCGCCGGACAGGCGGCGTCGTACACCTGGCGATAGCCGGCCACGCTCATGCGCCAGTTGCGCGCCTCGCGCACGAACTGCCCGGCGCGGCGCAGGACCGGTTCCCAGCGGGAGCGATCCTCCAGGAGGGCGACAATCGTATCCGCCAGCGCCCCGGCCCGGCCTGCCGGGAAAAGAAAACCGGTCTCGCCGTGGGCGATCAGTTCCTGGTGTCCCCCCACGTTCGAGGCCACCACCAGGCGTCCGGCTGCCATCGCTTCCAGGGGTTTCAAGGGTGTGACCAGCTGGGTCAGCCGCATGGGCAGACGCGGGTAGACCAGCAGATCCGCCAGGGCATAATACCGCGTTGTCAACTCCGGCGGCGCGCGACCTGTAAAAAGGACATGGCCGGTCACGCCCATCCTGTCGGCTTGCAGGCGCAGCCGTTCCTCCTCCGGTCCGCCTCCCACCAGGACCAGCCTGGCCCGGGGACGACGCGCCAGAATCGCAGGCAGGGCATCCAGCAGCAACGACAACCCCTCGTAGGCGTAGAACGAACCGAGATACAGAAGAATCTCCCCGTCGCCCGGCGTCAGACCGGGCAACGGCGCGGGAGGCGGTGGCCGGAACCGTTCGGCATCCACCGCGTTGGGCACGATGGTGATCTTGTCCGCCGGGATGCCCCTGTCGGTCAAATCGCGGCGCAGCCCTTCGCAGATGACGGTCACCGCCCTGGCCCGCCGCGCCACCAGGGTCTCCAGGGCGCGGGTCAGACGGTAGCGCGCTCCCCATGCCCGTCCCGTGCCATGACTGGCTGCGGCGTCTTCCCAGAAGGCACGGATTTCATACACCACCGGAATCCCCAGCCGTCGGCCCGCCCGCAGGGCCGCCAGGCCGTTGAGGACCGGCGAGTGGGCGTGCAGCAGATCGGGCCGGTACGCCTCGGCCAGCTCCAGAATCCGTTTTTCCAGGGCCGTGACCACCGCCGACTGCCTGAGGATCGGCAGCCGGGCAGCCAGTGTCCGTTCCGGCGCGGTGCGGTGAAAAAGCCATTCGCCTTCCTGGTCCGCCATGCTGGTGGCAAAGGGGTGCTTGGGGCCGGTCATTGGAATCGGCTCCCAGCCGAACTCCCGCTGCTGCCGCAAAATGGCCAGGGTACGAAAGACATAGCCACTTTGCAGGGGGGCGGAATGGTCGAGAATATGCAGGATGCGCATGGCCGTTTCTTTGCTGTCGGCAATCGGTTGGCGGTAGCGCATAGTGTCGTTCCCCCGCAGCGTCTCTGTCAATGCCGGGGACGCCGCTTCCCTTGTCGGGAGCGAAAATTCGGATTAACCTGCTTGCGTCGAAAGCGCGCCTCGTCTCCATCCCTCCCTTGCAAAAGTGAAGACCATGCCCCTCATCCCCCGTTCCCTGCGGCGTTATCTCATCGGAGATTCCACGAGTGTGCTCAATCTGCTGCGTCGCAGCCCGCGGCTCTTCTTTCTCTCCTCCATCAATATCTATCCCACCAACATCTGCAACTACGACTGCATGATGTGCGAAAGCGCCAAGTCCATCCTCCGGGAGAAAAACCGGATGGATTTCGCCCTGATGCAAAAGATTCTCCGGGAGTGCGGCGCCCTGACGCACAAGCCGGTGCTCCATTTCGCCGGCCATGGGGAGCCGCTGGTCTACGAGCACATTCGTCCCTCCATGGAACTGTGTCGGGAACTGGACCTGAAATGGACCATGAATACCAACGGCGACCTGTTGGGACGCCACGCGGAAGAGATCATCGACAACCGCGCCTACGCCATCAACCTCTCCTTTCATGGCACTTCCGCGACCCATGACCAGGTGGTGAAGATCCCTGGCTCGTACCAACGGGTCATCAAGGGGCTGATGAAAATCGACGAACTCAAGAAGGCCAGGGGCTTGAAGACCCCCATCATCAGCGTCAACTGCGTCATCAACACCCCCAATCTGGAGCATCTGGAACGCATCGCCGAAGAGTACACCGCCCTGCCCATCGACCGGCTGAGCTTCCAGCACCTCATTTTCGGCGAACAGGAGCTGGACGATCCGGCCAGCTTCGTCATCCGTGGCCAAGAGCGCCTCGCCATGTTGACGGAGTTCTGCCGGAAAATGGAGCAGGGGGGGGGCTATCGCATCCCGGTCACCCTGATTCCCAAGATCAAAACCGGGGATGTCCAAGGTTACTATACCGACCGCTGCCACCCGTTCGCCAAATCCTGCCTCAACCCCTGGCTGTCGGTGCGGGTCCATTACAACGGGGACGTGGAGGTGTGCAAGCAGATCCTCGGCAACGTGCGTGATCACACCCTGCGGGAGGTCATCAACAGTGAAAAGGCCAAGGCGTTCCGGCGCATGATCCGGGACGGCGGTTCCATTCCCGCCTGCTTCCGCTGCTGTCATCGGCACTATTACTGATGCCGGCCAATGGTTACCTGAAAGGTCTTGCCAATCAGGGGAATCGAAATGGCCAGATCCTGTCTGGTCGGCGGCTTGGCGTGTTTGTACCGATAGACGAGCAGCTTCTGGCCGCGCAGCGCGCTGCGACCGGACTCCACGGGGATGCTTTGCAGCAGTTCGAAGTCGTCGCCCTTCAGATCGTCGCGCAGCATCTGGTGAATGGGCAGGTTGGCATAGTTCGCCTCCTCCACGACGATGATGTCGATGCCGTACCGGTCGAAGTGGTTTCTGATCGCCGCCACATCCTGGACATGCACTTCGGTCCAGGCGTTGGCGAAAATGGCCGACGAGTGCAGCAGTTTGTCGCCGCGGATCACATGGTGTCGTCTCTCCGGGTCGTTGAGTCGCACATAATAGATGAAATAACCATTATTGACGCCGTCCATGAAGATCATCCCATGGCGCGTATGCTGCATCGCCAGGCGCGCCGCCTCCTGATAGCCTCGGGTCGCGGTCGGGGTCTGGGCATGGCTGACCTGGACCTGCCAGAGAATGACCAGCGTCAGCGTCAGCCAGGTCGCGTTGCGGACCAGGGGATTGTGGCGCAGGTAGTGGCCGGGCAGGGCCGCGAGCAGGGCAAAGGCCGGCACCCAGAAAATGGTGTAACGGTCCACCCGGTCACTGCGGATCACGGTGAAGAAAATATAGGTCGTAACGATCAGCAACAGATAAAAAAGCACCCGCCGATCCCGTCGCCACCCCGCCAGCACCACCCCGACCAGCGCCAACATGAGCACCGGCCAGGTCACCTGAGTCTGCCACAACAGGTCCAGATATTTGCGCAGGTAGACCCAGTCCGTCAGACCCAGCCCGCGCAGGGCAGGGTCCATCCCCTCGAAAGCCAGGGTGATGTTCAACTTGCCCAGCAACAGCGTGGCGATCCCCAGGGGCAGAACCAGGAGCAGACACAGGAGCATGGCCCACCAGGTGGCGCGCTGCCGGAACGCAATCCGCGCCTGACCGGTGATCAAGAGCCAGCCAAGAAACCAGATGGCCATGAAAAGGGCAGTCTGCTTGGTCCAGATGGTCAGGGCGAGGCCGATGGCAGTGGCAAACAGCCATTGCGGTCGTCCGGACTCGGAATAACGCCAGAAAAAATTGGTGGTCAGCAGGCTCATGGCCAGCACCGGGATTTCCAGCATGGGATACCAGCCCCACTGGGCGATGAAGGGGGTGGAAAAGAGCAGACACGAGGCCAGCAGGGCGGTCGGACGGTCGAAGGAGCGGCGTATCAGGTCATGCCATGCCACGGCCCCGCACAAGGCCATGGCCAGCACCGCCAGCTTGCCGCTGAAGTCCCGCACCCCGAACCAGGAGAAAAAAAGCGCCTCGATCAGGGGAAAAAACGGGGGTCTGGACCCCATCAGGCTCAGGGCCGGGTACTGGGCGTAGTACTCCAGGGCATACCGATAGGCATTTTGTACGAAATCGGCAGAGAGGAGGGCAGGCAGTTCGCGCAGGAAATCGTACAGGAACAGGCCGTCCATCAGGACGCGGTCGGCATCCGGCCAGCCGACATCCGGGTCGTGCAGTCCCTTGGAGAAGAGCAGCAGGATGATGCCGGCAACCAGCAGCCCGGCCAGGGGAGTGAGGAGTTTGTCTTTCACGGGCAGCGCTGATCGGGAGGGGGGTGGCGCAGGTAGTGCAGGCGATGCATTTCGAAACGGATGTGGCGCATGCCGTCCAGGATGATGCCGCAGGTGAGACTGATGGCAGCCATGAGCATCATCCCGACACAGAGGGAGGCGGTCGGAATGCGGGGGACCAGACCGGTATGAAAGAACGTGATGAAGAGCGGAATGGACAACAGAATCGAGGTGGTCGCCAGAATGACGGCAATGACGCCAAAAAAGGCGAACGGACGGATCTCCTTGGTGAGCAACAGGATGGTCCGCAAGATCCGCAGACCGTCGCGTATGGTGTGGAGTTTGCTGATGGAACCGACCGGTCGGGCGAAATAACGGGTGGGAATCTCCTGGCAGGGCAGGCGCAGGTGCAGGGCGTGGATGTTCAGCTCGGTTTCGATTTCGAAGCCTTCCGAGATGGCGGGAAAGGTCTTGACGAAACGGCGGGAAAAGGCACGATATCCGGAGAGCATGTCCGCGAAACCGTATCCGAAGAGCCAGGAGACGACATTGGAAAACAGCCGGTTGCCCAGGCGATGGCCGGGGCGATAGAGGGTCGTCTCTCCGGCATCCTGACGTGCCCCCACCACCATGTCGAGCTGGTTGGCGAGCAGTCGTTCCACCAGCAGGGGCGCGCTGTGGGCATCATAGGTGCCGTCGCCGTCCGCCATGACGTAGATGTCGGCTTCGACATCGGCGAACATCCGGCGCACGACGTTGCCCTTGCCCTGTCTGGGTTCATGTCGTACCTCGGCGCCCGCTTCCCGGGCGTTGGCGGCGGTCTGGTCGCTGCTGTTGTTGTCATAGACGAAAATGGTGGCGGTGGGCAATGCCTGCCGGAAGTCCGCGACCACCTGGCCAATGGTGGCCGCTTCGTTGTAGCACGGCAACAGCACGGCGATTTTCGTGGGTGTCATGCGCATCGTCGCAACCGGATTCTCGAGTGGGGTGAGCATGCTTGAACATGCCGCCTCGAACGTCGCTTGTCAAGGTTGCCGGTTCGACGCGGGTCGTGTAAGATCGACCAAAAAAGAACGCGAACCGCACTTTTACCAGGCCACGACACCATGCGACCCGATACCGAACAGCAATTGCGGGAGATCTTCCGCGCCGTTCTGGAACTCGACCCTGCCGAGTCCCCGGACGGAATCCGCAACCTGACCGAACCCCGTTGGAACTCCCTGGCCCATGTCACCCTGCTGGCGGCCATCGAGAGCGAATTCGGCCTCTCCCTCTCCATCGAGGAGATGGACCGGGTCACCTCCTTCGCCGCCGCCCGCCTGCTGCTGGAAGAAAAGGGGTCATGAGCACTGCCGGCTTCGAGGTCCGCGTCACCTACGAGGATGCCCTGCGCTTCGCCGACCTTTCCGGAGACCACAACCCGTTGCATACCGATCCCGCCTACGCGGCGGGCACCACCTTCGGGCGTCCCATCCTGCACGGGGCCTTTTCCGCCGCCCTGTTCTCCCGCCTGGCCGGGATGCACCTGCCCGGACGGGAGTGCCTGCTCCACGGCATGCGGCTGCGCTTCGTCGCCCCGGTCCACCCTCCGGCCACCCTGCGGGTGACCGGCCTGCTGCGGCATGCCACCCCGGACGGCGGCGAGGTGGCGGTCACCATCGACGATGCCCAGACCGGCACCCGCTGCGTCGAGGGGAGCTATCAGTTCGGCTATCACCACGCGGCACCCGTCGAGGATGCCCCTGCCCCGGAGACGACAGGCGCCAATCCGCATGCCCCGGTGGTCCTGGTCACCGGCGGCTCCGGCGGCCTCGGAGCCGCGCTGCTGACCCTGTTGGGACCCTCCGGCCTGCCCTGGTCCCGCGCAGGGGACGCCATGGACCCCCTGCCGGATCGACCCGTTGCCGGCATCGTCCATTGCGGCTGGCCCAAGCCCGACAACCAGCGCCTCATCCAGTTGGCCGCCTCCACCCGCGAGGCGGTCCACCATCACGTCGCCGCGCCCCTGGAGCAGATGATCTCCCTGGCCGCCACCCTGGCCAAACATGGCCTGCCGGGCGCGCCATTGATCCTGGTCGGCTCCACCATGGCCGATCCGGGCTGGCACCACTACCGCATGCCCCTCTACAGCCTGGCCAAGTCCCTGATCCCCACCCTGACCCGCATCCTCGCCCTGGAACTGGGCGCCGGGGGACGCAAGTGCATGAGCCTGATCCTCGACATCATCGAGGGACCGGGCATGAACGCCGGCATCCATCCGGCCATCCTCCGGAAACACGCTGACCGCTCCCCCTTCGGTCGCCTGATCACCCCAGGCGAGGCCGCCGCCCAGATTCGCTGGCTGCTGGACAACCCCTCGCTCTTCACCTCCGGGGCCGTGCTCAACCTCTCCGGGGGCATGGTGCCATGAATTTCCTGGAAGCCAGAAAAATCCTCGCCACCCCCCTGGACGATCTGCCCGTCCGCCGCCTGCTGTTGGGCGGCTCCGGCATGCTGGACGGGTTGACCCTGTTCCTGCGCGCCCAGGCTGCCACCCGCCGCATCCGACTGGAGCCGGAAACGTTGCCCTTCGGCACGCTGATCCAGTCCCTGGTCACCCTGCCGACGCTGCCCGACCGTCAGGAGCTTTATTTGCTCCTGCCCTGGGACCTGATCCCGGAGTGCGACTGGCGCACCGGCAATCGCACCCTGGTGGACGAGGAGGGCCTGCTGGCCGAGGCCATGCGCCGCATGGAGCTGGTCACAAACCGCCCCGGGGCACGCATCGCCTGGCTGCCCGCCCCCATGCCACCCCTGCTGCCCAATCACGCCGCCTCGCGCTCCTTGACCGGTGAACTGCTGAAACGGACCGCCCGCCAGGGTGCCCTGCTTCTGGATGCGCGGGATTTCTCCCTGGCCGGTTATCTGGCCAGCGGCCAGCCCATCGCCGGCAGCCGCCTGGGAACCCTGGCCGGGGAGTTGCTGGATTGGCTCTCTCTCCCCCCGGCAGGGTCCATCAAGGTGATCGTCACCGATTTGGACCACACCCTCTGGCGCGGCATCGTCGGCGAGGATGGCCCGGACGGTGTGTCGGCTGCCCCGGAGGCCGCGAGTTTTCGCCATTTTCTGTTTCAGGCGCTGCTCAAGCGGCTGAAAAGCCAGGGTCTGCTGCTGGCCGCCGTCACCCGCAACGACGAGGATCTGGCGCGCGCGCCGTTCAAGACCGGACGCATGCCATTGACTGAGGAGGATTTCGTGGCCTTCCGGGCCGGCTACGGGGCCAAATCCACCCAGATTCGCCACCTGGCCACCACCCTCAATCTCGGGCTGGACGCCTTTCTCTTCGTGGACGACAACCCGGTGGAACTGGCGGAAGTGCGGGCCAACCTGCCACAAGTGGTCTTTCTCCAATTTCCGGGCGACGAAGAGGGTTTTCCCCATTTTCTGGATCGGATAGCCTGGTTGGCCTCGCGGCACACCCTCACCGCCGAGGACGGGGAACGCACCGCACTCTATCACCGCATGCTGGCCGATCAACCCCCCCCGGAGTCCGGCGGCGCGCCATTGACCGCCTTTCTGCGCGGCCTGGCCATGGTCCTGACCATCCGCGAGCCGCAAGCCGGAGCGCGCACACGCGCCCACCAGCTCATCAACAAGACCAACCAGTTCAACCTCAACGGCATCCGCTTCGGCGAAGAGGAGATGGAGGCCATCCTCGCCGCAGGGGGCAGGCTGTTCGTGGCCACCCTGGAGGACCGCAGCGGCAGCCACGGCGAAATCCTCTCCTGCCTCGTGGACACGACGGGGCGGGTGCGCTCCCTGGTCATCTCCTGCCGGGTGTTGCAACGCCGGGTGGAATACGTTTTTCTGGCATGCCTGATCGAACGGTGGCAAGGGCCACCGTTGATCCTCGATTTTCTCCCCACGGAGCGCAACGCCCCCTTGCGGCTCTTTCTGGAGGACCCGGCCTTCGTTCCGGGCGAGGAGGGGGTGCGTCTGGACCCGGCTGCCTTCCGGGAGGCCCACGCCGGGGATTGTGCCCTCTTCACCATCCGGGAAAGCCCATGACCGCCAGCGCCGAACTCCTGCCGATCCTGGACCAGGACCTGGAGGCCGCCTGCCGCTTCCTGCACGAAAACATCAACCGCACCATCTCCCCGCAAGCCTGGCAACTCGCCTATTCCCAGCCCTGGCTGGCGGACGCCCCCAATCACGGCTTCATGCTCGTGGACCAGGGGCGCGTGGTGGGGGTGTTCATGGCCATCTACTCGGCACAGACGATACGCGGGGCGACGGAGCGTTTTTGCAATCAAAACAGTTGGGTCGTGCTGGAACCCTATCGCCATCTGGGCCTGGGGTTGTGGCGCGCCCTGCAGGCCCAGAGCGGGTATCACGTCACCATGCTGACCCCCAATCCCACCGTGGCCAAGGTCTACCAAACCCGGCGCTACCGCCCGATCGGCGCTGCCGTGACGGTCCTGCCCGCCCCCCTGCCATGGCCGCTGGCCCGCCAGGCGCGGGTGGTGGTGGAGGAAGAGGCCCAGGCGGTATTGCCAGCCGCAGCCGCCAGGGATCTGGTCAATCATCGGCCTTTTCCCTGGCTGACGCAATTGGCCCTCGGCGATGCGGAAAGGGGCTATTGCCTGGTGGTCGGCAAGCTGGGGCGCTGGAAACGGTTGCCCGCCCTGCGGGTGCTGCATGTCAGCGACGGGGCGATTTTTGCTTCTCTCCATCCTGCGCTGGGGCGCCATCTTTTCCGGCGGTACGGGGTGATCACCCTGCACGTCCCGTCCCGTTGTCTTCCCACCCGGACGGGGTTCGAGATCACCGATACCCAGCCGCGCCTGTTCCTCTCCGACCGGCTGGAGGAACGCGACATCACCTGGCTTTATACCGAACTGGTGGCGCTGGACCTGCCGATGTGAGGCGGCAATTCCATGGGCGTTGTGCAGCGACCGCCCAACTCCGTGGTGAAAAATGCCAGATACCCCCGCAGCCTTTGCAAAAATCCCCGCAACTCGGCCTGGTCCCGCACGTAGGGGGTGTGTCCCGGACAAAGCGTGGGCGAGTGAAAACTGATTGAAAAAAGCCCCGTGCCCCGCGCGAGCAGTGCCCTGGTCAGCCGCTTCATTTCCTCCAGCGTCGCCCCCTCTGGCGAGAGGCGGATGCGGTTGAGCAACCCGCCACGGGCCAGCAGACCCGGCAGCCGCAAGGCGACAGCCAGGGGATGACGGCTGGCGCGAAACCGCGCATGGGCGCTTCGTCCGGCAAGCAGACCGTAATAGCCCCCGGTGGTGGGCAGGGTGAGCAGGCCCCCCGCCAGGGAAGGTTGGGTGTCGTGATGGGAAAAATCCGGTCCTCCCTCCGGGGAGAGGTCGAAGGGGGGAGAGGGGCTGAGATCGAACCGGTAGCCCAACTCCGTGAGGATGGCATGGGTGTTGGGACCGATGCCGTAACGGCCCGCCTTGTAGATGACGGGTCGTTGGCCCAGGGCGCTTTCGATGGCCAGGGTCAGGGTGAGCAGCTTGGCGCGCTCCAGCGCAGGGGGAAGATTGCCGGGAAAGGAGAGACGGGGGGAGAGTTCCTCGTCCCAGGGCGGGGTGTTCCAGGGGTGGAGATGGGCGCCCGCCACGGCGCGCCCCGCTGCGAGAAAAGGACGCAAGGGGGCGATGCCCGCCTCCCGGGAGACCACCGCATGGCTCATCACGTAGACCGGTTTGGCGCCGAAGGGTTCGCACACCTCCTGACCCAGGCCGATGCCGGCCATGGCGGCAACCGAGACCGCCTCGCGCCTCACCGGCAGGTTCCAGTCGAACTCCTCCTCGGTATCCACCACCACCATCAGCAAAGGCGGGTCAGGGGCAGGCGGCATCGGGGGCGCGGTCCAGGACAATGGAGAAAAACAGCTCCGCCTCGGCCTGGGAGCCATCCCCCTCGTGCAGGATGCCGGGATGGACGCGCAAGCCGTACCAGGCGCGCTTGCGATGGTAGACCTCCAGCAGTCGGTAGGCGTGCCCGGAGAATTCGTTGACCGGGTCGTAGAGATTCTGGATCAGAAACAAAGGGGGCAAGGTTTCCCGTTCCGCCGCCAGGCCCAGGAGATCCGGGAGGGAATCGGTGGATGCGCCTTGCAGGAAGCCGTAAGGGTTGTTGCGGTTGTCGCTGCCGTAATCGGCGATCTTGGCGGCGAGATCCACTTGCGGGGCCATGGCATAGATGGCGCGGCACCCCAGGGAGATGCCATGCCAGAGTGCGCCGAACCCCCCCATGGAACTGCCCATGCAAAAGAGCGGGACCGCAGGGTCGGGGTGGTGTTCCCGGATCAGCGCCTGAATCATCTCCGCCACGAAGCCGTTGCCCTTTTCCCCCCAGAACCAGCTGCCCTGGCGTTTCCAGCCGAAGGTGTCCCACGGGGCGAGCAGATCGAAATGCTCGAAGGGTTGCAGCGGCCCGGTGTGAAACCAGGAGTTGAAGCCATGAAAAAACACCACCAGCCCCTTGGACTCCTTGCGCGCCGGGATGCGGGCGTAGCGGATCAGGCGCTCGCCGTGATGAAAGACCAAAGGATAGATCCGGTCGATGTTGGAGGCGTCGTGCAGGGAGAGGGCCGCATCCTCCCTGGCGCGGCGCAGGTTTTTTTGTTGGGCGCGGTCTTCCTGGCTTTTGCGCGGGAAATAATTTTTCGTGTTGCAGTTGGCCAGGGGGACCACATCGGCGGGGGTGCGCAGGGCATTCATCAGGGAGACGCGCAGGGCCTCCCGCCAGCCCATGGCGTCGGCGCGGGTGGCAAGGAGGCGCCATTTTTCCGGGATGGCGCGCCAGTTCATGACTTGTAGCCCAGCAGATTGCCGATGCACAACAGGTCCATGTCCGCCTTCAGGAAGGTCTGCACCGCCTCTTCCGGGGCCTCGACGATGGGATCGCCCTGATCGTTGAAGCTGGTGTTCAACAAGACCGGCACACCGGTCAACTCGCCGAAACGGCGGATCAGCCGGGCATAGGGACGCTCATCGCTCGCGCGCAGGACCTGCAGCCGGGCCGTGCCATCCACGTGGACGACAGCGGGGCATGCCTCCCTGGCCGACGGACGGGCAGGGGTGGTGAAGGTCATGAAGTCCAGGTCCGCCACCTCCGGGGGATAGTCGAAATAGGTTGGGGCATCCCCGGCCAGGGCCACCGGGGCGAAGGGGCGGAACCACTCCCGATGCTTGACCCGGGCGTTGATGATATCTTTCATGGCCGCCTGGCGGGGGTCGGCCAGG
The DNA here is from genome assembly GCA_015231915.1 of Magnetococcales bacterium. Classification (GTDB taxonomy): domain Bacteria; phylum Pseudomonadota; class Magnetococcia; order Magnetococcales; family Magnetaquicoccaceae; genus Magnetaquiglobus. The sequence continues at coordinate 27,914 of JADGAR010000041.1, forward strand.
ATGCTGCGATTGCCCAGGGCGCGGGCGCCCATCTCCGAGCGTCCGTGAAACCAGCCGACGATCTTGCCCTCGGCCAGGGCACGCGCCGCAGTCTCGATGACATCGTCCCCCTTGACGACCCGCAGGCCGGCGCGCCGCATGGCGGCCTCGCCCACCTTGTCGGCGAAGGTCTGGCCGTGAAAGACCGAATCGAGCTTGAAGAACCGTTCCTCCCCCAGGACCTGATGGACGTAATAGAGGGCCGCCCCCAGACCGATGCCGCGATCCGAGGCCATGGGCAGGGGAAAGATTTTGCGAAACCCTTGCTCCAGGAGTTTGCCGTTGAGGGAGGAGTTCATGGTCACACCCCCCCCCAGGACCAGATCGGCCTCGCCGGTGCGTTCCCTGGCAATGGCGCACAGACGGCCCGCCACGGTCTCCAGGGTCTTTTGGATGCTGGCGGCCAGATTCATGTGGTCGCGGGTGATGGGTTCCGGATCGATGCGGCGGGGCAACTGCTCGTCGAGGAAGTCGTTGTTGAGCAGCATGGCGTTCAGGTAGCCCCCCTCCACCGCCAGCCGGGAGGCCTGGGTGCGCAGCGCCTCGCCCAGGCGCATCTGGCCGTTGGGGAGGATCTCGATCTGCTCCATGTAGCGTTCGAAGAGGGTGGGTTCCCCATAGGGGGCCAGGCCTTGCGTCTTGCCTTCGGCCCCGTAGCCTCCCAGGCCCAGGTGATAGGTGGCGCGGGTGTATTCCAGGCCGATGCTGTCCTGATCGCTCAACCGCTCCAGCACATCGATGGAGCGTCCGCGTCCGTGGGCCAGGATGCCGCAGGCGCCGTCGCCGAAGCCGTCCAGGGTGACGATGGCGGCTGACTCCAGTCCGGATGCGAAGAAGGCCCCGGCGGCGTGGCAGAGGTGGTGGTCCAGGTCGATGTACTTCTTGCCGCGTCCGAGCCGCTCTTTGATCCACTCCCGGCAGGGGAAGGGGTCGGTGTGACCGAAGACCACCACGTCGATGTGGCGCAAGGCGATCTCCAGGGTGTCGCAGCAGTGACGGATGGGTGCCAGCAGGTCGTCCTCCTTGCGGATGACGTGGTGTTTGCGCCGGGAGAGACGTTCGGCCTCGAACATGGCCACCCGTTTCTTCTTGAGGTCGATGATGGCGCAGTTGTAGTCGTGCATGAAACCGCCGATTCCCAGTACGACCATGTATCTTTGTCCTTTGTCGAGGGTGGAACGAAAACACCGGGGCAGGGTGCAGGATTTCCCCGGAGTGCCGGAAAGTCAAGGAGAAAACCGGGGCGCGAAGATGTCGGGTTTGCCCGCCACGAAGCGTTGGGTGTAGAGCGCTTTGAAGCGGGGGGCGATATGCCACTGGTCGTAGTAGTGTTCGGGCGTCCAGCGGTCGTCCGGATTGTCGTCGTGCAGGCCGGCGCCATGGGCAGCCAGATAATCCCGCAAGTCGGCCAGATAGCGCAGTTCGTAGTCCGGGCGGATCAGAGGGGCGCCGTCGAGGTTGGGACGTTGCTTTACCAGGACGAATTCCAGGCGCAGCCCGTGTTCTTTGGCCAGGCGCAGCATGGCCGGAAGCAACGAGTGAGGGAGTTGTTCGGCAAAGGTGGGAGGAGCGGGTCTGGTTTGGGCATCCGTTGCCGGGCGGGGGGCGGGTCTGGGGCGGAAGCCGTTGGCATTGAAGAGCGTCTCCTTGATCTCCCGCTTGAACTCCTGGCGGCTTGCGAAGAGCGCGTACTCCTCTTCCGGGGTCACGGGCGGGGAGCCGAATTTCTTGCGCCACATCATGCCGGGAAAATCGGGCAGGGCAGGGAGCAGGGCCAGGGAATCCAGGCTCCAGTCCAGGTCGTTGCGCTTGAGCTGGATGGGATAAAGATCATAAAAAAACGTTTCCAACCGGTCGATGAAGGGGCGATGGAAGGCCAGCACCCGTTGGAGTTCCGGTTCGTCGTCCACCGAGGCCTTGGCCAGCAGGGCGCGCTCTTCCGGGGTGGAGACCGAGCGGTAGGGGGTGGTCAGTTCGTCGTCCCGGAAGAAGAGGAAGGTGGCACGGGGCCGGTGCCCGGAGGCGATGAGATCGTTTTTGAGCCAGAGATACCAGTGGGCCGAGAAGACGCCCCCCATGGACAGAAGCATGCCGGTTGCGCCTGGCAGGGTGTTCAGGGTCGGCAGGTCGATGCGGGAGAAGAGCATGGAGTTGCCGATGAAGACGAAAGTGGGCTTTTTTTGCGCCAGTTCCTGGCGATTGGCGGGGTTGAAGGGGATGGTGGGGGAAAACCGACCCGGCAGGGCAGGGAGCAGGAGCATGCATGCCAAGAGGAGCAGGACCGTTGTTTTGCCAGCAAGCCAGGGGACGGCAGCGCTTTCCGTGGCTGGGTGACTTTGATAGACTCCTTGCGGACCTGGGGACGGATTTGGCGCGGATGGTTCGCTCATGATATTTCATTCGATCGATTTTCTGGTGTTTTTGCTGGCCGTCCTGACGATCTACTGGCGGCTGCCCCATCGCCCTCAGCAATATTTTTTATTGGTGGCGAGCGGTTTTTTTTACGGGTATGTCCACCCGTGGTTTCTGTATCCATTGCTGGCGACCGCCAGCATCGATTTTCTGGTGGCGCGGGCCATGGAGCGGCATCCCGGTCTGCGTTGGCGTCTGTTGCTGGTGAGTCTGACGGCCAATCTGGGTCTGTTGGCCATTTTCAAGTATTTCGGCTTTTTTGTCGAGAACGTGGCTGCGCTGTTCGCCTGGTTCGGATGGGTCCCGCCGCGTTTGGTGCTGGAGATCGTGTTGCCGGTCGGGATCTCTTTTTACACGTTCCAGTCGATCAGTTACACCACGGATGTTTATCGGGGGAAGATCCGGGCCTGTCACGACTTTGTTGAATTCGGCATTTATGTGAGCTTTTTTGCCCAGTTGGTGGCTGGTCCCATCGGTCGCGGGGGTGACATTCTGCCCCAGGTGCGCCGGGAAAAGCGTGTGGATTTCGCTGCCGTTCGTTCCGGGATCGTGTTGATGGTCTGGGGGTTTTTCGAGAAACTGGTGATCGCCGACAATGCCGCATTGATCGTCAACAACGTTTTTTTATTGGAGAATCCGCCTTTTGCGGTGTTGTGGGCCGGGGTGTTCGCCTTTACCGTGCAGATTCTGGCCGATTTTTCCGGTTACACCGACATTGCCCGCGGGGTGGCACGTCTGTTCGGTTATGAATTGAGTCGCAATTTCAATCATCCCTATCTGGCCACCTCCCCGGGGGAGTTCTGGAAGCGTTGGCACATGTCGTTGTCCGGTTGGATCCGGGATTATCTATACATTCCGCTGGGCGGTTCCCGTGTGGGTCCTGTCCGCTATCTTTTCAATATTCTGGTGACTTTTTTCCTGTGCGGCCTGTGGCATGGCGCGAGTTGGAATTTCGTGTTGTGGGGCTTGTTTCACGGGGGTTTGATCGCGCTGTATCGTGCGGCTGGCGCCGTGGGTTTCCTGGTTGCCCTGGGCCGGGTTCCCGGAGTGGTCGTGCTGCAATGGCTGCTGATGTTCGCCCTGACCCAGCTGGGCTGGCTGATCTTCCGCGAGACCGACCTGACCCATCTGCTGCATTATCTGACCCTCTCCCCCTTCGCCGACACCGCGCGGGAGCGTCAGTACGCCATGTTTCTGTTCACCAAGGCCTTTTTCTACTCGCTGTTTTTGTGGCTGCACGCCGTTGTGGACCTTTATGTGCTTTCCCGTCTGGCCTCCTCTCCCCGAATGCGCTTCTGGTCGGAAACGGTTCTGGTCACCTGCCTGTTTCTGGGGATTTTGAACATGCGGGCATTTCAGCGGGTGGATTTTATTTATTTTCAGTTTTGATTGACTCCATGCTTGACGACTCCTTAATATAGATTCATGCCGACGATATTCATTCAAGGAATGAACCATGGTGTGCTTCTTGTTGCTGGAGCGCCGGGAATGGCTGTTGGAGAGTTGGCATGGGTATTTTGGCACTCAGAGCGGATGAGCGCGTTTCCGATGTGGAATGCACTGACGACTTCATTATCGTCCGTTTGCAGGATGGGCGCATCATCTCCGTTCCCCTGGCATGGTTTCCCAGGCTCGCCATGGCCACTCCGGCACAGCGCAGCCAATGGGAGATTTGCGGCGGTGGTTATGGTATCCATTGGGAAGAGATTGATGAGGATCTGTCAACGGAAGGTTTGCTGCGTGGCGCGCCCGCACCGCAGGGGAGAAACGTATGAAACAATGCAAACCGGTCAGTTTTTTTTGCTGGCTGTTCCGGAGCAGTTGGCGGAATATGCAAAGAAAAAGTCACGGTGAGGAAAGAGGAATGGAAGATGCCGCGTGAACGACCCCGGCACAAAGACCTGCTGGCACTGCCTGGTGGGTGCGACCCTCAAGGCGCTGCTGGAGCCGGTTGGCATCGATGTCCACACCGAGGTGCCGCTCTTTCCTTGCCGCCCAAGGCGGACATCATCCTGATGCAACGCCAGTCGGAAGGCCGGACGGAGGCGCAGCGCATGCTCTTGGCGGATGGGTTGCGGGATTTGGATGCCGACCGGATTCTGCTCGAAATCAAGATCACGCAAAGCCTGAACGAAGCGGCACTCAGGCAGGCCTCCAGATATGACGACTGGTACCGGATATGCGCACAATTGAAAAAAGTCACCAGAATATTGAAAAGATAGCGGACAGGACCCACACGGGAACCG